>NZ_JBQEOA010000001.1:822422-1080321 GCF_052044975.1 Chryseobacterium sp. 22458 | reverse complement strand
TATTTTTTTTTTCCTAACCTCCCTCGGCGCCCCCCCCCCCCCCCCCCCGAAACTCTACCCACTCACCTTCATCAGGCAAGTTCACTTGCCCACTCTCAGCTCCCTAAAAATATAAAGTCCCTATCTTTGCGTCTACAGTATACTACCTTTCCAGGGTAGCTCTTTCAAAAACTGAGACACCTTTAACTTTGCATTTAATTAAAAGCCTCACACAGATTATGCAAATATCGTAGATTGTAATCCCCAATCATCTGCTTGATCTCCGAAATCTGCGAGAGATTAAAAAAACAAGTCTCAGCAATATCAGCCAGAAACCTGTCTTATTTATACCTCTTCATAATTCATCTCCTTTTCTAAGATAATCTGATGTCTCCGAACTGTCACCAATACTTTATCTCCCGGTTCAAAACCACTCTCCAGCAGCCACTTCCCTTTATTTATCTGCGTAATCTCCAAAATCAGCGAGAGATTATAAAAAACAAACCTCAGCACTATCAGCCGGAAATCTGTATTATCTACACTTCTCTATAGATCATCTCCTTTTCTAAAGTGATCTGATTCCTCCGAACTGTCACCAGTACTTTATCTCCCGGTTCAAAACCACACTCCAGCAGCCACTTCCCTGTCAGCCGGATTTCCGGGAAGAAAACCAATCTTCTATAGGCTCTTCCAAATGCTTTATGGGAAACCGTAAGGTTCCTAATGGACACCATCTTATATTTGCCCCGAATAACTATTTCTTTCATTTTGTTGTTTTTCATTAAAGCAAGAAATATCCGGCAGGTTATACCAGTTATGAATAGGATATTTTATGCTGAAAAGCAGCTATTTTAGAAGATAATTTATTTTAGAAACAGGCTTCTTTTTCAGCGGTAAAAACTTTATATTTGTTATTATGATTGACACAGATATGCAAAATAAAAAAATACATCAGGGTAGAAATATAAAACGTTTCCGTGAAATGCTGGGCATCAAACAGGAAGCCTTAGCTTTTGAATTGGGTGATGACTGGAACCAGAAGAAAGTTTCTCTTTTAGAACAGAAAGAAACCGTAGAATCTGATATTCTGGCACAGGTAGCGAAGATTTTGAAGGTACCAGCTGAGGCGATTGAGAATTTTGATGAGGAACAGGCTGTGAATATTATTTCTAATACCGTCAATAACAATGATAATGCTACGGGTAATTCATTGTATAGCTATCAGCCTACTTTCAATCCTATTGATAAAATGGTGGAACTTTATGAGCGTATGCTGGAGCAACAGAAGGAGATGATTGAGAAATTGGAGAGGTTGATAGAAAAGAAATAAATATTTAAACAATAAAACTAAATAACTATAACAAACTACAAATTAAATGAAAACAAAAATATCAAATCTTTTTGAGCAAATAAAAGACTATAGAATAGAAGACGAATTAATGTCTCAAGATCTCATTGAAGAATGGATAAATCAGTTTCATGAAGAAGATCGAGAATTTATCCTAGAAGAAACAACACATTTAATGAAGCACCGCTATTTATCTTTAGAAAATGCCAAGCTTTTGATTAAAAATAGAATTGAATTTCTATATGAGAAACATAATTTTGCTACACCACAGGATTTCTTAGAGGAAGTAAGAATAATAGATCATCAACCTGAAGGAAAAAGTCAAAAAATTTTATTAAATTTACTTTATGAAGTTTGTGATGAGCACTTTAACTTTGATTTAAGTAATCACTTTAATATAAAAGCTAAATATTATTTATATTTTGACGATGTCTTATGTACAGGAGATACACTTTATAAAGGCTTAGCAAATAATACCGAAACTTCAAAAGGTTTTTTCTTTGAAAAAAATGTTGATGGTAAAACTAATTTAGAAGTTTTTATAGAAAATGATGCTAAGCTTCTTTTAAGTTTTTTTTGTCTACATAAAAAAAATATATATAAAGTAATAAGTAGATTAAGACATGGATTAAAATACTCTCTAAACATTTATTACTCTTGGAATAGTGGTTTGGAAATAGATAATACCCTTGAAGATAATTGTAAATTCAATTTTTTTATTTTAAGCGAATCAAATAAATCTGATAAGGTTGAAGAGTGTGAAAATCAAATAAAAAACAAACTAAATACATCAAATTATTATAAAGAAGAAGATTTCTATTATAGACCTGATGATATACCAGATGAAGAAAAATTATATTCCAGCAAAGAAAATAGAGAACGATATGAAAAAATTATTTCAGAAATTTGTATAGATATTTACAATGGATCAGAAGGTTTACTAGATAACGCCAGAGCAAGACCCTTGGGATATGGACTAAGACTTGAAAATAGTTTAGGCTTTGGAACTTTATTTTTTACTTGGAGAAATGCCCCTTATAATACTCCTCTTATTTTTTGGTATGGGCATCATGGATGGACACCTTTATTTAGAAGAAATTATATAGAATACTAAAAAAGAACATGGAAATAAAAGGAAAATATGATATTCCTATAGAACATATCAGAGCATATGATCCTACAAACTCAATCATTTTTAAAAAAAATAATGATAGTTATGGTGAGTTATCCAATATGTCTATGAAATTCCCTTTATTAGTTAACAATACTAAAATATTGAATACTGAAGCTTTATATCAATGTTGTAGATTTCCTCATTTGATTGAGTTACAAAAAGAAATTATTTCTGAAAGGAGCCCAATGAAGGTAAAAATGATTAGTAATGCAAACAAGAAAAATAGCAGAGAAGATTGGGATGATATAAAGCTAAAAGTTATGAAATGGTGCCTTAATATTAAACTTGCTCAACACTTTATAACTTTCGGATATATCTTAGATTCATCCAAAGATTTAAATATTGTTGAAAATTCAAATAAGGATAATTATTGGGGAGCAATTCCTAATAAAGATCATTCAATTTATATAGGACAAAATGCTTTAGGAAGATTATTAATGCAATTAAGAGAGCAATATAGAGGACCTGATAAATATTCATTATTAATTGTAGAAAAACCTAAAATTGAAGAATTCAATTTATTTGGACAAGAAATTGAGAATATTGACTTTAGAGAAAAATTCATAAATGATCTTAAAAAATATTTTGATAATCGACAACTCGATTTTTTTAATAGTTATGTTACATAATATAATAGCCATATCTTGATCTGACAAGTTAGTTTAAAATATTTTTCAGTTATATAATATTATCCTTACTTTTAGAAGTGAGGATTTTTTCTTTAATATTAGTTTCCAAATAATCCTATTTTACTATAAAATATTATCTGTAAATAATATAATGGATTATAATAAAAGTAGTTTTGAGAAGTAAAGCTAATAACTTTTATGAATAATAATTTTTCAAAAAATTTGCGTAGTTAAATAACTACACATATATTTGTAGTCAAATAACTACACAATGAATTTAAGAAGAGATGTTTTTCAGGCCATCGCAGACCCTACCAGAAGATCTATATTGATGCTGGTGGCTGCACAATCTATGACTGCAGGAGCCATTGCTTCCAATTTCGATACCGCAAGACCTACCGTTTCCAAGCATCTTCAGATCCTTACAGAGTGTGAACTGTTGAGATCGGAGCAGAACGGCCGTGAAATTATTTACCACCTTAATCCCAATAAAATGAAAGAAATAGCAGATTTTATAGAGCCATTCCGCAAAATGTGGGATGAGAAATTCAATAAGCTTGAAAGTGTGATGAAAGCATATCAAAACATAAGTAATAAGTAATGGGCAATGAGTAATCATCCCCAACAACCCTTACTCTCTTACTCTCCCACTCTCAAACACCAAAACCCTTAAACTCAAAATATGGAACTAAAAACAAAAATTCACGCAGAAGACGGAAAACAGGAAATCTTCATCATCAGAGAATTTGATCTTCCGGTAGAACTGCTTTTCAAAGCGTATACAGAAGCTGAACTTTTCGAACAATGGATGGGAACCAAAGTCACCAAGTTTGAAAACCAACCCCACGGAAGTTACCGTTTCGAAACCTCAAATCCTCAGGGAGAAGTGATGTTCAGTGCCAATGGAACCATTCACGATATTGTTCAGAATGAGAAAATTATAAGAACTTTTCAGATGGAAAATACCCCTTTTCCGGTTCAGATTGAGTTTTTAGAATTTGAAAAACTAACGGATACCACCAGCAAAATCACGATCCAGACCATTTACAAATCCGTAGATTTCAGAGACCAGCACCTGAAAATGCCTTTCGCACAGGGAATTAATATGGCGCATAATCGTTTACAGGAGATATTAGGTAACAGGTAGCAGATTGTAGATAATAGGTTGTAGGTAAAACCCTCAAACACAAAACACATGAATACAAAAGTTGATTTTTTCTTCGATAAAGCCACCCAATGGAAAGAAGAATTTGAAAAATTAAGAACCATTGCCCTAAGTACCGAACTGGTAGAAGATTTAAAATGGGGCTGCCCCTGTTATACTTATGAAGGGAAAAATATTTTCCTGATTCATGGTTTTAAAGAATATTGTGCCCTACTCTTTTTTAAAGGTGCTTTAATGAAAGATCCGGACCAGATTTTAATTCAGCAGTCTGAAAATGTGCAGGCAGCAAGACAGATCCGTTTTACAGACCTTCACCAGATCAATGATCTTGAAAAGGAACTCCGGACTTATATGTTTGAAGCCGTAGAAATTGAAGAATCAGGAGCAAAAGTTGAAATGAAGAAAACCAAAGACTTCGAAATGGTTGATGAATTTCAAGACAAGCTGGATCAGAATACTTTATTAAAAGTAGCTTTTGAATCCCTGACACCGGGCCGGCAAAGGGCCTACCTACTCTACTTTTCCTCCGCCAAACAATCCAAAACCCGGGAAGCAAGAATTGAAAAATGCATCCCTCAAATCCTCGAAGGAAAAGGCCTTAACGACTAATCACAAAACGTAATCTATATGGAAACCTCAAACCGATCAGAAAAAAGAACAAAGATCATCTATTGGATATTTACCCTTTGGATGGCACTAGGCATGGTATCTACAGCCATTGTTCAGCTTATGAAAAATAAAGATGAGCTTGCCAATTTCACCAATCTTGGCTATCCTGCTTATCTTATGACCATCATTGGAGTATGGAAACTGCTGGGCGTTATCGCCATTCTCATCCCGAAACGATTACTCTTAAAAGAATGGGCCTATGCAGGATTTTTCTTCGTGATGTCCGGGGCTGTTATTTCACATCTTATTGTTGGTGATTCTGCCGGAAGAACCTTTCCTGCGGTCTTATTACTGGTTTTGGTTATCATTTCATGGTATTTCAGACCTTCCAACAGAAAACTCACTATTATTAACTAATAATTTTTGATAGGAAAGTTGTTTAAAGTAATTTTATCGAAGATAAAATCTTTGCGCCTTAAAAATATTCTCAACCTCTAAGACCTCTTGTGCCCTTGCGATGTAAACAACAGAAACCATCTCATTCAAAATAACAAACAGTAAAACAAAATTTAATATGAAAAAAAAATCCTTAACATCTGAACAAAGCGAAAATCTTTTAAAAGTACTGCAAACCCGTTTTGAAAAAAACATGAACCGCCATAAAGGCCTGAAATGGGAGAAAATACAGGCCAAACTGGAAGCCAACCCCGAAAAGCTATGGTCTTTAAACGAAATGGAAGAAACAGAAGGTGAACCTGATGTGGTAGATTATAACCAAAAAACAGATGAATACCTCTTTTTCGACTGCTCGCCAGAAAGCCCGAAACGCAGAAGCCTTTGCTACGACTACCCTGCCTGGGAATCCAGAAAAGCCAACAAGCCGGAAAGCAATGCTATTGATAAAGCTTCAGAAATGGGTATTGAAATTTTAACGGAAGAACAATACCGCAAGCTCCAGGAACTTGGAAAATTTGATCAGAAAACATCCAGCTGGGTACAGACACCCTCTTCAATCAGAGAGCATGGTGGCGCTGTTTTCTGTGACAGACGCTACAATACGGTTTTCTATTATCATAATGGTGCAGATTCTTATTATGCAGCGAGAGGATTTAGGGGGAGTTTGAGAGTCTGAGAGCTTTAGAGTATGAGGGTTTGAGGGTACTAGAGTGAGGATGAAAAATCAAAGATTTTTCAACTTAAGTGTACTTCTATACGCAAAATTGATCACTTTAATTAATTCATGTGCTTAAAAACTTTTGTGCCTTTTGTGGTTAAACTCTATTTTAATATCGGATCCAGATTCCTAAAGTAATGACAAAAAGTACAACAAGAGTCATCTACAATAAGAAAATCAGAGGTTTTCAAGCGTTAGGAATACTTCTTTGCACAAAGGTTGTCACTTACATAACTTAAGTGTTTAGATTGTGGTTAAAAAACAATAGAATCAGTATAATTTTAGTTTTTTATTGTATTAGATTTTTAATTAATTGTAATCCTGTTGTTATCTCGCAGATAATTTCTTTTTGCATGGAAATAAAATCCATGTCAGGATCTGCTTTGTTTTCCCAGCTGGCAGTAAGTTCTGTAAGCTTTACCAGTCCTGCTGTTCCAGCTGTTCCTTTAAGTTTGTGAAGAATCAGTTTCAGATTGGCACTGTCTTTTTCTACGGTGCTTTTTTTGATATTCTCCTCATCCTGAGTAAGTTGATCTACGACAAGATTTAGGAATATTTTTCTGAAGTCCTCATCATCATCCCCTATCTGTTCGTTCAGGATATTTATATCAAGGTAATTTTCCTGATGGGAAGAATCTTTAGCAGGGTTATTATTTTCTTTAATGATATACTTTTTAAGCATTTCTAACAAATCTGCCTGTCTTAAAGGTTTAGGCAGGAAGTCGTTCATCCCGGAATCCAGGCACTTTTCTTTTTCTCCCAGTACATTACCTGCCGTTACCCCAATAATCGGGACATTTGAATATTCCGGGAGTAAGCGGATTTGTCTGGTTGCTTCAATACCATCCATTACCGGCATCTGAACATCCATCAAAATGATATTAAATGTTTTTTCTTTACACTGCAAAACGGCCTGAAGTCCATCTGTAGCTTCTGTAAGCTCTGCATCCGGCACCAGTGAACGCATTATTTTATGGTTAAGAACCATATTGACCGGGTTGTCATCTACAAGTAAAACCTTCGGTGCCTGCATCAGTATGGAGGTTTCTGTTTCAGGCTGTGAGATAGTGGCTATCTCCTTTTCAGTATTTTTTACAGCTCTTCTCAATGTTTTATAGAGTTCTTCAGACTTGATCGGTTTCAGCAGGAAGAACGAATTGTTTTCCTGACGGAAAGAATTAATAACATCGTGTTCCTCGGAAGATGTGTGAAGAATAATCAGAGGAGAAGATTCATTTTGTTTGTTGAACAGCTCCTTGATTTTTTCTATCGTTTCCAGCCCGGAAATAACAGGCATATGGTAATCCATCAGAATGACATCAAAACGTTCTCCGGCAAGAAGTATCTGAAGAGCTTCCATTCCATTGGCCGCAAGCTTTGAATCTATATTTTTATAGGCAAGCATGTGCTGAATAATAATCCTGTTGGCTTCATTATCATCTACAATAAGCACCTTATTTATTTTCAGGTCTTCGTTTTCATGACGGTCAGACAGCTCATAAGGAACCTCTAAGTCAAAATAGAAAACAGACCCTTTTTGAAGTTCACTCACCAATGACAGGCTGCTTCCCATATATTTCAGAATATTATTGGAAATGGTTAATCCCAGACCTGTTCCACCATATTTTTTGCTGATAGAACTGTTTTCCTGGGTAAATGCATTGAAAATATGCTGTTGTTTTTCTTTAGGAATACCAATTCCGGTATCTCTTACGGAAAATCTCAATTTGATATTCTTGCTGTCCAGATTCAGTTTTTCTACTTTAAGTTCTATTTCTCCCTGTTTTGTAAATTTCACGGCATTTCCAAGGAGGTTGATCAAAATCTGTTTCAGCCTTGATTCATCCAGCCAGATGGTTTCCGGGAGTCCCTGTTCAATATTCAGAAGTAATTCAATATTTTTTTTCTGCGACTGGTAAAGGATTACATTGATCACCTGGCTTACCATGTCATAAATATTAGACTTCTCAATAATAAGGTCCATTTTTCCGGATTCTACCTTGGAAAAATCAAGGATATCATTGATAATATTCAATAAATTTTCTCCTGATTCATTGATATAATTGAGATACTGAGTCTGTATATCATTCAATGGAGTTTTTAAAAGAAGGTCAGAGAAACCGATAACACCATTCAGCGGAGTCCGGATTTCATGGCTCATATTGGCTAAGAATTCAGACTTTGCTTTGCTCGCAATATCTGCCATTTTCTTGGCATTTTTTAGTTCTTTATTGATTTTCACAGAGGCTGTAATATTCTGGGCAGAAACAATAATTCCGCCTATGACATTACTGGAAAGATACCATGGAGTAACTTCTATATTATAATGCTGAATGATCCCTTTACCTGGAACTTCAATGGCCATGTCTTCATTTTTGTAAGCCTTTCCTGACAATGCATCCCGATATATTTTTATTCTTTCATCTGGTACATCAGGGGAAATCTTAAACATATTTTCACCAATAAGTCTGATATCATTCATCTGGAATTCATCTTTCCAGCTTCTGCTTACAGAAAGGTAATTAAGATCTTTGTCAAACATGGCTACAGTAGAAGGCACATATTTTACAAAAGACTGCAGCATGGCTTCTTTTCTGGCCAGTTCAAGGTAGATATTTTTGAAGGTATCAATATTCTGAATGATTCCGTAGACTCTGGTACATACTCCATCTTCAAATTCCGGTATCCCTTTTACCCTTACCCAGATCATCACACCGTCATTTTGTATAAGCTGTAATTCTTCATCGTAAGGAACGCCTTCTTTTACAGCCTTTTCGAATAAGGATTCCAGCTTTTCACGGCTTTTTTCACTATAAAAACCCAGCGCATTTTCAAAATCAGGCTGGAAATTTTTATCTATTTTATGAATTTCCCGGGTAGACTGTGACCAAAAAACCGTGTTGTTTTTCAGATTGACCTCCCATCCTCCCACCTGGGCAACGGCACTTGTCTGTTCCAGCATCTTTTTGGTATAAACAAGATCTTTTTCCAGACTTACTCTTTCAGTAACATTGAGTGCGGTACTCACCACATATGGGTTTCCTTCTTTATTAATTTCCACAAGATTGTGGTACATCCAGATCATTTCTTCACCTCCTTTTGCTTTCAGGATCATGGTTCCGAAATCTTCCTGGTTTTTGTTGATTCTTTCGAGGTATTGTTCAAGAAGAGCCCAGTTTTTTTTAGGAACAAGGTCTTTTAAATTCAACCGTTCTACCTCGTCAGCAGAATATTGAAGTGTTTCTCTCCCTTTTTCGTTGACCGCAATGATATTTCCTTCCATGTCATGCATGCTCATCAAGCCTATGGCATTTTCGAAGAAGCTTCTGAAGCGGCGCTCAGAGCTTTCCAGTTTAAGCTTTTCTTCGATGCGTTGGGTGATATTGATTCCAAAACAAAAAATCTCAGAATGATTTTGATTGAGCTTTAAATACCATTCAATAATTATTGTCTGAGTATCACCTATTTTTGTTGAAGTCGTAAAAGTTACTTCTTCATCTGTATCGGGAAGATTTTTGGAAAGCAACTGGAGTTGAGAATTATGATTTCCTATCAGATCAAGAAAATTCTGATTGATGATCTGATCTTTGTCCCTTTGAAAAGTATTTTCAAAGGCCGGATTAATCTCTTTCAGTAAGAAATCTTTGTCCAGAACGCAGATCAGGTTATTGGAAATGGTAAAAGTCTGTTGAAAATACTCAGCCTGAATATTTTTCCTTTTTCCCGTAAGCACTTTTGTGATGGCCTCTCCAATTTTTTTCAGGGTCGAGATCTGATCGTCTGTGAGTGTTTTAGGTTTATAATCGATAACGCAGATGGTTCCCAATACAAATCCTTCATCATCAATCAAAGGAACTCCTGCATAAAACCGGATTCCTCCTGCCAGAATAAGCGGGTTTTCTGATGATCTTTCATCCAATAATGTATCATTGATGATCAGAATTTCTCCACTTGCAATTGAATATTGGCATACCGTATTTTTCCTGTCTACAAAATCCAATGCCATTCCCACGCAGCTCTGAATAGTCTGGGTTTCGCTTTCCATCATGGCAATAAGCGCTGCAGGACAGTCTGTCACCAGGCATGCTGTTTCTGCAAAGATGTCTAACTGGGGATCTTTTTCAAGTTTTAAAAGATCAAAATACTCCAGTTTTTTCATTCTTCCTTCTTCATTTGCGGGAATTGGATACTTCTTCATATATTATATCAACAATTAGAGACTTTTCTTTTTTGATTATTAAAAAATGATAATCAAGGCATTAAAGTTTATATTTTAAATATTTTTAAGCCCTTGGAATTATTATTAATAAGTAAACCAAAATACGAAATTATTTACATTTCATTACAGTAAATTTGACAATAAACACATATAGATAAATATTTCAAATGAATTAAAGCAAATTATATATTTTTAAAGAAGAAATCGGTATTATGAAGGAAAGTTGACCAGAATCATCATAAAATTTCTAATCTATATACAACAGTTATATCTCCTTAAGTGACCCAGAAGGTTCATTTATGCAGTGACCACCTCATCGCCAACAAAGCTGGAGATATAGCGAATGTCCTTAGAGTAAAATCTTTAGTAAGAGATTTTGAAAGACAGAAAATCAGCGTTGAATAGTTTTCATTAAACCACCATCAAATTTTTATGCTAAAATATTTACTGGTTATACAGCCTGAGGATCTCTACCAATTCGGGTATGGATTTTATTTTCAGCTTCTCAAACAACCTGATTTTGTAAGTACTGATCGTTGATGAATGGAGATTCAGCTGATTAGAAATTTCTTTGAGGGGAAGACCTTCCGCAAGCTTATTGGCAATTTGCAGTTCGCGGTCTGATAACGCTTCAAAGGGAGAACTTTTGGCCGTACCATTTAATGATTCTAAAAGAATTGCTTCTTTTATATTCTCACTTATATATCGGCCCTTACTAAGCATTGCCGTTAAAGCAGCCTCAATGACTTCAGTGGAACTTAGCTTGCTGAGATAGCCACCAGCACCCATTTTCAGATAACGCATCCCATACAGCTCTTCATCCTGTGAAGAAAATATTAAAATTTTTAATGCCGGTTGGTGAATTTTTATGTAATCTATTGCTTCCTGCACCGTACCATTAGGCATATTAACGTCCATAATGGCCAGATCAAATTCTTCTTTCTGAATTAATTTGTACAGCGATTTATAATCCTCTACCTCTGAAATGACGGCATCTGGTCTGAGTCGTTTAATTGTTTGTATCAACCCCATCCGGACGATACCATGATCGTCTGCTACAACAATGTGAATGTTTACTTTTAAACCCATCATACTATAAATTTACGTAAAAAAAGGGAAACCGTGGTGCCTTTATTTTCAGTGGAAATGATTTGAATGTTTCCATTAAGCAAGGATATAAAATTTTTTACAATTTTCAAACTTAATCCCGCTCCTTTCTCGCCCGCAGTTCCCAGGAATATGGGATTACCATAAGTGTAGATCCCAGGTAAATACTTTTCATTGATTCCTGTTCCGGAATCAATTATAGAAAGTACAACCTCATCATCTTCTGTAATTTCCTGTAAGTAAACATCTTGCCCCGGAAATGAGTATTTTACGGCGTTATTGAAAATTTTGTCTAAAACATATTCGAGCAATAGGCGATCGCCAGTAAGAAATGCATTGTGATCTCCTTTAAAATAAAACTTAATGTTTTTTTCTTTTAATTGAGCAGCATATTTTTCTTCCAAATAGTGAAAAAGATCCATCACCATGATTTTAACGGGTTTAATCTTAAATTCCCCGTATTGTGTTTTTAGCCAGGCAATGCTGTCCTGAATAGTTTGCAGATTCTTCTGAGCATCCCGTTTTACCTGTGGCAACAACTTAAAAAAATCGTCCTCACTTATAGTCTTTCGCTCCAGCTCTTCTGTAAGCCACAGAAAGGTTCCAAAAAATTCTTTTGAGTCATGGGACAAAATCGAGATCAATCCGTTCTTGAAATTGATTTCGTTTTCCAGTCTTTCAATTTTTAATTGGAGTTCGTTGATAAAATCATTCATAAATTAAGTATCACGGTTTGAGAAGCTGTTTGAATTATTTTTTTGAAAGAAGGCAGAAAGGTTATATTGCTTAAATGCAACTAAAAACATCTATTTCAGAGCTTTCTTCCAGGAGCCGGCAAGTTATAAAAAATATCATATTAGTAAAAAGAAAAACCAAATAGGATTTACCTAAAATAATAAATCACCTATTTTCTTTAACTAAAAATAGTTTTGTTCGGCATAATATTCCGACAAGATTCCATACTGGCAAACTGTTACTTGCATTACGGAAAATGGGTAAAAAGATGATTGCAAACAGCTGGATGATACAGAATAAAATAACAAGGTAATGCAACAATATCTGATAAATAAACGACCAAAATACTTCACAGGTACTGAAAATATTGAAGTATAGATAGAGCAAAACTCATCAACGAAGAAAATGTTTGTATATAGAAATACTTCAGACAGTTCTGTGGTTTTGATCCATTGATATGACAAAGCCAGCCATACAACGAAAGCTAGGCTATTTCAGAAAGCATCGTTAAATGGCTGTAAAGCTATAATAAACATTGACAGAGTAAGTGGTATTTTCCTTCCCTACCAAACTTTGGGCACCCGCAGGTGATATAGTGTATCTTACGTTCAATCCACGGTCCAAAACCGGTGCTCCGTTAAAGAGGAGTTTTTGAGGAGTTTTGGATAAGGGAACATTCACAGAACTCCCATCTATGCCAATTTGTAAAATATTTGAATTGATATTGGTCTGTAAACCGCCTTTCTTGAAATAATTTTCGTCCGATTTTACATAGAGCTCAAAATTTTCATTATTGGACAACATGATTTGGTTGGGAATCATTTGTGACTGACCGTCGGTGTAATGGGCAGCGGTATTAAAATTGAAGTTGACGTTGCGTCCGGAACTGGGGATGGTGATCTCCGAAAGAGGAAGCACCTTTAACTGAACAGCCGTATTTTGCAAACTGCTAATTGAGTTATCTGTACTGCTGGCATTGAAGTTCAAGTCAAACGTATACGTTCCGGCTTCAAAAAAGAAGTTTTTAAAATCTTCCGCAGACACATAAAGTTGTGGAATGAAGTTGTTTCTGTTTCCTGCTACAACACTGAAATTAGCAGGAGAAAAATTTTGAAAATCGGAAGATAAGGCTTTGGTTGTGAGTGAAGATCCGTTACTACCCAATTTAATGCTTGCTATATTTCTGGTTCCCGGAACGCCTTTAGATGACGTAAACTGAACATTTGTGGCAGCTTTGGCCCAAAAATTAAAATCAACCGTATTTGCGATTTCTGTACTCCCCAAATCCCACACCCTCGTGCTTGTACTGCGGTAGTCATTTAAAGAAGATATTTCTATGTATTTTGTTAAAGAGTTTGCTACCCATTTTATAGCTGAAGGAATGACCAAAATTGTTTTAAAATTACGGGGTGTGAAGTCATTATAATTCTGAGTTATATCCATGGAGTAATTGCCAGCCCGAAAGGCATTGGCACTAAATTGTGAAGCAGGAATTTTAAATATAAAATTGATATTTCCCCGGTTGAATCCTCCTCCCAGACTGATGGATGGCGGTTCAAACCATTTTACAGCGCTTGTACTGAACGACTGGAAACCTGGTAAATAACCTGAAAGTCCGGTAGATGGCATCTGTCCACCCATACTTTCCAACTGCCACAAAAGCGTGGTGCCGGGTAAAGTGAGTGAAGAAGAAGAATGAGTAAAATTAGGCCCCGAAACAGAGGTAAATGTAGGAGCTGTCGGGAGTAATCCCAAAAAGGCATAATCCCAGTTGGTTCTGTTGGCGTTCGTCATTACTCTTGTAGGTACTGAAGTAAATTCGCTCCTGTTAAAAATATTACTTTCAGGAACCGACAGGTAAACATCCTGAGCTTTCGTAGCTGCAGAACCGCACAACACGGTAAAAACTCCTATTAGAAAAGACCTCATCTTTTTCATACTTTTAAATTTAAAACTTTTTCACCTTAATAGTGGTGTCTTTCTTCTTATATTCAAAAACTAGGGTTTTTGAGTACCCTTCTTTTGTCACCTGAATAGTTTGGGTAGGTTGTGTATAGCTGTATTTGTCATTTTCAATATAGATCTTATACTTACCATCTTTCAGGAAAAATTCAAACTCATTTTTTTGATTTACCACGGCAGTATAGATGCTGCCATCTTCACTTTTTGCATACACCACTATTCCGGTTACATCCGTTTCCAAAACATCGTAGGCTTGTCTGATCTCTGTTAATTTTCCACTTACCCTGATGTTTTTTACCAAGCCTACTTTACGGTTAATATTGGCATGCACCATAATGGCAGGATCCATCATCAATCGGGCGCCTGCACTTTCGTTCATTTTCAGTGTATAAGTACCTTCAGGCACATTCTGAAAAACTACTTTTCCATTCTTATCTGTTATCGCTACATAATTGTCCAGTTTTACAATTTCATTAGCAAGTACCGATTCGCCGGATTCCAGAAGGCCATTAAAATTTTTATCCTCAAAGAACTGGAAAGCCACTTTATGATTTCCGAGAGCTGTTGCTGTGGTAAAATATTTTTTAATCCCCACTCTGAACTGGTAATAACTTCCACTGGTTGCATATTCAGCCGTAGATTTATAACCGGAAAGATTAAAATACCCTGTGGTGGACCAGGAAGGCGAAATCTTATATTCCAGATTACCGGTGATATTGCTGTTTAAATTTTTATAAAGTTCCGAATAGAAGGTTCCGGCTGAAAAAGATCCGGTCAGATTATGATTAAACATCTGGAAATTATAGGAGGCATACACATTATAATTGGCGAAATTACGGTTTCCATCATAATAAGAATTTAAATCAAAGACACTGATTGCATTCCATTGGGCTGTTCCATTGAGAGAAAATGACTTATATCTGTAAGATAAAGTCGTTTTCAAACTGTTGAACCATTCCGGATTATCATTCTCTTTTGAATAAGAATATTCAGCCGTCAGGTTCAATCCGTGGGCACCCAATGTAGTACTGATGTTGGCTTCCAACCGGTAAGAAAAAAGCTCCTGCGATGAGTAAAAATTAGCTGTTTTTTGTTTTTCAACCTTTGGATAAAGTAGGAAATTCCATTTCTTTAAAGAAAACTGATATCCTAGTCCCAAAGCCTCCGTACTGTTAAAATAATAACGCAAATTAGAGGTATTCCCAGGTTGGATGGGTTCACTCTGATAACTCAGGAACTCTGGTTCTATCTGCGAATTCTGATATTGTATAAAAGCTCGCTGAGCAGCAGAAAATTGGTGCCCGATCCGTTGATTTGAGAAAAAAGATCCTCTTTTGATCCCTGCATAACTTTTGGTGGCAAAGGAATTGAAAGATTGTATATCCCATTTTCCTATTTTCCCCTCGTAATTGGCTCCCATTGAAGCTCCTGTGTTTTCGTCTTTATTCGAAAGGCCTTTTTCGTTGCTCACACCCACCTCCGTACGGATGATGTGTTTTTCGTTAATGAACAATGATGTTACCGCATTCGCTACCTGTGTATCTACGTTAAAGCGTGGATCATGGTCGAATAGATAAGATACTTTCCCGTTGAAAGATTTAGCATTTCCAAAGGTATATTTTGCACCCACCATGGTAGATCCTTCTGTTTGCTTGAAATAAGTACCGTACAGATTATAATTATTTTCCAGTGCAAGAACTTCAACCTGATTATTGTTACCAAATCTGGTAGAAATTTTCCCACCTCTTCCGAAAACCGGGTAATCGTAATCACTGCTGTTAACATTTCCCAAGCGTAAAACCGTATTTTTTCTCTCCAGTTCCAGCCAGGTATCATACACGTTATAAAGGCCGTCTTCAAAATAGTAATCTGCACCGATATTGAAGCGTGATTTTAAATTCTCAGTCACCCGGAATGCTGTGTTTCCCCTCAATTGAAGAAAATTGAAACCTGAACTGTTTTCATTATAGCTCATCTCCGCAAAGTTACTTCCGCTCACCCCTTCGTTTCCACGGGCAATTTGTCTGTTGTGCGATAAAATAACCAGGTAGAGTGTGTTGCTTCCCACAATTTTATTATCAAGCAGATCTGTGACGATTGCATTAATATTAAATTCCGGATAAAGCGTATTCTGTTTTCTGACTGCAATTTTGATCTCAACGGTTTGTTTTTCTAAACCTTCCAGAGATAAGGTTTGCTGTTTGGGCAAAATTTCCAGACCATCAGGAATTGACTGCAAATCAATCTTAACGGTACGTTTACTATAACCCTGGTTTTCTACCGTCAGCAGAATTGAGGATTGGGGCAAAGCTGGGTTAATGAAATTTTCGTAGGTAGCTGTATAAATTGCGATGTTTTTGTTCTCGCCTTTAGCGACGAAGAACGAGGCGCTTTCAGTTCTGGTAACCGTTGGAGTGGCGTACGAAACCTGGAATTGGATCTTATTGGATCTCAGTTTCATAAAATCCACGTTAGCGATCAGTTTCACAGGAAGATTTTTAGACTGACCCGCGCCTAAGGTAAAGTCATTTTTGGGATAGAAAAGCAATCCCGGATATTGTTCCTGAGGGATGATATTCTGAATCGTCATCTCTTCAGAACTTTTATTCTCAATGACCAGGAAATTAGTAAAAGTAGAACCCTTCTCAACAGTTACACTGTCACTTTCAAAATGGATTTGTATATCCTTCTTTTCCTGTGCAGAGGCCCACGAAAAGTGCAGAAGAACAAATACAAAAAATAAGATTGTTCTTCTTAATACTGATACTGATATTCCATTCTGTGGTTTCAAAGCTTAATTTTAAAATTTAAAGTTTTTTTCTCCTACACGTAAATCATTGGATTCTGCCATCTTGACGATAACCACACCAAGGAAATTCCCTGAAATGTTCTCTGGTAAAGAAAACTGAACAACCTGATTGGTATCCGGAAACATGGAGATGGAAATTGCGGGTAATTTTATTTCTTTACCAGTATCTGTATTGGTAAGTTCAAACTCAACGGTGGCATCATTAATGGTGTTTCCATCATTATGGATGCTTACTGCAACTTTTCTATTCGCTGCATTTTCATTGTTCACTTCTGAAATATTGGTAATATCCAAACTTTTCACATGGTTTCCCGGTGGAGTGTAAAAGATGTGAAGTCCCACCTCAAATAAAGTGATAATACCAATACCATTCTGAATACGTGCCTTATCTGCCTGCTGAGGAAGTTGAGTAAAAAACAGCATGCTGTTCGTAACGGCAGACGGTGATGCGTTTGCCGGAATCTGCATGGTTACTACAATCTCCTTTGTACTTTTCGCAGGAACTGTTACAGTGTTTTCTAAGGTAGACACCCAGGAGGCATTGGAAGTCTTTGAACTGCCTGCTTCAAGATAAACCTTATTTCCGTCTTCTTCTCTAACCCAATCTTTATAATTAAGATTAAAAACATAATCCTTGTCTGAGCTGTTTTGAAGCGTGACTGTCTTTGTTACTTTTTCTCCTGGATTACCTGTGAAAAACAAGCGTGTAGGCGACATAGAGATACTTTGTGCCAAAAGTGAAGAAGATCCTGTAAGAATAAAGAAAATGAAAAGGTGAATAAACTTGTGCATGGTGTAAATAGTTTAATAATAAAAGATTCAAAACTACTGAAAACGTAGCAAAATAAGCCTTTACAAACTAAAAATTTTATTACAATGCAGTTGCGGTATAAGTTACTGCTTGCGTATAAGTTCCGGCCGGCTTCCCTAAAATATCAGAAGATGATGATTTTGCTGCTGGAATGATGTAGTCCAGATTCAGTGTTAAGGCACTTCCTAGTGGCGCATTTGCAACTAAGGTTTTTTCTCCTGCAGATAAAACCACATCGTTTTTTGTTCCGCCCATTGTTCCGGCAGCTGTAGCGGCTTTAATGGTCAAAACCTCTACAGGAATTGAATTTAAACCATTGACGAAATTTGGACCTCCTGCTTTTACTTTAACATTAAAGTTCTTCGTGGAAGTAACTTTCAAAGAGTTGGCTTTAGTAATGGTCTGATCCGAGTTATAGTCTGCTGCTGTAACATAGTTAAAGGCAACTGTTCCACCAATGGCAGTACTTCCTGCGTCGATAGAGATTACATCGTTCAGGGTAATATTTACAGCTGTGGTAGCTGTAGTATTTTGAGCTTGAACATTATTGGTTCCTAATATGATCGCTCCAAAAGTTAAGGCTGTGATTGCGATTTGTTTTGTCATGGCAGTATTTTTTAATTGTTATTCCTGTTTAACTGTTCTCTTTTGAACACTACAAATCTACAGCGGCGATAAAAGTTTCTTTGTAATGGAAAAAGGAAGTGCATGTAGTAAAATCACTACATGGTTTATTTATATGATAAATAGAAAAACCCTCAATACTTTTCAGGTACTGAGGGCATATATATTGATGTGTTTTTTTTATTATAAAATTGATGTGTTTTTTATTATAAAGCAGTCGCAGTATACGTTACTGTTTGCGTATAAGTTCCGGCTGGTTTACCTAAAATATCAGAAGATGATGATTTCGCTGCCGGAATTGTGTAGTCCAGATTCAGTGTTAAGGCACTTCCTAGAGGAGCATTGGTAACTAAATTCTGATCCGTTGCCGATAAAACTACAGTATTTTTTGTCCCACCCATTGTTCCGGCAGCTGTAGCGGCTTTAATGGTCAAAACATTGACAGGGATTAAGTTCGTTCCATTCATGAAATTAGCACCTCCTGCTTTTACTTTAACATTAAAGTTCTTTGTGGAAGTAACCTTTAAAGAGTTGGCTTTAGTAATGGTCTGATCAGAGTTGTAGTCTGCTGCAGTAACATAGTTAAAATCTACCGTATTACCAATGGCAGTACTTCCTGCATCGATAGAGATCACATCGTTCAGGGTAATATTTACGGTTGTAGTTGCTGTTGTATTTTGAGCTTGAACATTGTTAGTTCCAAATATGATGGCTCCAAAAGTTAAGGCTGTGATTACGATTTGCTTTTTCATGATGGTAATATTTTATTGTTATTTTTTTACTTAATTGTTATCTTTTGTATACTGCAAATTTATAGTGGTGCTAAAAGTTTCCTTGTAGTGGAAAAAGGAAGTTCGTGTAGTAAAATCACTACACGGTTTATCATTTTGACTTAAATAGAAAAAAGGCTGTTCAAAAAGGACAGTTTTTTTTATGCAACCCATTACTGTCCGATAAAAAGTATAATTACATTGAAAATATTAATATTTACGCTATGAATTAACAGGTCGCTCCTCCGGAGCTCTAATTTTAAAACAAATACGTTCTATTAACAGTCAGCTCCCATTGGAGCTAACTTTGATCCCATCGGGATCTACTGTTAGTAGAAAAATGAAATCCCCATAAAATAAAGCTCCGGAGGAGCGACCTGTTAATTCTATTCAAATTTTATCGAACAAGAATTGTTTTTTTATATAAAGTGTCAGATCTAAGGTTGATTCAAGACATTTATATGCCCCTCAAACTCTCCTAAATTCTATTTCTTTATAACAACAAGAGGCTGCCAAACTTTTTGGACAGTCTCGTATATTAATTGCTGTTATTTCTATTATAAAGCTGTCGTAATATAAAATTACCGGATTTTGAATTTTATCTATATCCGTACAATACATACAAAATCAAAGGCCTCCCGTAGGAAGCCTTCGAAACACCAAATCACAAAATATTAATATGAAAAATTAATTTATAAAGCAGTTGCGGTATACGTTACTGTTTGCGTATAAGTTCCCGCTGGTTTACCTAAAATATCAGAAGAAGATGATTTCGCTGCCGGAATAGTGTAATCCAGATTCAGTGTTAACGCACTTCCTAGAGGAGCATTGGTAACTAAATTCTGATCTGTTGCAGATAAAACTACAGTATTTTTTGTTCCACCCATTGTTCCGGCAGCTGTAGCTGCTTTGATAGTCAAAACATTGACAGGGATTAAGTTCGTTCCATTCATGAAATTAGTACCTCCTGCTTTTACTTTAACATTAAAGTTCTTTGTGGAAGTAACTTTCAAAGAGTTGGCTTTAGTAATGGTCTGATCAGAGTTGTAGTCTGCTGCAGTAACATAGTTAAAATCTACCGTATTACCAATGGCAGTACTTCCTGCATCGATAGAGATCACATCGTTCAGGGTAATATTTACGGTTGTAGTTGCTGTTGTATTTTGAGCTTGAACATTGTTAGTTCCAAATATGATGGCTCCAAAAGTTAAGGCTGTGATTACGATTTGTTTTGTCATGGCAGTATTATTTAATTGTTATTTTTTACTTAATTGTTGTCTTTTGTATACTGCAAATTTATAGTGGTGCTAAAAGTTTCTCTGTAGTGGAAAAAGGAAGTTCGTGTAGTAAAATCACTACAGGCTTACTCATTGAGTTTAAATAGAAAAAGCCCTCAATACTTTGACAGTACTGAGGGCTTTTTCTATTTAAAAATTAGTATTTACTTACAATGCAGTGGCAGTATAAGTTATTTTTTGGGTGTAAGTTCCCTGTGGTTTTCCCAGAAGGACCTTGGATGCATTTTCCGCCGAAATGGAATAGGCAATATTTAAAGACTGTTTGGTCCCTAAACTCGCATTACTCACCAGCACCTGATCAGCCGTAGATAAAGTAACCTCATTCAGGGTTCCCACCAAACTTCCGCCCGGTATTGCTTTTACCTGTAATATATCTACGGGAATTATGTTTGCGCCGCTTACAAAGTGTGTCCCCTCAGATTTTACTTTTACATCAAAATTTTTAGAGGAAATAATGACTAAACTATTGGGAACGGTTACATTTTTTGAAGAATTATAGTCTTTTGTGCTCCCATAATTAAAATCTACAGTACCTTCTGAAGCAACAGAGCCAATGTCCATTGCAATAACGTCCGATAAAATAATATTTACTGATGTACTCACCTGCTCTGAATTTTGTGCCATAACCCGGTGGGTTCCTAAGGCGGTTGCTGCCAGAGACAGTGCAACGATAAAAATTTGCTTTTTCATGATTAATAAATTTAGTGAGGTGTAATAATATGGTCATTCAGAATTCATTATAAATCTAATAACATTATCTGACATTACCAAAGCTTTTTTCATCATTGATTGAGTATTGCCACTATACAGTTTGCAGATATTCAATCTGATAGAGTTAATTCTTAATAGTGGTTTACGATTACTGTTTATCTTCTTCAAAAGAAAGATGACTTTCAGATGTTATTGGTTCGGATACTAATATCTGCTTTCTTTTTAAAAATCCGCAATAAAATTATCATAGAACTTCAACAATGTAAGCTCATTACTACCCCAAACAAGAAAAGTATTTTTTATATACAAATACTATTATTAATTTAGCAAATAGAAATTTGATTATAATTAAGGATATGAAAAAATTAATCTTACTGAGTGCTGTTTCAGCGTTCTTAATGAACTGTAATAAGAAAACGGAAACTGTGACCCCAAAAGTTGAAGCTGACACCATCGCAGTTACTGAACCTGTAGTAGACACCCTGGGACCAAAATCATATTGCTATGTGGGTGCAACCGGAAAAGACAGTGTTTTCGCTTCTATAGATGACAATCTGGGAACAATTACCGGAAAATTATCTTATAAAAACAGCGAAAAAGACAGTTCTAAAGGAGATGTAACAGGTTTTAAATCCGGAGATACCCTGAAGCTGACTTACGAATTTACCTCTGAAGGCAAGAAAAGCAAGAGAGATATTTACTTCCTTCAACAAGACAATACTTTAACGGAAGGAATTGGAGATCATAAAGAAGAAGACGGGCAGTCTAAATATGCTGACGAAAAAAAGATCAGCTATAAAGACGGACAACAACTGATTGCTGCCGACTGTAAGGCTGTAGCCAAAGCTGTAAAATAAAAATACTTCAAAATATACAATAAAAAATGCTGCTCCCGGATGTAAGGAACAGCATTTTTTATGGATCGCTAACTTTCTGTTTGTATAAATTTATAATTTAAACCACGTATAGATCTTGCAGTCTTCTTAGATCAGTAATACGCCTATACAATTTAAAACCAACTAGAGTTCTGTCTGAATAATTTCAATAAAACGGTTTACAGCTTCATCACTTGTACTCCAGGAAGTAATAAGACGAATGGCAGAAAACTCTTCATCCACTTTTTTCCAGACATAAAATTCAAAATCTTCGGATAAAACCTGGATCAGGTCATGATGCAGAATGGGAAAAATCTGGTTCGTATACGTATCTGAAAGAAATTTCACACCTTTTTCCTGCATTGCTTTTTTGATCTTCATCGCCTGTTGGTTGGCATGTTTTGCCAGATCAAAATACAGGTTGTCTTTCATGAGTTCCAGAAACTGTATTCCCAACAGCCTTCCTTTTGCCAGTAAGGCACCTTTCTGTTTGATATTAAATGCAAAATCTTCCTGAAGTACAGGATTATTAATGACGATCGCTTCTCCTATCAACGCTCCGTTCTTAGTACCGCCCAGGTAAAACACATCCGTCAGAGCAGCTATATTTTCAAGACTAAGATCACTGATCTCAGAAGTAAGAGCATGCCCAAGCCTTGCCCCATCCATAAACAGATACAGATGATTTTTCTTACAAAATGCAGAAAGTTCTTCCAGTTCTTTCTTTTGATAAATGGTTCCCAATTCCGTAGAATTTGAAATATAAACCAGCTTAGGCATTACCTGATGAGGAATATTTCTGTGCTCTTCCAGTACCGGGATAATATCTGAAGGCTTCAGCTTTCCATCTTGTGTTTCAATGCTTAGTACTTTGTGGCCTGTTGCTTCAATCGCTCCGGTCTCATTATTAAGAATATGCCCTGACGAAGCAGAAATCACACACTGGTAAGGTTTTAAAATAGCAGAAATCACAATTAAATTCGCCTGGGTTCCTCCGGAAACGAAATAGATATCAGCATCTTTGCCGTTAATCTTTTCCTTAATCAATACTTTCGCTTTCAATGAATACTCATCTTCGCCATAGCCGGCCTGCTGATCAAGATTATATTGTAAGAGTGCTTGCAGGATATTCGGGTGACATCCCTCGGAATAATCGTTTTTGAATGAAAATTTCATAGAGTAAAATTAAAAAAAGTTAAAATAACAAGAGTAATCTTTCCGTTTTATTTTGTTAGATTTGTATTGAAAATCATCTAACATTTTGAAAACAACCCTAACAGAAGAAAATTACCTGAAAGCTTTGTTTCATTTAGTTGACAATGAAGGAAAGGTGACGATTAATGAACTCAGTAAATTTTTAAATGTAAAAATGCCGAGTGTTAATAATATGATGAAGAAATTTGCAGAAAAAAAATGGGTCATTTATGAAACCTACAAGCCCCTGATCGTTACCGGAAGCGGAAAACGTGAAGCTGCTCTTGTGGTTCGCAAACACAGGCTTACCGAAATGTTTCTGGTAAAAAAAATGAATTTCGGATGGGAAAACGTTCATGAAATTGCAGAACAGCTGGAACATGTACATTCTCAGATCTTTTTTGATAAAATGGATGAAATTCTGGATTACCCGAAATTCGATCCCCATGGAGAACCTATTCCTGACAAAGACGGAAATATCATTGCCCAGGATCTTCAGAAGCTAAGCAACTGCGAAATCGGAGAAACTGTAGTTTTTGCTTCGGTTACCCTTTCTGATGATGCCTTCTTAAGCTATCTGAATGACAGAAAACTTCTGCTGAACACCAAAGTAAAGATTACCAAGATTGAAAGTTTTGATAAATCGATGACAATAGAGATTGACGGTAAAAAAGAAATTCTCAGTAAGAAAGCTACAGAGAAGATATTGGTAAAAAAATAAAAAAACAGTGATTTTCACTGTTTTTTTTATTCTATTAATTTCTATCAATTTCAATGCTCCTCTACAGGTTTGACCTTCTTTGGCTTTATACTCAATAAAAAAACGGTTGATATAATAAAAAGACTCCCGACCCAGTCCACCGTAGAATAAGAAACATTAAGCCATAACACGGCTAAAACCGTTGCCGAAAGAGGTTCCATAGAAGCAAGAAGACTTGTTTTCTGCCCTCCAATAATCTTCACAGCAGATAAATAAGCATAAAAAGCCACCAAAGTACCCAAAATTACAATAAAAGCAGTGTACCCGAATGCCTGTAAATCCCAAGTACCTTCTACCTGCCATGGAGCTTTTACAAAACTGAACACAATTCCACCACATAACATTCCCCATCCAATGACCAAAGAAGATTTATACTTTGAAAGAAGTTTTACCGGCTGTAGGGTATAAATAGCCAGAGATACAGCGGAAGCCAGACCAAAAAACAAAGCAGCTCCGGAAATTGATAAACTTGAAATATCTCCGTGAGTAACAAGCAAGACTGTTCCCAATACTGCCAGAACAATGGCTATTATTTCCAGAAAAACAGGTACTCTTTTGTTTTTAAAAGCAAGATATATGGCAATAATTACAGGTCCTGCATACTGTAAAACCGTAGCAGTTGCGGCATTGGAATGCTTAATCGCAGCAAAATAAGTGTACTGAACAGCAAGCATTCCTGTTATACTGAAAATAATAAGCTGTACAGCATCCTTTTTGTTTTTCCAGATATCAAAAAGATCTGATTTTTCTCCAAACTTTGCAAAAACAAGTAGAAAAAAACCTGAAACAAGAAGTCTCATTGTAATCATCCATTCAATATTAATCCCCCGTTGCTGAAAGAGAAACTGGGCAAATGTTCCGGATACCCCCCAAAATAACGCTGCCAAAACAGCCAAACAAAATCCTTTTACAATATTCATGAGTTCAAATCGTATTTAAAGTGCAAAATTGCGTCAAATACTGCTTGGTTTTTAACGAAATTTGAGCAATTATTTGCAATTTTGTTTCATCAATCTTTTAATTTTAAAAAAATGAATGAGCTGGACCCTTTTGACATTTCAATTCTCAAGATACTACAGAAAAATAATCTTACTCCACAACGTGATATCGGAGACACTATTGGTTTATCAGCTGCTGCTGTCCAAAGACGTATCAAAAGAATGCGTGAAACAGAAATCATTAAAGCTGATGTATCTGTTATTGATACAGAAAAGCTCAGTCATTCGGTAACCCTTATTGTAGAAGTCTTTCTGGAAAGAGATAAAATACACCTTATTGATGAAGCTCAGGCATTATTCACTGCTGCTAGTGAAGTACAGCAATGTTATTATGTAACCGGTGAGTCAGATTTTGTTCTGATCATTGTTGTTCCCTCTATGAAAGATTACGAAATTCTGACCCGCAGAATATTTTACAGCAACGAAAACATCAAGCATTTCAGGACCTTAGTTACGATGAATACAGTAAAATCCGGCCTTGATGTGCCTTTAGATCTGTTGATATAAATATGAATACGAATTGACTCAATGCGTTAAAAAACGGTTAAATTCGGCTTTAAAAAGAATCTGTTGCTTTAAAATGATTAGGTTTGCAAAATCTTCTGTGGAGGTTTCATATCTCCTGCAAGTCCTAAACTTTAACTATTACCTTTAAAATTATGAAAAAAAGCATTCAGTTTTTTATTGTCTCCATGTTGTTGAGCCCTTTTGCAAATGCACAGGTAAAAGATTTTGTCATTGAGCCTCCTATTAAAAAAAACTTACATATTTATAAAACTTTTGGAGTATTCGGAGGTAAAGAATATTCTGCCAATTCCGTATATCTTGTTACCCAAAAAGGAGTTGTCTTATTTGACGTTCCATGGGAAAAGGTACAATATCAAAGCCTGATGGATACCATCCAAAAACGTCACCATTTACCCGTGGTTGCTGTATTTGCCACTCATTCTCATGATGACCGTGCCGGAGATCTGAGCTTTTTTAACAATAAAGGGATCAAAACCTACGCCACTGCCAAAACCAATGAATTCCTGAAAAAAGACGGGAAAGCTACCTCCACAGAGATCATTAAAACCGGAAAGCCTTATCGCATTGGAGGTGAGGAATTTGTGGTGGATTTTCTTGGTGAAGGGCATACTGCCGATAATGTAGTGGTTTGGTTTCCCAAATACAATGTTCTGGATGGCGGATGCCTTGTAAAAAGTAAATCTGCAACAGACCTTGGATATATCAAAGAAGCCAATGTAGAACAATGGCCAAAAACCATCAATAAACTGAAATCCAAATATTCAAAAGCAAGCCTGGTGATTCCCGGACATGATGAATGGAAAGGCGGAGGCCATGTAGAACATACTCTTGAACTTCTTAATAAAAAATAAAAAAATTTCAGCCCCGGCATTCGCCGGGGCTGAAATTTTAAATGATTAGTAATTCATATTTTTGTTATCAGAGCATCAGAGCATACCCTTTTATATTGTATTACTTTTTAGTGTTATTACTCATAAAAAAACCCGGATAAAAGTCCGGGATCTGTATTTTAAAGTAGTTTGCATTAATCCAATACACTCCATCCTCTCTTAGGATTGGTGTTGGTAGAAACTTCCTGCTCATTAACGATGATATTTTCTTTTCTCTGACCGATGTAATCAAGCTCACTCAGTTTAGCGAAAATAGTCTCAAGACTTCTCAGCATCTGCTGAATATAAACCAAAGGTTCTCCGCAGTTGTGGTGATCATAATTGGTTTCTGCTACAATAGAAAGCTGGTTCAGTAAAGTGTGAGGCGCAATCTCACTCCACTCCAAGCTGTAGTTCAGCATCTCTTCCAGCTCGGCAGGAACAAGTAGCTGAGTAGAATTATATAGATGAAGCGCCAGTCTTGCAAAAGATTCGATCAAAAATACAGGAGGTTGCCATGGTGTGATATTTCTGAACTGGAAATACATATCTCCAAACGTATTCACCATGGTAGTACATAAGAATTTAACATTCTGTGCCAATGCCGTATTCTGATTCTTATGAGAGGCTTTCTGAATGATTTTGAACGCATACTGCTGCAGATTCCCTATCGACTTTGCAAAGCTGCTGTAATAGTCTACCAATGCCGGATGGCTCTGGATAGAAGTACAAGGCGGAATAAAATTGGAATCTACCTGAGCAATATTTGCTTTTAAATCCACTTTTCCGATAATCAGATAATTCCCTCCGGAATAGCTGCTGTTCAGAGAAGTTACAGGTAATAGCTCAATATGATGATTCGGCTGTGCACTTGGATGGCGTGGCGGAATCTCTTCCGGGTCAATATCCCCGAAAGGAACCTTGTCAAAAGGATTTACAGAAATTAAAATATAATATTCTCCGTCTGCCTGCTCTTCATTCATGGATTTTGCCAAAGACTTCACGCTGATCCTTCTGTCTGTCAGTTCAATACGGTATCCTGCCATAGTCACAGCACTGCAACGCTTGATAACAAGCTGTACATCATTGGTTGCGGTATTATGAACGTCAAAAATCGTTCTGTCTGTAAATTCAGTAGAGATCGGCAGAAGCCCGTAGTTATATGTAGTAATCCCAAGTGAATTGGAATCTCTGATGGTATCAATTAAGAAATTATCCTGATCATTAAGGTGTCTTTGGGAAACTTTCATCCCATCCACCCAGTTGATTGCAAAATGTTTAATAGGTTGTATCATGTTAAAATACTTTTAAGTTTTTGTGATTATGCTTTTCTTGCGACTCCCTCCTCTTCATGCTGAATGACTCTTTTACAAATTACCACTTCATTTTCAGAAATGTTGTTTGTAGTGATGTCCTGGTCGAAATCTATATATTTTCTAAAACTGAAAAACGATTTTTTAGTATAAAAGATCCAGTAATATGGCTCATTTCCTTCATCTGAAAGGTGAATAACAGATCCCGGATTCTTATGGTTGTAATCATCCACTACCCTGTAAAACCAGTCTCCGAAAGTAACACCCGTTGGAAGGGTTTTTGCTTTAATTCTGAAACGGTTGGCATCTTCAAGCTTTTTGCTCAGCTCAACGTTCAGTACCATCAGTCTGTCAAAATCTGCTCCTTCAAAATCAGGAAGCTTCTGCTCAGGAGAATACCTCCATGTTTTATAAATATCAAAAGGAATACTGATAAACTGAATGTAGCAGTAATAAAATACCATAGGAACTACAAAAATCAGCATACTTGTGGCTGCCATTACCGCATTTCCCAGTCCATTACTCATCCATTTGAAAAGAAGGGTAAACAGGTAACCTCCCAAAACGATACACGTTAATGAAAGAATAGACTCGAACAAAATGCTCATCGCCAGAGAATCAAAATGCTTTTTGAAATATTTGTGTAATAAATTGACATGGATAATCCCGAAAATAAGGTAGATCACCTGTGCTACAAGATACCATTCCGGATTAAAAAGATTTCCGGCAAACCCGAAAACGCCAGGCAGAGCCAGACATAAACTGCACAGAAGAACGTATACAATAATTACTTTAATTTTTATCGCAGGTTTATTCCGCCTGATTATACCGAGTATAAACATCATAATAATTGCGATCAAAGGCATTAAGATATACCTTAAAAAAATACCTTTTACTGAAGAAATTTCCATTTGTTTCTTTTCGAATTTATATTGTGTTGGTCGTTGTAAATATAATAAAATAATTTAGAGGAATGTAGAGTATCCAAGGCGGCTTGCGTTTCTGTCATCATCCTCAAGACTGAATGAATATTCTACCTTTTCTGTGACAAAATTTTCTTCCACGTCTACAGTCACCGGAAGGAAATAGTCATACAAAGCCTGAAGCACTTTTCTGAACGGACTTCCCGGGATGTATTTTTTCATCTCCTCATAAGGGATAGGTCCTATATTCACAACCCAGTTCCGCTGCCCGTCCATATGCCTTCCGCTTGGGATGTAGGTAACGCCCAGCCTTGAATTCCCCAATAGCATAGAATCGTCATTCTTTTCAATTTCATCGATAACATTCGGAGAAAAAGTAACTTCTACCGGTACCTGCAGAAATGCAGTCATACATCTTTCAAACCATCTTTTATCTCCCCTGATCTGATGGAAAAACGGTAAGATATGCATAAAAATGTAAGCGCTCTGCTTATCGAGCATTCTGACCAGTGGCCATAGCTCACTCACCGTATCCAGCAACGCATCCGTATTGCTTGTAATATCAAACTCAGACTCTTTAAGTAAAGCACTGATCTCTGTAAAAAAAACTTCCAGCTCAAAAGGACGGAAAAACTTACGGGCATCTTCTTCTACCCTTTTCTGTTTCCGGATCTCCCTTACCACTGTATCTACATTCTTTCTTGAAGCGCCAAGAGAAGGCGGATGGAAAAGCCCCTCCGGAAGATAGTCGTAAATCCCCTCCCTGTAGCTTTCTATGGTAAATACTTCCTCGTCAAATCCTAAATAGCTGCTTGAAATACTCTTGATATCCTTCAGGTAAGCACGGTCGTTCACTCCAACCCTGTCAATAAAAATATTGCTTACCGTCCGGTGGTATTTCAAAAGATTAACAGCCACAGCTTCAGCCTTAAAGTCTGTCTGCAGCTTATTGTAATGCATATCTACAATATTATTCTCATACATAGTGTTTCCTCTGATTATGACTTGTAAAGATAATATATCTCGTAAGTTTGAAAAAATATTTTACTAATAATTTTATCCTAAAAATACTAATTTATTGACATTAAAAGGAATAATTTTAAGTAATTTCCGTAAAAATACGGTAATATATGATTTTGCTCAAGGTTTAAAATTTAAAGTTTCAGATTCAGTATCAGTATTTTATGAATTTAAGTTAAGAGTTAAGATTGGTGCGGAATCACTCCTTTTTATCTTAATTCTTGATTATATTATCTCTCTATCCGTAAGCCTTAGCCTGTATTTATCCCCCAAACCTAATACAATTCCTTTTTATCTGAATTAAATTTTATTAATATCATCTTTATGGAATAAATTCCGGATAATGTATGCTCATTCGGAAAGTGGGCCGTATCTTTGCAGACTGAAAATTGTTATTTAAAATGAAAAGTATTTATTCTAAAATTCTGATTTTAGCATTCATTTCCTCTTCACTTTATTCTTATGCGTGGGGACTGACGGGGCACAGAGTAATTGCAGATATTGCAGAAAACCACCTTTCCAGAAAGGCAAAGAGAGAAATCAAAAAAATAATGGGCAAGGAACGTCTTGCTTACTGGGCCAACTGGCCGGACTTCATCAAATCTGATACGACAGGAGTATGGAAGCAGGCATCATCATGGCATTATGTAAATATTGATCCACAGACGGATTTCAAGGCATTTGACCAAAACTTAAAAATGCAGGCAGGACCAAGTCTCTACACTCAGATCAATACGCTATCCAGCCAGATCAAGGACGAAAAAACCTCAGCAAAAGACAGAAAAATTGCACTCATCTTCCTGATCCACATTATGGGCGACCTTGCACAACCATTGCACGTGGGAAGAGCTGACGATTTAGGAGGAAACAAAATCAATGTTACTTATTTCGGGGAAAAAACCAATTTGCATTCGGTTTGGGATGGAAAACTTGTGGATTCTCAAAAATACAGCTATACGGAATATTCTCAACTTTTAGACATCAAATCTAAGGAAGAAGTTGCTCAGATTCAGTCCGGAACATTGGAAGACTGGTTGTATGATTCGCACAAAATCGCCAATAAGATCTATGCACAGACTCCTAACGATTCTAAATTATCTTACGATTACCAATATAAATTCAATGAAACGGTTGAAAGACAATTGTTGTACGGAGGATTAAGACTGGCTAAAGTATTGAATGAATTATTCTAATCACGGATTACAGCTTACAATATTACTTTAAATAAAAACGGAACTTCGGTTTCGTTTTTTTTTTGTTTGGAAAATAGGGATATGATTCATGCTAAACCACCCTGTCGAAAATTCTTTGAATTTTCGACACCCCTCCGAAGGAGGGGAATGATGGAAGTCATTGATACGAAAGTCTGTTCTTGGTACTGTTCTCCTTCTTTAGTGCTTCTTTTTTGGCCTTTCTTCTTATTCTAGCTTCTCCTGTTTACTTCCGGCAAATCATAAATTTCACAAAAAAATAAAATTGGTGTAACCTTTTTATGTTTTCAAACGTATATTATATAGTAACTCTTTTTTGAGGATAAAAATAAATGAGACAATTAAAAATCACTAAGCAGGTTACCAACAGGGAAACTGCTTCATTAGACAAGTATTTGCAGGAAATTGGTAAAGTAGAACTGATCACTGCGGACGAGGAAGTAGAATTGGCACAAAGAATACGTGCTGGCGACAGAGCCGCACTTGAGAAATTGATCAAGGCCAACCTTCGTTTCGTAGTTTCTGTATCTAAGCAATACCAAAATCAAGGTCTTTCTTTACCCGATTTGATCAATGAAGGTAACTTAGGCCTGATGAAAGCAGCAAAAAGGTACGATGAAACTAGAGGTTTCAAATTTATCTCTTATGCAGTATGGTGGATCCGTCAATCAATTTTACAGGCACTGGCTGAGCAATCAAGAATTGTAAGGCTTCCGTTGAACAAAATTGGTTCCATCAATAAAATCAATAAAGCATACGCTCACCTTGAGCAGGAAAATGAAAGACCACCTTCTCCGGAAGAATTGGCTGAAGTTCTTGATATGAGCGAGGAAGATATCAAGGAATCAATGAAAAACTCCGGAAGACACCTGTCTATGGATGCACCTTTAGTAGAAGGTGAAGATTCCAATCTTTATGATGTATTACGTTCAGGAGAATCACCTAGCCCGGATAAAGATCTGATGCTTGAATCTCTACAGATCGAGATCGAAAGAGCATTGAACACGCTTACTCCAAGAGAAGCTGACCTGGTAAGACTATACTTCGGACTGAACGGAAAACACCCAATGACTTTAGAAGAAATTGGTGAGACTTTCGATCTTACAAGAGAGAGAGTTCGTCAGATCAAAGAAAAAGCGATTAAGAGACTAAAACACAACACCAGAAGTAAGATCCTTAAATCTTATCTGGGTAAATAATTTTAGCGCAACAATTGTATAGGCGGGGTCTGTTTTCAGGCTCCGTTTTTTTATTTTTGTCTAATTTAAATTGACCACTTCAGCCCCTTACAACAAAACTGGTTTTAAATCAATTGTAACAAATTTTAAAATAATTTCAACTAATACCATTATAACAAATAAACATGACTACATTACCTACAGAAAATAAAATCTCAAAAGATAAAAACGTTCTTCTTGTTTTGCAGAATGCTCCGGATACCAATGCCGAACTTCAATATCTGACGGATCATTTTTGCGGATCAGTAATCAACAGTCCCGATGATCTTAGCACCAGCATCAATAAAAAAATTTATGTTTGCGGAGATCTGAACTTTCTTAAAGACAATACCCAAAAGGTACATATCATAAAAGAATTGTCCGTCAATTATGATCATCATCTGCAAAATTCAAAAGTTGTAAGCCTGGGAGAAGTTCCTGTGATCGTCAGTAATGCAGGAGTCTATTTCAGAAAACTGTTTACCGATGAACGCAACTTTGAGAAAATTAAATCTGAACATGATTTTCAGGAACTCACAGAATCCAATAAAGAAAGTAAAGCATTCAGAAAAGGAATTTATCTCAGTAAAATTACCAAAGAAACTACTGAAACTGGCTTAGAAGCTTTTCATTATCATCTTTTGAGATGTTCAAGTAATCTCACGGGTCCCACAGATAACTTCAGGGAGGTAGATACCCAGATCATCAATCTGCTGAACGAATGTGTGCAGGATACTTTTGAATACAACACAGATATGAACCATGCTCTGGTACAGATCTATGAAAACAAAAAGAAAACAGATGATTCTCCGAAGGAAGTAAAAGCCAAGATCAAAGCACATTCAGATAAAACCAAAGACATGCCTAAGGAAGCGCTCATAGCATTCTGTACATTCTATGATGATTCCAATGCAGATTTGCTGAAACCTTCAGATACAGACAGATTTGATGTATGCTATAAACAGACCAGTGCACTGACAAGGCTTCATTTTAAATTAAAGAAAACGGTTGAAGATGATGCTCTTGAAAAAGAGTTCAGTGTTACCCTGTATCCTGATTCTGCATTTCTGATTCCGCTTTCTACCAATAGGCTGTATACTCATGAAATCAGGCCGTCTGTTCTGGGAGTAGATCAGATTCCTGTTAGAATGGGTTATGTAGTCCGATGTTCTAACCTGGAAGCAATGCATACAGAAGGTCAGACCTACATCAAAGAAAACGGTCAGTATATCCAGCTTGAAGAAATGACTCCTGAGCTTCGTGAACAGTTGCGAAATTCTTATTATGAAGAAAACAGTACTGAACATATGATAGAATATGGAAAAGTTCATTTCAGCATGAATTCAGGGGATTACGAAAAACCAATTTTTTAATCATCTGAAAAACATGAGCCATACAGCATTTCACAAAATAGTTCTTCCTTTAGAAAGAAACCTTTTCGATGAACTGTTTCATTCCACTGAATTCGAATCTACCGGCAAAGGCAGACTTGGAAAACACCTCGTAAGATGGGATGGGCAGCATATTCCGGTGGTAAGAACCACTACCCGATATACAATTCCTGCAACTGCTTTTTCAGAAATTCATCAAAGCCTTATTGAGCTTATCAACGAAACTCTTTCCGTTGAAAAGAAAGATATATCTTTCCAGAATTTCAATAATGCACTGATTGAAGTTTATGATGCGGTGTATTCTAAAATGGGTTTTCACTCTGATCAGGCTTTAGATCTGGAAGACCATTCTTTTATAGCTCTTTTCAGCTGTTATGAAAAGCCGGATGAACTTAAAGATTTTCAGCTGAGAAAGCTTGTCATTAAAAATAAAACAACGGATGAAGAATCTGAAATAATATTGCATCACAATTCTGTTGTTTTGTTTTCGTTGGAAACCAATAAAAAATTTCAGCACAAAATAGTCCTGAACTCTATACCTGATCCGAAAATGAAGGCTGATGATAATAAATGGCTGGGTATCACTTTCAGAAAGTCCAAAACTTATATTCAGTTCAGGGATAATCTGCCCTGTTTTTCTACCGGAGAATTATTTAAATTAGCTGATAAGGAACAGGAATCAGAATTCTTTCAGCTCCGGGGCCAGGAAAACCGGTCGCTGGATTTTGTTTATCCGGATTTAAGTTATACGATAAGCCAGGCTGATCTGCTGATCCCAAAACACAAGCAATAATTTTCATCCACACTGATTTTACCAAATAAGGAAAATAAACTGATAGAAGAAATTAAAATTTTAAAATAACGCTTTACACCATACCTCATGAAATATACCACAAAATGGCTCACCGATAAAGCCCGGATCAAAGAACTCGTAGATTTCTTTATTACCCATAAAACGGACTCTTATATTTCCCATGGCGAAATGATGTCCGGCAGAGCACTGGATTCTCATCACTGGAATCCTGATCTGGAAGTGATTCTTACGGAGCAGCTGCTCACAGATTTCAATTCTGACGGGAGCTCAAAACTCAATATTTTAATTGCAGAAAATGAACATGGCGATATTGTGGGAATGATGGTTTTCAATGTGATCAACAGCCCTTTTAAAAAGTATGCTATTTTAGAGGATATGCTTCTGGACCAATCGGTAAGAGGTCAATCTCTGGGAAGTCAGCTTTTAGAAAAAGCCATTCAGGAATCTAAGAGCTGGAACATCAGTTTCATTCTACTGGAAAGTGGAGTCAATAATCATGGAGCTCATCATTTTTTCAGTAAATATGGTTTTAAAAAAGTATCGGAAAGTTATATTTTAACATTATAAAATGATTCTCATACTATAATTTCTCGCTGATTTTGCAGATTACGCAGATGTTTATGGAGAAAAATACCTGATTTGCGAGAAAATTTCATCACCACTTTTCATTCTTGTATTAGTGGCAATTATAAAAACATCAGTCAACTTTACCGGAGATAAATAAATTCTGGTACTTTTAAAATACAAACATAACAACCTCTGATGAACACCATTTCAATAATAGGAGCCGGAATTGGCGGTCTCACCCTTGGCAACATTCTGAAGCAACATGAATATGATTTCACGATCTACGAATCTGCCCCGGAAATAAAACCCGTGGGAGCCGGAATCATGATGGCCGTTAATGCTATGCAGGTTTTTGACCGGCTGGGCCTCAAAGAAAAAATTGAAAATGCAGGAAATAAAATTCACAGGATCAGTCTGGCCAATGAATCAATGCGGGTATTTTCAAAAACAGATCTGGATCTGGAAACCCAGTACAATTCCTGCAATGTTGCCATTCACCGGGCTGAACTTCAGAGAATTCTTGCTGAAAATCTGGATAAAAACTCCATTAAACTGGCGCATTCTTTACAAAAGATAGGAAAAAATGAAAATTATACTTTAGATTTTGAAAACGGGGCTCAAATTGAAAGTAATATCGTATTTGGTGCAGATGGTATAAAATCTGCCATCAGAAATCAGATCTTAAAAACAGGAATCATCAGGAGTTCAGGACAAAAATGCTGGCGTGGACTGGTAGATTTTGAACTTCCGGAACAGAATCATCATGAAGCTTTTGAAATGTGGGGAAAAGGAAAACGTTTCGGTTTTGTAAAGATTTCTGAGAGAAAAGTATACTGGTATGCCTGTATCAATGAAAAGAGCTTTGGCAGATACCTGAAACTTATTGATATTTTCAAAGATTTTGCCCCTCTGATCCTACAGCTGATTGAAGCTACAGCAGAAGAAAATATAATCTGTAATGACATTTCAGACCTCGCCCCTATTCCCAAATGGTATGCAGAAAATTTATGCCTGATTGGTGATGCAGCTCACGCCACTACTCCGAATATGGGCCAAGGCGCCTGTCAGGCTATTGAAGATGCCTATATTATCGGCAGATTGTTAGAAACAAACAGAGATTTTAATGCTGTATTTGAAGAATTTCAGAACATCAGACGAAAAAAAGTAGACTATATCGTCAATACAAGCCGTACCATCGGAAAAATATCACAATGGGAACATGGAAATGTATTCCGGAACTTCCTGATGGGCATGATTCCGGAAAGTATGAATCAGAAAATGGCAAAGAAGATTATAGAACTCGAAATGTAAAACACACTTTTATAAGATTTTAAGAATAATTATCTTTAAGTATAAAAAATATCCGAAATATTAATAACAACTAAAAATTAAAACATGAAAAAAATCTTTTATGCGCTGCTCCTGATGATAGGGATCAATACAGCGCAGGCACAGGAGGTCCCGTTACTGGACAGAGGATTGTTCTTCGGTAATCCTGAGATCTCAGGAGGACAGCTAAGTCCGGATGGAAAATGGATTTCTTTTACAAAAGAATACGGAGGAATTATGAATATATGGGTGAAAAAAATTGATGATCCTTTTGATAAAGCCCGTCCGTTAACTGATAGTAAACGTCCCCTGAATGGTTATTTCTGGTCAGAAGACGGAAAATATATCCTATATGTAAAAGATAATAACGGGGATGAAAACATGAATATTTTTGCTGTAGATCCTATGACCAAAGCAACAACCGGAGTTCCGGCATCAAGGAATATCACTCCTCTCAAAGAAGTTGCTGCCCAGATTTATATGGTGAGCAGAAAAGATCCCGATTTGCTGATGGTTGGTTTAAATAACAGAGATAAGGCCTGGCATGATCTCTATTCTTTGAAAATTTCAACAGGAGAAATGAAAAAGTTATATGAAAATACCGACCGTGTTACAGGATATGACTTCGACTGGGATGAAAAACTGAGAGTATTATCCAAAACCGATGATAAGGGAACTACCCAATTCCTTTACAAGGACGGAGATAAACTGACTCCTATCTACGAAACCCTGGTGACGGAAAATGCCTATATCTCAAACTGGAATGAAGATAATTCCAAATTTTATCTGGTTACCAATAAAGGAGACCTGGATAAGTCCGCTCTATTCCTGATGGATCCGAAAACAAAGCAAATCACAAAAGTTGAAGCAGACCCTAAAGGAAAAGTAGATTTCGGAGGACTGTCTATGGACAGAAATACCAGGAAGATCATTTCCACATCATATACGGGAGATAAAACAGAGTATTACTGGAAAGATAAAACCTGGGAAGATAACTATAAATTCCTTCAAAGTAAATTCCCGGGAAGAGAAGTTAATTTTGCCAGCTCTACAAAAGATTATTCTAAATTTCTGGTTTCGGTATGGGGTGATAAATATGCTTCTGAAGCGTATTTCTTTGATGCTAAAACCAGACAGCTGATCTTCCAGTACACACCAAGAGCAGAATTGAAAAAAGTGGAAAAGTATCTGGCAGCAATGACTCCTATTTCCTATAAAAGCAGTGACGGGCTTGAAATTCCGGCTTACCTGACTTTACCGGCAGGATCGAATGGAAAAAATGTTGCTGTAGTAGTTCTGGTGCATGGAGGTCCGAAAGGTCCCAGAGATTATTGGGGATACAATTCAACCGTACAGTTTTTAGCCAACAGAGGATATGCTGTACTACAGCCGAACTTCAGAGCCAGTGGCGGATATGGTAAAAAATTCCAGAATGGAGGAGATCTTCAATGGGGAAAACTGATGCAGGATGACATTACCTGGGGCGTAAAATACCTGATTGATCAGGGAATTGCAGATAAAAATAAAGTAGCCATTATGGGCGGAAGCTATGGCGGATATGCTACACTGGCAGGCTTGGCATTTACACCGGATGTATATGCTGCGGGAGTAGATATTGTAGGACCAAGTAATCTTTTTACGCTGCTGGATTCTGTACCTGCTTACTGGGAATCAGGCCGTGCTTTCCTCTATGGTATGGTAGGAGATCCTAGAACTGAAGAAGGTAAAAAAAGAATGCAGGAAGCAAGCCCGTTATTTAGTGTAGACAAAATCAACAAACCGTTATTGATTGTTCAGGGAGCCAATGACCCAAGGGTGAAACAGGCTGAAGCAGATCAGATTGTCATTGCATTACGTGACAAAGGTAAAAAGGTAAATTATATTCTGGCCGATGATGAAGGCCACGGATTCCGTAAACCTGTCAATAATATGGCCATGTATGCTGAAACAGAAAAATTCCTTTCTGAAGTTATTGGCGGAAGATACCAGAAAGACATGCCTGAGAACGTGGCAAAGCGTCTGAAGGAAATGACCGTAGACATCAAAAAAGTAACTTACAAACCCGCTGAAAAAGTAAAAACAGCGGAAGTTGCTAAATAAAATAGCTTATTAAACAAACAAAACCATCTCTACAATGAGATGGTTTTTGTTTTACTTATAGGTTTTCTGTACGAACTGATTCTACCCAGTCAACAATTTCTTTGATCTTTTCATCAGACAACTTTGCGCCCTGATGGAGATAAAGATATGAAGGAAGCGGCATTTTTCTCTGCATGATCTGATTCTCAACAGCGTCCAGTTTATGAGACCGTTTCCTTTTGCTGTAAAGCCCCCACACATTAAAATTCAGTTCTTTTTTCCCTTCTTTGATGTGATTTTCAAGAAAAAAACTGAATGGCTGAATGTATCCATAAACAGGGTAATCCGTTGAATTACTATGGCAATCGTAGCATGAGGTTCTTAAAATTGACTGTATATTTTCAGGGACCTTATACACTTTTGAAATATCAGAGGAAGGTACCTGTCCATAATCAATATTACGGACAGGCTGAATCACCTGAATGATTAAGAAGATAAGGATACCTCCTAAAAATATTCTTGTAAAAGAACGGTTCATTTTTCTACAAAACCTTTTTTACAGATCCGCAGTTGAGCATTTTTGTTCCTTCATAAGGATTTACAATTTCCTTTGTCTCACTGATCCAGGTTCCTCCTTTCCCATTATTGTACATAGGGCAGAAATCCTGATATAATTTTAAACCGCCGGTTCCCACTTCTCCAATCAGATCTGTAATATCATTATTCAACGAAAGTAAATGTTCTCTCTGGTGTGCTATATCTTCAGCATTGTCCCCAATATGTTCTGCATTTTCTGAAGCACTTTCCAGAATATCACGCAGTTCAGAATTGCTTTTGGCATCGGTCTTACTGATATCTATTTTCTTTAATACAGAAAACAGGTTTTTAGCAGCATCGGAAGCTTTTTTAGAATCATCCTGTGCCAGGGCATTTTTTAAAGGGAGATAGCCTTTAATAATCTGCTGAACCGGAAAAGCTGAAAGCTCAACTGTTTCTTTTTTATTTTCTTCCGGGCTTTCTTTTACCTCCTGGTTTGAAGTTTCAGCAGGTTCCGGGGCGTCTACAGTTTTGATTTCCTGCTCTGTTGCTTTATTTTCAGAGACTTTATTTTCGGGTTTATTACAGGAGTATAAAGTAGCTCCCGCCAATAATACGGTTATTATATTTTTCATTATTTTTTTTAATAATATGCTTAAAATTAATACGTTAAGGTAAGACCGGCTCCCCAGCCCATTTCATTATCATAATTTCCGGAAACGGATAACCATTTTTGCAGGATATATCTTACTCCCGTTGAAAACTCTCCATCGGAATTCACACTGAAATTCCCTCTCAGCCTTCTGGAAAGCGGGATATCTTCCCTGCTCAGTTCCAGTAAAACTTTACCATTCTGATCAATACTTGCATCAGCAGTAATAAGCATGGGCAGAACGTATTGCATACCCACCATGAAAGCCAGTTTGTTTTTGGAAGCTTTCTGCTGCCCAAACCAGGTTTTCTTGCCATGGAAATCCATGCCCATATCTTCTGCCATCTGTCTTTCCATGATCTCATGATTCTTCTGAACCCTTACTCCTGCATAAGGCAATGCCCATTGGAATTTTCCTAAAAATCGTCCTACTTTTGCACTTCCTTCAAAATGATCGAAGTTCCAGTTGGTATGAAATTCGTTCAGGTTCGCCCATCTTGGTCCGAACATTGTCATGGTTTCTGCATGTATTTTGTTGCTTGCTACATCCAGCATAGCCATAGAGCTTACCATTTTATTGTCTTTCAGGAAGTTTTTCCAGGCCAGTTTTCTGTTGGGAAGCTGTGGATTCGGTTTAGAGTTTTCATAACTGAAGATTCTGCCCATTCCCGCCATCATATGATACAGGATATGACAGTGGAAAAACCAGTCTCCGTCCTGATTGGCTGCAAATTCAATCGTAACCGTTTCCATCGGCATGATATCCACTACATTTTTCAGTGGTGAGTATTCTCCTTTTGAATTGATCAGTCTGAAATCATGCCCGTGAAGGTGCATCGGGTGACGCATCATGGAGTTGTTGTACAGTTTAATCCTAAGGATTTCTCCTTTTTTTACCAGGATTTTATCTGTCTCGGTCACCGTCTTGTTGTCAAGGGTCCACAGATAATGGTTCATATTTCCTTCCAGTGTAAATTTCATTTCACGAATGCTGTCTGTAGGAAGAATCGTTTTTTCAGGAGACTTTAAAATATTGTAAGATAATCTTTTGATGGTTTTCTCCTCCTTCATATCCATTCCGGCATGTTGAGAATGATCTTCAGTCTTTTTCTCCTCCTTCGTTTTTACTCCCATCATTTCGTTCATATGCTTCATGGTCTGCTTTCTCTGGCTTTCCGGAAGTTCAGGATACATCACTTCGTTCATATCCATCATCTGATTCCCCATCGTCATATTCATTGGCTTCATATTTCCGCTCATTTCCATCATCCCGTTCATCATTTTCATGCCTTCAAAAAGCATCAGTCTTGGCAGATTGGGAGCTTCTACTTTATCACCGGAACCCAGCCAGAGGGACGCATGCCCTATTCTGTCTTCCGAGGTAGCCCTGAATTCAAAGCTTTTATTTTCAGGAATCATAACTTCAATATCATAGGTTTCAGAAACCCCTACAATCAATCGGTCTACTTCTACAGGAACCACATCATTTCCGTCATTACCGACTACTTTTATTTTTCCGCCACCATAATTCAGCCAGAAATAAGTGGATGAACCTCCGTTGGCAACTCGCAGTCTTACTTTATCCCCTGCCTTCAGATTTGAATAATCCGAACTGGGCACTCCATTGATCAGGAATTTATCGTAATATACATCACTTACATCCATGGCTTCCATTCTTTTCCATTCATTCAGTGCCTTGGTACCGAAGTTTCCGGATTTAATCGCTTCCCAGTAACTCTGTACTGCATTTTTTTTCACAGCATACCAATCTGTATTGGCCATGTGAAGTCTGCGGGCAATCTGCATAGGATCATCATCACTCCAATCTCCTAATAAGACAGGAATTTCTGCATTATATCCGGTTTTTGACTCGCCTTCTCTCTTTTTAAATACCAGAATTCCGTTCATCCCGATCTGTTCCTGCAGCGCTTCATGAGAATGGTACCAGTAGGTTCCGTTTTGAGAGATTTTAAATTTATATAGGTGCGTTTCGCCCGGTTTTACAGGTTTTGTGGTAAGGTACGGAACACCGTCATGTTCATTGGGAAGAATCACCCCATGCCAGTGAAGGCCTGTATTTTCCTTAAGCATATTGTGCAGATAAATTTCAGCTGTATCTCCTTCTGTAAAATACAGTGTAGGAGCCTGAAGTTTACCGTTGATCGCAAGGGCTCTCCTGTTTTTTCCTGTAAAATTGACAATCGTATCCTTTACATACAGATCATAACGAACTGTTTTCCCGCCAAAAGTAACTTTCCCGTTTTCTGAATTTCTTTTTAAAACAGGCTTTTCTACTTTTGAATCTTCAACTGCATTATGCTGATGGCTTTCTTTTTCTACCAGCTCCATTCCGCATTTAGGACATTTTCCGGGTTTATCCGAAATTACTTCAGGGTGCATTGGACAAGTATAAGCTGATTCCGATTGAGCTGCTGTATTTACTTTCTTAGTTTCTTCAGCTTTTTTAATATCTGTTTTTGACTTATTTATTTTTGCTTCTACCGGTTTTGTTTTTGTCTCTGCTTTAGGTGTTGGTTTTACCACAGGCTTTGTTGCAACCGTTTTCTTTACCAATGTCATCTTGCACTTCGGGCATTCTCCAGGTTTTGAAGAAACTACTTCAGGGTGCATGGGACAGGTATAATAGGTCTTTGTAGCTTGTGCGAAGGTAAAAACAGAAAACAAAAGTACCAGAAACATCATTATTTTTTTCATAACATTCCGAACTTTTAGAAGTTGCAGAGCTTAAAGTTTAAAATGAATTAAACTCCACAACTCATTGTTTAAAAGATTAATGCAATACTTATTTAATTTCTGACTTTACACTTCCGCATGAAAGCATAGATTTTCCGTAGTACGGGTTCATGATCTGTTTTTCATCACTTAACCAATTCCCGTCGGCCATCGGACAATATTGTACATAAACCGGTTTTTCAGATAATTTGAATTCCTTTGTAAGGGCAATCATATTATCTGAAAGATTGAAGAAATTTTCTCTTTGAGCGGCCACATTTCTCGCTTCTGAAATGGCGGAAGCATCTTTTCTCAGAATATTAAGATTTCCTTCTGAAACCAATTTATAATCGATTGTAGAAGCAGTTTTAATGAATTCCGTAGCAGCTTTCGATGTCTTGTCTGCATCATCTGAAGCTAAAGCCGATTTGATGGCAATATAGTTCTGATACAGTTTTGAAACCTGAGCGTCTTTTTTAGACTGTGCTGAAAGTGAAATAATTGAAAATAAAGACAGGGCTGCTGTAATGATATACTTTTTCATTGTTTTAAATTTTAGAATTAATTTTTTATAAAGAATAAAGGTAACGCACAGGTAATGCGTTGAGACATGTCATTGGTAACGATGTTATCACAACACCGAAAACGACTGACGGATTCTAAATTCTAAAATTACAATGATTAATGTAGATAGGCACAGGCCTGTACTCCGGCGGTGCATTGATCTGAATTTGTGTAAACTTTGTGGCTGAAAACGATTTGTCGATAACGGCGAACTGATGCTTCACCGGAATTTCTGATACAGCGCTTAAAAAATCAATTTTAAGAAGATCAGATTTCTGGGAATCATCTACCTTTACGACTTTGATCTCTGTTTTGCAGCAGCTTTTTTTATCTTTAACCCCACATTTCCCACAGATATCATCTGTTTTCTGGCTTACGGAAACAAATTCCTGCATACAATAATGAACGCTGAAAGCTGCTCCGGAAGAAAATCCGAAGTAGAAAACAGAGAACAATATGGCAAGAATCTTTTTCATTGATAGCACAAAGATAGAAATATCCGGAAAACCATTGTTATAAAATTCGGTACTATTGTTATAAAATTAAGGTAAATAAAAACCTCTGAATTATTTTTCAGAGGTTTTTTTATTTTAATTGCTTCCGCAGATTATGCTCATTAAGCAGATTTTACAATTTAAATTCCAGTTTCACATTAAAGAAACGCCCTGTAAGACGTACCGGAACCGGATAAAGATTGGTGTTGGAAGAGTTATAATCTGTGATCCATTGGTTTGCAACCGTATTATTGATATTAAATGCATTGAAAACCTGAACACCCAACGTCAGTTCCTGGAAATTACCCCAGAATCCCGATCTGCTCTTTTTATCTTTAGGATCAATAAATACTTTGGTTAATCCGATATCTACCCTTTTATAAGCCGGAAGTGTTTTCTGGAACTTGTAAGCAGAATTAAAATCAGGCTGCCCGTTGCTGTCAAACATTACAGGAGCCCCTGTTGGCAGACCCATCGCATACACCAAAGTAAGGTTTACCCTCATAGACGGAAACTGCGGCATATAATCCTGATAGAACATGGCAAATCTGAATCTTTGGTCCGTAGGTCTCGGAATATCTCCTCTTCCGCCAATATTTTCATACACTCTCGCATAACTTGCAGAAAGCCATGAATCTACTCCAGGAACAAATTCACCGAACAATCTGGTATCAATACCATATGAATATCCTTTAGCATTATTGGCTCCGGAATAACGGATTCTTACATTATCCATATAATACGGGATCAGGTTATCCATTTTCTTATAATAAAGTTCCGTAGTCAGCTTAAACGGTCTGTCATACATCTGAAACTCATAGTCATTGGCAAGAATGACCTGAATGGAACGCTGTGATTTTATATTGGAGTTGAAATTTCCGTCAAGGTCTTTAATCTCTTTATAGAAAGGAGACTGATAATAGATTCCTGCCGAAAGTTTGAACAACATATCATTATCCCAATCCGGTTTGATAGCAAACTGGGCTCTTGGGGAGAATATGGTTTCTTTGTTGAAACTCCAGTTGGCCACTCTTACTCCTGCATTCACAAATACTTTACTGGCTCCCCAATAGAATTTCTGTGAATATTGAGCATATGCAGACAGTCTTGAAGGTTCAATATTATTTTGTCCCGCAATATAATAGGCCAGTTTAAGATCTCCGGTCGCTCCTGTTCTCGGATCGATATCAGGCCTTGGAATACTGTACCCTGCAGAATCTACCAATCTCCATTCGTTGGTATTATCTTTCAGGTTTTCTTTTTCATATTTAAAACCTACTTCAAAATCCGTATTTACGTTAGGAGAAAATTTTGCTCTGAACTGGGTTCCATAAGTTCTTACAAATAAATCATTTCTTGCATGATCTATCTGCCCACCGAGATCATAGGATGCAACAGGTTCCTGGGTTTTAGGATCAAAGGTCTGCAGCTCATATTGCGATTGTATGCTATAATATTCTTTTTCTCTGTTTTGGTAGGCAAAAGCATCCAGGGTAAACTTCCAGTTATCCGCCGGTTTATAATTCACAGAAAATGTCCCCATCATATTTTTATACTGGTCATTTTCTTTACCTCCATATCCTATATTTACAGTAATAGGCTGCTGAAGACTTCCGAATGTTACACTTTTCTGCCTTGGAATCATTTCATAATCATTCTTGGAATAATAACCGATGAATGACATAGAAAGCTTCTCATTAACATGATAGTTAAGGTAAGACTGGAAATCCCAATAGGTAGGGTTAAAATCTGTATCTTCCTTTAAGGTATTAAGAACAAGGTTCGTATTCCTGTATCTTCCTGAAAATAAAGCGGTAAACTTTTTATTTTTTGAAGCCAGACCTGTGGTAAGCCTTCCTCCTATCAGGCTCGCTTCTCCTGAAACTTCAAATTTTTCAGGTTCACGGTAATAGATATTTAAAGCGGAAGACATTTTATCACCATATTTGGCTTCAAATCCTCCTGCTGAGAAATTCACCGTAGAAACCATATCCGGATTGATGATACTCATACCTTCCTGCTGAGAATTTCTGATGAGGAAAGGTCTGTAGATTTCAATATCATTGATGTAGATAAGGTTTTCATCATAGTTTCCGCCACGAACCATATATTGGGAAGACAGCTCGGTATTGGAGTTTACGGAAGGAAGTGTTTTGAGCAATCCTTCAATTCCTCCACTTATGGTAGCAGCAGCTTTCGCATCTTTTGCTGAAATACGGACATTGGTAATGTCTTTTGTGCTTCCTACTGCTTTTTTCTGGAAGACTACTTCCTCTATATCGGTCACTTTAATGGTCGCTGTATCCTTTTTTCTGTGTTGCGAGAAAATCAGTACAGGGACCATAAGGCTTAGCGGTAAAACTAGTTTTTTCAAAAGAAATATTTTAGAATTTCTAAAATTAATGTTTTTTTAACAATTACAAAATCGATTCTCTAATTCTTGTTAATTTTTGTAACAAATCTTCTAATAAATCCAGTCTTAACATATTGGCTCCATCAGATAATGCTGTTTCCGGTGTAGGGTGTGTTTCAATGAAAATTCCATCTGCTCCTACTGCAATTCCTGCTTTAGCTATGGTTTCAATAAGATCCGGTCTCCCTCCTGTCACTCCTGAGCTTTGATTGGGCTGCTGCAGAGAATGGGTAACATCTAAAATTACCGGAGCATATTCTCTCATCGTAGGAATTCCTCTGTAATCCACAATCAGATCTGTGTATCCGAAAGAATTTCCTCTTTCAATGATCGCTACCTTCTGGTTATCGGAATCTGTAATTTTCTGAACAGCAAACTTCATTGATTCCGGTGAAAGGAACTGCCCTTTTTTCAAAGAAACGCATTTTCCTGTTTTTGCTGCAGCGACTAAAAGGTCAGTCTGACGTACCAAAAATGCAGGAATCTGTAATACATCCACATATTGTGCTGCTAATGCTGCGTGCTCGTTCTCATGAATATCCGTTGTTGTCGGAATATTGAAAGTCTCTCCTACTTTTTTAAGGATTTCAAGAGATTTCTCTTCTCCAATCGTCGTAAAAGAGTCTACACGGCTTCTGTTCGCCTTCTTGAAACTTCCTTTAAAAATATAAGGAATATTATATTTGTCTGTAATGTTGATTACTTTTTCAGCAATCCTAAGTGCCATATCTTCCCCTTCAATAATACATGGGCCTGCAATAAGGAAAAAGTTCTTTGAATCTTTGTGCTGAATGTTATCTAAATACTGAATCATTTTGTTGGTATTAAAAGTTCAGTAAAAATACTGAGAAAGTTTCAGACTTGGAAATTATTTGGGGAGAGAGTGAGATTTTAGAGTACTAGAGAAGATAATTGTCATATTTTGATTTGGATACCTTTTTATTGATTATGTTTTGATCAAATTTTTGAGGAAAATTCAATGATACAATGTTTTTGTGTCTCAACACCCGGTTTATCATTTTGAAAGATCTTTAACATCACATATAACTGAAGCTGGATTACTAATTGAATGACAAAGATTAAGGATGGTTTTAATAGAATCTGCGTGATCAGCAAGATCTGCGAGAGCAAAATACTTAATAAGAACAAAAGTTGAAATCATTTCTCCTCATACTTTTCATCATCCGGTTTGTTATTGTACAAGAACCTAAACATAATATAAATATAGAAGACAGCTCAGGTTTTGGCTGAAGCCAATGGCATTTTGTTTTATAAAAAAACGGGCTAAAGCCCGCTCCTATTAAATTTTGTATTGCAGACAAGAACTACTCCATCTTTCTCAACACCTTCTCAAACGTATTGACATTCCTGCTGGTCATTTGATCCTTAAGGCTTTTTTTTCCTAAAACCTTCCCGAAAGTAGAATCTAAGGTATTACCTTTCGGAACCTGCCAGTAAAATATATCATTAATAATTTCGGCCTTTTCATCTTCTGCCTGGGTTGCTTTTTGAAATTCTTCCATCAAAACCTTTTCCACTCCCGGCATTCCTACAAAACCATAGATATGAAGCCCGTCATTTTTTTCAAAGGGAATACTTTTCCAAAGAACCTCCGTTTCTTCCTGGGATCTGATGAACAAAAATGCTTCGTAAGAAAAATGTTCTGACATTGCTTTTTCCAGCAATACTTTCAAATCTTCAGCATTCTTATCTGAAGAAAAAACAATATTTCCGGAAGCAAGAACAGAACTTACCTCTGTCATTCCGGCATCTTTGAAGACCTGGCAGACATCGGCCATTTTCATATTGGTTCCTTTTACGTTGACGCCACGGAGAAAAGCACAGTATTTCATAGTTAGGTATAGATTTTAGTTATCAGGCTGCAGCGAATAATAAGGAAGTGCTGAATTCGCTGTTTCTGGTTCCAGGTTCTCTTTATTTAATCTTTTAATCAATCCTGATGTACAAATTATAATCTGTTCCCGAGGGCTTCAGATGATAGATTCTTTCAAGGATCTTATTATTGCTGTTCAGGTGATCTTTTACCCTGAATTCTTTCAAAAGTCTGTAATGGGTTTTATAGTAGTCCGCATTTTTTCCTTCTTCTAAATTCTGATAAGAAAGCAGGTATTTTGGTTTTCTGTTCTTTACCGTATTGATCCAGTAATTGGCTTTATCTTTTTTGATTTCTTCCTGAATTTGTTTGTCCACCAGCCCTACTTCATCTATCGTTTTCAACCCTGAAAAATAAGGCACATATCCGGCCGGTTCTAGTAAAATCCACTGTTTTTTATCTTTTTCATACTGATGTAAAAATAAGCCGATGGTTCTCCGGTAATTCCACTCCCCGTTTCCTGTAGCAATAGAATGAACGGTCTGAAATGCCAGCATCGGAAGGATATAAAATACAACCAGCAGAGACAGCCACAAATTTCTTTTCTCTTTCTGCTCCAAAATGAAAATAAGGACCGGAACAAAAAGTAAAAGTTGTGGTACCCAGTAATACCAGTCGAACAGACTTTTCTGAGAGATAAAAATAATCTGTTTTGTCCATCCGAAAATAAAGATAATCCACAGAAAGAAGTTTCTTGTACCTCTCTGTCTGATCAGGTAAATGAAACAAAGAAGTTCAAAGACCAGAACCACTACCGTAAGCGGATTAAAGTCTCCGGGAAATTTCAGCATTCCCCAGAAGTTTCCAAAGCTTTTAAAGAAATAACCGATATGCTGCTGAAAGGTAAAATGATCTTCATAAAGCAGCTTCTTTGCGGTAATGGTATTATTCACCACTTCTCCAAAATAGAACCAGTTGAATGCTAATGTTGATACAACACCCAGAATTCCGCCAAAAACATAATTCCATCTGATTTTTTTATTGCAGAATACATCCACAAGGAAGACAATACCTAAGAATATAACCGTATCAATTCTTGTAAACATAATGAAAACAGGCAACAAGGTAAGTACCCATTTTTTTCCTTTATTAAATCCATAATACAGCAATACCATTTCCAGGAAAAACAGGAGTCCGTATTCCATACCAAGGATTGAAATTTTAATGGATGGAGGCAGAATACCGATCAGAAAGATAAAAACAGCCTTATGCCAGGGATTTTTAAGAACCAGATGAGAGAGAAGTAATGTTCCTATTGTAAATAATATGGAATTAAATATCAAAAGAGGCTCAATAAAGTTTTCTTTACCAAAAATAAGGTTGAAAAGATAAGACACAAAAACGTACAGATGAGTGGTAGATGCAGAGATTTTGGTATCTCCGTTGAAACCGATCACTCCGTAATCCAATAAATTCTGGGCAACTCTCCAGGTAATAAAAGCATCTTCCTGAATATAATGCGTTAATAAAAAAAGAAGTTTAAAAAGAACCGTAATGATGACGGCATAAATTGGGAATTTGCTATTTTGTGCTTCAGCCATTATGTATTTTTAGTTTCACAAATATAACCTTAAAATTCAGGATTCCCAATAATAAAAAAACGGAACCGAAGTTCCGTTTTAAAAATATTTTATTGTGTTGCTTTGATAATCGCAGAAGTAATCTGATCTTCTTTTTCTTTCGAATAAGTAGAATCAAAAGGTTCCATGACATCAAATAAATACTGATAGAATGGCGTAATCTTTTGAACTTCTTCAGATTCTTTCATTGCTTTCTCTTTGCCCATCTGCTGAAGATCTTTTACAAAAGCATTGAATTTTTTATCAATCGGCTCAATGGATTTTACCAGATAAGCATACCCTTTTTCTTTCTGACCTATCTTTGTATAAGCATCGGTAACAGCAGCTACTATAAGAGAATACTCCATCGGTTTCGTTCTCATTTGTCTTCTCAGATAGCTTTGGTCTGCCTTGGAAAGACTTTGATAATAATCATATTCTTCAAAGATTCCTTTCTTAAGTACTTCCGCCAGTTGAAGACCTTTCTGCTCCTGTCCTGCAATAATATATCCAGATACAATTGAGCTTAATGAACGTGGATCATTGTACTTTTCAGCAGGAATTTCCTTAGCAGCAAGATCAAGAATTTCCAATGCCTTTGCTTTCTGTCCGCTCAATGCAAGGGCTGCCGCAGCTCTGCTTGCTGACATTCTGTAGCTGATGATATTGGAAGTAGCCGTTTCGTCAAAGTGAGTATTAAGATCTTTAAAGTTACCCCATCTGAAGTTTTTCACTACATTATAAAGATTGTTGGCATCTACTCTTCCCATATCACCATCAGCTGTAGGAGGCGTCTGGATAGGGATCAGCCTGTAGCTGAAACCGTCAAACTGAAGATAGTCATTCAGGTAGAAAATGTTTTCGCTGTCATAAATTCCTCCTGATGAGAAGTTGATCGGACGCTTCCAGTCGAAGTTCGCTAACAGGTCCATCAGAATCAGGTTGTTTTTATAAAGCGTATTTCCTTTATAGGTAATCATGATCTGATTGGCTACGTTAGGAAGATCTGCCTGGTTGATGATTCCTGCTTTCAATGCATTTTCCTTATTAACGGGAAGAATGAATTTGTTGACCGGAAGAATATTGTATTTCTCATATTTCTCTTCTCCGAAGTACATTTTCAGTAACTCATCTTTTTCAGGAGATTTGAATTTGATGAAATTAATCGCCTCTTTCAATGTTAAAGAATCCTGAGTAAGATATTTTCTGAAAGACTGGAATTCAGTATCAGGAGCTCCCTGCTCTTTCAGCATAGAGAATACTCCTTCCCAGTCTTCCTTCTTCATCATATAGATCTGGTCGTTTACCCCGTCTCTGTAATCATCGTGGGTTAACTGACTAGGAATTCCCATTGCGTTGTACGTTCTTCTTTTCACCTGATCAAGATTCCAGGGCGTGGAAGCAAGGGTAAAGTTCACTACTTTCACATCATCTCTGAATCTTTCCGTTTCCTGGATAGCCCAAACCGGATAAGTATCGTTATCACCATACACGAATAGGATATCATTTTTCGGTAATGATTTTAGCACGGAATACGCATAATCATATGCTGTATATCGGTTACTCCTGTCATGAACATTATAGTTCTGGAAGCCCATCATAAAAGGTACGCCCAATAAAACAACTCCTAATGCAATATTGGCACCGTTGGATTTAACCTTAGACTGTAAGAACCACAGAATGGCTCCGGCTCCCAACCCGATCCAGATAGAAAAAGCATAGAAAGAACCTACCATGGCATAATCTCTCTCTCTCGGTTCGAAAGGTTTTACTCCTGTATAGAAAATAATTCCTACACTGGTTATAATAAATAAGGATAATAAAGCATAGAATCTTCCGAAATCTCTGTTCAACTGGAAAAAGAATCCGATCAGTCCTAAAATTAACGGAAGGAAGAAGAATTTAACCGTACTTTCATTTTTAAATTTAGCAGGCATTTTATCCTGGTTTCCTACAATTACATTATCTACGAAAGGAATTCCGGAAATCCAGTTTCCTTTAGTGCTTTCCATATTACCTTCAAGGTCATTCTGTCTTCCCACAAAGTTCCACATCAGGTATCTTACGAAATAATATCCGTTCTGGAAAGAAATGAAATAATCCATATTCTGAAGCAATGAAGGTTTCTGAACATTGATCAGGTTATAAGGTTTCACTTTCAGGTAATCTGAAGCAGTGATCGACTTATCTTCATATTTCGTTCTCAATTCGTCAAAAATCTGCTTGGCCTGTGGGTTGTCTGCCACATCTTCATTAGCATAATTGAAGGTAAAATCAGGAGCTCCATACATTGAAATATAATTAGCCATTACATCTTTGTCCTCGTTGAACATTCTTGGCATTAAGCTTATCTGAGATTTGTTGAAAACATAGTTGAAACGGTCTCCTGTTTTTCTGTAAGTTCCGGTTTTTTCATCTTTCTCGTAGATTTCTCCGGTCTTTTTTGTTTTAAAGCTTCCGTCTTCGTTCTTTTCAATTCCGTTGGCATCAAGGAAAGCGGTGTAATTCTGCCCGTAGATCGTTGGCCAGTCACCGTACTGCTCTCTGTTGTAGTAATCCAGCATACCGATCGCAGTATCAGGATCGTTAAGGTTCATTGGCGGATTAGCATTTGCTCTGATCGGGATCACCATCCAGCAAGAGAAACCGATGATCATATACACCACAGATAAAGCAACGGTCTGATACAGATTTCTTTTTGTTTTTCTGGCAAATTTGATGATGAAATAACAGATCGCAGCCATCAGGATAAATGCTGCAATAGTTCCTGAGTGGAAAGGAAGTCCAAGACCGTTTACAAAGAAAATCTCCAGTCTTCCGAACATCGTCATGATCAACGGGAAAATAATCTTGAAAACTACAATCAGGATTCCCAGTGTTATAAGATTGGCCCAGATAAAGTTTTTCCAGGTAAACTTATAGTTTCTTGCATAGTATACCAGACATACCGCAGGTGTTGCCAGCATACACATCATGTGTACTCCCACAGACAGTCCTAAAATAAAGAAAATAAGGATAATCCATCTTTCACTGTCTGCTGCTTTGTACTCATTTTCCCATTTTGTGATCAACCAGACCAAAAGAGCGATAAACATTGAAGCCATTGAATACACCTCTCCTTCTACTGCAGAAAACCAGAATGTATCTGAGAATGTGAAGCACAGTGCGCCTATTGCTCCTGCAAATAAAATAGAAATTTCCTGGTGTTTGGTGATTTCCTCGAATTCTTTGTTTAAGAGTCTTCTCACAAAGTGCGTGATCGTCCAGAATAAAAATAAAATCGTCAGCGCACTGAACAATGCAGACATCGCATTGATTACGATGGAGTAATTTTCGCCTTTCCCTAATGCAAAAATGGCTGCCACGGCACCCACTATCTGGAATAAAGCCGCTCCGGGAGCGTGCGTTACTTCAAGTTTTACTGCAGAAGAAATGTACTCGCCACAATCCCAAAAACTGAAATTGGGTTCTATGGTGGACAAGTACGTGAAAAACGCAATGACGAAAATCACCCATCCTAAAACGGTGTTCCATTGCCTAAAAGTCCAATTTTTCATAGTATTAAATCAATTATGCGAAAATAAGGCTTTTATATTATTTTATGCGGGTTTTAACAAAATTTAAAAATTTTGGAATAGTATTTGCGACCATAGTCGTGATAAAACTATAAATACCAAAATAGATTTTTACTGAAACACGCCTAGAAATCAAACAAAAGTTTAGTAATTATTTATTTTTTTGTATTTTTGCAGTCAGATTTTTATTGAAAATAACAAATAATGAGTAATGTTTACGATAATATTCTTGGCCTGATAGGACATACTCCTATGGTGAAGCTAAATACTGTTACAAAAGATATTCCAGCAACCGTATATGCCAAGTTAGAATCATATAATCCTGGACATTCCACCAAAGATAGAATTGCACTTCATATTATTGAAAACGCAGAGAAGAAAGGTTTACTAAAGGAAGATTCTGTAGTTGTAGAAACTACTTCCGGAAATACGGGGTTTTCTATTGCGATGGTATGTATCATCAAAGGATATAAATGTATTCTTGCGGTAAGTGACAAAACCAAGCCTGAAAAAATTGCTTATCTGAAAGCATTGGGTGCAACGGTTTATATCTGCCCTGCCAATGTAGCAGCGGATGATCCAAGATCATACTATGAGGTAGCTAAAAGAATCGCTCAGGAAACTCCAAATTCTATTTACATCAATCAATATTTTAACGAACTGAATATTGATGCCCACTATCAAACCACAGGTCCTGAGATCTGGGAACAGACGGAAGGTAAGATCACTCACCTTTTTGCATGTACGGGAACCGGAGGTACCTTATCAGGTTCAGCGAAGTTTTTAAAGGAAAAAAATCCGGATATTAAAATTATCGGGGTTGATGCAGACGGATCGATACTGAAAAGCTATCACGAAACAGGAGAAATCCATAAAGAAGATGTACATCCTTACCAAATTGAAGGAATGGGTAAAAACCTTATCCCTTCTGCTCTTCTTTTTGACAAGGTAGATGAATTTGTAAGGGTGAATGATGAAATGTCAGCTTACAGAACCCGTGAAATTGCTTTGAAAGAGGCTATTATGGGAGGTTACACCACCGGAGCAGTGACTCAGGGACTGATACAATATGCACAGTCTCATGACCTGACAGAAAATGATGTGATCGTTTTAATCTATCCTGACCACGGCTCAAGATATATTACCAAAGTGTACAGCGATAAGTGGATGGCTGAACAGGGATTTGTCAACAACTGTGTTCACAACTACGACGAAGTTTTCAAAACGGAGTTTATCAAATAAGAACAAAATAAAATCACGATATAAATAAAGCCTTTTGCGTGTTCTACAAGAAAGGCTTTTTTACTTAAAAATTACGATACAATGTTGGATATTTTTGAAAGAATAAAAGAAAATCCAGGACCTCTTGGACAATTTGCAGATTACGGTGAAGGCTATTTTATTTTCCCAAGATTAGAGGGACCCATCGGCCCGAGGATGCAGTTCCAGGGTAGAGAAGTAATTTTCTGGAGTGCTAATGACTATTTAGGATTGTGTAATCATCCTGAAGTAAAACAAGCAGATGCACAAGCGGCTGCAGAATACGGAATGTTCTACCCAATGGGAGCAAGAGCAATGTCTGGTGAAACAGACCAGCACCTTCAGCTGGAAAGAGAATTGGCAGACTTCGTACAAAAAGAATCAGCATACTTATTGAACTTCGGTTACCAGGGAATGGTTTCTACCATTGACGCCCTTGTAAGCAGAAACGACGTTATTGTTTATGACATGGATTCTCATGCCTGCATCGTGGATGGGGTAAGACTTCATTCAGGTAAAAGATTTACCTACAAGCACAATGATATGGCAAGCCTTGAGAAAAACCTTCAGAGAGCAACTAAAGTAGCTGAAGAAAATGGTGGAGGTATACTAGTGATTACGGAAGGTGTTTTCGGAATGAGAGGACAGCAGGGAAAACTGAAAGAAATCTGTGACCTTAAATCAAAATATAACTTCAGACTTTTGGTAGACGATGCCCACGGTTTCGGAACGCTTGGTAAAACAGGTGCCGGAGCTGGTGAAGAGCAGGGATGCCAGGATCAGATTGATGTATATTTCTCCACATTTGCAAAATCTATGGCCGGTTTCGGAGCATTCCTTGCAGGTGACAAAGAAATCATCAGATACCTGAAATTCAACCTCAGATCACAGATCTTCGCAAAATCTCTGACTATGCCAATGGTAATCGGAGGATTGAAAAGACTGGAGCTATTGAGAACAAGACCAGAGATCAAAGCTAAACTTTGGGAGAATGTTTATAAACTGCAGAACGGATTAAGAGACAGAGGATTCAACATTGGTGATACCAATACCTGTGTGACTCCGGTCATGATGCAGGGAACTCCTGTAGAAGCAACTCTATTGGTAAAAGACCTGAGAGAGAATTACGGAATCTTTACTTCGGTGGTGGTATATCCGGTAATTCCGAAAGGGATGATTCTTTTAAGATTAATTCCTACCGCTTCCCACACAGATGCTGAGATCAATGAAACTCTCGCAGCATTTGAAGCAATTCATGATAAATTAGTAGGTGGTTACTATAAAGAGCAGGAACAACTGATACTGCAGGAACAGGGATTAAGTTTTAAACCGATTTAATCTTGAAAAAATAAAAAAAACCACTGATTCATTCAGTGGTTTTTTTGTTGAAAAAACTATTAAAAACTATATACAACAAATGAAACTCAGAGGCTATATATTGGGCGTTTTGTCGGCTGTTTCATATGGACTGATTCCGATTTTTATCCTGCCGATCAAGCAGGCTCATTTTTCAATGGATATCACCCTGTTTTACAGGTTTTTACTTTCAGCCATCATGGTGGGAGGATATCTGATATATTCCAGACAAAACTTTAAGATCAATAAAAAAGAAGCTTTGATATTGGCCATTCTTGGAATCTGCTATGCTCTTTCTTCAGAATTTCTGTTCCTCGGCTATGATTTTCTCACCCCGGGAATTGCTTCTACAGTTCTGTTCATTTACCCCGTCATTGTAGCGCTGATCATGTTTTTCTTTTATAAGGAAAGGCTTACCCGCCTGTCTGTATTTTCATTGCTTCTTGCCTTTGCCGGAGTTATCGTGTTGTGCTTAAAAGAAAACGGACTGGAGATTAATTTTAAAGGCCTTGGAATCGTGATGTTAAGCTCTCTTTTTTATGCGCTTTACATGGTGATCGTGAATAAGTCAAATCTTAAGGTATCGGGATTTAAGCTTACTTTTTTCTCGATGTTTTTTACCTCTATGTATTTCATGACGAAATCCATTATAGCTCATGAGTCATTTGCTATACCTTCAACGGAAATTTTTTTTAATTTTCTTGTTTTTGCTTTCCTTACCACGGTTATTTCCAGTTTGTGTCTGGTATACGCCATCAAGCATATCGGTTCTACACCGGTAGCCATTCTGGGAGCCCTTGAGCCGGTAGTTGCCGTAATGGTAAGTGTACTGATTTTCCATGAAAAATTTACCACCAATCTGCTGATAGGAATTACCCTGATTCTTTTAGGCGTTATTCTGAATGTCATCGGAGACCGAAAGAAAATAAACCATATATAATATTTTCCTATAAATTAGCAATGCCGGACTCAGTAATCCGGCATTCTTTTCTTTTTGAGACTTTCTTACAGACAAATATGACTGTCGGTAATAAAAGATTGATCTATAATTTCATAGTATGAGATCAAAAAATTTCATCCCTGTTTATAATCAGAACAAAAAATTTTTTTCTAAAAAAACTTTAGAATAACTTTGCAAAAAATTTCTGTTGAAAGACCTGCTTCTTATTACTCCGCCTTTTACCCAGCTCAATACCCCTTACCCTGCAACGGCTTATATTAAAGGATTTTTAAACACCAAAAATATTTCCGCTTATCAGGTAGATCTGGGTATTGATGTTATTCTGGAATTATTTTCAAAAAGTGGATTAGAGAAAGTTTTCGGCAAAAAAGCCGACCTTCAGAATGCATCTGAAAATTCCCAGCGAATTTTTGCACTGCGGGAAGAATATCTTAAAACGATTGATCAGGTTATTCCTTTTTTACAGGGAAAAACCCCTACTCTGGCCAGACAGATCTGCAGCATGAACTTTCTTCCGGAGGCTTCCCGTTTCAACCAATTGGATGATATGGAATTTGCTTTCGGGAATATGGGACTTCAGGATAAGGCAAAACATCTTGCCACCCTTTATTTAGAAGATATTTCAGATTATATTGTTGAAAATATTGATGCTGATTTCGGTTTCAGCAGGTATGCCGAACGTCTTGGGAAAAGTGCCAATTCTTTTGACGAATTATATTCAAAATTGTCCGATGAACCTACTTTTATCGATGAGTTTACTTTAAAAATTCTCCATGAAAAAATAAAAGAGGTACAGCCTAAACTCGTCTGCTTTTCAGTTCCCTTTCCGGGAAATTTATATTCCGGTTTCAGAGCTGCCCAGTTTATCAAAAAACATTATCCACACATTAAGATTGCTATGGGCGGAGGTTTCCCGAATACTGAACTTCGGGAAGTTAAAGATCACAGGGTATTTGAATTTTTTGATTTTATTACCCTGGACGATGGCGAGCTTCCTATTGAGCTTCTCTGTGACAATATTTGTCATTCCGGGCAAACCGGAGAACCCCAGTACAAAAGAACTTTTTTACTTGAAGATCAAAAAGTCGTTTATAAAAATAATTCCAAAAGACATGATTATAAACAGGCTGAAATAGGAACTCCGGATTACACAGATCTGAAACTGGACGAATATATTTCTGTAATTGAAATCGCTAATCCCATGCACAGCCTATGGAGTGACGGACGATGGAATAAACTGACAATGGCCCATGGTTGCTACTGGGGAAAATGCACCTTCTGCGATATTTCTTTAGACTATATTAAAATCTATGAACCTATTTCCGCAAAAATTCTGGTAGACAGGATTGAAGAATTGATCCGAACAACAGGCGAAACCGGATTTCATTTTGTAGATGAAGCAGCCCCTCCTGCCTTAATGCGGGAAGTTGCTTTAGAAATCCTTCGCAGAAATCTAGTTGTTACCTGGTGGACGAATATCCGTTTTGAAAAAAGCTTTACCCGGGATCTGTGCTATCTTCTGAAACTTTCAGGATGTGTTGCCGTTTCAGGAGGATTGGAAGTTGCCAGCGACAGATTGCTGAAACTAATCGATAAAGGAGTATCTGTTGAACAGGTTGCCAATGTAACAAGAAATTTCACAGAAGCAGGGATCATGGTGCATGCTTATCTGATGTATGGCTACCCTACCCAAACCGTTCAGGAAACAGTAGACTCTCTGGAAATGGTCCGTCAGATGTTTGAGATGGGAATCCTTCAAAGTGGATTCTGGCATCAGTTTGCTATGACTGCCCATTCACCTGTTGGAATGAGTCCTGAAGATTTTGGAGTAGTCCCGATAAAACAGGAAATACGGTTTGCCAACAACGATGTAGATTTTAAAGATAACACGGGGATTGATCATAACAAATTCAGTTTCGGATTAAAAAAATCTCTTTTCAATTATATGCATGGGATTAATTTTGAAATGCCTCTTCAGGAATGGTTCGATTTTAAAATCCCGAGAACAAAAATTCATCCGGACTATATTCACGACTGTCTTTTGGATGATGGTCAATTTAATCTTAAGCTTAATTCAAAAGTGGTGTTTTTAACCAAAAATGTAATCGCTGAGAATCGCATAAAAAATAAAAAGAAATATTCTGGTCCGTATACGCTTCTTACATTCCACTTAAAAACCAATATTGTGAAGGTTGAGCTGGAAGAAGACAAGGCAAAATGGCTAATGGAAATTTTGGATGAAAACGCAATACAAAACCAGAAAAAACCTACTATTCAACAACTTAAGAGCCAATTTGAAGAGAATTTTGAAGATTTTGAACTGTTCTGGTTCTCAAAACCCATGCAGCAATTGAAGGAAAATGGAGTGATTTTAAGTTTATAAAACTCTTCGTTTTTTTCTCAGAGATTTGATAAAAGAGAGTATATTTTCTGTGAGTTATCATTTTTCCTATAAACCGGCAGAAAATTCCCCTCCTATGGAGGGGTGGCGAAAATTCAAAGAATTTTTGACGGGGTGGTTAATAAAACCATCGAAGTTTCTATAAGTTTTAGCTAAAGCTAATGGATAGAAATCTTATATTTTAATAAACGGGCTAAAGCCCATTCCTATCGATAAAAAACATTCCTTTTGATAAATAAATCAATTAGGCGTTTCTTTTGATACAGTTCCTACAGATACCTTTTCCTGGATTTTAATAAAATTCGGATCCATGATTGCCATACGTTCTGCAAGGGCTTTATAAGTGGGAAACTTGAGAATAGATGCTCTTCCGGACATTTCCTTATAAATGGTAAAAGATTTTCCTCCTGCCGTTTTCAACTGTTTGGTGGTGGTAATATACCGTCCGATGAGTTTGCTTTTCGCATCATAAATCTCAATATCTATAGGTGTTTTATCCATTATTGTATCTTCCGAACCAAAACTTACCGGAAGATTGGTAAAATAGCCTACGGGAACTCCATTGCTTAGGATCTCGCCTACTTTATTCACTTCAAGATTCATTTTGTCAATCTTTTTTCTGATCGTATAGGCATCTTTGGTTTTAGTATCCAGCTTCCTTTTGGGAACATTTGAGAACAGCTCATCTAGTGTTTTTACATTGATTCCTTTATTATCAATGATCTTAAAATCCTTCACAGAAGTATATACTGCAGATTTTTCTTCTCCGGAAAATGCAGAAGGTGAAGAGTAATCCACTTCGATTGTTTTGTCCCTGTTATATACTCTATTGATCTGAATATAGCTGTCCCTGACAGAGTCTACAATACTTTTATCAATAAATTTTACCGTGTACATCGGGGTCTCTTTCAAATCCATGAAAGTATATTCGTTGGATTTATTCGAAATTTTAGCTACCGGAATTCCATCTAGATTAATGATTCCTCTTTTTGTTTTAATGTTCTGGGCATGGAGGAAGATTCCCAGCGCTGTAAAGAATATGATTATACTTTTCTTCATAGAACCAGACTTTTACATAAATAAAAAAAGTGTAACACAAAGTTACACTTTCTTGAAAATATATTTAGCTTTTCATTTAATTATTCACAAAGGATAATTCCTTTATTATGATTAAATTCTACAACACCGCTTTTAATAGAATAAGAAAAAACAGAGTCTTTATCGTTTTCTTTGGTTAGGTTTTTAGCATAAGCTTCATCTACAGAGTTTGTAAACAGCTTTACTTTCCCACCAACTAAAGAAGAAACAATTCCTGCGTGGTTTTTCATGATGTGGAATTCACCATTTTTTCCAGGCAATAATACAGAGTTTACTTCTCCTTCAAAAACTACATATTCTGGTGTTAATATTTTTATATTCATTTTAATTTAGATTTGAAGATTTCAGATTTCAGATTTCAGACAACCTTAAAGTCTCATGTCTGGTATCTGTTATCTTTATGTCTAATTATTAAGCGTTTTCAGCTAACATTTTTTGTCCAGCTTCGATAGCTTCTTCGATGGTTCCTTTCAGGTTGAAAGCTGCTTCTGGTAAGTGATCTAATTCACCATCCATAATCATGTTGAATCCTTTGATAGTATCTTTGATGTCTACCAATGATCCTGGGATACCTGTAAACTGCTCTGCTACGTGGAAAGGCTGAGATAAGAATCTCTGAACTTTTCTTGCACGGTAAACCACAGCTTTATCTTCTTCAGAAAGTTCTTCCATACCAAGGATTGCGATGATATCCTGAAGTGCTTTATATCTTTGAAGGATTTCTTTTACTCTTTGAGCACAGTTGTAGTGATCGTGACCGATAACTTCCGGAGCAAGGATTCTTGAAGTAGAAGCTAGTGGATCTACCGCTGGATAGATACCTAATGAAGCAATCTTTCTGTCAAGTACCGTAGTTGCATCAAGGTGAGCAAACGTAGTTGCAGGAGCCGGGTCAGTTAAGTCATCCGCAGGTACGTATACCGCCTGTACTGAAGTAATTGAACCGTTTTTAGTTGAAGTAATTCTTTCCTGCATCGCTCCCATTTCAGAAGCAAGAGTCGGTTGGTAACCTACCGCAGATGGCATACGACCAAGAAGTGCAGATACCTCAGAACCAGCCTGTGTAAAACGGAAGATGTTGTCTACGAAGAAAAGTACGTCTCTACCTTGTCCGCTTTCTCCACCGTCTCTGTAGTACTCAGCTAATGTAAGACCGGAAAGGGCTACTCTCGCTCTTGCACCTGGCGGCTCGTTCATCTGTCCGAAAACGAATGCAGCTTTAGAATCTTTCATAGCTTCTAAATCTACTTTAGAAAGATCCCAACCTCCGTTTTCCATAGAGTGCATGAAATCATCACCATACTTGATAATTCCTGATTCAAGCATCTCTCTCAAAAGGTCATTTCCTTCTCTCGTTCTTTCACCTACTCCGGCGAATACAGAAAGACCTCCGTGTCCTTTTGCAATATTGTTAATCAACTCCTGGATCAATACTGTTTTACCTACACCGGCACCACCGAACAAACCGATTTTACCTCCTTTTGCGTAAGGCTCAACCAGGTCGATTACTTTAATACCTGTAAATAAAACTTCTGCTGAAGTTGATAATTGATCAAATTTTGGAGCTGGTCTGTGAATTGGAAGACCACCATCCTTAGAAATATCTTGAAGTCCGTCGATAGCATCACCAACAACGTTGAATAGTCTTCCGTTTACTGCCTCACCGATTGGCATAGTAATAGGATTTCCGTATCCGATTACATCTTGACCTCTCTTAAGACCGTCAGTAGCGTCCATTGCAATACATCTTACTGTATCTTCGCCAATATGTTGTTCTACCTCTAAAACTACTTTTTCACCGTTTTCTTTTGTAATTTCTAACGCGTCATAGATTGCAGGAACTGCTTCCACATCTGTGAAGACAACGTCGATTACCGGACCAATAATTTGAGAAATTTTACCTTTAATTTGGTTTGCCATTGCTAAATTTTTTCTTGGTGCAAATATAGTGATTCTTCATAAACCCGCAATTGGTAAAAAAAAGATTTTTATCATGCTTTTTGTAAAGACAGCAGGCATTAGGATTTAGGGAATATAGAACAGAATCAAATACAGTTTTTATAACATTTATGCGTTTTAAGGCTATATTTTATTATTTACCCTGATATTTTTTCAGATTTTTTCATTTTTGAATTTTCAAATTCACTGATGTATCAATCGTCAGAATCAAAATAAAGGCTTTATATTTGCAATCAAAATTTTTCCGTTTTGAAAGTTTTCAAGAATTTTACAGATTATTCCTCTCAAAAGCCTCTAGCACTGTCTTTAGGTATGTTTGACGGAGTGCATCTCGGGCATAAAAGTATTATTGATGAGTTGATTAATGTAGGTACAGAAAATAATCTGGAGACTGCAATTCTTACTTTCTGGCCACATCCAAGGTTTGTTTTTAACCCTAATGAAGACCTGAAACTTCTGAATACTATTGAAGAAAAGAAGCAATTAATCCAAAAATATGGTATTGATAATCTTTTCCTTAAAGAATTTGATGAAGAATTCAGAAATCTTACCGGAGAAGAGTTTGTGCGGCAGATTTTAATTGAAAAACTTAACGTAAAGTATCTTATTATAGGATACGATCACTCTTTCGGAAAAAATAAAAGCGGAAATTTTGAACTTCTTCAAAAGTTGTCCAAAGAACTGGACTTTGAAGTAGAACAAATGGAGGCTATCAATATCCATGAAAATAATATCAGTTCAACTAAAGTTCGCAATGCCCTCCTAACCGGGAACATTAAAGATGCCAACGAAATGCTGGGGTATCCCTACTCAGTATCTGGCACGGTGGTTCACGGAAAGAAAATCGGAAGAACCATAGGATACCCTACCGCCAATATTGATACGGAACCGATTAAGCTTTTACCTAAAAAAGGTGCTTATATTGTGGAAGTATTGGTAAAGGGCCAGCAGTACAAAGGAATGCTGAGCATAGGGACCAACCCTACGGTAAATGGAGAAAAGCTAACTGTGGAAGTGTATATTCTGGATTTTAATGATGATATTTACGATGAAAAAATAACCGTCAGGTTCAGAGATTTCCTTCATGATGAAATTAAATTTGAAAGCCTAGAAAAGCTTATCGAAAGACTGGACCTGGATAAAAAACACACCCAGGCTTATGAATTCAAGGATCAACAACTTTGATTTTCTCAGATTTATTTTTGCAAGTTTTGTAATAATTTCCCACTCTTACGGCTTATCGGGGGCTGCTGAAGGTGATGTATTATCCCGTCTCACCAATGGCCAGATGGGGTTTTCATATGTTGGTGTCCATGGATTTTTTATTATTTCCGGATATCTGATTTTAAACAGTCTGATGCGATGTAAAGATCTTACTGATTATTACTGGAAAAGACTTTTGAGGCTTTACCCTGCATTGATTGTTGTATTGATTCTTACTGTCCTTTTAGCGCCTTTCGTCTATGAAAGCACTGTTCCTTATTGGAAAAACACTTCTGTATATACTTATATTCCACAAAATTTAACTTTGTTCTTCCGTCAGAAAGGAATTGATGGTGTTTTTGAAAATAATCCTTATAAAAGCAGTATCAATGGGAGCTTGTGGACAATATGCTATGAGTTTAGCATGTATGTAATGGTTTCTCTCTTATTTTTTATACGCACAAAATCTTTCGTAAAAATTATTGTTGCATTACTATTTGTCTCAAGCTATACTTTAAGTGTTTTTAATCCCGATTTTCTTTACGGATTGTTTGTGAGAGTGGGATTAGGAAGCGGAAGTTTTTATAATCTGATGTGTTTTTTTACAGCGGGAATGCTATTAACTTATCTTAAAACCGACAATAAAAAAATGGTCAATACCCTTATTACCCTTGCATTTATTGTTCTTGTTGCCAGCCTATATTTACAGGTATTCAGATATACCTGCTATCTTACTCTTCCTGTACTGGTCATTCTTATTGGTAGTAAATCTACGCTATATATCAATAAGTTAGGAGATGTTATAGGAGACATTTCTTATGGAATTTATATTTATTCTTTTCCAATACAGCAGGCTCTGATGTATTTCTTCAAACTGGACTCCATTCCGTTAATGATATTTTCTACGATATTATCATTTATCATGGGGTATATTTCATGGCATCTGATTGAGAAAAAAGCTTTAAAACATAAAGATCTCGTTTCTAAAAGAAGGGCTATTCATGCATAATGAATAGCCCTTTTCAGTTTATTTCAAAACCTTTAAATAGATCTTCTGAGTTTCATTAGTCAGCTTCACATTAGGAAATGCTTTATCGTGATCAATAAAGATATCTCCTTTTTCTCCAGTCTTTCCGTTACCGTCTGAATCCCAGGTTAGCGCAACATAGTACTTCGCAGGTCCCATAGGTTTAGGGGTAATTTTACTTACAGCATCTGCAGGTACCGGAAAATCAATAGTAAAAGGAATTGATTTCTGCTCGTACTCATGTTCAGCAATTAAAGTAGCAGGTGCATCAGCTAAATTTTCATCCACTCCGTACAGGCTTACCTTCAGTTTGGCATTTTTGATGGTAAAATTATCTGTTCCTGAAAATTCTAATTTGAGATTGTCAGGCACTGTTTCTGAAGTTGTATTTTCTGTGGCAGTTGTAGTAGTGCCGGATTCAGGTTCCGGCTGGCTTTTCTTTACCGGTTGGGTACAGCTTGATAACATCAGTGTACCTGCTGCCATTAATAATAAAAGGTGGTTTCGCATTTGTATTATATTTATTGGGTTAGATATTTCACTGATAATGGATAACAAATTCTGTACCTTATGGCATTTATAGAGAACCGTTCACTGCATTCTGCGCTTTTTTAGTCAAAGATTTAAAAACCAGATCATACGACTGATCAATGAGTTTAAAAATCAGTTCTCTTTTTAAGCCATCGGTCATTACAGAATTCCAATGGGTTTTATTCATATGGTAAGCTCCTGTGATCTGAGGATATTGCTCACGAAGCTCTGCACTCCATTCGGGATCTGTCTTTACATTGATGGATAAGGGCTGCTTCTCAAGAGCCATCAACAGAAACATCTTAGTATCTACCTTCAGTACAAGTGTTTCATTATCAAAGGGAAAGCTTTCCGTAACTGCTTTTTTGGCGAGACAATAATCTAATATTTCGTTTGCGTCCATATTTTTTTGAGTAAGGTAATGAGTGTATTTCAATCTAAAAGATGATATTCTGAAAGATATTGTTCATAAGTTTCAGGGGAAATTAACAAAGCAAAATCCGTTTCTTTTCCTTCTTCGTCAAACGTTCTGAACATAATAGAGTTCTGTAGGCTATACATGCATATTTTTTCCCTTTTCATGATTCCGTTGTCATAGTATTCGTTCACCCATCCCATAACAACTCCATTCCTAATTTCTTCTTCATACATAATCTTTCCATTAGGATGATAATCAAACACAAGATAACCGTTGAAATGTTCATTATTATAAAAAAATTCTTCTGCAGCTGTTTCTCCGTGTCCAATATCATCAAAAGAAACCCGGATTTTATGTGGTTGTTTTAATCCCATAAAATGTCTAAACTTTAAATCAAATTTAGTAAATTTAAGAAAGAAATCATCATCCCATCAAACCCTATTATTATGAAAGCTTTGGTAATCGGTGCTACAGGCGCTACAGGAAAGGATTTAGTAAATCAGCTGCTCAATGACAAAGATTTTGAGGAAGTGGATATTTTTGTGAGAAAACCGGTTGATATTCAGAATGACAGGCTTCATGTACACGTTGTCAATTTTGAAAAACCTGAAGAATGGAAAGGAATGGTGAAAGGAGATGTTGCGTTTTCATGCCTGGGAACCACTTTAAAGGATGCCGGAAGTAAGGAAGCCCAGCGCAAGGTAGATTTTGATTATCAGTATGAGTTTGCAAAAGCAGCCAGAGAAAATGAGGTGGAAGATTATATTCTGGTATCAGCCTATGGAGCAAGCCCGGATTCCAGGATTTTTTATTCCAGAATGAAGGGTGAGCTGGAAGAAGCTGTGAAACAATTGCATTTTAATAAAATCACGATTTTCAAACCCGGAATGCTTGAGCGGAAAAATTCTGAAAGAACCGGAGAAGTTCTGGGCAGTCGTATCATCAGATTTGCTAATAAACTAGGTCTTTTGGAAAGCCAGAAACCTCTGCCTACAGATGTTTTAGCTAAAGCTATGATTAATTCTTCCAAAATAAAAAGTAACGGCTATTCCAGCATTAAACTTGGGAATATATTTTGCTTTGCGGAAAAAAATAATGATTAAGTTTGAATTTTTCTTATAAGCTTTATAATCTTTTAAAATAAAAAAGTGGATTCCAGGGAATCCACTTCAAGTATATAAATTGTATTATTATATTATTTCAGATATTTTGTAATGGCCTCATCAGTAGGCTTTGTTGTACTCACAAAAGTATCGATCAGTTTTCCGTTCTCATCTACCAAAAACTTGGTAAAGTTCCATAAGATGGTTGTATTTTTTACTCCGTTCAGCTCCTGTTCTGTCAGGTATTTGAAAATCGGTGCCATATCATCTCCTTTTACAGAAACTTTTGCAGCCAATGGAAAAGTTACACCATAATTTTTCTGGCAGAACGCCCCGATTTCAGTATTGGTTCCCGGCTCCTGTCCTCCAAAATTATTTGCAGGGAAACCTACTACTACCAATTTATCTTTGTACTGCTCATATACTTTTTCAAGATCGGCATACTGAGGGGTAAACCCACATTCTGAAGCGGTATTGACGATCAGGATCTTTTTTCCTTTGAAATCAGCAAAATTGATTTCCTTACCGTCAAGGCTTTCTACTGTAAAATCATATATTGTTTTTCCCATAAGTTCTTTGGTTTTAGCTTTAGAAATTTCACTTTTTTGATTGGTGCAGCTTTGTAAAAACGCCATAAAGGAAAGCAGCAGTAAAAAAATATTTTTCATTTTTTATTAATTTTTGCAGCCTGTGCTGCAGTTGAATTAAAACTTAAAAATATTGGAAGGAAAGACTTTATTGACATCCACTTTATTGAGTAACATCACATAGTCTCCGTCCTTTTTAGGGCTTGAGGATTCAATTCTGAAAGGCATTACAAGGTTTCCTACTTTTTTATAATCGGAATAGATCAATGTTTCGTCTTTTTTTATTTCTTTCAGAAGCATATACGATTTAGTATCAAAATAGTATATATTCTTATTGACATTTTTAGTCAGTTCTACTTTGTGGCAGTAGATCTCGCCTACCTTTTCTTTTCCAAGATACTTTGCGTCAAAACCTTTGTTTTCCCAATCAATGAAATCATTATCAAAACTTTCCGGCACATATTCAGGATATACCTGCAGTTTGTTGGCAGCATAATTCATGGCATAGCCTTTCGTTCCGTCAAAACCTTCAATGGCAGTTTCTTTTCCGCCTGTAGTAATGAGTGTTTTGGTAAGATTCGGACGCTGCTGATAAATTTTTATCGGATATTCATCCTTAATTCCCAACACCACTTTTCCCTGAAGCAATACTGAATTTAAAAGCTTCCAGTTGGTCAGTCCACCGGATAATTCAATATTTTTATCAATAATTTCCTTTGCGGTCTGTGCAAATGTAAGGTGTGAAAATATCAGTCCGAATACTAATAATAACTTCTTCATTAATTTTATTTATAAATTCAAATATAAGGGGATTTGAGATAAAATGCAAAAGACAGACAAAGCCGAGAAGCCCAACGGGATGAATTTTGCTTAGTTTCTTCCCATTTCAAAACCGTCTTTAAATTAATTTTCTGGCTTTTTCCAGATCTTCAGGAGTATCAATCCCCACCCCGATGAAATTGGTTTCAATCATTTTAATCTTCATTCCATATTCAAGATAACGGATACATTCAATTTTTTCTGAAATTTCCAAAGGTTTCATCTCTAATTTTGAAAACTGTAATAATGCTTCTTTTCTGAAAGCATACACTCCGATATGTTTGAAATAACTGATATTATAGGAAATCTCTCTATGAAAAGGAATCACAGAACGGCTGAAATATAAGGCAAAACCATTGTTGTCAGTAATCACTTTAACATTATTTGGGTTTTCAATTTCCTCTTTTTCGGATAACCTGATCTTTAGAGAAGCCAATGAAATTTCCTGTGCGGTATCATGTCTGAAGACTTCTATCAACTGCTGTAAAGGTTCCAGCTTAAGAAAAGGCTCATCTCCCTGAACGTTGATCACAATATCACAGTCAATATTCTGTACCGCTTCTGCAATACGGTCGCTTCCTGTCTCATGCTGCCCGGTCATTACAGCTTTTCCTCCGTTTTTTACAATTTCATCAAGGATGATTTCTGAGTCTGTTGCAACAAAAACTTCATCAAAGAGCCCTGTCTCTACAACATTCTGATAGGTGGTGGTAATAACGGTTTTTTCTCCCAGGATCTGCATCAGTTTTCCCGGAAAGCGGCTTGCTTCATAACGTGCAGGGATGACAGCGATTATTTTCATTCAGTAAAAAATATTTAATTAAGTCTTTCGAAAGCCTTATCATCTTTAGACAGGTGATAGTGCTTATTCAGACCAAAAGTAGTGAAAACTATTTTAACGTGAACCCGGAATAAGTTTTTTAATCGCAAAGTTCGCAAAGAACATCTTTTCGAGCTGTGAATATTTTAGGATCGCAAAGGCACTTCGTTCAGCGAAAGTATATTGGTCTTTAAGCGTTAACGAATTTGTGTATTTATCGAACGTATTTTCAGGCTAAAAACCTTTACAGTTTAATATTTAACATTTTATTGAAACCGAGACTTATCTCACATCATTTCCGATCTTAAAAAAAGAAAAATTCCCACATCTTCAAATGAAAATGTGAGAATTGGATATAGATTTTTAAATGAGTCAATATTTAAAATGACAGTTTTACTCCTACCATATTGTATTCCCACTGACGGGATGCCATAAGGTCAAATTTGTATTTGGTTTTTCCAATGGTTCCTTCTGAAGAAGTATACCTGCTTTTTGAGATGGTTTTACCTATAAAATAGCCCATTAACAACGCTAACGGATAATCTGAAGCCCAGTGAACTTTACTCTGCATCATCTGAAAACATAATGCCCCTGCCAATGTATACCCTACCGGCCTGATCCAGCCTGCATCCGGATAATTATCTGCAATCACGGTAATACCTGCCATAAACGTTGTTAAGTGCCCTGATGGCATCGCATCATAATTCGAAGTGTTTTTACTGAATGCCGAAAAGCTCGGAAACGGATTCCATGCACCGCCTTTATGACCATATTCTTCTGCAATGAAGGGGCTTTCTCTTCCGGTAATTCTTTTAATGGTTTGGGTAAACACTCCGGAAAGGATTAAACTCTCCATCAATCCGCTTGCGGTAGCCTGTGCCCTGTAATCATTTTTGATGAGTCCATACGTCCCGAAACCAATCCCAAGCAATACCAATGTAGAGCCATTTCCAATCAGGTAGATTGCTGAACCGATATCTTTAGGAATTTTAAAAACACCTCCCACTTTGGTATAATTATTATCCTTATTCATTCCCCATCTTTCGCCCAGTTCTCTTGAGTTATCAATCAGTTTCTGATCAAAAGGAAGAAGAATCAGCGTACCGGCTACTGCACCTCCCAGATAGTAGGCATGATCTTTTGCTACAAAATCTTTATTGGTATCGATAAAGTTCCGGGGTAATTTGGTTACAAAATCGAGAAGTTTTGGTTTGGGATAAGTCCTGACCGAACCATCCTTTAAGATGTAAGTCTGTACTTTGGACGACACGGGTTCCTGTGGCAATCCACGGACTTTCAAAGTATCCACTTCCTGTGAACATACCAATACGGATACCGGCAGCAGCAGAAATCTCAGCCTTTTCATCGTTGTTGTTTTCAACTCTGTTATATTTGGGTGTATAGAAGTCCCAAAGGTAATTCCTTGTTATCCGTAGTACAAATGTTTGTGTTATTTTTAAGGTTTATTTAATTTTTTTGTAGAGAATCTGTTTTAATTTATAAAACCACAAAAGTCACAAAAATTTTATTTTAAACACTTTAGTCATTTAAGTAGGTTTAAAATGATACATGATCAATGCAAATATTGAATCAGAAAGATAATCCCATAGATCCAGGAAATATACATAAAAGAGTAAAAAAGCCCGAAACCAAAACTTTTTAAAAGATTTCCTCTGCATTTTCCCGAATTTTTAAAAACCAACCGCAATGCTCTGAAAAATAACCAATATAAAATAGCCCCAAGAAATAATACAGCTGACCAAAAGAAAAGTCCAAAGAAATAAGAAAGAAAGATAAGCAAAATGGAAAAGACAATCCATAAAAGAATAGAAAGTATAACTCCTCCTATTCCATCTCCTACTGCAGGGTCAAAATCGAAACCATTAAATTTCGGGGTTTTATCAGCATATTTTTGTAACCGTTCTTTGTTTAAAATATTTCCGACATTATCTTTTAATTTCAAACCAAAATATAAACCGGTAGTTATAAACAGAAAAAAACTTCCTGCCAAAACAGAGGTTGATACAATGGAATTCTGAAATAGTGAACGGTGATCTGTCTTTCCAGAAAGCCAAACACTTAGAATCACTATTATTATGATTGTCAATGTTGAAAAAAATAAAAATTTTGTCTCAAGAAAGTATTTCCGGGGAAGTTTCATGGGTGATTAGTTTATACAAAAAAGCTTCAACTCCGCTCAAAATGACAGTGTAGATACTATGTGTATATTTTACCAATGTCATGTTGAGCGAGGCCGAAGCATCTCTATTTATTTTATAATTATTTCAAATTATTCAAAGCATTTTCCAGCTTTGGAAGCATTACTTTGATTTCATCAATTGCCAGTCCACCTACTGAAGCACGGAACCAAGGCTCAGATTTCTCTTCACCAAACGCCGAGAACGGTACTAAAGCCACTCCTGCCTCATTGATCAGATAGAATACAAGATCTGAAGAGTTTTCAATAACCGCTCCGTCAGGTTTTGTTTTCCCGATATAGTCTAATTTGATGGTAAGATAAAGGGCTCCCATTGGCTCAATACTGTCAACAGTCAATCCTTTTCCTTTTAAATCCTGAATTCCTCCGTGAAGAACTTTTAAGCTTTCCTCCAGTTTTCCTTTGAAATCTTCTACGAAAACATTTACATTTTCAGGGTTTTCATAGAATTTTGCTGTTGCTTCCTGCTCTGGTTTTGGTGCCCAGGCTCCCACGTGCGTAAGAAGCGCTTTCATTTTATCAATGATATGAGCAGGTCCGAATCCCCATCCTACACGTACACCTGTTGCTGCCAGACACTTAGAAATACCATCAATGTATACAGTATATTCTTTCATTTCTGGGAAAAGAGAAACCGGATCTACGTGTTCTGCACCGAAAGTAAGATTAGAATAGATCTGGTCATACATTAAGTACAAAGGCTTTTCGTCTGCTCCTCTCTTTTTGTTTTCAGCAATAACCAGTTCACAGATTTCTGAAAGCTGCTCTCTTGTAAACATAGTTCCTGTAGGGTTCAATGGTGAGCAAAGTGCTAACAAAACGGCTCCGTCCAGATGCGGTTTTAAATCATCTGCTGTTGGAAGGAAGTTGGTTTCAGGTTTTGTCTTTACTTCTACTGCGTTGGCTGAAGTAAGGTAAGCATAATGGTTGTTGTTCCATGATGGTGTAGGATATACCACTTTATCGCCTTCATCTACAATTGTTTTGTATACAGCATAGATCAATGGTCTTGACCCTGCTGTGATCAAAATATCGTTGGGAGAGTAATCCAGGTTCCATCTGGTTTTTAGGTCTTTGGAAACTTCTTTTCTTAAAGATAAAAGTCCGTTGGCAGGTGGGTAGTTCGTCAGATTATTCTGATAGGCTTTCTGAATCTCCTCCTTCAGCAATGCCGGAATAGGATAGATATTAGAATTCAGGTCACCAATAGTAAGATTGGCAATTTCTGCTCCCTTTGCTTTTAGATCATTTACTTCGTTACCAATTTTTACAATTTCAGAACCGATCAGGTTCGCTGCTAATTTTGAAACTTTCACTTTATTTCTTATTTAAAATTTACTAATATTATCTACTCAAATGATTCTCTTTCCTATCTGGTCCACAGGGATGCGGGCATCATAGGCGGATATTAGTTCTTTGCTTTTTTAGTGGTACCAGTTGCAGACAGCAGACAAATTGTTATTATTTTTAATCATCTGCTGTTTTCCAGAAATTAATCCAGTTTTAAATCTGTTTTAACAGCTGCAATTTTCTCTTCCAATGATTTTAATTTATCTCTGAAATCCGCTTCTGATGTGATTGAATCTTTTACAGAAACATAGAATTTTATCTTTGGTTCTGTACCTGAAGGTCTTACACAGACTTTTGTACCATCCTGGGTATAATAGATCAGTACATTGGATTTCGGGATATCATTCATTACTTTTTTCTCATTCGAAGAAACGGTAAGGCTTGTCTGTTCTTTAAAATCCTTCACTTCTTCCACTAATGAACCTGCCAGTTCTTTCGGAGGATTTTCACGGAAATTTTTCATCATATTCTGAATTTCTTCAGCACCTTCTTTTCCTTTTCTTACGATATTGATCAGTCCTTCATAATACATTCCGAGATCCTGATAAATTTCTATCATGTATTGGTACATCGTTCTTCCATTGGCTTTACACCATGCTGCAATTTCACATGCCAAAAGAATACTTCCGCAAGAGTCTTTATCACGTACGAAATCTCCGGTCATAAAACCAAAACTTTCTTCACCGCCACAAACAAATTTCTGGGTTCCTTCTGCTTCACGGATCATTTTTCCTATCCATTTGAATCCCGTAAGACCCACTTTACATTCTACACCGAATTTCTGCGCTATATCAAAGAAGATATCTGAAGTTACGATGGTAGACCCAATGAATTCTTTTCCTGTAATTCTTTCCTGCTTTCTCCATTCATTCAGGATATAATACGTAAGGATCGTATTGGTCTGGTTACCGTTCAGCAGCTGCATTTCACCGTCAAGATTTCTTACAGCAATTCCCAGTCGGTCTCCATCCGGATCGGTTCCGATCACGATATCTGCATTGGTGATTCTTGCAAGATCCATAGCCATTTCCAGCGCTGCAGGCTCTTCCGGGTTTGGAGAATCTACAGTCGGGAAGTTTCCGCTTGGGATCATTTGCTCTTTAACAAGGTCTACTTTCTTGAACCCTGCTTTTGCCAAAGCCTTAGGAATAGTGGTATAAGTGGTTCCGTGGATCGAAGTAAATACAATATTCAGGTTTTCCTTACCTACATTCTGGTAAGTAGAGTTTTCGATACAAGCATCAATATACACATCATCCTGCTCTTCCCCGATCCACTCGATCAGGTCATCATTTCCATCGAATTTTATCTCATCGAATTTTACAGAATATACTTCATTGATGATTGCTTCATCATTGGGTGGAACAATCTGTGCTCCGTCATTCCAGTATACTTTGTAACCGTTATATTCAGGCGGGTTGTGAGAAGCCGTCAATACAATTCCTCCGTTACATTTTTTATCACGAACCGTGAAAGATAGTTCCGGCGTCGGTCTGTGATCTTTGAAAAGCAATACTTTAATTCCATTAGCCGTTAAAACATCTGCGACCAGCTTTCCAAATTCTTTTGAATTATTGCGGACATCATAAGCAATGGCCACTTTGATCTCTTCTCCTTTGAACTGCTGCAACATATAGTTCGCAAGCCCCTGAGTAGCCTGTCCCAATGTATATTTATTCAAGCGGTTGGTTCCTACTCCCATTATTCCACGCATTCCTCCTGTTCCGAATTCCAGTTCTCTGTAGAAAGCATCTTCCAGATCCGGAGAATTGCTGTCGATTAATAGCTGTACTGCATTTCTCGTTTCTTCATCGAAGGTCTCACTTAACCAAAGTTTCGCTTTTTCTAATGTATTCATATTTGTATGTTGTTCTTTTATAGTTTGTAAAGTTCCTAGTTTCTAGTTTAAATAATGCTGTTTTTTAATCCAGCTTTTTGTTTTCAACTTTCGTTGTTTTATCAATTTTAAACGCTCTGATCGGATCGTTATAATAGATGAATTTTGCCGTATTCTGAATATTTCCTTTCAAAGAGTCTTTTACGTTAACCTCTGCATAGTTTCCGTTTTTGGAATCGATATTCAGGTTGGTGATTTTCCAGTAAGGAGCAATTAAACTTGCTGTGTCTGAGATTTTTATCACGGCATCTTTTGTCAGTCCTAGGAAGTTGGCTCGGCTTCTGTTGTGCATTTCCACTTCTGCTCTTCTGGTATTGACAGATCCCATGAAGGTAGCATAATTTTTCAGATTAAGTCTGAAATTATCGGTTTTAATTTCGCTTGAAATATTCATTTCTACAGAATCTGAGACTGCCACTTTTTCAAGGTTATATTTTGAATAGATCGTTACATTGTAAAAATCTACCCCTTTTGTTCCTCTTTTTTCTTTGATGAAAAGTGTTTTGTCTTTTACGTCTACATCGAGGTTACCGGCAACATTCGGATAAGTTTCTATCTCTACAAAGTTTTTTGGTCCTCTGGCATAAAATACCCTGAATTTACCGCTCAGATCCAGATTTACAAATTCTGAAACATCCACATCTTTCTTTTCAATATTTCCTTTCGGAGAAACTTTTCCGCAGGAAACTACCGCTACCAGCATCAATGTGTACAATACTTTTTTCATATTTAATTTTAAATATTCTATTTCAATCATAATGATCCGGTACTGAAATTTCTGAAACGGTTTGTATTCCCGCCATAGAAAATTTCAATACTATTGTTTAACAAAAATAGGATTAAAATTTGTAAAAAACTTTGTCATTTGACAATAAAATACCTGATAATTTTCAATTTTTCAGTTTTCAGGAAAAGACTGTTTTTTATTATTTCTTTCCTTTACTTATTTATAAAATCAGGTTTTAGGACTTCCGGCAATTGAAAATAAAAGCAGGTATTCTTTATTTGCATGAGATATTTTCATTAAGATAATCTTCAGTATCGGCTGTATTTCATTTTTCAACAGATCATTATGAATATTTAAAATAAAAAAACACCTTAGAAAGCAAGACTTTCTAAGGTATGTTATTATAGAATGAAGTATATTTTGGGGAAAACCACCCCGTCAAAAATTCTTTGAATTTTTGCCACCCCTCCAGAGGAGGGGAATGAATGGTCACTGTATCGATGGGATGTTTACAATAAAAACTAATTTTCAATATGTTTCAACTGAAAATTAATCTCTTTTTATATCACTTCATCAATATTATAATTCTTATGCTCCCGGTTGGTTCTGATGATCATTTCTCCCAGGAATCCTGCCACAAACAGTAGTGTTCCCAGAATCATCATCGTCAGGGCGATGAAAAACCATGGGTTATTGGTGATCAGGTGTCCGTAGATTCCTCTGGCAACATCAATCAGTTTTGAGATTCCCAGCCAAAGTGCTGAAAGGAAACCGAAGATAAACATTAAAGTTCCCACGGCTCCGAAGAAATGCATTGGCCTTCCTCCAAAACGACTTACAAACCAAAGGGTTACCAAATCCAGAAAACCTCTGATAAATCTTTCTGTTCCGAATTTTGAAGTTCCGTAAGGCCTTGCCTGATGCTGTACTTCTTTTTCCGTGATTCTTCTGAAACCTGCATTGGCAGCCAGTACAGGAATATAACGGTGCATATCGCCGTATACATCTACAGATTTTACCACCTGCTTTTTATACGCTTTCAAACCACAATTGAAATCGTGAAGATAAACTCCTGAAACTTTTCTTGCTGCTGCATTGAATAGTTTTGACGGAATATTTTTGGTCATCACATTATCAAAACGCTTCTTCTTCCAGCCGGAAACGATATCGTAATTTTCATTGATTACCATATTATACAGCTCCGGAATTTCTTCAGGGAAATCCTGCAAATCGGCATCCATGGTGATGACAACATCTCCGTTTGTTCTTGAGAAGGCAGCATGAAGTGCCTGTGATTTTCCGTAATTTCTGGAAAATTTAATGCCGTGGATCTGAGGATGCTGTACTTTTAAGTTTTCAATAATGCTCCACGACAAGTCCGTACTACCATCGTCTACAAACCAGATTTCATAAGATAAATTGCTGATTTTGCAAACGTTGTCAATTCTTGAAAAAAGTTCTTCCAGAGAATCTTCTTCGTTCAGTAACGGAATAACTATAGATAAATTCATTTAATTTTAATAAAAATTAGGCTTGATTTGTTTCTTCGGGTTGATGAATGGTTCTTGTTCTGAAAAACGCTCCGAAAAACACCGACAAAACTACGTAAAATATAAGAATTGCTGCAAAATATCCTGAAAAATGACTTGCGGTAAGCATATCTTTTCCTTTTAAAGCCTCCGGAGTAAAGCTTTGAAGCCTTTCTTTATACTTCTGATCCAGTTCATCAATATCTTTTTGATGCTTCAGGATTTTTCTTGCACTGGTATACTCTGTATCCAATTCTGATTTTTGTCTTTGAACATATTGGTAGTTCAGCAGTTTTTTGGCATCAGTATCTGCAAAGTTTAAAAAGGCATAAATACTCAAAATGGAAAGAATTCCCCCGATAAACATCGGAATGAATGCTCTTTTGAAAGCTTCTTTAAAACTTACTACTCTATGGTTGTTCCAGTATGATTTTACAGACCAGAAAGCGGCTCCGGCATATAAAACAGGTAAGACGAACGCATTGGCTTTCAGAGAGATATCAAAATAATTGATCCCTGAGAAAAAAGTGTATACTACAAAGAAAACGATCATTGTAGCGATAAAAAGTATAATTCCTAGTGTTGATGGACTTTTCGTCATATTTAATTTTTTAGAAAAAAGTTGAAAAATTATTCCTCTAAATGTCAGCCGTTTAGCTCTACCACTGCATTTTTTCGACTAATTTTCTTTAATAAAGTTTTGAAGTTAACAAATATTTCCTACCTTTGCAACGGCAAGTCCTAAACAACCAGCTCCTGAGAATCCTCCAGGGTGGGAACGCAGCAAAGGTAATCGGTCGTAGCGGTGTGATTTAGGTAGCTTGCCATTTTTTTTTGGTTTAAAGTGAGAAGAGAGGTAATTTGATAATTATCTTTTTTTGTTTTTAATACCTTACGCATCATTTTCATTTTTTTTAATTTTCAGATTACCGACTCCCGTTATTGATTAAAATTCGAATGTCTCACCTAATTTTGGTAAAACAAGTTCTACATTTTTATCTACAAAATGCTTTAATGCACTTTCATGATTGATCTCAATGGCAGGGAAAGTATCAAAATGACATCCGATCACTTTGGGAGTTTTTAATAATTCTGCTGCAGCGAAAGATGCTTTTCTCGGGCACATTGTGTAGTGGCTCCCGATAGGAAGGATAGAAAGGTCAATATTCCCATATAACCTTGGAAACAGCTCCATATCTGCCATTACTCCCGTATCTCCTGCCAAATAGATGTTCTTACCTTCAGGAAGTCTGAAAATATAACCTACGGGAACGCCTCCATAGCTTCCATCCGGAAAAGAACTTGTATGATGAGCCGGAACCATGGAAATTTTAAGATCGTCGATTTTTGCCGATCCTCCTAAGTTCACATCATCTTTATTTTTTGCCTGTGTAAAATATCCGCATACTTCCGGTACTCCGATTACGGTTGCTTCCGGGTAATGCTGTAATACCTCCGCTACATCTGCAATATGATCTCCATGAGCATGGGTCAATAGAATGTAATCGATTTTTTGAGCGGTAATATCAAAACCTGATTCCGCTTTTTTGTAATTGTAAAAAGGGTCACTTAAAATTGTTTTGTCCTTGTACGTGAACAGAAAACAATTTTGCCCTAAGAATTGTATTTTCATTGTAAATTTAATTTCAATTATGATTAAACACAGATGACTCAAACAATTTCACAAACAGCCCAATATAGTGACATTCGTGAAAGCATTCGTGCCATCCGTATTTTCTTTAAACGCAACTGCGTTATTTATTTTAATCTATTATTTCGACGGGAATTTATCTTCGATAAGTCTCAGGTTGATCCCATGTTCCAGATAAGCCTTACAACCGTCTAAAACTGTCGTAAAGCCGCCTGTATTGTCATTAATTTCCTTCAGCAGATCTTTACCCGTCTGGCTGAATCCATAGCTTTTAATGACAACAAGAGTACCGTTTTCCATCGTTTTGAATTCATAGTCTACGTTTACAGAAGGCTCGCCCCATTCTGTCCTGATCAGCTGGTTCGGAATAATCTGGTGAACTTTCACTACGTTTTTTACGCCGTACATTTCCCATTCCCAGGTTACCGTAGTTCCTTCTTCTAATTTTCCGGTAGATTTTGTAAACCAGAAATTAGTAGTGACTTCAGGGTTGATGAATGCTTCAAAAACATCTTCAACCGGTTTTCTGATAAGCATCTGAGCTTCCACATAAACATTAGAATCCATGATATACTATTTTAGATTTAGTTAAATAAATTAAGTCCGGCTGCTGTAAGAATTGCCATTACAAACGTCATAATCCCAACCTGCTTTAAATACTGATCTAATTCTTTCGGCTCTTTTACTGACATGATATTCCTTCTCAGTTTTGCTAATGGGAACAAAAGGATCATTACAATGAAAACATAGTAGTTTTGCTGCTGTATAAACCCGTTTACTCCTAAAAAGATAAGGATCAGTACCAATGGAAGCTGTAACAGGATCATTTCATAGATCATTGCATTTTTGAATCCGATTCTTAATGCAAAACTGTTCTTTCCTGATAGTTTATCACTTTCAATATCTCTCATATTGTTCAGGTTCAAAACCGCCATACTCATCATTCCTACAGCAGTTCCCGGCAATAGCATATCCCAGCTGAATGTTTTTGTAAACAGGAAATAACTTCCGCATACGGAAACCAATCCGAAGAAGATAAATACAAAAATATCTCCCAATCCTATATAACCGTAAGGCTTCTTCCCTACTGTGTATCCGATTGCTGCTAAAATACTGGCAACTCCCAGTCCTATGAAAATATAGAACTCATTCATATACTCCGGAATGAAAGCTACATATAATAAAGCTATGGTAGCGATGAAAGACAATGCTGAAAAAAGAATTACTGCATTTTTCATCTGCTTCGCCGTAATTTTTCCTGATGCTACTGCTCTTGCTTCTGCTTCATTGATCCTTTTTGCATCGGTTCCTTTTACTCCATCGCCATAATCATTGGCATAGTTTGATAAAATCTGATACAAAAGCGTTACCAAAAGTGCGAGTGCAAAAATCTTCCAGTCCCATGTTCCACCTTCCCTGTACAGCCTCCATTTTGCAATGAAAGCTCCCATAATAATCCCGCTTAAAGACAGCGGTAAAGTTCTGAGCCTTGCGGCTTTTATCCAATCAGTCATAATTTATAAGTAATGAGCAATGAGTAATAAGCAATGAAGTACTCATTACTTATTACTCATCGCCAATGTTATGATATCCATTGATCGTCTCCGAAGTTCGGTTTTCTTTTTTCAAGGAAAGCATTTCTTCCTTCTTTAGCTTCTTCTGTCATATATGCCAGACGGGTTGCTTCTCCTGCAAATACCTGCTGACCAACCATTCCATCGTCTGTAAGGTTCATTGCGAACTTCAGCATTCTGATAGACGTTGGTGATTTTGCAAGGATTTCCTGAGCCCATTCGTAGGCTGTATCTTCCAGTTCCGCATGAGGAACAACTTTGTTTACCATACCCATTTCATAAGCTTCCTGAGCGGAATAGTTTCTTCCTAAAAAGAAGATCTCACGGGCTTTTTTCTGTCCTACCATTTTAGCAAGGTAAGCAGATCCGTAACCACCGTCAAAACTTGTCACATCAGCATCAGTTTGCTTGAAGATTGCATGTTCTTCACTAGCTAAAGTAAGGTCACACACTACGTGAAGAGAGTGTCCGCCACCAACGGCCCATCCCGGAACCACAGCAATCACTACTTTGGGCATGAAACGGATCAGACGCTGTACTTCAAGGATATTCAAACGGTGTCTTCCGTCTTCTCCTACATATCCCTGATGCCCTCTTGCTTTTTGGTCTCCTCCACTACAGAAAGCCCAGCCACCGTCTTTAGGGCTTGGTCCTTCTCCTGAAAGCAATACCACTCCTATGGAAGGGTCTTCATAGGCGTCATAAAAGGCATCGTATAATTCTGAAGTTGTTTTAGGTCTGAAAGCGTTACGCACTTCCGGTCTGTTGAAAGCAATTCTTGCTACTCCGTTAGATTTTTTATAGGTAATATCTTCGTATTCCTTAGCGGTTTTCCACTCGATCATCTTATAAAAATTTTTCTCAAAGATACGGAATTACAGAGAATTTCCGAGGGTGAAATTTAAGGTTCACGTCTATAAAAGAGAGAAATTTTGAATGAGGAATTCCGGTGTAAATATTTACACCAGAAATAGTATATCCGGTAGCTCATGGCTCAACCTAACAGGTTTTTGAAACCTGTTAGGTTTGTAGGAGTAAGCGCCTTTGCAGCCATTCCATTTTTAAATCAAAAAAAACCGGAACATTTCTGTTCCGGTCTTTTATTATTTGAGGTTATCAAAAATGATTATTTTGCTCCAGCTGCTGTCAGTTCAGCTTCTTTTGCTTTCATTTCTTTAACTTTATCCATGTTTTTGGTTACGATATAAATTTCTTTTAATGCAGTAACCGCATCAAGGCTTTTTGGTGCTGCCTTGTACCAACCTTCAGCATATGGTAGTGCTTTGTTGAATCTTTCTCTTCTCTCATCGATCAGTTTGGAAGCTTCGTCCGGCTTATCTTTTCTTAAAGCATTGATCTGCCCAACGATGGTAGCATCATCACCAATAGTAGTATAGACAAGGTTCTGGTGTGCATCAGCAAAATCAGGTTTAAGCTCGATTGCTTTTTTGAATGATTCCAAAGCATCGTTTACAGTTGCCGGAGTTTTAGCCTGCATTACCCCTAAGTTGTACCAATTTGTAGCATCATTAGGGTTCTTTGCTAACTGCTCCTTCAAACCTGAAACGAATTTATCTGTATTTCCTGACTGAAGGTATGCTGTAGTCTGAGCTTCTTTAAGCTTAGCATTGTTTGGGTATTTCGCCAGTCCTTTTTCAATGATTGTAAGTGCTTCAGCAGGTTTTTTAGCATTCAGAAGCAATGAAGATAGAGTTTCATATAACTCAGGCTCTACGCTTTTTGTCTGCTCTGTTTTGAAATCGGTATAATCCGGGTTTTTCTTCATAAGCTCCCATGTAGCTTTATCAAGATTCACCACCTGTCCGCTTTTCTTTTCTTTTGCAGTATACGTAGTTTCTACTCCTGTAAATCCAGAATTCACCAGGTCTGTATATATTTTGATAGATGCATCACTGTTATTCGCCAATGCGTGGCTAAGTCCTGCATAATACATATATATTTTATTATCCTGACCGGTAGATTTCAATAGGTCATATACCTCTATAAACTTAGGAGCTGCTGCTGCATAATTTTTTGCATTGTAAGCATCCATAGCTGTTTTGTTTGCCGCCTGAAGCTGCGCATTCAAAGCGTTTGCATCTTTATCTTTCTGCCCGAAAACGAAAGCAGATGCTACGATAGCCATTCCTAAAATCAGTTTCTTCATAATAACTATTTTATATTAATTGTACATTTATTCTTCAGAATCAGAGTTCTCAGTTTCCTCATCCTGAGGGGCTGCATTATCGTCTTCAAGGTTATCAAATAGTGTTCCTGTTCCTTCCTGAATTACATCTTCAGTGCCTTCAGCATCTTCAAGTTCTTCAGAATCATCCTCTACATCTTTATCCATTTCTACTTTTGCAATGGCTGCAATTTCGTCATTTTTCTTAAGGTTGATCAGTTTTACTCCCTGAGTATTTCTACCCATTACTCTCATTTCATCCATTCCCATTCTGATGGCAACACCGGATTTGTTGATAATCATCAATCCGTCTTCGTCTGTTACGTTTTGAATAGCAATCAGGTTTCCTGTTTTTTCAGTAATGTTCAGGGTAATTACTCCTTTTCCTCCTCTGTTGGTAATTCTATAGTCTTCTACTGCAGTTCTCTTTCCATATCCTTTTTCAGATACCACAAGTACTGTTTCGTTCTCTACGTCATTCACAACAATCATACCAATAACTTCATCATTATCTTCCATCGCTATACCACGCACCCCGATAGATCCTCTACCTACTTCTCTTACTTTTTCTTCAGGGAAACGGATACATTTACCGTTTTTGGTAGCAATCATAATCTGAGAAGTTCCGTTGGTAAGGTAAGCTCCTAGTAACTGGTCATTATCTCTGATCTCAATAGCATTCACACCGTTTACTCTTGGTCTGGAGTATGCTTCCAATGAAGTTTTCTTGATCGTACCGTTTTTGGTTACCATCACAACGCTCATCTGGTTTACATATTCTGAGTCTTTCAGGTTGTTGGTTCTGATATATGCTTTGATTTTATCATCCGGCTCAATATTGATAAGGTTTTGTACCGCTCTTCCTTTCGCCGTTTTGGATCCTTCAGGAATTTCAAATACTCTTAGCCAGTAACATCTTCCTTTTTCTGTAAAGAACAGCATATACTGGTGGTTGGTTGCAGAAACGATGTACTCAAGGAAGTCAGAATCCCTTGTTGTTGCCGCTTTGTTTCCTACACCTCCTCTGCTTTGAATTTTGTACTCAGAAAGGGATGTTCTCTTGATATATCCTGCGTGAGAAATGGTAAGAACTACAGATTCGTTCGGAATAATATCTTCAATAGACATTTCTCCTCCTGAGTAATCAATTTCCGTTCTTCTTTCGTCGCCGTATTTTTCTTTTACTTCAATAAGTTCTTCCTTAATGATCTGGAATCTTCTCGGCTCATTCGCTAAGATATCTTCCAAATTGGCAATTTCTTTCATGATTGCATCATACTCATCACGGATCTTATCAAGCTCCATTCCTGTAAGACGAGCCAATCTAAGATCAAGGATAGCCTGAGCCTGAATGTCTGAAAGCTCGAATGCTTCTATCAGTCCTTCTTTTGCAGCCTGAGGGTTTGCACTGTGACGGATAATGGAAATGGCTCTGTCTAAAGCGTCCTGAGTTCCGATCACTTTCATGAATCCTTCTAAGATATGCGCTCTTTCTTTTGCTTTTTTAAGCTCAAACTGAGTTCTTCTTACGATGACCTCATGTCTGTGTTCTACAAAGTGGTGAATGATATCTTTAAGGTTCAGCTGCTCCGGTCTTCCGTGTACCAATGCAATATTGTTGACACTGAAAGAGGTCTGAAGTGCTGTATATTTATATAAAAGGTTTAGAACAACATTTGGAATAGCATCGTTTTTCAGTTCATAAACAACACGCAATCCTTTTCTGTCTGATTCATCTCTGATCTCGTGGATACCAGGAATTTTTTCATCTTTTACAAGCTCTGCCGTTCTGGCGATCATCTCAGCTTTGTTTACCTGATAAGGAACTTCAGTTACGATAATAGCGTTTCTGTTTCCAATTTCTTCAAAGTTAACTTTCGCTCTCAGAACTACTCTTCCTCTACCTGTATGGAAAGCATCCCTTACACCGTCATACCCATAGATAATACCTCCTGTAGGGAAATCCGGTGCAACGATGTGCTGCATCAATTCATCGATGGTAACATCTTTGTTATCAATATAAGCACAGATGGCATCTACAGATTCTGAAAGGTTGTGTGGCGCCATATTGGTTGCCATCCCTACTGCAATACCTGAAGCTCCGTTTACCAAAAGGTTAGGGATTTTAGTAGGCATTACTGTTGGTTCCTGCAAACTGTCGTCGAAGTTATTCTGGAAATCAACTGTTTCTTTGTCTAAGTCCGAAAGAACCTCATCAGAGATTTTTTTCAATCTTGCCTCGGTATAACGCATTGCTGCCGGCGGGTCACCGTCCATAGATCCGAAGTTACCCTGCCCGTCTACCTGCGGATAACGCAAGCTCCAGTCCTGGGCCATCCTTACCATTGCATCATATACAGAGGAATCTCCGTGTGGATGATATTTACCCAAAACATCCCCAACAATTCTAGCAGATTTTAAATATTTTCTATTAGAAAAAACCCCTAATCCATACATACCATAAAGCACTCTTCTATGAACGGGTTTCAAGCCGTCTCTTACATCCGGTAACGCTCTTGAAACGATAACGGACATCGAATAATCGATATAAGACGACTTCATTTCATCAACAATGTTGATAGGAATCAGTCTTTCTCCTTCTTTTTGCATAAACAAATTTTATTATAATGATAGTCAGACCCTTAGCTGAAAGTCTGAAAATTATTTATTTTGAATTTTTATTAACGGGCTAATTTACGAAAAAAATGCCGATTTTTGTGCTAGAATTTATCCACAAAATCTTAAAAATTCATAAAATATGAGCGTATTGAGTATAACTTTCCACTGTACGAAAAATAATCTGGAAGAATGGGAAAATTATATTGACGAAACACTGATTTTAATGACTGAAAATCTGATGGATGTCAACAAATACATCTTATCTGAAGTTCACAGTGACTATATTGATGAAGGAAAAAATTATAATCTCCTATTGGTCTTTGATAATGATGAACTGAGAAATGATTTTCTTGAAAGCGAACTGAAAAATATAGCAGAGCGAATTGAAGCTAAGTTCGGGCAGGAAGTACTGATCTTCGATACACTTTTGAATCCGAAAAAATCTAAGCTGTAATATACAAGCAAAAAGCACTGAAATTTCAGTGCTTTTATTTTATCTGTGATGTCCATGACCACGGCCTCTGTGATGATGACCACGATCTTCATAGATGTATACTTTTTTTACATGTCCAGGTGCATAATATCTTGCACTTCCGCCATAATACCTTTTTGCATGTCCCGGTGGCATTCTTCTTCCATGAGGCTCATGCACTATGCATGATGACAACATAAACAGTACCACGCCTGCCCCAACAATTTTAAACATACTTTTCATTATTCTCACTTTTTCCATTTCGATAGCGAAATATATCAATGATAATGCCAAAAAATATTATCATACATATTGTGTGGGTAAATACCACTTTAAATTCTTATCCGGCTAATAACGGTGTCTTTTTTTTACCTGTCCGGGAGCGTAATCTTTTGCGCTGCCACCGAATACTTTTTTAGCCTGTCCCGGCGGAATTTTCTTAGGTCCTCTTCCATGATCATGAACAATACATGATGACAGCATAAACATTATGATAAGAACTCCTGTAATTTTAAACATATTTTTCATTATTTCACTTTTTCAAACTTAGTTATTCAATAAATCAAGCTTGATGCCAAACAGCATTAATCATTTAAATTGTGAATTTTCAAAATCCTAAGGTAGCGAATTATTCATCATTATATTCTTTCACTTCTCTTTTCCATCAGAACGAGATCTTTCCATTGTCCATTAAGATTTCCTATTTTCTTTCGAATGCCTACCATTCTAAAGCCATTTTTCTGATGCGATTTGATGGCCATTTCATTTTCAGAAAACAGATTGGTCTGTAAGGTCCAGAATCCATGATCTTCACTGTCCAGGATTATTTTTTTCAGTAATATGGAACCGAGTCCCTTTCCCTGGTATTCGTTATCAAAATAAATGCTTACTTCAGCTACTCCTTTAAAAGATTCTCTTTTGCTAACCGGTTTTAAGGCACACCATCCCACGACTGTATTGTTTTCATTTTCCAGTACCCAGCGGCAATCATTGAAATATTCCATACTCCAGGCTTCTGCAGTAGGAACTTCTGTTTCTAAAGTAGCGATCCCGCTATCCACTCCCTGTTTGAAAATTTCCAGTACTCTGGCTTCGTCATTGGGAAGCATTTCTCGTAATTCGTAATTCATCGTATTTAATGGTATTTTTTCTTGCTTTTTCTTTTAATTCTTGAATAGTGGGTCTGTTTACTCTTTTCATCTTCAGAAACAACACTGATATTGCCGTCAACTTCCAGGACGGATATTTTCACATTTTTTATGTCATCAATCCCGTGCTCCCTTATCGCTTCCTCCAATTCTCCCTGTGTAATTTTCACCCGGTTCAATGCCGACTGGTCTGTAACGCCATCCCGTATAAGCACTACCGGTTCATCTTCCATAAATCTCTCAAAGGAGCGGCTGGAAAACATGAATCTTTTCAAAAGAAAATTAGCTACAAACAAAACCAATGCCGCAACAATTCCTCCCTGCAAAGAGGTATCCGGCCCTACCATTGCATTTTGAACTGCATTAGAGATCAGAAGCAAGAGAACTACATCTCCTGCATTAAGCTGGGAAAGCTGATTTTTGCCAAATAATCGGATGGCGATCACCATAAACAGGTAAACGCAAAGGGAACGAACAGCAACGTTAAGAATAGGATCCACCATTTTTTTATCTACTCAAATGTATTGATTTTTTGCAATTGTATGAATGGATTCGTGAAAATGTATTGATGATAGAGTATAGAATTGTTATGATGTTTTAATTTTACTATTCCTTAGTATAGGTTTGGAAATAAGCCTGAAGAATATTTAGAATGATAAAGTCCCTATTTTTTCATTTATACAGCCTGTGGGGGAAACAGAACCTTCATCAGCAGCCAGAAAAGCCATTAATGAAAAAGTCAACCGTCTTTACATAAAAAAACCGCTTCCAGGAAACGGTTTATTTTTTTTATGGACATTGAACGATTGGAACTTCGCTGCAAAATACTTTATTTGCCCATTCGCAATATGTACAATACTGTTTAGGCTGTCCTCCGTACACTGACTTCAAATCTACTTTAGTCAGCTTCTTTAAATTTTTCATATAGTTTTAATTTATGGTCTACCAAAATTAAAACGAATATCTCTAAGACTTCTTATAATTTAATGATTTATGTTTTCATTATTCACACTTTTTTGATAAAATATCTATGGAAATTTCAGTCTAATTCAGTATTAAATACTATTTATTATCAATTCCTACAGTTACCGGCATCACATATGTGCAAGATATCATATTATCTGTCAGACTTTTATGATCATTCTAATTAGACAGTTCAAAATTACGCTTTTTAAAGACATGGCAGTCCCAGGAGATCCATTTCTGAACTCCACAGCATACTGACCTTGCCTTTCGAATCTGTTTCAAAAATAGCTCTTTCCGGGAACTGACAATTGGACCCGGAATTCCTGTTGTGCCATTTAAAGTCATCATAGTAAGTAAAATACAGGTTTTTATAGTTCCCGTAGACAATGGGATTGTAATTCCCGTGACCATAATTATTTTCTGTACTTTCTTTTGACGCTGATTTTTTTATAGACTGATTTATTTCTTTATAATTACGGCCATATTGTAATGGAATTTCATTTTCCGAGGCAATAAGAGGGTTTCCGATCTGTTTTTTATCAATATTCAGGATATAAGCAATATAATCATTCCCACATTCTGTAGATTGGAAAATAATTCTTTTTATTTCAGATTTCTGAGAACCTTTTGTACCGTATACAAAATAGCTGTCTTTCATTTCTTTTTTAAATGCATCTTCAAATCTCTTGTTATAAATCCACGGTCCTGCAGAGATTGTATCATAATACTGATAGTCTTTCATTTCCCTGCGGTAGATCCACGGAAGTGAATCTTTTACAAGAAACTTTTCATATTTTACGGATAAAGGGTCATCCTGATCATTAAACTGTACCGGAATACAAATAGCCATGTCTTTATCTGTAAGCTGATAGACTCCGAAAACACTACTTTTGTCCAGCTTATACTCTATTTTGCTGACTACCACACTATCATTTTCAGGAACCGGATTTCGTGTAGGTATGTTTTTTTCTTTTTTACAGGATAAAAGCAAAGCAAGTAATGCAAGGATGATATAATTTTTCATTCGTTTGGATTTAGTTTTCTTATAAAAATAAAAAAGAATCTGCTTTCGCAAATCCTTTTCTATGATTAAATTTATATTTTATCACTCCAATTCCCTTTTCAGGAACTTTCCTGTTAAACTCTTCTTAGATTTTACAATCTCCTCCGGAGTTCCCTGGGCTACGATCTGCCCGCCGTGTTTTCCTCCTTCGGGACCAACATCGATGATATGGTCTGCTAATTTGATTACGTCCATATTGTGTTCAATGATGATGAAAGAGTTACCCAGTTCTACCAATTGATTGATAGCATCCATCAGGATTTTTACATCTTCAAAGTGAAGTCCCGTTGTAGGCTCATCAAGGATATAAAGCGTATTTCCGGTTTGTCTTTTCGCAAGTTCGGTTGCAAGCTTGATACGTTGTGCTTCACCTCCTGAAAGGGTTGTTGACTGTTGCCCCAGGGTAATATATCCCAATCCTACATCCTGCAGTGTTTTTACTTTTGCAAAAATCTTTGGAATCGGCTGGAAGAAATCTACCGCTTCATCAATGGTCATATCCAGAACATCAGAGATAGATTTTCCTTTGTAACGAACCTCCAGAGTTTCTCTGTTGAAGCGTTTTCCGTTGCAGGTTTCACAGTGAACATATACATCCGGGAGGAAGTTCATTTCAATGACCTTCAACCCGCCTCCCTGACAGGTTTCGCATCTTCCGCCTTTTACGTTGAAAGAGAATCTTCCCGGTTTGTACCCACGAATCTTACTTTCCGGCAGTTCTGCGAAAAGGTTTCTGATATCAGTAAACATTCCGGTATAGGTTGCAGGATTGGAACGTGGCGTTCTTCCGATCGGGGTTTGGTCTACATCTACAATTTTATCAATATTTTCCAGTCCTTCAATTTTTTTATAGGGCAAAGGTTCCTGAACAGCTCTGTAGAAGTGTTTGTTAAGGATAGGATATAAAGTCCCGTTGATGAGTGAAGATTTTCCGCTTCCTGAAATTCCTGTTACCACAACAAGCTTTCCAAGAGGAATATCCAAGGTTACATTTTTAAGGTTATTTCCTGTAGCGCCTTTTAATATGATATTTTTTCCGCTTCCAGCTCTTCTTTCTGCGGGAATTTCAATTTTTCTTTTTCCATTAATATACTGGGCGGTGATGGTATCAGCTTTCAGGAGATCTTTCGGCTTCCCCTGCCAAAGGATTTCTCCACCGAATTTACCGGCTCTGGGGCCAATATCCAACACCTCATCGGCTTCCAGGATCATATCTTTATCATGCTCCACCACCAATACGGAATTCCCGATATCTCTCAGGTTTTTCAGGGAATGGATCAGCCTTTCATTATCTCTCTGGTGAAGCCCGATACTTGGCTCATCAAGGATGTATAATACATTCACCAGCTGAGAACCAATCTGCGTTGCCAGACGAATCCTCTGGGACTCTCCTCCTGAAAGGGTCCTGGAGCTTCTGCTCAAACTCAGATAATCCAGTCCGACATCCAGTAAGAACTGAAGTCTGGTTTCGATCTCTTTCAGAATTTCATGAGCTATGATTTTATTTTTTTCTGAGAATTTATCTTTTACATCAGTCAGCCATTCTTTTAAATCAGCTAAACTCAATCCGTTTACCTCAGCAATATTTTTTCCATCAATTTTAAAGCTCAGACTTGACGACTGAAGACGGGTTCCGTTACATTCCGGGCAAGTTTCTTCTGTTGTAAAGTGTCTCTCCAGTAAGATCGCTTCGTAAGATTCTCTTTCATCAATGATTTCCTCCATGAAAACGATTAATCCGTCAAAACTGATCTTTATTTTTTTGGTAATACCTGCATATTTCAGGTCTTTATTAAATTCTTTATGGCATCCGTTATAAATATAATCCAATGCTTCTTCCGGGATATCCTGAAGCGGAGTTGTCAGTCCCAAACCAAAGATTTCAAGAATGTTTTTGATTTGTGAGAGTATCCATTTATTGGATTTAATGTCTTCCAGTGGGAGTAAACCTCCCTGGTTTATGGAAAGTTTCGGGTTATCTATAAAATAATCTGTATTGATCTTTTTGATGGTTCCCAGTCCTTTACAATTCGGACAGCTTCCTTTGGGTGAGTTGAACGAAAAAGTATTAGGCTCAGGTAATGCTAATGAATGGCCGGTTTCAGCATCCATCAGGTTTTTTGAGAAATATTCTATATCTGTACTTCCTAATTTCTGAATTCCGATAATTCCCTCGCCCATTTCCATCGCTGTACGCAGGGATTTTTCCATTCTGCCTTCTGAAGCGCTTTCTCCAATAATCCAACGGTCGATCACGATGTCGATATCGTGGGTTTTATAACGGTCAAGTTTCAGATCATATTCAATGTCCTGCAATTCGCCGTCAATTCTTGCCTGTCCATACCCTTTTTTGGCCATCTGCACAAAAAGTTCATGGTAATGTCCTTTTCTGGAACGTACCACAGGGGCCAGCAACATGATCTTTTCTTTTTTATAGTTCTCTTTGATCGTTTCCAGAATCTGATCTTCGGTATAGCTTACCAATTTCTGACCTGTAGACAATGAGTACGCATCTGACACCCTTGCATACAAAAGACGTAAAAAGTCATATAATTCTGTAACGGTACCTACAGTAGAACGTGGATTTTTGTTGGTTGTCTTCTGTTCAATGGCGATAACCGGGGAAAGTCCTTCAATTTTATCTACATCGGGACGTTCCAATCCTCCTAAGAACTGACGGGCATATGCTGAGAATGTTTCGATATAACGGCGTTGCCCTTCTGCAAAAATAGTATCAAAAGCGAGTGACGATTTCCCACTTCCGGAAAGTCCGGTAATTACAACAAGTTCGTTGCGGGGAATCTTAACGTTAATGTTCTTCAAATTATGTTCACGTGCTCCGTAAACTTCTATATATTCTGTTGATTTGCTCATAATTCGGAGTGACTTTGTCTGAAAATCACGACGTGCAAAATTACGGATTTTTATGGAATTTTTTCGAATTTCGAAGGGTTAAAATTTTTATAATAAAGCTTTGTTTCTACCGGTTATGATTGTGTATTTTATACCAATGCGAATTATAGGTTTTGGCTAAAGCCGATGGATATGTTATTATTGAAAAAACGGGCTAAAGCCCGTTTCTATTGATGTGGTAATTATATTTTTATCATTTGTGGGTACAGTATTGCCAAACCTCACGGTTGACATCTGCAATGATCTTTTCCGTATCTGCCATTTCTTCATTATTATTTTTCAGATAAATAAGCCGATGGATATATCATATTGAAAAAACGGGCTAAAGCCCGTTTCTATTGATGTGATAATCATATTTTTTTCATTTGTGGTATAGTATTGCCAAACTTCACGGTTGGCATCTGCAATGATCTTTTCCGTATCTGCCGTTTCTTCATTAATATTCTTCAGATAAATAGGTTTTGGCTAAAGCCGATGGGTATATTATTAATGAAAAAAATGATTTTTTCAACTTTCATCGTAGATGTTTTTAGGGATAAAATATAAAAATGCCGCAGGAAATACGGCATTTTATATTGTAACGGATGCTAAATTTTCAAAGGAGTTTTACATATCCTGGAATTCAACATCTTCATTGGTTATCTTTACAAGATATTCAATTCCGTCTATTGCTTTTGCAATGATCTGGTTCCGGAGAATATTGGCCATATTTTCCCAGTAGGCTCTTCCATAAAAAGAGTAGTTTTGCGGAACAATTTCTACCTCAACAGTCCTTACGAAACCTTCTTTAGGTTTATTGCTGATCATGGTTCCTCTTCTTACCCTCACCTCTCTCAATTCATCTTTCAGGACCATTCTGCAGTAGTTTTTGACATCTTCAAGAGAAATAATTTTATCTCTTGTCGTAAGGGCATATTTATAAGCCTGAATACTGTCTGTCCCTTTCTGCTCTTCTGATCCGCCCAATGTTTCGGTAAGCAGTATAACTGTCTGCGATTTCAGCTGGTTTGAAAGTTCCGTGCCAGGACGCATATGATTGGCCAGTGTACAGTGAGTAACCCAGAAAGCAGCGTAGGTATGGTCTGTTTTTTCCACAGGCTCCATGATCACATAGTTAAGTTCCTGTCTGATATTTCTTTTGGCATTATTTACTTTCTGTACCATAGATTTCATCTTATCAGACATTTCACTGAGAACACCTTTTACATTATCCCTGTTGAGAAGGGAGAATGCTGCAATCTCATCTCTTGTAAGCTCCAGGACATTTGCAATCATATCTACTGCATTTCTGTTGGTGAAACGCTCCATTCCTCCTTTTCTTACCGTATATAATCCTTTCTTCAGGTCGTCTGCGGGAGTGAAGGGAATTTCCGTGTATTTTCTTCCATCACCATCCTGAACCTCATCTACATACAGAAAATGCTCGCCTTCATCTGTTACCAAAGGAATATTATTACCCATAATATCAAGGCTGTATTCTGTTTTCTTCCATCCCCGGTTATAGATTGGGAATGCGTTCAGTACAAATGAGAAGTTATCCAGAATCTCTGCAGAAAACTGTGGTGGAAATTCGAAAGTAAGCCATAAATACTTTTTGTTTTCTATATACTTACGAATTTCTTCTTTTCCAGCCAGGAATTCAAGATTTTGCGGAAGCTGGCCCGGCTCTGAAAAGAGACTCTGAGATAAGCCTGTAATTTCAATGAATTTATGACGGTAGATGCTCTTAATATCTTCAATCACTTTATTTCTGATCGACTGTTCTTTGAACATCTGCTCATATCCATCCGTATGATTTTCCGTAAGATAACTTAAGCCTTCTCTTACAAACAAAGGGTTTCCGTTGCTTGAAACAGTGATATAAGGCAATAGTTTATACACAAAGTCAAGGTGTTCGAAAGCCGGATTGGAACAGAATACACTCATGTATTTAGGAAAGTTCTCACTTACATATTTACTTACATCCACCCCTATTGTAATCTTTCTGTAATCTTCCGGTCTTCCCGGAAATCTTGCGATAGGAATTTTGTTGAACCTGTCATCAATGCTGTAACAGGTATTTCCTACAAACATGATGGAAGTATGTGTTTTATTGATTCTCACATTCCCTACCGGGGTAAAAGGAATATTAAGTTGTTTGTCCGATTCTGATTTTACGGTAGAAGTCATCTGCTTACGGAAGAAAAACTCCGTATGTTCCAACAAAACTTCTGAAGACTCATAAGGCTGTGTAAAAGCCACAGCATGAGACGGGATGGGATGGGTATAAATAGATGGTGTAAGCAGTTTTGCCAGTTTTTCTAAAATACGGGCATTCACCGTTTGTATTTCATTATTCGCTTTGAAAACTTCTGTACTGAATGCATCAATCAATAGCTTTACAAAAGGATCTAAAGATTGCGGGCTCTTCAGTCCCCATACTTTAGTTGCATTCTGAAGCATTCTTGCTTTTACAGATTCTTTGGAATAAATATTCTGATCTAAATTCATAATTTCTTTTCGCTGTTAAAAATATTAATCAATAGACATAGGACTCAGGAACAACTCTGTTGAAAAGCTGAAACGTTCTCCTGTTTCCTCCATCTTGGCATTGATGGCAATTCTTACTTTCTTTTTGATTTCTGTGTGTTCTTTGGTATCATAGCTGTGCTCTACAAATTGTATATGAGCATCAATCTGCGGCTGTACAATGCGGGGTTCATACTCCTGGATCTGTCTTCTGAGACTTTTGATAAAAACACTTTCCCAGATGGCACTGGTTACTCCATTATCAAATTCCAGGTTCCAGACATCGTTTCCATAGTTTTCGTCATACCTGTTCTCCCCTTTTTTGGTGGTGATCAGCAGCATGATATTGTGAGCAATACTTTCTCCCATATCGCAGGTATCGATACTTCCGCCTTCGGTCATTAAAGTAGACGGAACGAAAGGCATTCTGTAATTTGGTGTATCCATAACTTCTTAATTTTTTACTTCATGGTCTGTCGTTAAAAACGAAATACCAAAATACACATTTTCACTAAATAATTGTCATATTCCATTAAAATATTATTCAAAATTCAGGGCTTTCAACTGAATTGAAAGCCCTAAACTATTATATCTCTTAAATTTTTTATCACAGGTTAGCGATCTGTTTTTTTCCGGTTGATAAAATAATATACCGGAAGTCCCAGGAGTACCATTACAAACCCCGGCCATGTATATTGCTGCTTATAAATTAAAAGCAGGATACAGAAACATGTCCCGATCAGCAGATAAATAATGGGTGTTACGGGATAAAGCCATGTTTTATAAGGCCTTTCCAGTGCCGGCTGTTTCATTCTCAGGTAAATAACTCCAAAAACCGTTATCATATAAAACAACACGATGACAAAAGAAATCATATCCAACAGGTTGCCGTACTGACCGCTCAGACATAACAGTGAAGCCCAGACGCCCTGCATCCACAAAGCATTTTCCGGAACTTCATTTTTATTATTTTTTATGGCAGATGCAAAGAACATTCCGTCTTTGGCCATTGTCTGAAAAACTCTTGCCCCGGCTAAAATAAGTCCGTTATCACATCCGAATGTAGAGACCATTACCAGCAGTGCAATAATAACGGTACCTGCACTCCCGAAAATATTCTGTGAAGCTGCTACAGCAACCCTGTCATTGGTGGCAAATGCAATTCCATCCCTGTCCAGTGCATTCAGATAGACAAAATTAACAGCAATGTAAAGAAGCATTACGGCAGATGTGCCATAAATCATAGATTTTACTACATTTCGTTTCGGATTATCAATTTCTCCTGAAACAAACGTTACACTTTCCCAAGCTACCGAACTGAAAACCGAGCCCACCATCGCAGCAGCAATTCCTCCCAGCAAAGTCATTCCGCCAATCGGTTCCCAGCCTTCTTTAAGGAAGTTACCGCTAAGATCCTTTTTAAGGTTATTAAAAGAATCTGTTCCCAGACTGAAATTTTCAGACAGATGAGAGAAATCAACCAATATAAAGCCTAATGCGATCAGTCCTAATAATGCAATAATTTTAGATCCTGTAAATATATTCTGAAGAATTTTTCCACTTTGAACTCCCCTTGTATTGATATAAGTGAGCAAAAGAATAACTGCTATTGCCAGCACCTGAATCCAGGTAATCTTAAATTCCCCGCTTTGAAAAATAGGTGCTGCATCATTGAGAGAAGGTATCAGATAGGCTGTAAATTTACCAAAAGCCATTGCTACTGCCGCAATCGTTCCGGTTTGTATCACCGTAAACAATCCCCAGCCGTAAAGAAAGCCCATCTTCTTTCCGAAAATTTCTTTCAGATAGGTGTACTGCCCTCCGGCTTTCGGAAACAGTGCGGAAAGCTCACCATAGCTGATCGCTGCGGCTACAGTCATGATTCCTGTGATGATCCAGACTACAATTAGCCAGAATCCTGATCCCAGGTTCCGCATCATGTCAGCACTTACAATAAAGATCCCGCTTCCGATCATAGACCCCATCACCAGCATGATGGCATCCCATAGTTTCAGTTTTTTCTGCATAGTCAAGTATAGGGTTCAAATATAAACAAATCTCGCATTCGTTTTGAATTTTATTAAAGTTTTGCACAATCACTTGATTTTTGTCATTTTTTATTCTGTTATCATTCAATATTAATTAGTATTTTTGGAAAAATATTAACAATGAAATTTAAAACGATATTATTCGCTGCAGCTGTTACTGCTTCAAGTCTTGCATTTGCACAGCAAAGTGGTCCGCCACCAGGAAATGCTGTAGTAGGTGATACTTATGGAGGTGAAGTCTCTTCATCCGTTGAATCTAAAGCCATCACAGCAGATAAACTGGGCAAACAGCTTAAAAAAGACAACAAAAAAGTTGAAAATATTGCTGTTAAAGGAAAAGTAACAGATGTTTGTGATAAAAAAGGATGCTGGCTTACCATTCAGACAGAAGACAATTCTAAGTTTTTTGTAAAAATGAAAGACTATGCTTTTTTTGTACCTACAGCTTTAAAAGGTAAAAATGTTGTACTGGAGGGTAATGCGGAAAGAAAAGTAATTTCTGTCAATGAGCAGAAACATTATGCAGAAGATGCTAAGAAGCCTCAGTCTGAGATTGATGCCATTACACAGCCTAAGGAAGAGATCAGATTTGTAGCAAACGGAATTAAAGTGGTGAATTAACAATTCTCAAACTCATACTTTTACAAATTCTTCGGGAATAACAAAAATAATAGAGACTCTGGATTTTTTCCGGAGTTTTGTTTTTTTAAGTTTTGGCTAAAGTCCGGGCTAGGTATTTTATAATTTTGATAAGCAGACTAAAGTCTGCTCCTATTGAATGATATCTCTGGCGGATTTCGCAGATTTCCTGACTATAAAAACTGTCGTTCCAATGAAACAGATTTAAATTCTTAATTTTTCAGGAAAAACAATATATTAGGAAAAGGAATTCCTGATAAAAACAGTATCGGCAATCCTTTGGATTGCCGATACTGTTTAGTCTTCTATTTTAAAATCTACTACAGCATCCAGTTTCGGATATCTGGTAGCAGAGATGAATTTCTTTCCGGTACAGTCTATCTCCAGCCAGCCTTTTTTTCTCTTTACATCTCCGGCTTCCATCACAAAAGGAATAAAGGAGATCTCGTCCTTACCTTCTTCTTTCATTTCCCTATACTGAACGGCAATATCTAAAATGCATTCATGTTCCGTATTGAGTCTTACATTTCTGTAAACAATATCATAATGGGTCTCTTTATTTTCAGGAATCTCAAGGTAAGCTTCCCATCCTGTAATATCGGAATTCAGTTCGCTGATGGCTTTCAGTGCATAATATAGGGCAACAGTATAATATTTTCTGGTTCCTTTTCGGGTATAATCATCTACAAAATGTCCGCCTTCAAATAAAATAGTAGGCATACCGGCTTTGATAAAATTATCCCCGGTAGAAGTAGGATAAAATTCATCAGAATATCTTCCGATCTGGTTAGGGATCATTTCTTTAAGATGATTGTAAACACTTCCGATCACTGCCATACATTTTTTACGGTTCTCAGTAACGGTACGTTCCACATTTTCGGAAGGTGCCAGAAAGGAAAGAGTGGCAGGATGAACACCGTCTGTTGTAAAAATGGTTCTCTGCTCATGGAGATTTAAAGCATAATCATACTTCTTTGATGAAGCTGCTTTTTTAAGAAACTTAATTTCTTTACTTGCTTCATTATGAAAATCCCTGTTCAGATCAATGTCTGCAGCATTGAGTCTTGTCCATCTTTCAGATCCGTCCGGATTCAACATAAAGATAAAGTCCAGTTTTATTTTACTGAACAGATCCTGTTTCATTTCAGGAGCTTTATCAAGACTTATCAAAAGATCAAGCATGGCATGGGTGGCATTGGATTCATTTCCGTGCATTTGTGACCAGGCCAGTACATTGATATTTCCGGTTCCGATGCTTAACTGATAAATCGGTTTGTTTAAATATGAAGTTCCAATCTCCTGAATATAATCGCTGAGATTCGCCTGTAGGTAAGAAAATAATTTTTCAGGGGAAATATAGCGATTTGAGAAATCGGGGTTTTGAGAATAGATCTGTTCAAAGTTCATTGTTAGAAATAATTTACAAGAATCAAATTTAACCATTTTAAAGTAGAAAAACGAAATTAACATCTGTAAATAGCTTAAAAAACAGGAAGATTTTAGAATTTACATCAAAATTATTACTGTTTACAGAAGTTAAATATATGAGATTTTATACAAAAACATTAATTAACAAACGTAACATTGTTAAACGCTACAGTTTGACAAAATGTCTGTGGATAAAATTGTGAATTGCGAATAATTTAATTTAACATATTTAATTATTTATATATCAATTAGTTACAATCTTTAATTCAATAATATTTATAAGTTTACTTGAAGTAGTAAAACCCTCTATTTATGCCATATAGGCATTATTTTATTAAACATATAGAATGGAGATAATTCAGGTTATTTATGCATTTTAACAAATGTAAATCATCAAAATATTCAAAATTTGCCATAGCAATAACTTTAAATATCATTTTTATATACTTAAAGAGAAACCTAAGCCAAATTTGTTAAAAGAACGTTAGCTAATAATCAAAATACTCCAAAAAGAGCATTAAAAAAGTAATATTTACACCTGTAATTTAATTTTGTATACCCTTATAACATGCTTTATACGTGCATTTAAGAAATTATTAAAGGCTTTCCCGCTTATTGATGATACAATATTGCAAATTACCAATGTAAACTGTAAGAATAAGAGTTTTATCAGGAAAAAATTTGCCCTTTAAGGGTATTATTTACATTTCTAACCCTAAATTTAACATAAATAACAATTAAAGGCACCAGGGAAATTTAATAACAGAATCTGTTGTTTATCCTCCTAAATAATAGAAAACATTTGTCATTAATCCATAATATACTGTTTTATAATACCTTAATTTTAATTTACATCTGTATACACAATTAATTTTTATTTATTTACATTTGTATTTTGCATTTGTAAATTTATTGTTTTACATTTGTAACATAATTAAAGACTTATTTTTATGAGTTTAAACGAAAGAATTTCAAAAGTTATAGAGTACTCCAATCTTACACCTTCAGAATTTGCGGATGAAATAGATGTGCAGCGTTCTTCCATTTCGCATATTACTTCGGGAAGAAACAAACCTTCTCTGGAGTTTATCATAAAAATAAAATCCCGTTTCCCTGAACTTCTTTGGGACTGGCTGGTTACCGGTGAAGGCGAAATGCTGAAGCAGGAATTACCGGAAACAGAAATTCATGCAAAATCTGAAGAAGAAAAGGTACAGCCTACTCCTCTGCCTGATCTGTTTACGATGATCAATGAAGATCATGAATTTGGAGCTGATGAAAGAGAGGATGAAGCGCCTCAGACAGGTTCCGGAGAATCGTTTATACCGTCCCCAAGTAAAGCTACGGAACAAATATCCGATTCTCAGCGATTAGCAGATACTAATGAAAATATACTTATGCAAGCACTTGGAAATCAATCCGGTAAGATAAAACGTATTGTTCTGTTCTATGAAAACGGAAAATTCGAAAGTTTTGAACCATAAAAAACCTGACCAGAGAAGATTTGGTCAGGCTAAAAAATATTTGAAGAAGAAAACTAAAGCTATTGCTTTATTAATTTTGTAATTTTGGCAGGTCCGCCATCATTATTTATTTTGAGAATATAATTTCCTTTTGGTAAATCTGATACGCTGTATTCTTCCGAACCTTGCATCGATCTGATCACTTTACCGGAAACATCTATAATATCTACAGTACTTATTTTCATTCTCTCGGGATTATTGATTTTAAAATGATCTTTTACCGGATTCGGATATACCTGTACTCTGTTGTCATACTGCATCGTTTCTTTTGTTCCCAGTGAAACTGAAGTATAAGTAATCACAAAGGGCATATCTAATGGATAATCCGGAGCTGTAGCAGGCAATCCGTCATCTATAATGGAAACCCATGTTCCTGCCACTGCATTAAACTGTTTAGCATTAAAAGAAGGTAATCCACGTGTATCAGCAAGTGTAACAGGAGGAAAAAAGCCTCCACTTGCCGGCACTACATTTTGAAGCTGATATTTCACCCAATATGTTCCCGGACCTAATGTAACAGGTGTATTAGCCGTTATTTTCCATATTTTTCTGTTGGTAAGAGGGCTGACAACTGAAGTAGGAACACTGGAGTTTCCAATTCTGTACATACCTCCATCTACCCCTGCCGTGAACCGGTTGGTGGTATCATCTCCAAAAACGCTTACCGCACCAGCCACAGACGGATCTGAACTGTATATATTTACTCTTGCTGTATTAAAAGGCGCAGTGGTTCCTGCATAGCTTGTCTGATATGCAAAAAAATCAATCGAAGTGATTTGCCAGTTGCTACCGGCCGGGATTGTAAAATCATCAGCCAGAAAAAGACTGGATGCAGCTGAAATATAAGTTCCTCCCAATCCCAAGCTGGTGTTTGTTTCCGTAGTATTTCCAGTATTATTCTGTAATTCAGACCAGGTATAACCGGCAGGTGCAGCCGCACCACTTTTAGAAGTAGCTCCAGTACTTATACCTCCATTCATATAGGTTTGTGAGAGGGCAAAATTAGCCACCATACAGGCAGCGAGAAGTAAAGTTTTTTTCATGTCTTTAGTTTTTATTGTTTAATCAAATATAAAAAATTAAAATCAAATTAACAATAGAAATTAATTTATTTTATCAAATAAATAACAATATCAACAATTAGACTAATCATTGATAATATCAATTAAAGGATTACAAATTGCTTAATCCATAATAAACATTGCATTTTATTCAATTAACTCCAACAAAAAAGACCCGCAAATTCTGCAGGTCTTTTCATTTTTTATAACAATATTTATTGCTTTTTTCTTCTTTCCAGTTCTTTTTTGATAAGACCAAGCTCTCTCCCAGTCTGTCCGGCGACAGAGGTGTTTTCCTGGGCTCTTCTTGTAAGATAAGGCACAACATCTTTTACAGGTCCATATGGAAGATATTTGGCTACATTATAGCCTTTATCTGACAAATAGAAGGTAATATTATCACTCATTCCGTAAAGCTGCCCGAAATAGACGTGTGGATTATCATTTTCCAAGGTTTTTGCCTTCATTTTATCCATGATCAGCTCTGAAGAAATTTCATTATGCGTTCCAAAGAAAGCGGATACTTTATCCAGATGGTTCATCACAAAGTCAATTCCTGCATTGTAGTTTCTGTCAGATGCTTCTTTAGTAGGCTGTATCGGGTCTTCATATCCTTTTTCTGCTGCTCTGGCTCTTTCCTTCTCCATATAAGCACCACGAACGATTTTATATCCGATGAAATAGTTCTTTTCTCTCGCTCTCTGAAGATGTGCTTCCATATATTCCAGCCTTTTGGTTCTGTACATCTGGATGGTATTCCAAACAATAGGTTTCTGCTGGTTGTACTTCTCCATCATCTCTTCACAAAGGTGGTCTGCTGCATCCTGCATCCAGGTTTCTTCAGCATCTACCATTACTTTTTTATCATTTTCATGGCAAAGACTGCATACCTCATCAAATCTTTTTACTACTCTTTCCCATTCTTCTTTCTGGCTTGTCGTAAGCTCTGCTCCTTTCCCAACAGCTTCATACAGATCTATTCTTCCGAAAGCGGTAGGTTTAAATACAATAAAAGGAATCGCCGGATTTCCTACTGAAAACCTCACAATATCCTTGATCTCCTTACATACTGCATCAAAGGTTTCCTCATCTTCTTTCCCTTCAATGGAATAATCGAAAATGCTTCCAACTCCCCTTTTGAAAAGCTGTTTTACCACTTTCATACTTTCTTCACGGGTTTCACCACCACAGAACTGCTCAAATAAAGTTTTTTTCACAATTCCTGTAACGAACGGAAAATTGTTGTGTACAGTGAAATTAAGAACAGAGGTTCCAAGGCTGGTAAGAGCAGGCTGTTCAATCATTTTAAACATCCAGTAAGCCTTTCTCAATTGTGCATCAGACTTGTCTGCAAATGCAACTTTGGTATCATTAAAAATGGGCATTCCTATTTATTAAATTTAGTTATGCAAAGGTAATAATAACCTCAGTTTATTTAAAGAATTTTTTTTATAATTTATGCTCTATCCCGTTTAGAAGCATTGCAATAATTCCTACGAAAACCCAGAATCGTAACAGATTAAGAGTAAGGAAGTTGCTCTTTCTGGAAGCATTCAGAAAAAGATAGATGCAGAAGATCATAACAAACAGGCCTCCTGCAAAGTAATAGGCCATGAATCCGGAAACTCCGGTTTTGGTAATGATTTTCATCGAAACGGCCATCGTGATCAGTAAAAGGGAGATCAGAATGATCTTTGTATTCCTGCTTTTAAAATAATTGGGAATAGTAATGTATCCGAATGTTTTGTCAACACTTCTGGTAAGGGTATCTTTTACAATATCAATGCATAAAAGGATAAGAAAAAGGAAAACCGCCATCAGGAAAACTTTTTTGGAAAAGGTTTCATAGTAAACCATCATTCCAAAGAACGGATATAAGGTAAGGCTTACAAAGGTAAGATTGTTTAAAATCAGTATCCTGCTCAGCTTATGGCTGTAAAACCACATAAAGAACTGATACACCAGGAAAAAAACAAAAACATTATGGGAAATTGCCCATGCTACTCCCAAAGAAATGGCACTTAATCCCAGATAAGCATATAAAAAATATTTCTGCTTGATGAAACTCTGAACTCTTGTGCGGAAAGGTTTTACAATATGATCTTTCTCCAGGTCATAGAACTGGTTGATAATTCCGCCTGCCAGAATGGTAAGAACCGTACAAAAAATAATCCCGTGAACTTTGAAATCGAATACGAAATTTCTGAAAGATTCATCCTGATTAAAAAGGAAAAATGTAGAAACATATAAGGCAAATGTCAACAGAGCAGCTACAAAAAAACGTGCTCCGAGCAAAAAGCCCACGAATTGTGAAAATCTGTAAAATAGAGATTTTGAAATATAATTTTTAGATTGGAAAGTTTCCTTTTCAGAATTCATTCCAATCTGTTTAAAATCTGTAAATCACCTCTTTTTGGAAACCGTCAAGCATTTTTTCAGCTTTTTCATAGTCTTTGGTAAATCCCAGAATATATCCGCCACCTCCGCTTCCGCAAAGTTTCAGGTAATATGCATTGGAATCCAGACCTTTTTTCCAGATATTGAAAATACTTTCAGGGATCATAGGGCGGAAATGTTCATAGGCCCAATGGGAAAGCTTTTTCAGGTTTCTGAAAAACGGATTCATATCTTTTTTAAGGAATGCATCAATACATGCATTGTTATAACGAATAAACTCTTCTTTAAGGGTTTTACGGAAACCTTCGGTCTTCATTTTTTCAAAGAAGATCTGGATCATAGGCCCGGTTTCTCCGGTAATTCCGGAATCGATCAGGAATATAGCTCCTTTTCCTTCTTCTCCGTCAGGAATAGAAACCCTGTCTAAATTCTCTTTGTTTTCAATAAGAATCGGTAGGTTCATATAGCAGATCAAAGGATCCATACCTGAACTTTTACCATGGAAATAACTCTCCATTTCACCGAAAACGGCTTTTAATTTCTTAAGGTTATCTTTTGAAATGTTTTCAGGATTCAGTTTGCTGATAGAATATTTTTCAAAAATAGCGGCTACCAGAGCTCCTGAACTTCCTACTCCATATCCCTGGGGAATGTTGGAATCAAAGAAAAGTCCGTTTGAAATATCATCTTTGAAGCTTTCAATATCCAGTTTAAAATCATCAGAAAGATCAAGCGTCGTAAGAAAATCTGAATATTTCTGCAGATGTCTGTTGGAATTAAGCTCAAATTCAGAGCTTAGATCTGAAAATTTTAAAGTTCCCTTATAGAAGCTGTAAGGTACTACAAGCCCCTGGGAATCTTCAATCATTCCATATTCTCCAAACAGGATTATTTTTGCATAAAATAAAGGGTTGGTCATATTGACAATAAATCTTTTTGCAAAGTTAAAAATTATTCCGCTGAATATAAGCAAAACTCAGGCCGAATATCAGCTATTTTATTTTATAACTCTGGTTAATGCTCTAAAATAACAAAAAAGCCTGAGAATTTCAGGCTTTTTAATCATAATTATTGAGATTTACTGTTTGATGAGTTTCTTGTTGATGGTTTGCTTCTCCGTTTCAATCGTTATCACATAGTTTCCGGTCTGGATTGCTGAAAGATTGATATCCTGTTTGTTTCCTTTTAAAGAAGAATCTGCGGTCACCAGTCTTCCGGATTCATCATAGATTCTGTACGCTTTTAATGCTTCTTTTGAAGAAATAGTGATTGTATTTCTGGCAGGATTCGGATAGATACTTACTGTATTATTTTTCACATTTACATCTTCAACTCCTAAAACAGCACAAGAGAAACCTGCTTTCCATCCGGTACCATTTACTTCCGGATCGGACACAAATTTTACGGTAATTGCTCCTGAAGGATCTGTAGAGGTAAAAGGCCCTGGGATTGTATTTCCGGACAGTTTATTTCCATTGGGAAATAGCGGTGAAGCTGTGGAAGGTCCGTTGTACACATACATAAAATCATAATCCTGCTCTGTCCCGAATTCTGTAAATGTCATGGTCATGGATGAACCTGACGCCGGATAGAACGTTTTTACAATTTCCTGGTTATTTCCATAGTTTCCGCTGGCACCTCCTGTATCAAGGAACTGATCTCCTTCACACCAGGCTGCATCTGTCAGGAATAATCCAGATTTCTGATAATACGTTTCATTGGCGCATGGCCCCACCGCTTCTATTTTATAATAGGTTCCCGGCTGAAGGCTGGCAATATTGAAATTCGCAGTGTTTGTATTTCCTGTGGTCACAGTGGTTCCGTCCAATTTGGTCACTTTATATTTCCATGAGGAAGATATGGCGTCTGTGATCAGTATACTGGCTGAATTCTGCGTGGTAGAGGTAGCAAGAACAGAAGAAATACTAGGAATACATGATGTTGTGCAGTTGGTTCCTAAACAAGGTTTGGAATCAATTGTATTTCTGATCAAAGCAGCCGGCTGATCTCCAAAACCGTTGCTGAAGTTGATTCCGATTCCGGGCATCAGATGGCAGTAACTCATAATGGTACCTGAAGCCGGAAGTACATTGCTCGTACAGGTCAATCCTTCATTTGTTATGATGGATGGCATTGCTGTAGGCCCGCACCAGTCGATCGGGGTATTGTTTCCGTTCCATGCACAAGCGTGGGTATGCGGAGACCCTAAACTATGTCCCATTTCGTGAGTCATCGCCTGAATTGTCCATGAATATACCGGTACATTGTTATAGGTTTGGTTGATTCCTGAATAGGCATGTGCATAAGTTTTACACAGTGAATTCAGGTAAGCTACACTCGTTGTGCTCGGAGCATTGATCAAATGAGCAAGATCTCCGTTAAAAACCTGTCTGTTGGCAGAAAATTTGGCTAAGTTATTGCCTGGGGTTCCTGTATAAGGGTCTGCTGTGGTCCAGATGTAAACCTCATTCAGAGCGGTTCTTATATCGTCATTGGTATAAAGGGTAGCTATGTTATTATGAACAGCCGTAATCCAGTTGGTAACCGTTGTTGTATTGGAACCATTATTCTGATAAGGCTTATAGCAGATTTCATAATAAATCCTCACACAATTTTGTGTTAAAGTCTTTTTCTGGGCCAGACCAGGGTCATAGGAAATTTTCTGACCCTGATTTTCTTTCAGTTCATCAATGCCGCAGATAAAAGGGTTTGTTCCGGTCAGCTTTGAGTCTGAATAACTTACAAAGTCATCAGCATTTTTTGCTTTTCCAAGCACAATATTTCCCAGTTCAGGAGTAGAAGCCACTCCTGCCACATCATTATCAAAGAAGCTGAAAGCCACCACAGAGCTGTTGTTTCCTTTTACAATTCCCTGATAATATACTCCCGGCGTATAATTTACCGTTTTTCCTTTGTTGGTCACTACTTTGAAATTGTTTGTGAAAATCTGATTCTTATACATTTCAACAGTGATCTGCTGGTTTCCGTTAAAAGGAAAGGAAATTTCAATAAATTCAGGTTTTTCAGTGATCAGCCTTTTCAGTTCGGCAGATTTCAGAGAAATAACAGTGATATCTGTTGCAGCCCGTCTGTATTCTGTCAATTTATCTGAAGCCAGATTGACTTCAAACAAATCATATTTTTTTATTTCAGTTTTTCCGGTATGGTAGTCTGATACTTTTTGAGCTACCGGTCTCAATTTTTGAGAAAAACTGAGAATACAGCATTGCAGAAAGCAAAGCAATAGAATTTTTTTCATAGTCTTAATAATTAGGTTTACTTTTCACAAATAAACAAAAAAAATCAAAACATAGTGAAAAACAAATATTATTTAATAATATTCATAATAAACATTGTAACAAATAAAGCAAATAGATTAAATAATTGATTTTAATTCATTTAAAATAAAAAAGACGTTAAAAATAACGTCTTTCATTTTTATAAAGTTTCTCTGTCTTTTCGCATTTTTACTTTCAGAAATCTGATGAGTATCAATCCGGCTCCAAAGAATACTGTCATTGACAATGCTGCAATCCGCATATTATTAAAATGCTCAATGAGAGTTGCAAAAATAAATGTACCGATAATGATGGCAATCTTTTCCAGTACATCATAGAAGCTGAAATAGGTTGTATTTTCCATAGAATTTTCCGGAAGCAGCTTTGAGTAAGTGGATCTCGACATCGCCTGAAGACCTCCCATTACTAAACCTACAACGGCAGCTACTCCATAGAACTGGTATTCTACGGTAGGATTTTCTTTATTTAAGAAATAGGCCCATAGACAAGCTACAATCCATAGGAAAATTGCGATTGAAATCACATTCCTGTTTCCAATTTTTCTGGATAATCTTGAGAAAATCACCGCACCGATAATGGCTTCAATCTGAATGACCAGAAGGGTTCCGATCAGCTTATCCTGAGCAAGATTGATTTCACTTTTCCCAAATAAAGTGGCCATAAGGAAAATAGTCTGCATACCCACACTATAAAAGAAGAAACTTGAAAGGAAAAACTTGAGGTTTCTGTCTTTAAAGAGCTCACCTCCCACTTTGAACAGTTCATGGAAGCTTTCTTTTGCAATATCTTTATAGAAGCTCATATTGTCTTTCAATACTTCGAAGAAACCGCCCTGCTCTTCATGTTTTTTGAAGATGTTCTTGTAATTCAGCAGTACAAGATCTTTAGGAAGCTTGTCTTTCACGTCCCCAAACTGAGGAAGGTGCTTAAACGTATATTGAGAGAATCCGAACCACCATGCTCCGGTTAACAGGAAACTGATTCTTGTAAATAAAAGCTGCTGTGCCGCTCCTTTAGCAAAAACCTGGATCAGGACTAAACAAATCACCACCAATACTACAGAACCGATATATCCGTACACATATCCTCTCGCAGAAAGGGCGTCCTGACGGTCCGGAGTTGCAATATCCGGAAGGAATGAGTTGTAAAATACCAAACTTCCCCAGAACCCGACACTTGCTGTAATACTGAAGAGAAGTCCCAGAAACACATTATGCATTCCTGTAAACATAGCCAATCCCATACAGGATGTTGCTCCCAGATAACAGAAGAACTGCAGGAATGATTTTTTGTTTCCGATGGTATCTGCCAATGAAGATAAAAACGGAGATAATAATACTACGATAAAGAATGATATTGTAAGTGAATATCCGTATACGGCATCCGGCTGGTATTCTTCTCCAAAAATTTTGATCATATGCCTTACCGGAACATCGATCCATTTTTTGGTTTCCGCTACATATTCTTTCTTTTCATACGCTGTGGTAAGAATGGAATAATAAATAGGGAAAATGGTAGAGGTAATAACCAGGGAGTACACGGAGTTTGCCCAGTCATATACAGCCCAGGCCTTCATAATCTTCGGATTATTTTTTATGTTTTTAGGCTGTCGATTCTCAGTTTCAGACATTTCAAATATATATTAGTAGCACAAAAATAAAAAAACCATTAAGAAATGGATGATTTTTTAAAAAAATTATCGATTCCTTAATGGCAATATATTCTGAAACAGAATATTAGATATTTTCAATCACAATCGCAGAAGCACCTCCACCACCGTTACAGATCGCAGCAGCGCCATATTTTGCGTTGTTTTGTTTTAATACGTTGATCAGTGTAACGATGATTCTTGAACCTGAACTTCCCAGTGGATGTCCTAAAGCTACAGCACCTCCGTTTACATTTACTTTGGAAGCATCTAATCCTAAGATTTGATTGTTGGCCAATCCTACTACCGAGAAGGCTTCGTTAAATTCAAAGAAATCGATGTCTGATACTTCTAAACCAGCTTTTTTAAGAGCAATTGGTAATGCTTTAGCTGGAGCAGTCGTGAAGTTTTCAGGTTCCTGAGCTGCATCCGCATAAGAAACGATCTTTGCCAAAGGCTTAAGACCTAATTCTTCCATTTTTTCTTTAGAAACAAGAATCAATGCAGAGGCTCCATCGTTCAAAGTAGAAGCATTGGCAGCCGTTACTGTTCCTTCTTCTTTTTTGAATACGGTAGGAAGGGTTGAAATTCTGTCGAAGTTCACTGCTTTGTATTCTTCATCTTCAGCAAAGATTACAGGTTCACCTTTTCTCTGAGGAATAGAAACCGGTACAATTTCTTCGTTGAATTTTCCTTCACTCCATGCTTTTGCAGATCTTTTGTAAGATTCTACAGCGAAGTTATCCTGATCTTCTCTCGTAATGTTATAGTCAGTGGCACATTTTTCTGCACAAACACCCATATGTACTTTGTTGTATACGTCTGTAAGACCGTCAAGCACCATTCCATCCTGCATTTTGATATCACCTAGCTTTGTAGCCACTCTTGCGTTATAATAGTGTGGTACCAAAGACATATTTTCCATACCTCCTGCAACAATTACCTCTGCATCTCCGGCTTTGATTGCCTGAGCAGCCATCGTTACCGCTTTCATTCCTGAAGCACAAACTTTGTTGACTGTAGTAGAAGGGGTATTGATTGAAAGACCTGCTCCCAGAGCTACCTGACGAGCCGGCGCCTGTCCTTCTCCTGCCTGTAAAACATTCCCCATATAAATCTCCTGAACATTCGCAGGATCTAAACCGATTTTATCTAATGCTCCCTTTACAGCAGTAGCTCCTAATTTTGTAGCCGGAACTGTTGACAAACTTCCCATAAAACTTCCCATTGGTGTTCTTACTGCGGAAACGATGAATACTTCTTTCATGTATATAATTTTTATTTTTAGCTTAAACAGAACGGTTGTTCCGTTGTATAATTAAATTTATTTTACTTTTATGTATACCATGTCAAACTGAGATCCTTCAATCTTAGTATTGACCTTAATGAGGTTGTCCTGGGTGGCTACGACTTTATTATTGAAAACATCTCCTATCTGGGCAGGGTCATCCTTATCAGACTTTTCTACAACAACCGCTTTATAATTGCAGTCGTCCACAAAAACCAATGTAGACTTTATATAATCTTTGCCATTGTTGAAATACTCGGTTTGCACATTATCTTTAATGATCATGTGCCATATAGCTTCCGGGTAGTTGGCCCGTAAAAATTTACCCTCTTTGATATGGGCACATTTAGCAGGATTATCCGGCTTTTTCTCTTCTGTTTTCTGAGCCTGAACCTGTGCAGCTGTTATCAGAAGCAACATTCCTGCTGATACTATTTTTAAAAACTTCATATTCATATCTGCGTTCGTTTATTTACTGTTTTATTGCTTCCCGCAAGAACCATCATGAATGCTCCTAAAAATTCTATGATCCATCCCCATTTCAGCTTAACCACTCCGGAAAATGTTTCTCTCCAGGATTTGAAAGGTAAAAAACTGAAATACTGCAAAGACTGCACCTTCACTGCTACGAGGGTAAATGCAAATAACAGAATCAGAAGAATTCCGAAAAACCTCACGATTTTTGTATTGCTATTTACAATTCCGAAAACAGCGCAGGCAGCAAAGATCCAACAGGCAATAGCCAGATAGTGATCAAGTTTCCAGTAGTTCCAGTTTCCAATGACAGGAACATGCACCAAGGGTAAAAAACTCCCTATGATCACCAATAACAATCCTAATAACTGAATATTTTTCATATTTACTAAAGTGCCAAAATACAAAAAAAAACACACTTTTAAAGAGTGTGTCTTAAAAATAGGTTTTTACTGTACAAACGTTCGTTAGTTTTAAAAAAAACCGAATAAAATCATCTAATAACTAAAAATAAGCCATATTTATTATCAAATTAAAAATTAACATTTGCGATTTCTATCCCAATCTGAAGGCCATATTTTTTCTTCAGCAAAGCATTGTTATTAAACGCAGGGGTAAAGTCTTTCTGGATGAACAGATTAAAACCGTAATAGCTGATTCCCAATTTCCCGCCCACAATAAAATCATTCACTCCATGGGTTACTTTTTCTCTTTCAACGATTCTTCCTGAGTTTTCATTGGAATACTTTGAATAATTGACGGTCCCCATTCTTACACCGCCATACACGCCCAAAATGAGACACAGCTGATCCTTTCTGTTGTCTAGGTATTTAACGCCTTCATAGTCTTTATATTTAGGATTTAAAACAAATTTCAAATCTGCAGGAATGGTCAGGTAAGTATTATATAATGTACTTTTTTTAAGGTTTCCCCGGGTAAACTCCTGTATAAACAGCATATTATTTTCCTGCCTGAAAGACAGTCCGTACTTTGGAGTATAGAGATCTGACCTCATCCCCAATCCGAAACGATAAAAAAACGGGCTAGTATATCCTCCGATCTGGTTTCCGTACCATAATGCCAACTGCCAGGAGTCTATGATGGTATTTCTCATATCAGAACCTCTGTTGTAAAAGGCAAAGGGTTCATTTTTGGAAGTAAGCCCTGCTCCTCCCATACCAACAGATACCTCAATAGTTTCCAGATAATTTTTAGGGTTATTATTTTTCTTTTGCTCATTGAGCTTCATATTCAATCCATTCAACCCAAACCAGAACTGGTTCCTGCCTGATTTTGCAGAATCCCGGGACTTGAATACGGCATCTTTCACCAGTTCTTTGGTTACAGCTTCAAGATCCTGTTTTTCAGCTTCTACTTTTTCATTAATGATCTGTTCATATTTTGATGCAATGGCAGTGCGTTGTTGCTGTTTTTCGTCAGACGAAATCTTGTTTTCTTTGAAATTTTTATCAATTTTATCCAGTTCCACGTTCATTTTGGCTTTTTCAGCCATGACAATACTGTCAATTTTTTTAGAATACAGGTTCAGATTATTTTCCGGAGATTCCTGAGCAAAGCTATAGCTAAAAGCCATAGCAGCCGCTACACCTATAAGTTTTGTTTTCATATTATTGGTTTATTTTCAGACATATTTGTTCTCTGTCCCTGTTTTGGGGCAGTTTTTCATGATAAAAAAGTATTTGTTATTTACTTTCCAGAGAATCGGAATAAACGGTTACTCCAAATATCTTCAGGGTATTGGGACTTTTGATCTTAATCTTTGTCATATCCAGGGCTCCGAATTTTCTGATATCTGTCCTGTTTTCTTCCCGCTTCTTATCAAATTCTCTTCCGAGCAGCAATTCATCGGCTTTGATATACTCAGCTTTTTTAGCCATATTTTTGTTATCCGGAATGTTATTTAAATTCCTTTCCGGCAGCGGAACATTTATTTCAGAATGTTTAAGAATTATATTTTCTTTTTCAATCAATTCCGGTTCTTTATTTTCCCAGATATATTCCGGCTCTGAGGGTTTAGAATTAATACTTTTTGTGAAATGGTCCTTATTATTGTTATCCTGTATCTTTTTAACTTCGGTGATCTGTATTTTGGGTAGAGACAAAGAATTGCCGCCCGTTTCAATAACCTTCTTTACTGGATTCCTTTGCATGGTCTTACCTATTTTACCGGTATGACGGGTTTCATTGAAATAAAGCAACATACTGGATGAAAATAACAGAATCAGCACCGCAGCATACCTCAACCACTGAAAACGTTTTTCAGGGCGTACAACAGGGCTTTCCGGCCTTCCCTGCTCTATCCTGTCCCAAAGATCTGCAGAAGGCTTTATTTCAAGCGCTTCATAGTCAGATTTTAATTGTTTCAGTAGTTCTTTTTTCATTTTCTTTTGCTTTTAAAAATTCGATAAGCCATTTTTTCGCCTTGCTTAGCTGGCTTTTACTTGTGCCTTCAGAGATATTCAGAATTCCGGCAATCTCATTGTGTTTTTTTTCTTCAAAGACATACAGGTTAAAAATAAGTCTGTACCCTACCGGCATCTGAGTAAATATTTCTTCAATATTGATTTGTTCCGGACAGTCTTCATCTTCGTTTTCACTGTACTCATCTGCTGTTTCCATATCTGTATAGAGTATATTTTTATTTTTCCTGATAAAACTAATGGAGTCGTTCACGACAATTTTTCTGAGCCAGAACGGAAAACTGTTCCAGTCCCGGCATTCATCCAGTTTAATGAAACATTTCATAAATGCATTCAACAGGATATCTTCTGCATCATGAAGGTTGTTGACATAAGAATTCGCAATGGCCAGCATTTTTGCCGAAAACATATCGTAAAGAGCTTTTTGCCCTTTCCGGTCCTGCTTTTTTGCCAGTAAAAAATTCTCTTCGAGTCTCTTCATGTATGAGTTTCTATCTATAAGACGTTATCTTTTGTAAAAGGTTGCCTGAAAACAAAAAAATTGCACTTTTTTTCAAAAGTGCAATTTAATATTTTTAAGAATCGTGATTTTAAATTAATGTTTTACTGATGAAACATCTTCCGGATTATGTTTGTGTTTAAACAATAGCCCAAAGAATATTGCCAGTACTAGCGCATAGATGGCGAAAGAAAGCCATATCTGCTGCCAGTCTTTTACCATTACCACAGAGGAAAGAGTTCCGTCTGAATTAACAGCAGCATTGAAGCTTTTCTTCAGGATTCCAAGAAAGGTAGGATTATCCGGTGTTGTCTGTAAATAGGTAGATAAATCTGAAGCTGTCGTAAATTTATGGGTAAAGAACTTATCAATAGCCCATCCTGCGATATAGCTTCCAAAAACGGCTCCGAAACCATTGGTCATCATCATAAACAATCCCTGCGCTGAAGAACGGATTTTTTTATCGGTAGTTGTTTCTACGAAAAGTGATCCTGAGATATTAAAGAAATCGAAAGCCATTCCGTATACAATACATGAAAGGATGATCAATGAAAGTCCAAATCCATCCGGAACGCCATAAGCAAAGAATCCGAATCTTAAAACCCATGCCAGCATAGAGATCAGCATTACTTTTTTGATTCCGAATTTTTTCAGGAAGAAAGGAATTGCTAAAATAAACAGGGTTTCTGAAACCTGAGAAATTGACATGATAATCGTAGACCTCTTTACTACAAACGAATCAGCATATTTGGGGAAATGGGCAAATTCACTTAAGAAAACATCTCCATAGGCATTGGTAAGCTGAAGTGCAGCTCCCAACAGCATTGAAAATAAAAAGAACAATGCCATTTTATAGTTTCCAAAAAGCTTGAATGCATTTAATCCTAACTGCTCAGACAGAGGCGAATTTTTATCGATCAGCTTTTGTGGTGGACATTTTGGTAATGTAAGGGCATAAATACCTAAGAAAATGGCTACAGCCCCTCCAATATAGAATTGCCCTTCCGTATCTTTATTTCCACTCAGATTGGTGATCCACATGGCCACAATAAAGCCAATAGTACCCCATACACGAATGGGTGGGAAGTCTTTTACTACATCCAGATTATTGTTTTTCAGGATTGTATAAGAAATTGAGTTTGCGAGTGCGATAGTAGGCATGTAGAAACACATGGCCACGAGCATCACCGAAAAGAAAGAATTCGGATCTGCGGAATGAGGTAATATGAAAAGAATAACCCCGTAAAGAATATGCAGTACTGAGAAGATACGTTCCGCATTGATCCAGCGGTCAGCAATGATTCCAGTAATGGTTGGCATAAAGATGGAAGCGATTCCCATTGTTCCGAAAACAGCTCCAAACTGAGTTCCGTCCCAATGTTTTGTACCAAACCAGAAGTTTGCCATCGTAATCAGCCATGCTCCCCAGACAAAAAACTGGAGGAAACTGAGGATGGTCAGTCGTAATTTTAAATTCATAGTTTATATAAAAAGTATCTCTTTAGTCAATTTTCTTTTTCCTCCTCTTGATTTCTTCCTGAATTTCAAGGGCGGTATCGTAATCTTCTTCTTTCACGGCATCATCTAATAATTTCTGAAGTTCTTCCATAGAAAGAGATTTCAGATTTTCTTCTGTCTGTACAGTTTCTGAGAAACTTTGCTCTTCTTTTGAAACATCTTCCAGTTCCAATAAGATTCCTGCTTCATTCAGAACCTGCTGAGTAGTAAAGATAGGGGCATCAAATCTTACCGCCATCGCAACGGCATCGGAGGTTCTCGCATCAAGGATCAGCTCTTCTTCCGTCACTTTATTTTTAAAATTGATATTTGAAAAGAATACGCCATCTACAATCTGATAAATGATTACAGAAACCAACTCATAATTGGCTGAGACTATAAATTTTGTGAACAGGTCATGGGTAAGAGGACGCGGCGGATGAATGTCTTTCTCTAGTCCGAGAGAGATTGACTGAGCTTCGAAGTTTCCTATAACAACAGGTAATTTTATGTGTGTTTCTTCATGCTCCAGTAACAATGCGTACGCCCCCGATTGGGTCTGGCTGTACGATATTCCGCGAATAATTAGCTGTTTATAATCCATAGCTACAAATATAGATTAATTTTTTGTTGTGATTTCACTTTTTTACGCAAAAATAAAAGCCCGGAAAGCCGAGCTTTTATTGTATTGTTTATGATGTTCAATTGTCAATAATGAATTCACTTTGCAAATGAGTCATTTGAAACTGACCTGCGTAGTGATCTGACTGTTACCATCACTGTTTTTATCCTTTAATAGCTTTGATTTTTTCTGTCAGTGCAGGAATAATCTGGAAAGCATCTCCTACTACTCCGTAGTCTGCAGACTTGAAGAACGGTGCTTCAGCGTCGTTATTGATCACTACGATCGTTTTTGAAGAGTTTACCCCCGCAAGGTGCTGAATTGCTCCTGAAATACCTATAGCAATATAAAGGTTCGGTGCAATAGCCTTACCAGTCTGCCCTACGTGCTCAGTGTGAGGTCTCCAACCGATGTCTGAAACCGGCTTTGAACATGCTGTAGCAGCTCCTAATACATTGGCAAGATCTTCCACCATTCCCCAGTTCTCAGGACCTTTCATTCCTCTTCCTGCAGAAACAACGATTTCCGCTTCTTTAAGGTCTAATTTACCTGAACTCTGCTCATGAGAAATCACTTTAGTATCTTCATTGGCTACAGAAAGGTTTTTAACTTCTTCTGCACCTGATACTACATTTTCTTTAACACCGAAAGCATTTTGAGAAACAGTAACAATTACACCGTTTCCTTCAGCTTTTGCATGCATGAAACCTTTTCCTGAGAATGCTTTTCTCTTTACCTGGAAAGGGGAAAGGCTTTCCGGAGCTTCAAGGGCATTGGTAATTAAAGAATAGTTCTTCATTACTGCAAGCATGGGAGCAATTGATGAAGCGTCTGTAGTATGAGGGAAAACGATGATGTTTCCGTCTGCCACTTCATTTACAGCCTGAGCGTATGCTTTTGCTGAGAAGCTTTTAAGACCTTCGTCTTTGATGTTGATTACATTGGATGCTCCATATTTGTATAATAAATCTGAAGAATCTGTTGGGTTTACAGAGATTGCCGTTACGGTATCTCCTGCTTTATCTGCAACAGCTTTAGCATAAGAAACTGCCTCGAAAGCCGCTTTTTTGTAAACTCCGTTTATATTTTCTGCGTATACGAATACTGCCATTTTTTTAAATTTAAAGATTAAAAAATTAAAGAATTAAAAGATTAGATTACTTTTGCTTCTTCGTGAAGTAATCTTACCAATTCATCCAGGTTATCAGGAGAAACCATCTTCACAGCTGCTCTTGGTGGAACACTGTCATAAGATACTCCCTGAACTTTTACTTCAGAAGAAGTGGGTTCCACCACCTGCAAAGGTTTTGTTCTTGCAGACATAATTCCTCTCATATTCGGGATGATAAGGTCTTTTTCATCTACCAATCCTTTCTGACCAGCAATAATTGCCGGTAATTTTACAGAAATAGTTTCTTTTCCTCCTTCAATTTCTCTTACTGCAGTAGCTTCGCTTCCGTTTACGTCTAATCCTACAGAAGCGTTTACGAAAGGCTGATTCAATAACTGAGCTACCATTCCCGGAACTGATCCACCATTATAATCAATAGATTCTTTACCGCAAAGGATAAGGTCATAACCGCCATTTTGTGCAACAGCAGCAATTTCTTTTGCTGTAGAATAGCTGTCTTTCGGATCAAGGTTTACTCTTACAGCATCGTTTGCGCCGATTGCCAGAGCTTTTCTGATTACCGGTTCTGTAGCTGCATCTCCTACGTTGATTACAGTTACAGTTGCTCCCTGAGATTCCTGAAGTTTAACCGCTTTTGTCAATGCGAATTCATCCAGCGGATTAATTACCCACTGAATTCCGTTCTTGTCGAAAGCAGATTTATCTGCTGTAAAGTTAATTTTGGAAGTAGTATCCGGAACACTACTAATGCAAACTAATATTTTCATATGTTGTTCTTAATTTTTTTTATTGGTCATAGGTAACCTTAAGGTTTCAAGTGTACTATTTATTTTTTCTCTTCGGGCACAAAATCACGACCGTTGATGCAGAGATTTTGTGTGAATTAATTTTTGCTAATATAAATAAAAAATATATTATGCATGCATAATACTTATTAAATTATTATTCAATACATTAAATGTACTTATTTGGCTGGCTGTGTTGCCCTAAACTCTATTTTACTCGGTAAAACCCTTGGGTTCATCTTTAAAATATCCAACACCAGATTCCCCATATCTTCAGGCTGAATCTTCCAGCTGTCTTTTTCAGAAGGTACATTTCCATTAAAATGAGTGGCTACAGATCCCGGCATGATCACTGTAGATTTAATGTTATATTTTCTCAGATCAATCATGGCAGCCTGAGTAAAGCCTACCACTCCGAATTTTGAAGCATTGTACCCGGTTCCGTTTTCAAAGAAATTGGCTCCTGCCAGACTGGAAATGGTAATATAATACCCTTCAGTTTTTTTCAGTTCTTCCACAGAGGCTTTAAGGGTGTAAAAAACGCCTGTAAGATTGGTTTCAATCATATCATTCCATTCTTCGGCAGTGAGTTCATCTACGGGTTTAAATATCCCCAATCCTGCATTAGCAATGATATAATCCAGTCTTCCGAACTTTTCAACGGTATATTTTACTGCTTCCTGCTCACTTTCCAGACTTCTTACATCGGAAACAATTCCCAAAACATTTTCTGAATATTGTTTAAGCTCTTCTTCCGCTTTTTCCACATCATCTCTTTTACGTCCTGAAAACGCAACCGAAATGCCATTTTCCAGCAATATCCTGGCTATTCCAAAACCAATTCCTTTGGTTCCTCCGGTTATATAAGCTACTTTATTTCCTGACATATTGTTGAATTTTAATTTCTCTAAAATAACAAAAACGCCCCAATTGGAGCGTTTTATATGGACTAAGATTTATCAGTTATTTACTTTTTAATGAATCTCTTCGAAGTTTTACCTTCTTTAGTTTCAATATTAATAATATAGTTTCCGGAGCTCAGATGAGTAACATCTACTTTATCTCCATTCAATATACCGTTCATTTTTCTTCCTGCCAGGTCATAAACTTCTATTTTATTCACTTTAGAATCAGATTTAACCGTTAAATAATCAACTGCAGGATTTGGATAGATTGACAATCCTTCTCTGGATGCTACCATTTCATTTGTACCTAAAGTGGCAGCATTTACAAATGACAAATTAATATTATCAGCAGCAGTCTGATTAGCAACCGTATTACCGGCAGCAGTTGAAGAAATAACATAAAATCTCGCAGGTACTAAGCCCGAAACAAATGTATAGCCGGGATTTGAAAATGTAAATGTACCTTCAGGGTAAGTCCAGGAATAGGCACCTGTAGTTTTATTATATGTAAAAGAAACTGAAATCCAGGTATTGGCGGGATAAGTAGCATTTCCCAAAGAAATAGTATAAGAGTTAGCAGCTCCACTAGCGACATCCTTCAACCTTCCCAAACCACTAATTTTTTTAGTAGCATAATCATAGATCATTCCAACGACTCCAGCACCGGTAGCATCATATATAGCAAGCTGAATTCCTCCAGCACCGGTAGCTGCTCCTGTATAAAACTCCACTGAACCTTTCAAAATGTCATTTCCGGCTGTTGCTGTGGTCAAAATTTGTTTGTATACAAATCTATTGTATGTATTTGCTGTAGAGCTATATCCTGCCCCACTCGTTATTTTTAATGAATTTCCGTGTGCTGCATCTATCGTTGTAATCTGAAAATCAGCAGCGGTTCCGCTATAAATATAATAACCTCCCTGACCTGCGATTGTCCCTGTGGTATCAGAGCCCATATTACCCGCTGTGAATGAATTAAAATTTTCTGACACAATCGTCTGTCCAAAGGCACCTGAAAATAGAGTACCTGCTAATAAAAATAAAATTTTTCTCATAATGTTTTTTTTAATGTTTAATTGTCTATTTGTAAATATATATACAAAAACAATAAATAAATTACAAAATCATTAAAAATAAATTATAAAAAATTAAATTTCTATATTTTCATCAATTTAAAAAACACAACTAATAATTCCAATTATTTTATAGAAATTAAATAATATTTAATGTTGATTTAAAGAATAGAAAGTATTATAACAAAAAAATAAAACCTGCAACCTGATTTTAGCTCATAAAATGTCATTTAACATCATGTATTCAGAAATATTTCCGTTATTTTTTTTCAGAAGATCTTTCAACTGGCAAAAGTTTTTATGATTAATCTATATAATTTATAAAAAAACGCCCCAATTGGAGCGTTTTTATCTATCCTAAATGATCAGGAATTATTTTTTGATGAATTTCTCGGTAGTTTTACCGTCTTTCGTTTCGATGCTGATGATATAGCTTCCTGCATTAAGGTTTTTAACGTTGATTCTGTTTCCTTCAAGATTAGCGTCTATCTTTCTTCCACTCATATCAAAAATCTCTGCTTTATTGATTTTCAGATCTGTTGCAACATTAAGATATTCTGTTGTAGGATTAGGAGAAATCGTCATTTTCTTAACATTGCTGTATATTTCTTTAGTCCCCAATGTGGCATCCTGTCCTTCAATTGAGAATGCAAGACCATCAAATGCAGGTTCTTGTGTAAGCTCTGAAATATCTGTCCAGGTAGTTGCCCCTGCACCAAAAGCATCAGCAGGATCTACAAGTTTTGCTGCATTTCCAACAATCTGACCTGTAAACCAATTGAATCTGTTGGCATTATTATTAGTAGTATAACTTGTCTGATTTAATTTTGCTGCGAAAACTACCCAATATGTAGTATTGGCAGATAAAATTACAGGATTACTTAGGGCTGCGGTAACATCAATTTCAAAGGTATAATTAGTAGCTGTTTTTGTCAGAGTGTACCCAGGAGCACCTTTAGCAACATTAATGGCAGCAATCGGAGTACCGGCACCATTAGGAATTCCTGCAGGAGCACCTGCAAGATCAGCATAAATATAAAGCATTGCTCCACTTGCTATGGTTGTTTCCAAAGTTTGTGCATTTTGAAAGCCCAATATTTTCACTTTTGTGATTTTACTCTGACTTGTAAGTTTAAAATCGTCAGCAGATGCAACAAAGTTTCCATTTGACAAGGCATCAGCAATGATACCATTTTGACCTGTAACCGGTTGATTGTAGATTGTCGTTTGTGCATTTAAAGAAGTTAATCCTAAAAAAGCACCTAATAGTAAAGTTTTCTTCATGGTGAAATAATTTTATAATTCCGTAAAAATAGAACATTTAGTCTAAATAACAAAATAAAAACACGAATAAAATGAATAAAATTCAATAAAATAACAATTTAATTAATCAATTTAACATAATAAAACAATAATTTAAATAGTAAAATTTAAATTGAAATATAATTTTAAGTTGATTTTATCAATAAATCAAACACAGTTTAGCTTCTGGCAAGCCTTATATATTATAAGTTTTTCAGTAATTATTCTCTCCCCAGCTTTAATTTTACAAAATAAACACCTGATACATAGATCCCTACATCAACCATATCTTTATTTACTCTAATATACATTCTCTATCTTCTAATATATCCGTTGCAGTTACTTTTATAAAATCTTTAACCGGGTGGGTAATGTTATTATTTTATTTATTGTATCAGAATCTTTTACATAACTTAATAAGTCCGCTGTCGATCAGAATATTATCAATAAAAGCTATTCCAAGGCATTATTATGCACAGAACGAAGCTGGTCAACCCTTCATTCACAATCATTAATAAAAAAACAAGGCGCTTCATAAGAAACGCCTTGCTTTAATATATTATAAAAATTCAATTATTTTGAATAGTTTTCAAAAAACAACGGAATACTTTCAATTCCCTTATAGAAATTAAATAACCCATAATGTTCGTTTGGAGAGTGGATGGCATCAGAATCCAGCCCGAAGCCCATCAATACTGACTTAGCTCCTAATACCTTCTCAAACATTGCTGTAATCGGAATACTTCCACCGCTTCTGTATGGCAGTACTTCTTTACCAAATGCAGTTTCCATAGCTTTTTTAGCGGCTAAAAACTCTTTGGTATCACTTTGTAAAACGTAAGGCATTCCACCATGGTGAGGGGTTACTTTTACTTTTACCGTATCCGGAGCAATTTTCTCGAAATATGTAGTAAATTTCTCAGTGATCTCTTCCGGAGTCTGATAAGGAACCAGACGCATTGAGATTTTAGCAAAAGCTTTTGAAGGAATTACGGTTTTAGCACCTTCTCCTGTGTATCCTCCCCAGATACCGTTACAGTCTAAAGTAGGACGGATAGAGGCTCTTTCAAGGGTTGTATATCCTTTTTCACCTTCTATATTACTCAGTCCGATTGATTTTTTATATTCTTCAGGATTATCCTTCAGCTTGTTCATTTCAGTTCTGTCTGCATCTGAAACAACTTCAACATTATCATAGAACCCGTCAATGGTAATATGTCCGTTTTCATCAATCAGATTAGCAATCATTCTTGAAAGTACGTGAATCGGGTTGGGAACCGCTCCTCCGTAAAGTCCTGAATGCAGGTCTCTGTTAGGCCCTTCTACCTCTACTTCTACGTAGCTTAAGCCTCTTAATCCTGTTGTAACAGTCGGCTGCTCATTGCTATAGATATGAGTGTCTGAAATCAGGATACAGTCACAAGACAGCTTTTCTTTGTTTTCATTCACAAAGTCACCTAGGCTTACGGATCCTACTTCTTCTTCTCCTTCCAGAATAAATTTCACATTACAAGGAAGAGTATTGGTTCTCATCATTGCTTCGAAAGCTTTTAAATGCATAAAGAACTGTCCTTTATCATCTGCTGACCCTCTGGCAAAAATAGCTCCTTCAGGGTGAAGTTCAGTTTTCTCAATATAAGGCTCAAAAGGCGGCTTTGTCCATAGTTCCAACGGATCTGCAGGCTGAACGTCATAGTGTCCGTATACCAATACTGTCGGCAGGTTTGTATCTATAATTTTTTCTCCAAAAACGATAGGATAGCCCTTTGTTTCACATATTTCCACATTGTCTGCCCCTGCATTTCTAAGGTGCTCTGCACATACAGCCGCACACTTCAATACGTCATCTTTATACGCCGGATCTGCAGAAATAGAAGGAATTCTCAATAACTCAAATAATTCATCCACGAAACGCTGTTTGTTTTCGTTAATGTAATTTAATGTCTCTTGCATTGTAAAATTTTATTTTGTTAAAATTAAAAAAAATGAGCCGCTGGGCCAAGCAAAAAGCCAGGATTTTCTGAAGAAACCTATTATTTCCCGATAATCAACTCTTCAGCCATTTCTTTTAAATAAAAATGCCCTGTTTTTCACAGGGCATTCTATATCTTATACTACTAATTAGTGTCCAGCTTTTGGAGCTTCTTCTGCTTTTTCAGCAGGCTTTGCAGCAGCAGTGCTGTCCGTTTTAGGAGCTGTAGCTTCAGGCTTTGCAGTTTCTTCTTTGTGTTCAGCAGCAGCTTCATGCCCACCGTGAGCTTCCCCTCCCTGATGGTCATCAGAATACCTCTCTACTCCTTCTTCAAGTTTCAAAGTAGCTTTGTTTCCACCTTGCGGAACTTTTTTACAGCTTACCGCTACGGTTGCAATCGCTAAACATATAACTAATTTTTTCATATGTAAAATTTATTTTTATAAGATCATATGAAACCGCAACTTTAGTCTATTCTGATGATCTAAACAGTCAGCGATTTCATGCTTAAATTTTTAATTGCCCAAAAGTAAGAAATCCTGCTTTTTTCGGCAACATTTTTATACTGATTTTAATATAATTTTTCCTTTTTTGGATTGTGTAAAAATAAGGTACTGATCTCCCCCATCCTTTAATCCGTATTTCTTTTTGATTTCTTCAGGTTTTAAAGGATAGTTTTTTGAAATAATATTGAACTGCCCCTTCTTTTTAATACTTTTAGAATCAACCACATCCATTTCAAAAATTCTTCCGGGAAAGTTTTCCAGTCTTACAGAGGAAGTGTACAGATGGGTATTGGGATGAAGTTTTTTCAATCCGAATCGTTTTGAAATAAGATTAAAGGCTCCTGCTTTCAGAATAGTATTATCAGGGATATAAATGAACTTTTCAGGCTCAGAATACTCTGCTTCGGCATTTTCTTCTTCCCCAAAACGATAAGTAAAAGCTGATTCTCCACTATCCAGGTTCACACAGTGGTAGATAATCTCTTCTTTTTTTTCTTTGGATAAAAAGATTACAATTTCTTTAACATCATTTTTAAGGGCAATAATATCGATTCTGTACGTCTGAGGTAAAACAGAAATCAGGTATTTCAGATCAATCAGAGGAGAAAGCTTGATCACTACCTGACCTGAAATTGACAGTAATGTTTCCTGAATGGCCAGAATATCCGGTGACAGATCTTCTAAAAGAAAGACTTTATTCTTATTCTGGTCTCTTCTGGCCGGATCGAGATAAACCGTATCGAATTTTTCCTGGTTTTCCTTTAAAAAATCTTCCAGTTTCCGGTTGATCAGCCTTGCTTTCCTGCCCAGAATGTCCCAGTTATGCCCTACAATCTCTAAAAGCTCTGTATTCTGCTCTACCAGAGTGATTTCTTCAAAATTCCGGGACAAATAATAAGCATCAATCCCAAAACCACTGGTGAGATCTATAAACGTCTTTCCTTTTAAAATTTCTGATTTGTAAAGTGCCGTTTTCTCTGATGAAGACTGCTCAAGGTTCAATTGTGGAGGAAAAACAATCCCTTCTTTCAGTAAAAAAGGGAATTTCTTTTCTGCAACCTGCTTTCCTTTAATCTGCTGGACAATTTCCTGCATAAAAACTTCGGGAAACGGGGATTTTTTTAAGAGTAATGCATGCAGATCCGTCCGGAGATTTGCATTGATATAGTTTTGAACTTCTTTATTTAATATTTTAACCACAGATAATACAGATTTACACAGATTGCCAGCTCAGCATTCCTGATTTCAGGTTGAATCATTTTAATTTTTTTGAAGAATGATTAATCAAAAAGCTATCTCTTATAAAAAATATAGTCCGTCATTACTGGCTGTATATTATTTTGTTTAAGCAAAGAGTTGATCTGCCCTCTGTGATAGGTAGAATGATTAACAGCATGAAAAAGCATATCAAAAATACTGTTCTCAAATTTTGTTCCTCTTGAATTCCGGTATTCTACCCGCTCATCAAGATCAGAATTTTGAACAATATCAATGCTTTTCAGAAAATTCTGATGATTGATCTCTTCCAGGGATTCAAAAGGATTGATCTGCCAGACTTCAAAGGTTGTTTGCCCTGATATTCTTGCATTCCAGATCTGCTGCGCATTAAGGGTATGATTGATCAAACTGACGGTTCTCTCATCAAGAACATCCTTATGTTTTGAAATAATTTTGATCATCTCATTATTGAAATGATAAGTATATTCAAATAAGTCAATCAGTTTTTCTTTCATTATTCAAACATTTCTGCCCAGCGCACGGCTTTTATTTCTTTTTCGTTGTACAGGTCTGCAATTGACTTTTTAACGTCTAATTTAGGGTATAAATTAACTCCGATCAGCTTAATTTTTCCTTCTTCGATCCACTGCTGCTCTTCAACAGCATGATCATAGATCTTTTTCTGAACCACTCCCTGTTTCAAAAGCTCCAGATAACCTCCTGCTTCTTCCATCTCAACAAATAAAGCCCAGGATTTACCGGCGATCTGCTGGGTGATATCTTCTACATAATAGCTTCCGTTGGCAGCGTCTTCGAATACATTGATAATACTTTCGTACGCCAAAACGATCTGTTGTTTAAAAGAAATCTCTTCAGAGTTATCCGTACTTCTGTCTACAAGATAATTACTGGAAAAAACAGCATCTGCTCCTCCTATCATGGCAGAGGCAAGTTCCAGTGTGGAGCGGATCAGGTTATTTTCATTGTCAGAAACAGCCTTATTTCTAAGGGAAGTTTCTGCAAAGATATAAGGAACTTCATCCAGCCCATATTCCTTGGAAAGCTGGTTGAAGACCATTTTGAATGCTCTCAGTTTGGCCATTTCAAAGAAATAATTTCCTCCAACGGCAATTCTGAAGATCAGCTTGTTTAAGATTTCCGCTCCGTATACTTCTGCCAGTTCTTTGGTTTTTGCCAAAGCAATACCCAGCTGCTGATCAATAGCTGCTCCGGCATTCTGATGAAGGGAAATATCTATACAAATACTTCTTTTGAATTCTTTTGCCAATAATTCTTTTGCCAGCTGATCATCAATAATAGCTTCTTTTTCGTTAAAAACATCAATCAAAGAGAAATACTGGTCTTCTTCCTGAGGACTGATGTGTCCTGCAAGTTCTTTATTATTAACAAAAATGGTCTTCCCGCTCAGGTTTTCCACATTCTGATCAAGCAAAAATGCAAATACTTCATCTTCCAGGCTTTCATGATACCTGGAAACCAAATGGGTGCTTTCTTCCACTCTCGGCAGATTGGCCAAAGGCTTGTGAACTTCTGTATAAAAAGGCTTTACTTCGATTCCTTCAAGGTTTTCTTTTTGTAAAACCGGATAAATATCGTCCGTTTTAAGCTGCTTTTTTACTAAATTTTCCCAGTTTGAAAATGTATCTGTATTTGACATTAGTTTTTTATTTGTGAATTGTCAATAGTGAATTTAACTTTACAGGTGAATTTTTAAAATTAAAATATATTTCAGATTGAAATTCTATTCAACTTTATTATTTCTTAGTGACTGTTGTGCTGTCAACCACCAGGATGAAGATTTCTTCATTCGGTTTTTTCATAAAATAATTCTCTCTTGCGTATTTTTCTTTTTCTGACTTGTTGTTCATCAGTTTTTTATAAAAAGCATCATTCTTTTGGTATTCTTTTTTGTAATACTCAAGCTGCTCTTCATATTTGTGAATCTCCCCATTGAGTTCGTTGATAACAAGAAATGAAGTTTTGTCGAAGAAAATCATCCATACCAGGAACAGACAGATCGTAATGGTATATTTATTCAAAACATATTTCTGGATAAGTTTGAATGTTTCAGATTTCGGCTGAATGTCTTTGATAAGTTTGTTTTCTTCCATTTTCTTAATGTTTTCTCAACGAGTTTTTAATAACAGTAGTTAAAAAATCAATTGCTACGGAATTCTGCTTCATATTCGGGATGATAAGATCCGCTTCATTTTTAGACGGCTCGATGAATTCCTGGTGCATAGGTTTCAGGGTAGTCTGGTAACGGTGCAGTACTTCTCCCAGATCTCTTCCTCTTTCCTGTGTATCTCTTCTGATCCTCCTGATCAGCCTTTCATCTGAATCTGCATGAACGAAAACCTTCAGGTCAAATTCTTTCAGCAATTCTTTATTGGTAAGTACCAGAATTCCTTCCACCACCAATACGTTTTTAGGTTCTACAGTGACATGATCTCCTGTTCTGGAATGAGTGACAAAGCTGTAAATCGGCTGCTCAATCGGCTGATTATTCTTTAAAGCCTTCACATGTTTTATCAGTAATTCAAAATCTATAGACTTCGGATGGTCATAATTTAAAGCCTCTCTTTCCGTCAACGTAAGACCTTGGTTATCATGATAATAATTATCCTGAGAAAGGATATTCATTCCTTCGATATCAAGCTGCTGAAGTATCTTATCAACAACTGTAGTTTTGCCGGATCCTGTTCCACCGGCAATTCCTATTACAAGCATTGTTTTTTTGTTTCTTTATAGTTGGTACAAATATACTATTTTAGATAAGATATAACAATGTAAGAATATTGAGAAATTAAAAGATTAAAGGACTTAAAAATTAAAAAACTCTTTGCAATGGTATCTCTATTTATCATTTATGTCTATAAACTGTCTTTTAAGCCTGAAATCCACAAAAAAACCCGATGCTGAAACACCGGGTTTAAAATTTTAATGACTATTTTTTAATAAATTTTGTGGATATTTCCAGGCTTTTTATGGTTAAGATATAATCACCTGTCTGAAGACCTGAAATATTGATCTGGTTTCTTCCGTTTCCTACTGTTGCATCAATTACTTTTCTTCCTTCCATATTGTAAATTTCCACTTTTTCTTCTTTGTTTCCTTTCAACGATATGTTTAAGAAGTCCGAAGCCGGATTAGGATAAATGGAAACCGGCTGTTCTTTTTTAATTTCTTTTGTGCTAAGAGCCTGACAAGCATACTCCGGAAGTACATAGCCTGAAGTGGTAAACTCTTCAGTCATGATGTTAATATCATTACATGTAAACCCAAACTGCCCCAGCATATCAATCGCCGCCTGTCTTACGGCAATAGCAGCATTCTGCTGGTTAGTTGTTGAAGTTGTTAAATCCAAACCTTCCAAAAACGCCCTGTCTGTTTTTTCTTTTCCGATTCTGTCATAAATTCTCATCAGGCAGGTAGACCAGATTTGCGCTTTATCATAGAATGATCCGGAGCCTGGATAGATCATAGTTGTATTGGTAATTCTGCCGTCCCATATGGTGTTATGCCCATCCCAGCTAAACACCCAGTTGTACTGAGGGGTAGACGAAGCCCATTGGTTCAGGCTTCTGCTATAGGATTGTGCCCAGTAATCACCGGAACCTTCACTCAGACCGTCAGCATTGGACACTCCACCGGATAGCCAGTGATGAATTCCGTGTCCTAATTCGTGCAGGATCACATCAGCATCTTCTGCATCGTCTACTCCTCCCTGGCCAAATTCCAAAGAACCTGCAGTGCTATATCTTGAGTTATCTTGTCCGTTAAGTGCATGGGGGTCATAAATAACAGCCCCACCATTTGTAGTCGGTTTACAGCTGATTCCTAATGTCTCATTGATGTATCTTAAACTCTTATCTATATGCCAGAAAGCATTTACAGCCTCAAACCCCAACTCACTTCTGTTAAACAAAAACTGATTGGTATCCTGTGTGAATAAACCGGTATTGGGTGCGGTGATATTTCTGATTTCTACATAAGAATTCTTCAGTTTGTATACATTATTGGCAAATTCTATATCTGATAATGTGACAAGGCTTCTTGCATTGTCTAAACTGGCATTCGTGACATCATTACCATCTACATAACTGCCTCCATATGTTGATCCCGTTCTTGACAGCGGATCCGGGTCATATACATAACCGGAGCCTGAAGCTTTAAAACTAACTGTTTTATTGAGCTGCTTTGTTTTCTTCTTAGGAGATTCAGAGGTTTCATCTTTATGTTTATGATATACGGCAATGTCTTTAACACTGATAATCTCTCCTGTTTTAGCATCAACAATTGTCTCCCAGCTTCCGGAATTGTCATAAGAATTAATAACTACTCTGTATACAAGCTTTGTATTTCCCTTTTCTGTAATATAAACGAACAATTTATTTTCCTGATAAGTGATTTCTCCTTGCGATTTAGAAGCAATATATGCCTTTTTAAAAGCTTCGGATGAGGAAATAGCAGGTGTAATGTCTATTTCTTTGAGGTTTTTCTTTAAGCTTTCAGAAGAAGTATAACTTATTTTACCTTCTTTATTGAAATGGACCAGAATTTCAGACTGAAAAACCGGCACTTCCTTGATAAACTGCTGGTAACGCAATGTTTCTCCGGTATGCCCTTTACGTACAGAATACAAGGTAAGCTTACTAAAATTCTGAATTCCCAGATTTCTGGAATTCTCTTTAATCCATCGGTTTGCAGGTGCTTCAAAAGATGATTCCTGAGCCATTAAGCTGCTACAGCACAGCACGCTGCCTAAAATCAGCGAAGTAATTTTTAATGTCATATAATGTTTTTTTTGTGGTTCTGTTTTAAAAATAATAAATATTTTTAAATTTTAAATCTTTTTAACAAAAAAAACTTAAAAAATATGACATCTATCTTATAAAATAAAAAACAGTCTATTGCAGCACAATTTTTAAAATGTTAAGAATATACAAATAAGCTATAAAGTTGTATGGATATTTTTCACCTGAAAGAGTATTTTTCGGTAATACATCAACAATAATACGCCTGAAGCTCCCGTCTTCATAACGATGGAGAATCATTTAATGAAGGTTTTCAGTAAAAAAGATATCTACATTGACAAAATTGAAAAGAGGCTGACCTTTTTGGACAACCTCTTTATTTTATACGATTTCACTTGTTAATTCGCGTGAAAGTAATTTTTCGTGCATGGGCTTTAAAACATCCATTGAGCCTGTTTTCACGGTACATTTGCCCTTATAATGAACAAGAATGGTACATTGCTCAGCCTGTTCAAGTGTGTGTTTGCATATTTCGATCAGACAATCGATCACATAGTCAAATGTATGAACGTCATCATTATGAAGCACCAGTTTATAAACTTCATCCGTATCATCAAGTACGAGAACTTCTTCTTCGTATTGACGTTTCGGGTTTTCGTAGTCTTTTATTGTATTATAAAAATTCATTCTAATGTTTTAAACTTCACCAATTTTATCTGCCAGGTTATCAATAGCATTGGGCTCATGATATACCAGCTCGACAAGCTCCACGCTCTTATTATTCATCTTCAGAATTTTGAAATGATAATTATCCAGGTCAAACTCCTGATTCTCTTCCGGAATTTCTTCCAGTTCGTACAAAATAAATCCTGCTAATGAGTTATATTCACTTTCTTCGGAAAGAGGGAGTTTTTTAGGTAAAAATTCATTGATTTCATCCAGAGGCTGTGTTGCCTGTACCCAGTAGGTATTATCGGCAATTTTATCAACGATTTTTTCTTCTTCGTCTTCTTCATCCTGGATCTCTCCTACCAATTCTTCCAGAATATCTTCAAGGGTAATGATCCCTTCAGTTCCTCCGAATTCATCAATAACAATCGCTATATGCTGCTTTTTAAGCTGGAAAGTTTTTAATAAGTCAGATACTTTCTTGCTTTCAACCACGAAAAAGGCATCACGCATTAGTTCTTTAAGATCATCATGATCCAGCTGCCCTTTTCTTTTAACAAATTCTCTTATAATCTCTTTGGTATAGAAAATCCCGATAACGTTATCAATAGAGTCAATATACACCGGAATACGGGAATATCCGCTATCCATAATCTTATTGATAATATCATTGACATCTTCTTCAAAATCAATGGAAGTAATATTTTGTCTCGGTACCATAATCTGCTTGGCAGAATGATCCGTAAAATCAAATGCATTTTTGATGATCTCGTAGTTCTCTTCTTCAATCTCACCGCTATCTGCACTCTGCTTTACCAAAAGCTGAAGCTCTTCTGTAGAGTGAATTTCCTGTTCTGAAGCAGGATGAATTTTAATTAATCTTAAAAATCCGTTGGACATGAGATTCATCAACCATATAAACGGTTTAAAGACAGTATAAAAAACCCTCAGAGGTACTGCAGTTGCCATCGTTGTGGATTCTGACTTTCTGATGGCAATTGATTTCGGGATAAGCTCACCAAATACAATATGCATAACGGTGATCAGTACAAAACTGGTTGCTACTGAAATTGTAGTAATCGTGGTCTGAGTCAAATCAATGCTCAAAGATGTAAAAATATTTTCTACAATATGATGCAGGGCACTTTCTCCTACCCAACCCAGGGCAAGGGATGCCAATGTAATTCCTAACTGTGTAGCAGAAAGGTACTCATCCAGATGTTTGATGATATGTTCTGCCTGTTTTGCCATAGAATTGCCTTCTGCGGCTTTTAGTTGGATTTGAGAATAACGAACTTTAACAATTGAAAATTCTGCGGCTACGAAGAAGCCATTTAGTAAAACAAGAAATAAGGCCAGCAAAAGCCTGACTATGTCCGAGTCCATTTAGAAGTTGTATATATTTTATTAGGTACAAAGATATACAAAATAAAAATAATGTGAGAAAGATAAAATTATTTCAGTGCAGGATTTTTAGAAAGGAAAATATGACGTTATAAAACCCCTTTATTTTCCACTAACAAAAATAATTGAGGTACTGATGTCTTTTTTACCTCAAAATAAGATTTTTGCGTACTAAATTTCAGTTTTAGACTTTCTGAAACAAAAAAAGCACCGACAATATCGATGCTTTTGATGGTATGTTAAAATAATTCTTTACGAATTTTTTAAAGCTTCTGCTCCGGAAACAATTTCCAGGATTTCGTTGGTAATTGCAGCCTGTCTTGCTTTGTTGTAGAAGATCACAAGATCATTCTTTAAAGCCTGAGCGTTATCTGTTGCTTTGTGCATTGCAGTCATTCTCGCTCCGTGCTCAGATGCTACTGAATCCAAGATTGCTTTGAAAACCTGAGTTTTGATTGATTTTGGAATCAGATTATCCAGGATCTCAGCTCTGTTAGGTTCGAAAATATAATCTGTTTCAACCTGTGGTTCTGTAGTTTCAGGCATTGAGATCGGAAGAAGTTGTTCTGTAGTTACTTCCTGAGTAGCAGCATTAACGAATTTGTTATAAATAACGTAAACTTCGTCAAATTTACCTTCTTTGAAGCTGGTCATTACTCCTTCTGTGATATGAGCCACTGTATCAAAGTTCAGGTTATCATATACAGAACTTCCATTAGTATATACTGAACGATTTCTTCTTACAGCATCATATACTTTTTTACCTACAGGAAGAACTTCAATCTCATATTGAGATTTGTCCTGAAACTGAAGGTTAAGCTCTTTTACGATTGAAGAGTTAAAAGCTCCCGCAAGACCTCTGTTTGAAGTAACAGCGATGAAAAGTATTCTTTTAACCTCTCTTTTCTGAGCATATACAGAAACCTGGTCAGGATCAGAGCTAGAATTTACATTCTGGATAAGCTCCTGTAATTTTTCAGAATAAGGTCTTAACATTACAATTGCATCCTGTGCTTTTTTAAGTTTCGCAGCGGAAACCATTTTCATAGCACGGGTAATCTGCATCGTAGATGAAATTGACGTGATTCTGCCTCGTATTTCTTTTAAGTTTGCCATTAATTTGGGTTCAAAGTTTAAGGTCTAAAGTTTAAGGCTTAAAACTTACATTTTAAACCTTAAACATTGAATTTTTTTAGTTGTATTTAGAAGCTAAATCGTTAGCTGCCTGCTTAAGAACACCTGTAATATCGTTATCGATTTTTCCAGATTTGATAGCAGCCATTGTATCAGGGTGCTTAGATCTCAGGAACTCGATATACTCGTGTTGGAATTCTTTAATCTTGTTCAATGGAACATTTCTCAATAAGTTCTCAGTACCAGCATAGATCATAGCTACCTGGCTATCTACCGGAAGAGGAGAGTTAACCGGCTGCTTAAGAAGCTCTACGTTTCTTTCTCCTTTAGAGATTACTGCTAAAGTAGAAGCATCAAGGTCAGATCCGAACTTAGCGAACGCTTCCAATTCTTTATATTGTGCCTGATCTAGTTTTAATGTACCAGATACTTTTTTCATTGATTTGATCTGAGCGTTACCTCCTACCCTTGATACAGAGATCCCTACGTTGATCGCAGGACGCACCCCTGAGTTGAATAGATCAGACTCCAGGAAGATCTGTCCGTCTGTAATAGAGATTACGTTAGTTGGGATATACGCAGAAACGTCACCTGCCTGAGTTTCGATGATTGGAAGAGCAGTTAATGAACCACCACCTTTCACGATAGGCTTAAGAGACTCTGGTAAGTCATTCATCTGCTTAGCAATTTCGTCATCAGCAATTACTTTTGCAGCTCTTTCCAATAGTCTTGAGTGAAGATAGAAAACGTCTCCAGGGTATGCTTCACGGCCCGGTGGTCTTCTTAATAGTAGAGAAAGCTCACGGTAAGCAACAGCTTGTTTAGATAAATCATCATAAACGATAAGCGCCGGTCTACCTGTATCTCTGAAGAACTCACCGATAGCAGCACCTGCCATCGCAGAGTATACCTGCATTGGAACAGGATCTGAAGCGTTAGCCGCAACGATTACAGTATATGCCAAAGCTCCTTTATCAGAAAGGGTTTTAACGATTTGTGCTACAGTAGAAGCTTTCTGACCGATCGCAACATATATACAATATACTGGCTTACCAGCATCAAAGAATTCTTTTTGGTTGATGATCGTATCGATCGCAACAGTAGTTTTACCTGTTTGTCTGTCACCGATGATAAGCTCTCTCTGTCCTCTTCCTACAGGGATCATAGAGTCGATCGCAACGATACCTGACTGTAATGGTTCAGTTACCGGTTGTCTGTAGATTACTCCAGGAGCTTTTCTTTCTAGTGGCATTTCATATAAATCCCCAGTAATAGGACCTTTACCGTCGATAGGGTTACCAAGAGTATCTACTACTCTTCCTAACATACCTTCTCCTACTTTGATTGAAGAGATTCTGTTAGTTCTTCTTACTGTATCACCTTCTTTTACTAATTTACTTTCACCAAGTAGAGCAACACCTACGTTGTCTTCTTCAAGGTTAAGTACAATACCTTCTACATCACTAGAAAATTTCACCAACTCTCCGTATTGTACGTTTTCTAACCCGTATACACGAGCAATACCATCACCGATGGTTAAAACTGTACCTACTTCCTCAACGTTTGATTGAGTATCGAAGTTGGCCAATTGCTGTTTTAAGATCGCAGATACTTCTGCCGGATTTATTTCTGCCATTGTATGGTTGTTTTTCTTAATTTAATTGGAAATCTTTTTTAACTTGGTTCAATTTGGTCTTCACAGATGCGTCTACCTGCTGGTCTCCTACTCTTAGGATATATCCACCTAAAATATCCTGGTTGATGATCAGTTTCAAATCGAAGTTTGAGTTGGTATTCACCAGGTTGGTAGATCTTAGAATCTGATCAATATTCTCTTTGGAAAGCTGAGTAGCTGTGGTAAGCGTTACTCTCTGTACTCCGTTGATGTCTTCAACTTTGTTGATGAATTCCTGAGCGATATTTTTCAATTGGTTCTCTCGTCCGTGTTTAATAACCAATCTGATCAAATTCTGGGAAGATGCTGATAAACCTTTGAAAATTTCGTTTGCTACCTCTATTTTCTTTTTTGCATCAATGTAAGGTGTAAGGAAGAATTTGTTCAAATCCTTAGATTCAGCCATGATCTTCACTACATCTTTCATTTCAGAAAATACAGCAGCTGTCTGACCTGATTCATTAGTGAAGTCAAGTAAGCCCTGTGCGTATCTTTTCGCTACTTTAGATGTAAGCATTCTTAGTTAAGGTTAGATTTGTTGATATAATTTTGAACTAATTCGTTTTGAGCTTCAGTGTTATCCAGCTTTTGTTTCAAGATAGATTCTGCAATGTTTACAGATAAAGCACCGATCTGAGTTTTGATGTCTGCCATTGCAGCATTTTTCTCAGCGTTGATCGTTTGCTTAGCAGCTTCGATAAGTTTGTCTCCTTCCGCTTTAGCAACATCTTTAGCTTCACCTACGATTCTGTCTTTAATTTCTCTGGCTTCTTTAAGGATAGCATCTCTTTCGATTTTAGCTTCACGAATGATTCTTTCGTTGTCAGCTTTAAGATCTTCCATCTCTTTTTTAGCCAATTTAGCTTGGTTCAATGCATCAACGATAGAAGTTTCTCTTTCATTAACAGCATTTACGATTGGTTTCCAAGCGAATTTAGCTAGAAGAAACAATAGGATAACAAAAGTAAGGGTCATCCAAAACAAAAGTCCAATTCCAGGTTCAATAATTCCCATATCTGTAAATTCTTTTTTTAAATGTTATTTTATGGATTGTTTTTTAAAATTCTTAGCAGCAGCCAACCGCTTTACTGCTAAGAATGTTTTTTGAGGATAGATTACTTGATGAAAGCACCAAAGATGATCGCGATAAGACCAGCACCTTCAATAAGACCAGCAGCGATAAGCATTGCTCCTTGAATCTTACCAGCTTGTTCTGGTTGTCTAGCGATAGCGTCCATTGCGTGACCACCGATTTTACCGATACCTAGACCTACACCTAGTACTGCTAAACCGATACCTACGTAAATTAATCCTGCTCCTGTTGATAAATCCATAATAAATAAATTATATTAGTTAAAAAATTATTTTTTCTTTTAATTAGTGAGCATGCTCTTCGTGACCGTGCTCATGGTCGTGTTCTGCAACTGCAATTCCGATAAATAGTGCGGATAATACAGTGAAGATATAAGCCTGCAATGCTGCTACCAATAATTCCAATACTGAAACGAATAATGCTAATGGTACAGATGCAAATCCTAATAATGGAGTTTTGAAAATGAAGATCAGTGAAACGATCGCCAAAATCATAATGTGTCCCGCTGTAACGTTAGCAAAAAGTCGCATCATTAAAGCGAAAGGTTTTGTAAAGATCCCGATAATCTCGATTGGAACCATAATTGGGTACAATAAGATTGGAACCGGCGGCATAAAGATGTGTTTCCAGTAATCTTTATTCGCACTGAATAATGTAATTAATAATGTAATGATAGCTAATACTGCTGTAATTGCAATGTTACCTGTAAGGTTTGCTCCGAAAGGGAAGAAAGGAATTAATCCAAATAAGTTGTTAATCCAGATAAAGAAAAATGCTGTTAATAAATAAGGCATATATCTTTTATATTTAACAGACCCAATGTTTGGAATAGCTACTTCGTCTCTGATAAATACAATCACTGGCTCCATTAATTTTCCGATACCTTTTGGAAGTTGTGACTTTTTATAGTTTCTTGCCATTCCTATGAATACTACTGCCATAAAAATTACTGACAAGAACATTGAAGCTGCATTTTTTGTTACTGAAAGATCAAAAAACACTTCGTTTGATTTTTGCTTTCCACTGATGATTGAAAATAATGTAGCTTTTTCAACACCTTTAGTAGAAACTACTTGTCCGTGTTCTAAAGTATACCCATCATGTTCGTGTCCGTGAGCAATACTACTAGAAAGAAAAGTATGCCAGCCTTCATTATCTTTGATGATAACAGGCAAAGGGATAGAAACGTGATGTTCTTCACCACTGTCATCTTTTGTAGTCCATAAATGCCATTCATTAGAATCACCAATGTGCTCCATGATCATCGTGGTCGCATTGAAGCCTTCTTTCGCTTCTTTGTTCTCTACTTTTTCCGCTGATTTCTCTCCTTCAGATTCGTGCTGAGCAGAAGCTAAACTGCTTATAAACACAAATAAAAATGCGAAAAATAATGAAGAAATTTTTCTGTTCATATCTCTTTTTTAATCGTGTGCAAATATATCGATTTTATTAAACTTTACCAATACTAAAAATTGATTTTTATCATCAAAAAAGTCAAGACTTATTAATGAGTTTTATTATGGGTAAATAAATAAGGAATGATGCAATAAGAAAACAGATCACTATAAAGAGAAAATTAGCTTTGGTCTTCTCTATTATTATTAAGGAAACTATAAGCCAGATCAGATCTTTAGAAAGATTAATAACAAGAAATTTCATTCCTGCATCCTGTTTACCGTATAAATACTTTTTAAATATTATATATACTATTATATTAAGCAGTAATATTAATAATACAATAATAAAACTATCAAGAAAATTCATGCTGCAAAAATAGGATTATAATTTTTGAAACAAAAGAATTATGACTTCTTCTATATTCTTAAGGATGGAAGCCGGAAGCCGGATGGTAAAAGTTACTATTCTACAAAACCGTAATTCAACACGCTTTATTAAATATGATCTACAGTTCTTATTTTAAGAAGATAGTCTATCAAGAATCTTATTTACTTTTATCAACCTCAAAAGACTTCCCTCTCCCCGCTCCCAGCTTCCAACTTTAATCAAATCCTTATAATATTAAGTCTATCATACTCAGGTTTCTTAAAAATTCCTTATTTTTGCAAACCTATAATTTACAATAAATATGTTTAATAGTTTACAGGATAAATTAGACAAGGCATTACATAATATTTCCGGACGTGGAAAAATTACCGAAATCAATGTGGCGGAAACCGTAAAGGAGATCCGTAGAGCATTAGTGGATGCCGACGTTAACTATAAAGTTGCAAAGGATCTTACAAAAAGAGTTCAGGATAAGGCATTAGGCGAAAACGTTCTTACTTCCCTTACTCCGGGACAGCTGATGACGAAAATCGTTCATGACGAATTAGTAGACCTTATGGGAGGCTCTCAGGAAGGTATCAATCTTTCAGGAAAGCCATCTGTGATCCTTATTGCCGGTCTTCAGGGTTCGGGTAAAACGACTTTCTCCGGAAAGCTTGCTAATTATTTACAGACAAAAAGAAATAAAAAACCATTATTGGTAGCCTGTGACGTTTACCGTCCTGCTGCAATCGATCAGCTGAAAGTGTTGGGAGGACAGATCAAAGTTCCTGTCTATACTGAAGAAGGTGCAACCAACCCTTCTACTATTGCTGAAAATGCAATCAATTTTGCAAAAGCAAACGGTCATGATGTCGTAATTGTGGATACTGCAGGTCGTTTGGCAATTGATGAGCAGATGATGAACGAGATCAAATCTGTACATTACTTCATCAAGCCACAGGAAACCCTTTTCGTTGTGGATTCCATGACAGGTCAGGATGCGGTGAATACTGCCAAAGCGTTCAACGATGCTTTGAACTTTGACGGGGTTGTTTTAACCAAATTAGATGGTGATACAAGAGGGGGTGCTGCTTTAACGATCCGTTCTGTTGTTGAAAAGCCGATCAAATTTATCTCTACAGGAGAAAAAATGGAAGCTCTTGATCTTTTCTACCCTGAAAGGATGGCAGACAGAATCCTGGGAATGGGAGACGTTGTTTCCTTGGTAGAAAGAGCTCAGGAGCAATTTGATGAAGAGGAAGCTAAAAAGCTTCACAAGAAAATTGCTAAAAACGAGTTTGGTTTTGATGATTTCCTAAAGCAGATCAACCAGATCAAGAAGATGGGTAACATGAAGGATTTGATGGGTATGATTCCTGGAGTTGGTAAAGCGATTAAAGATGTAGAGATCAGTGATGATGCTTTCAAGCATATTGAAGCGATTATCTACTCTATGACGCCTGAAGAAAGAAGAAAACCTTCTATCATCAATACACAGAGAAAAAACAGAATTGCCAGAGGTGCAGGAAGAAAGATTGAAGACGTTAATCAACTGATGAAACAATTCGACCAGATGGGTAAAATGATGAAAATGATGCAAGGGCCTCAAGGAAAGCAGATGATGCAGATGATGAGCAAGATGCCGAATATGCCTGGAATGGGCGGAATGTTCGGAAAATAATCTAAGAGCAATCTGATCAAAATATAAAATCCGACTCAAAATTGAGCCGGATTTTTTTGTTTTTTATCTTTTTATGAACTGATTATTTATCAGTTTTCTGAGATTTTCCTTTAATGAAATAAGAGAAACCAACGTTAACTCCGAAAGTCTTAACATTCGTTTTAACATCTGTGTTCATGATCGTTTCTTTATTTGAAAACTGATCATAAGAAACCCCAAGATTGATTCCTAAAGACGAAGTAGCCATATAAGTTACTCCCCCTTTTACTTTCCATGCCAAACCATCTGTAGTGTTCTCGGTATTCTGTGCTAACAAAGGATCAAATCCTTCATTATTGATATTCCCGTTAAAAGTATATTTTGTCTTATCGGAAGCATATCCAATCCCCGCTCCTAAGAATGGCACAAGCTTACTGGAATTAGTAAAGTAATAAGTAGCTGTAGGCATTACGGAGAATGTAGAGTTTGCAATTTTCACCCCCTGGTATTTAGTGGTAGTACTCATATATCCCAAGTCGATACCCACTGCTAATTTATCAATAACGAAGTACCCTACGGAAGGAATAATTGAAAAGCTATTTACTTTTGGACCATCAACAGAATTACTACCTACTTTCACTGTCGTTGTAGTGTTATTGAAGCCCATTCCTGTGTTTCCGCTGATCACCCAGTCTCCTTTAGTCATTTGGGCATTAGAAAGCCCGAAAAGTGCCACAGCACCTGCTAATAATAGTTTTTTCATGATTATTATTTAAAAAAATGTTTCCAAAAATACAAAAAAACCCTGAGAAAATCTCAGGGTCCTATTGTTATATGCTTTGTTTATTATTTTGCAAATACATATTTAACTCCGAAAGTTACAGAAGCTAAGTTCAAACCGAAGTTATAGTTGTTTGTAGCATCACCATCTTTTGGTTTGAAGTTGCTATAACCAAATTCACCGATAGTAGCTTCGATAGTCCAGTTTTTGTTTAGGAAGTAATCTAAACCTGGCTTCACAGTAACACCGATTTTAGTGTATTTAGCTTCAGTAGAAGTAGAGTTAGTAACTACAGAGTTACCTGAAGTAGCTACAGTACTGTTTTCATCTTCAGTTTTACCGAATCTCATTGGAACAGCTAATTGTCCGAAGAAATATAACTTGTCAGATAAAGTCCAGTATTTTCTTACGAAAGGCTCAACTACAAATGCAGGAGTTTTGTTTACATTCTCAGTTACAATTGTTGTGTTACCTAATGTAGTTGTAGTAGTTTTAGTTGTTTTTTCAGTTTCGTATCCAAGACCTAAACCAACAGCTAAGTTTGTGTTAACGAAATAACCAACTCTAGGTAATACGTTGAAGTTTTCTTTTTTATCGTTACCGTTGTTAGATTCTACTTGAGAATAACCAACAGATCCTGATAAATATGTAGTTCCTTTAGCAATCTGAGCGTTTGATAATCCAAAAAGTGCAACAGCACCCGCTAATAATATTTTTTTCATTTTAAAAAAATTTAATACTTTCTGAGGGCAAATTTACAGTCGTCCACACTAATATTAAAATTTGTTAATGTGATTAATATCATTGTTAAAATTATTGGGTTTATAAAAATAATTCATATTAAAGAGAAGTCTTTGAGTTTTTCACAATATTATGAATAAAAAAACTACAAATCATTAACCAGAGCGCAATTTACTTGGTTTTTCAAATTTTTATTTTTTCTGAAAATCTGATGAAATCTATTGGATATGCTAAAATAGCCTAATTTAAAATGTTAATTTTTAAGTTATTAAGTCTTAAAATTTAAACACCTGTTTATAATTCAGGGCATTTTTTCGTTTCTCAAGGTTTAAAATTGCTGTAAATGGAAGAGTTTTACAAAAAGTTTCTCAGTTTTTCTCTCCTTATATCAACAAAAAAACTCCGGCCTTCGGCCGGAGTCCTGCTATTTTTTAACTATCCTTATTTGATAAAGAAGTTATATCCTAAGTTTACAGCTCCTACGTTCCAGCTGTCTCTGTACCAGCCATAGTCACGTCTGTTGCTTACAGACTGATATCCTATATACAACTCTCCTTTAGACATCTGATATCCGAATTTAGGCTGTGCATAGAATCCTCCGTCTACTCCATCTTTGGTAGAAATACCATATCCAAGGTCTAATCCTACAAAGATAGGAGCTCCCTTAAACTTATATTTACCGGAAACAGCTACAGGAATAAATCCGAAATCATCAAAGTGATCTTTCCCGAAAAAGTGAGAATATCCAGTTGTTACCCCAAGGTCAAGACCTTTAGCAATATTCCACATATAAGCAGCATCCACTCCTAAGGTAAATGAAGATACATTACTTGCATCAGATACCGGAACACCGATATGTCCACCAATTTTAAAACCTTCCTGTGCCTGAACAGCACCTCCTAAAAGTGCAAAAGCACCTAGTAATAATAGTTTTTTCATTTTTTTAGTAGCTTTAAATTAAGCGGCAAAGGTACTAATTATTTTTCATCGTAAAAGCAAAATACAGGAATCAGGTTCCCGGCAACAAAAAAGCAGAACAAATTGTTCTGCTTTCTTACTATTTTCGATCCTGTTTTCAGAATTAGTTTCCTCCGAATTTGAAACCTACACCTACCTGAATGAAACTATTTTTAAGGGTTCCATTTTCGCCATCTTGTTTTTTCATCAGGTTAGATACACCCAAGTTATATCTTGCATCAAAGAACAAACCGTTCTCAAGGGTATATTCAGCACCTACAAACGGGGCTAAATTCAGTTTGTTCATGTGATCTTTCACATCCTCTGTTTCGCTTGTAGAATCAGAAACTGTCTGACCTCCTGCTGATCCTGTTAAATCAGCTGTCACTTTTATTTTTGCTGAAGTAATAATTCCCACATTAAGACCAGCTGCAAATGCTAGGTTTTCTGTAGCATAATATTTCGCACTCACAGGGATTTGTACAGTTCCTATCTTCCAGTCAGATTTTTCAGTACCTGTAACAGTAGCTCCCATCATACTATAAGAAACAGTTTCCTCTTGTTTACCTCCTATTGGAGAGTATAATACTTCTCCTTGCACAGCAAACTTATCACTGAATTTATATTCAGCCATTGCCCCCACATAAAAGGTAGATTTTGCATCAAAGTTGTAAGTATGTCCCTCACCAGTTGCTTTAAGCATTGATAAAGAATATCCTGCTTTAGGTCCAAATTTAAATTCCTGAGCGTTTGCAGAAATTCCCAGTACAGCGATCGCTGCAGTAAGTAAAAGTTTTTTCATTAGTATTAGTTCTAAGTTTAAGGACTGCAAAACTAACTATTTTTTTTAAAACACCAAATTTTGTCTTAAAATTCAAGGTTAATAAAAGGTTAACAAAAAACTTTTACCTGTTACGGATTAGTCATTCCTAAGTCTCTTCTCCTCATCATTGTAGGCAAGAATAATCTTTCTTACTACAGGATGTCTCACTACGTCCTCCTCTGTAAGATGTACAAAACCTATCTCCTTCACTCCATTTAAAATTCTCATGGCTTCTTTCAATCCGGACTGCTGGTTTTTCGGAAGGTCAATCTGGCTTGGGTCTCCTGTAATGATAAATTTCGCATTCATACCCATTCTTGTCAGGAACATTTTCATCTGAGCATGGGTAGTATTCTGTGCTTCATCAAGAATTACAAAAGCATCATCAAGGGTACGCCCTCTCATGAATGCCAAAGGAGCTACTTCAATAACCTTTTTCTCCATAAAGCCTTCCAGCTTCTCATGAGGAATCATATCACGAAGCGCATCGTATAACGGCTGTAAATACGGATCCAGCTTTTCCTTAAGATCTCCCGGTAAAAAACCAAGGCTCTCTCCGGCCTCTACAGCAGGTCGTGTAAGAATAATCCTTTTCACTTCCTTATCTCTCAAAGCTCTTGCTGCCAAAGCAACGCTGGTATAGGTTTTTCCTGTTCCCGCTGGGCCAATAGCAAATACCATGTCTTTTTTCTCCGTTTCCTTTACCAGTTTTTTAAGATTGGTGGTTTTGGCTTTAATGACTTTTCCGTTGACTCCTTTTACAATAATATCCTGATCGAAAATCAGCTGTTTCTCATTTTCGTCCTTGATATTCAGAATATTTTCTACATCTTTCAGCCCTATTGAGTTGTTTTTAGAGATAAATTTTACAATATCATCCAGTTTTTGCTTCAGTATATCTAAGGCTTCCTGATTTCCCATCGCAAAGATGAAATGATCTCTTCCTGTAATTTTAAGAGTGGGAAAGGTTGATTTTATTAAGTTGAAATATTGGTTATTAACTCCATAGAAGATTTTCGCATCAATATCTTCCAAATCATATGTTAATTCAAACATGCAGTATTTTTATTTTAGATTTTAAAATTAAAGCTTTTTTTCAAATTTATATCAAATTCTTTTCAACAATCTTTCGGGCATTCTTTTTATTTTAAATAACTTTGCAATACTACACTATTCTATACATTGCTCATGTCAATTATTACCCTTACTTCGGATTTCGGAAATTTAGATTACAGAGTTGCTGCTGTAAAGGGCAAAATCCTGTCTCTAAATCCTGAGGTTAATATTATTGATATAACCCACGATATCCAGGCATTCAACCTTATACAGACTTCGTATATCGTAAGAAATGCATACAAATATTTCCCGAAAGGCAGCATTCATATTCTTTCGGTAGACAGTTTTTATAATAAATCAAGAAAAAATATTCTTTATAAAGCAGACGGGTCCTACTTCCTGGCGGCAGACAACGGACTTCTGAGCCTTATCTTTTTCGATATTAAACCTGAAGCAATCTATGAGCTCACACTGAATAACCGATTTGATGATGTCATCAATTTTACGTCTACGGATATTTTTGTTCCTGCTGCGGTGCATCTTGCCAACGGCGGGCTCCCGGAAGTGATCGGAAGAAAAATAGATACAGCAAAGCAGTTGATGTTCCCGAGAGCCGTATATAACGAATCTGAAGGAATGATCATTGGTGAAGTGACTTACATTGATAATTTCGGAAATATAATCTCAAATATCAATAAAGATTTTTTTGAAAATATCAGCAAAGGATACAACAGTTTCACGATAAAATTCCGGAACCTGAGTCTTTCAAGGATCTTTTCCAGCCATACGGAAGTAGTTTCGGATTGGGAAAGGGAAACGGAATTCCATGGTCAGTCTGCGGCGATTTTCAATGACAGTCAGCTATTGGAGCTTACCATCTACAAAGGAAGCAAGAAAAACGGTGCTAAAAGCCTGTTTGGGTTGAATGTAGGTGAAAATATCTATATTGAATTCAGCTAAAATTATATATTTCATAAAAAAACCGATTTTTTTTATATATTTGTCAAAATCTAAAAATCAAAAATGGCAGAATACAAACTATTGCTTCCTTCCATGGGAGAAGGTGTTATGGAAGCGACTATTATCACTTGGTTATTCAATGAAGGTGATAACGTAAAAGAGGATGACTCCGTAGTAGAAATTGCAACAGATAAAGTAGATTCAGACGTACCGACACCGGTTTCGGGGAAAATTGTAAAAATTTTAAAGCAAAAAGATGAAGTTGCAAAAGTAGGCGAAGCCATTGCGATTTTAGAAATTGAAGGCGAAGGTACTGCTTCTGAGGAAGTACAGGCAGAAACACCTGCTGCTGCTCCGGATGCTGAAACATTAAAAACGATTGAGCAGCCTTTACAAACTACAATTGCTGCAAACGTTGAATTCTCAGGAGATCTGTATCTGTCTCCACTTGTAAAATCAATTGCACAACAGGAAAATATTTCTGAAACTGAACTGAAATCTATCAAAGGAAGCGGTTTGGAAGGAAGAATTACCAAAGAAGATATTCTGGCGTATGTAGCCAACAGAGGAACGCAGCCGGCTCCACAAGCAGCTCCGGTACAGGCGGCCTCTACTCCACAACCGGCAGTATCTGCTCCGGCAGCTACGATCCCGGTAAGTGCAGGTGATGAGATCATTCCAATGGACAGAATGAGAAAGATCATCGCTGAAAATATGGTGAAAGCAAAACAAATTGCTCCACACGTTACTTCTTTCATTGAAACAGACGTTACCAACGTTGTAAAATGGAGAAACAAAAACAAGGCGATCTTCGAAAAACGTGAAGGTGAAAAACTTACTTTCATGCCTATTTTCGTAAAAGCTGTTGTAAAAGCAATCCAGGATTTCCCAATGATCAATGTTTCTGTAAATGGTGAAAACATCATTAAAAAGAAAAACATCAATATCGGTATGGCAACTGCTCTGCCAGACGGAAATCTTATTGTTCCTGTCATCAAAAATGCTGATCAGCTATCTCTTTCAGGTCTTGCAAAAGCCATCAACGATTTAGCTTACAGAGCAAGAAACAAGAAATTAAGACCTGAAGATACTCAGGGAGCAACTTATACTATTTCTAACGTGGGAAGCTTTGGAAACCTTATGGGAACTCCGATCATTCCTCAGCCTCAGGTTGCTATTTTAGCTATTGGAGCCATCGTTAAGAAACCTGCGGTTCTTGAAACAGCAGACGGAGATGTGATCGCCATCAGAAACCTGATGTTTATGTCTCACTCTTACGATCATAGGGTAGTAGACGGTTCTTTAGGAGGAATGATGCTGAAACATGTTCATGATTACCTTGAAAACTGGGATCTGAATACAGAAATATAACCTTTTTTTCAGGAAATATCTTAAAAAACAGAAGTTAAAAACCATCACTCAATAAAATAGACATAATATATGAAAGGCGCAACTTTACTGGCAGTAATTTCACTGAGCATTATTATCCTTGTTGATCTTATCCAGCTTATTCTGGGCTTCACAGGAACTTATTCTATGGAGTTGTACAGCGCCTTTGGTATTATCAATCTTCTTTGTTTTGTGGGAATTCTGCAGTTTTTTGTTAAATTATACAACAAGCAGAAAGAATGAATCCTGAACTTAGAGATCTTTTTGAGATCAAACAGAATGAAGAGAAAAGCAGGCAGCCTTCTCAACAAAATGTCTGGAGGCATATTATAATACGGCTTGCAGTAATTGTTCCGGGGACTATTGTATTCTTCATTATAATGAGTAAAGCCAGCGGCTGGGGAGCATTTGGTTTTGCGTTGTATATGTTGATTTTTCATGTACTGTGGTTTCTCTTTATTTTTATTGAAGCTATCGTTCTTCAGAGTAATGAAAAGTATAAACTCAGGAATGTGAATTTCATTTTCATGGCAATTCTTCTGTTACTGTATGGTATCGTATTTGCCCTCCTTGGGCTTTAAAAAATATCAACAAAAAGCTTTCCGGTTGGAAAGCTTTTTTGTTTTTATCGGAGGTCACACTCCAATTTTATTCATTTAGCTATTGCGTTTCTGTGCATCCTTTGGCTGTTTTTATTTTCGTATATTATAAATTTTATCAAATAGTTCTATCTTTAAAAAAACATTTCACCCATGGAATTAGATTTCAGAAAGCTGCTTGTCACTAAATTATTTGGTTTTTCAAAGAAAGACGAAGAATTAATTATTGAAGTTTATGACCAGTTATTTGAGCGCTATGACATTTCAGTAATAGATATTAAGGACTCTCCTTATCATGAGTTTAAAACGGATGAACCCAATCTTTTAAAAACTCCGGAAATCTGCTACTACATTACCAATAAGGAAAAAACCAACCTATTCTACCTTTTCATCACGAATGTAATCGGAACCTCTGCGAGAGGAGCCCGTATGACGGACCATAAAGACACGTTGGAAATCTGGGGATTAAAAAAACTGGATGATGATTTTGGTTTTATTTCTGTCAATAAGAAAAATTTTGCTGATAAAATTGCAGGAATCTTCAGCCGCTTCAATGTGAATTTTAAAGAAAATCAAGACTTTAAAGATTTCTATGTTCTGGGAAGTGATCCTTATAAAACAATGACATTTTTAAATCCGCACAGAAAGGAAATCATCAAAGCAATTCCCGATGAAGATTTTAAAATTGAAGTAAAAAACAATTTACTGAGTTTCGGATTGCCAAAGGTATTAAGCGTAGAGAATGCATTAACAACCGCTGATTTTATGGAGAACATATAATTAACTTCTCGGAATTTTACCGTAAATTCATCCCACAAACCAAACAAATGCTGAAAATCTTTACCTTCATACGGGATTCCCTTAAAAATTCTTTTGACAACATTCGGAATGAGCAGCTGAAACATAATCTGCTCCAGGCTATTCCGTTCTGGATCGGATCTGTGATCACCGGATTTTTTGCTGTACTCTATGCTCAGGTATTTGCATGGGGCGAAAATCTCATGAATTTTATTTTTGACTGGCATGCCTGGATGATCTTCATTATTGCACCTGTAGGCTTTGTATTATCCTGGTGGCTGGTAAAAGAATTTGCGCCCAATGCCAAAGGAAGCGGTATTCCACAGGTGATGGCCGCTGTAGAACTCGCTAATCCGAAAGAACATAAAAAGATCAGAAGCCTTTTAAGCATTAAGATTATTTTCTTCAAAATCCTTTCTTCGGTTATTCTCGTGATTGGTGGTGGTGCTGTTGGCCGTGAGGGCCCTACTATCCAGATTGCCGGCTCCGTATTCAGAAAAGTTAATGAATATCTTCCGGAATGGTGGCCTAAGATCTCCAAGAAAAACATGATCATGACAGGAGCTGCAGCCGGGCTTGCGGCAGCTTTCAATACCCCGTTGGGAGGAATTGTTTTTGCCGTGGAAGAGCTTTCGAAAACACATATCAATTATTTCAAAACAGCCCTGTTTACAGCGGTTATTATTGCAGGTTTAACAGCTCAGACCTTAGCCGGATCTTATCTGTATTTAGGATATCCCAAAACGAATGATGTTTCCTTAATGGTAATGTTTCCGATTATCCTCGTTGCTGCTGTTGCCGGCATTCTCGCAAGCCAGTTGTCCGTTATTATGCTCAGGATCAATGGATGGAAAAAGAAAACCCTGAAAACCGATCAGGCCAATGTAATATTTCTGATCATCTGTGCTCTGATTATTGCTTCCATAGCTTATTTCATCAACAGGGAAATTCTCGGTTCCGGAAAAGAGATCATGGAAAGAGTCCTTTTTACCAAAGATAAACATGAAGACTGGTATGTTCCTGTTTTAAGAATGCTTGGCCCTGCCCTTTCTTTTACTTCAGGAGGTGCAGGCGGTATTTTTGCCCCGGCCCTGACTGCAGGTGCCAGCATTGGTTCTGTAATTTCAGGAGCGATTCATCTGACGCCTAATGAAACCAATGTGGTAGTTCTTGCCGGAATGGTGGCTTTCCTTACAGGAATTACCAGAGCACCATTTACTTCAGCCATTATCGTTCTGGAAATGACAGACAGGCATTCACTGATATTCCATCTGATGCTTGCCGGGATGGTTTCTTCCATTGCCTCTATTCTTGTAAGCAGGCATTCATTGTATGATGTTTTAAAAATAAATTTCTTAACAGAAATAAGAAAATATTAAAAAAATTAATAAAAACAGTCATAATTAATTAAATATAAAACATTAAATATTTGGTTTTTAGCATAATTTTAATTATATTTGGAATACAACCAAAAAAATATTACTGTTATGCGAAAAATTTTACTATTAGCAACATTCGTTGCTGTTCCCGTATTGGGGTACAGTCAAATATTTCAAGAAGATTTTGATGGAACCGGACCCGGCATTGCCGCCTGGACGACAATTGACGCTGATGGGCTAACTCCGGCTTCCGGTGTAAGCTTTATTACCAATGGATGGAACCGTATTGACCGGGATGGTACGGACGGCAGCTTTGGAGGCCCCGCAGGTAATTATGCAGCCATGAGCACTTCATGGTATACTCCTGCAGGAACTTCAAATGACTGGCTGATCTCACCGCAGATAGCTGTATCAGGAGCTTCTCCTACATTATATTGGGATGCTAAAGCGCAGGACCCTGATTATCCGGATGGCTATAAAATAATGCTTTCTCCCACCGGAGGAAATACCGTAGCTGATTTTACGGTAGAACTATACAATACAACAGGGGAAAACTCGTGGTGGACAAGCCGTGCCTTAAGTCTTACTCCTTATATCGGACAAAATGTAAGAATTGCTTTTGTGAATAACAATAATGACAAATTCATGCTGATTGTTGATAATATAAAAGTTGATTACACTTATGTAGAACCTCCTATAACCTACTGCGGCCCTGTAAGCTTTATTGACATATTCGGTGATCCTGCCGATGAACCTATTACATTGGTAAATTTTGCAGGAATCAACAACGTAACAAACAATGCTCTTGGTACCGGAACTTCTCATGAATATTTCCTGAGCCAAACCGCTACCGTCACTCAGGGACAAACCTATGATATCACACTGAAAGGGAATACAGGCGGTAACTGGGAAAACAGCTTTGCAGTATTTATAGACTGGAATCAGAACGGAACTTTAGATGATCCCGGTGAAGTATATGAAGTGACCCAGACTATTCAAAACTCTACCGGTATAGACGCTATCCAGGCAGTACATTCTATAGCTGTTCCTGCCAATGCGTTACCGGGAAATACCAGAATGAGAGTAAAAAAACTATACGGAACCATTGATGATGATCCTAGCCTCATAGTTCCTTGTGCAGGGGGAGCGTATGGACAGGTAGAAGATTATACCGTAAATGTTCTTGCTTCTTCTCTGGCAACAAATGAAGTAACGAAGAAAGACACTTCATTCAGGGTATATCCGAATCCTGTAGCTCATACTTTAAATATTGATTCACAAAATAAAGTAAAAACAGTAAGCGTATTTGATGCTACAGGCAGAAATGTATTACACTCTGAAATCAATCAGGCGAAATTTACGGTAGATGTATCCAAACTAACTTCAGGAACATACATTGTTACTGTACAAACAGAAAACGGATCACAATCTGTAAAAGTGATTAAGAAATAATAGTATTGCAAAATAGAAGTGAAGAAGGCCTGTTCATTTACAGGTCTTCTTTGCATTAGATTCAAATCTTTAAAAGCTCCGGAATGGCAACAGGTTCTACTTTATAAGCTGGCGTTTTTTTAATCACAGGCTTGTTGTATTCCATTTGGAATTACCGTATTTTACAGATTACAATATTCAGAAATGAGATCTTCCGAGGTATATATTCACATTCAGTACTCAACTATTTCACCTCTACTCTTGCATATACAAAATATATTTTCTACTTTTGCACCTCGAAATAATTAACAAATTTATTTAACATTATGAACAATTACGAAACTGTTTTCATTTTAACTCCCGTTCTATCTGAGTCACAGGTAGAGGAAGCAGTGAACAAGTATGTAGATCTTATCAAAGAAAAGAACTGCGAAATCGTTGCTAAAGAAAACTGGGGATTAAAAAAATTAGCTTATCCGATCCAATTGAAAAAGAACGGGTTCTATACTTTAATCGAATTTAAAGGAGAGGGTTCTGTAGTAGCTGACTTAGAATTGGCATTCAAGCGTGACGAGAGAGTAATCCGTTACCTTACTACAAAACTTGACAAGCATGCTGTAGAGTACGCTGTAACTAGAAGAGCTAAAGTAAAAGCGGCTAAAGCTTAATTATTAACCCTATTTTTTAAAAAAGACAAGACATGGCAATAGATGAAATGGCTAAACAAGCCTCAGCAGGAGGAGAATCAGAAGTAAAATTCCTTACTCCGCTTGATATCAATACAAAATCTGAAAAGAAATATTGTAGATTCAAAAAATACGGAATTAAGCACGTTGATTACAAAGATGCTGATTTCTTATTACAGTTCGTGAACGAGCAAGGTAAAATTTTACCAAGAAGATACACTGGAACTTCTTTAAAATACCAAAGAAAAGTTTCTGCTGCTATCAAAAGAGCAAGACACCTTGCATTACTACCATACGTAGCTGACTTATTAAAATAAGACAAAAAATAAATAAAAGAAGAGAGCAATCTCTTCTTTTGTTGCTGAATACATCATTAATTCTAACTTGATTTTAGACTATACACTAAAATCTAAAAAAGGACAACAACAATGGAAATTATCCTAAAAAAAGACGTAGAAAACTTAGGACTTGAGTTTGATACAGTAAACGTAAAGCCAGGTTATGCTAGAAACTTCTTAATCCCTCAAGGATTTGCACTTTTAGCTACCCCTAAAAACAAAGCTGCTTTAGAAGCTACATTAGAAGCTAGAAAAGAAGAAGAAGCTAAATTGATCGCTGCTGCAAACGCTGTAGTAGAGCAATTGAAGAAAACTTCTATCACTATTCCTGCAAAAGTAGGTGCTGGTGATAAATTATTCGGATCTATCAACAATGCTGATCTATCTGCTGCTTTAGAAAAAGCTGGTGTTTCTGTAGAGAAAAAATATATCAAAATTCCTGGTAACACTATCAAGAGAACTGGTAAATTTGCTGCTCTTATCAGACTTCACAGAAATGTTGAGTACAACTACGAATTCGACATCGTTTCTGACGCTCCGGTTGAAGCTGCTCCTGCTAAAAAGGAAGAGGCTAAATCTGAAGAAGCTTAATAAGCGACTGAGAATTTCTCACCATACAAGACCACTTCATTTTTTGGAGTGGTTTTTTTGTGTAGTTCGGAAAGGATTATGTATATGACTACCCCGTCTTTTTGCTTGGCAAAAATCCACCCCTTCAGGGAAGGGGAATGTAGGAAATCTTAACAGCTATTACTCGTTAAATTAACTTTTTCACAACCTTACAGTAAGAACAAGCAAGAAAACCCTATCCCGCACTATAAAACCCGTTAACACGTAACACGCACCACAAATCTCAAACGCTCAAACGACTCCTACTCACTACTTATCCCCTCTCAATTTATGCTGATACTCCGTAGGGGCAATACCGATTACCTTTTTGAAAATATTACTGAAAGACGACAGGCTGTTGTACCCTACCATCATGGCAATTTCGTACATATTGTATTTTCCTTCCAGCATCAGCTCAAGAGAGCGGGTAATTCTCAACGCCCTTAGAAAACGAATGTAATTCATACCCAGAATCTCTTTAAATTTCCTGGAAAGGGTTCTTGTACTCATTCCAAATTCTTTTGCCGTAGATTCGATCGTAAGAGGCTTCTCAAGGTTGGCATGGATGTATCTTGCAATCTTCAGTAAAGTTTCATCTTTGGGAAATGGATGCTGTATGGGAAAAGCAAGATGTTTGTGTTTTTTCTCCTGCAAAACCCCTTTAAGTGCTTTGAGGAAAAAGTATTTAGACATATCATTTTTTGTGATTTTCCCATCCCATTCTTTAGTATACAAAATCATCTCCCGAAGTAAATTATTGACGGAATAAATGTTGATTTCATCAAAAAAGCCACTTTCATTTTCTTCTTTTTTAAAGTAAAAATTATATAAATCAACCTTTGGACTGGTAGAAAAAATATAGTGAGGAGTTCCGGCTGGAATCCACATAAAACATCTTGCAGGAAGATACCAGTGTTTCTGATCTGTAAAAACATGCACAATACCGCCTTCTGCATAAACTAACTGAGCAGAACTGTGATAATGAATCTCCGTGGTTACATTTCCGGTAAGGACATGATAAACGTAAAATTCCGTATCATCTTCTTCTACTTCTTTAAAATGGCTGTTGTTCATAGGATAAAGGTAAGAAGAATTTCTAAATTGGCGTAAATGAGCAAATCTTTTTCTGTTTTCACAAATAGGGTCTGTAGCTTCTCATCGTAAATTTGCAGTATCAAAATCATTTTAGCAAAAATCCTTTAATTAATTTATGAATATGATATTGAACGCATGCCGGTATCAGTGCATTGCGTTGTGCTTATTATTGAGCAGTTTTTTACCCGCACAGATGATAGATTACCGGTATCTCGGCTTACAGCAGGCAATAGAGATCGGCTTAAAGAACAACAAAAATATACAGATCAGCCATCTGAAACAGGAAATGTCCGCTACCAAAGAGAAAGATCTCAAAATGGAAAAACTTCCGGACATCGGATTTCATACCAGCTATACGCAGGTAACCAATCTTTATCAGCATCAGGATGGTGTTTTCAATAAAGCAACAAAATACGATGCCATCAACGGCATGTATGATTTTACCCTATCGGCCTCCATTCCTGTATATATGGGGGGAAAAATCAGAAACACAGAAAAAAAAGCAGCGATTGATACCGAAATTTCAGCATTGAGAACCCACCTGGATGAAAGACAGCTTAAAATGGAGATCATTACTGCATTTTTACAGATCCATCATTTAAAAGAGCAGCAAAACCTTATCAATGATAAAATGAAAGAGGATTCTGTAAATATCAGACAGGTGAAAACCCTTAAAGCCAATGGTGTAGTTACTGTAAATGAAGTACTGAGAACGTCATTACAGCTTTCGAATCATAAAATGAGCTGGACAGAACTTGATAATGATATACAGATTGCAGAGCATAAGCTGAAAACTATCCTTTCACTCCCTGAAAATCAGGAAATGCACGTCAATACGGAGGATCTTATCTCTGATCAGACAGCCATACCTTATATTGATGAATTAACGGAAACTGCTTTAAGTAAAAACGAATCTGTTGGAATCACCCATAAAAATCTTTCTTTAAAAGAACTGGATCAGAAAATCACAAAGGCTAATTATCTTCCTAAAATCACTGCAGGGGGCGAGTATTTTTTAAAGTACCCGAATATGATGTTCTTCCCTCCCGAGCCCTATGCTTACCGTCTTGGAATGATCGGAATGAACCTGACCTACCCCATTGAAAACCTGTACAAAAACAAATACAGAATGCAGGAAGCCAGGGAAAATATAAATCTGGCCCAGCTTCAGATCGAGGAAAATGAAGAAAAGATCAGACATAACGTATATGAAGCTTACAAAAAGTTTGAAGAAACCGATCAGAAAGTAAAAATTGCTGAAGAAGCGATAAACCAGGCCAAAGAAAACTATCGTATTGTAAAAACAAAATATGCCAATAAACTAAGCCTGATCACAGAACTGATTGACGCAGACAATACTTATCTGGAAGCAGAATCCAATCTTATCTCCGTAAAAATTAACAGACAACTTAAATATTATCAACTCCAATATACGATTGGAAACTTATAAAAACTATGGCAAAAAAACAATTGACACAAAAGGAAAAAAGAATCAACAAAAGCATCACGGTACTGGCCTGGGTTCTCATTATCAGCGGAATTACGGGGATGATCAGCTTTTATCTTTTTTCGAGAAAAAATGTCACAACGAATGATGCACAGATCGAACAATATATTACTCCTGTATCCAGCAAGGTTTCAGGGTTTATCCGAACGATAAAGTTTAACGAAAATCAGTTTGTTCACAAAGGCGATACTTTAATCATCATCGACAACAGAGAGTTTGTGAATCAGGTACAGATGGCAGAAGCCGGCCTTCATGCCAATGCAGCAACAATCACCTCTATTGAAAGCGGCGTCAGCACCAAAGAAAGTGATACCAAAATCATTGATGCCAAAATAGCTTCAGCTAAAATAGACATCTGGAAAACCGAACAGGATTTTAAAAGATATAAAAACCTTCTTGCAGAAGATGCTGCTACAGAACAGGAATTTGAGAATGTAAAAGCTTCTTATGAACAGTCAAAAGCCAATCTTTTGGCCTTGGAACAGCAGAAAAACGCTGTAAGAGCCGGAGCGAGTGAGCAACAGACAAAAGTAGCGCCTGTAAAAAGCCAGATTCAGCAAAGTTCAGCTAACCTGAATAATGCCCGGCTTTTCCTTTCCTATACTGTCATTACAGCTCCTTACGATGGCTGGGTAGGTAAAAAGACCATTCAGGAAGGACAGCTGATCAAAGAAGGACAGGCATTGGTCCAGATCGTGAGCAAAGAAAAATGGATCATTGCCAATTATAAAGAAACACAGCTTGGGCAAATAGATCAGAAGCAGGAAGTCATTATTACCGCAGATGCTTATCCGGATATTGAATTCAAGGGTAAAATCCTTTCCGTTTCCCCGGCGTCTGGATCTCAGTTCTCATTGGTAAAACCGGATAATGCTACAGGAAACTTCGTGAAAATTGAACAGAGATTTCCTGTAAAGATCATTCTCGACCATAATAAAGACAACGAAAAACTGCTTTCCGGAATGAATGTTCTGGTAAGTGCGAAGAAGATATAAGTTTGAGCCTGGAAGGGTTTGAAAGTATAAAACTATTTTCACTCAAATTCTTTCAAATTTTTACAATTAAATTATTTTTTTTGCGAAAAGGCAAAACCGCACAATAGCGAATCTGCAAATTTTTTCTTAAGCATATTTGCCATTTTACCTTTTACTCTTTTTTACACCTTTGCCCTTTTGTCTTTTCGCATTTTTTAAGTCCGAAAGGCCTGTACAATTATCATAATTAAAGAAAACATTCCGGTCTGTCCGGTTTATCAGATTGATAAGCTCTTTGTTTTCCACCTTTAAAAACATGCAACACAATACAGTTTATCATCAATGGGTACCACAATGGCTGAAACTGCCGCTTCTTACTCTGGCATTGTTTCCCCATCTGATGCTGTTGTCACTGTTACATTCCAACAGTGCCTTCACATCTTCTTTTATGGATGTAGATTCAGACGACATCCAATATTTAATGATCTTGATGTATGGAACATTTGTAGTTACCCTTTTAGTTTTACAGCGGTTTATGGCCTATTTCAGTGTGAAATATTATGTGCTGCTGATGTCTTCAGTTTCCGTGATCATTCTCTATGTACTGTCTGTCACCAATGACTATCATGTTATTTTAGTCATCCGGTTTCTGGAAGGAATTTTCGGGTTGCTTGAAGGAGCCATTTTCCTTCCTTTGATTGTCGCTGAATTGAAAACAAAACATGCCAAGGTTTTTTCCTATCTTTTAATGTATGCCATAATGCTGACAGGAGGTACTGTAACAACTTCTCTATTAAAATCAAGCATAGAAAATTACGATTTCCGGCATATGGTCCTGATGATGATTTACTTCCATGTATTTGTCCTGATCATCGGGATTGCCATCTTTAATAAAAACAGATTTTTCCCTAAAAAGCCTTTGTATCAACTGGATATCGCAAGCTGGTTCCTCCTTTGGGTCTGTTTACAGGCGGGTGGTTATGCGATTATTTACGGCAAAAGGCTGATGTGGTTTGAGTCAGATACCATTATTATGTGTCTGTTTATATTTTTAATCTCCGGAGGCCTGTTTATGCTTAAACAGCGAAATTCGAAGCGTCCTTTGTTTCATTTTGAAGTTTTCGGTTCACAAAATGTCATTGCAGGAATGATCCTTTTCTTTATTTTCTACCTGATAAGATCCGGGCTGAACAATGTATACAGCATTATGGCAACGGTATGGAAGTGGCCATGGGATTATATTGTGAATATCCAGTACTGGAATGTTGCCGGAACTCTTCTGGGAGTATTTCTGTCAGGGATCTGCCTGGTAAAAGGAATTTCTTCAAGAATTGTTTTCTTTACGGGATTTCTGTTGCTGGCCGTAGACTGTGCCTGGTTTACCTACACATTTTATCCGGACACTACCCTTTCTACCATATGCCCGCCCTTATTCCTTCAGGGAGTAGCCCAAGGATTGTTATTTACTCCTCTTGTCTTTTTCCTGATTTCAGGAATGCCCGAAGAATATGTTGCCAATGCCACGGCTTTAGGAACAACTACCCGTTTCTGGACTACTGCAATCGGGTATGCTTTAATGCAGAACCTGATGCTTTTTTTAACCTTAAAACATTCAGACACACTGAGTTTTAACCTTACAGACACGAATCCTGTCTTCTACAGCCAATGGAATCAGCTTTTCGGGGCTCATCTTTCAAAACTTCCTGTAAATGAATCTCTGTCATTGACAGCCGGAGCTTTTAAAGCCAAAATAACAGCGCAGGCAATCCTGCTTTCCAATATGGAAATTTTCACAGGCTTATTCTGGCTGGCATTCATAACGGCACTTCTTCTACTCCTTTATCATCCGGTAAAAATAGTGGTGAGGAATATAATGTAGTGGTGAAAGGAAAAAAAGAAATGTAAGAAGCTGGGAGAACTCTTTAACTGATATTTAAAATTTAATCATACATTCCGGTTTTTTACTTAAATACTCTTACTTTCTTTAAACGGCCACCAACCACTTTGGCCAACTTATTGTTGCTTGTTTTCCGTTATACTATCACATGAATACTTACGTTTAACAGAAAAGCCTTCATATGGAAATTGAAAAAATTTTACAGAGCCAGAGAGATTTTTTTGCAACACATCAGACCAAAAGTCCGGCATTCCGGAAAATGTATCTTGAAAAACTGAAAAATCTGATTGTATCCAATGAAAACATGCTGTATGAAGCTATCTACAAAGATTTTGGTAAATCCAGGTTTGATACATTCACTACAGAGCTTTCTTTTGTTCTGAAGGATATTGATTATTATCTGAAAAACTTAAAATCGCTTACCAGACCTGAAAAAGTAAGCACCAATCTTGTCAATCAGCTTGGAAACAGCAGGATTTATGCTGATCCTTTAGGCTGTATTCTCGTTATCGGAGCCTGGAACTATCCTTATCAGCTTTCATTATCTCCTGTTATTGCCGCCATGGCTGCCGGGAACTGTTGTATTCTGAAACCCAGTGAAATTGCAGAAAACACCATGAAGGCTATGGCTCAGATCATCAATGAAAATTTTCCATCGGAATATCTCTACGTATATGAAGGCGGTGTTGAAGAAACTACGGAGCTTTTAAAACTGAAATTTCATAAAATATTCTTTACCGGCAGTACAAGGGTAGGAAAAATAGTTTACAAAGCAGCTGCAGAGCACCTTACCCCGGTTGTCCTTGAGCTGGGTGGAAAATCTCCTGCCATTGTTACCAAAGAAGCCAATCTTGATATTGCAGCAAAAAGAATTGTATGGGGCAAGTTTCTGAACGCAGGACAAACCTGTGTGGCACCTGATTATTTATTGGTGGAAGAAACCGTTCAGGAACAGTTTTTGGAAATGCTGAGAAAATATATTAAAGAATTTCAGTATGGACCGGATTCGGAACAGTATACAAGAATCATCAATCTTAAAAATTTTCAAAGGCTTACCCAATTTATTGATAATGAAAAGCTCTATTTCGGAGGGAATTTTAATGAGCAGCATCTTTACATTGAACCTACGATTCTTCATCATATCAGCTGGAAAGATGAAATCATGCAGGAAGAAATTTTTGGTCCTCTGCTCCCTGTCATTGGTTTTAAAAATTATAATGCTGCTTTAAATGATATTTTAGAGCTTGAAAAACCGCTTGCTGCTTATCTGTTCACCAATAATTCAGAAGAAAAAGAAGCATTTACCCGGAAACTTTCTTTCGGTGGCGGCTGCATCAATGATACGGTGATGCATTTGAGCAATGATCATCTTCCGTTTGGCGGTGTGGGGAATTCCGGGATCGGCAGTTATCACGGGAAATTTGGTTTTAAAGCGTTTTCCCATCAGAAAGCTGTTCTCGAACGTGTAACCTGGGGTGAACCTAATATTAAATATCCACCATATTCTGAGAAAAAATTAAGCTGGATTAAAAGATTTTTATAATTCTGCAGATTTCCAGATTTTAATACAGAAAATAAAAAAGGTTGCTTCTATTTGAAACAACCTTTTATTTTTATCCTTTAGGAGACCAGGTAGTAAAGAAATCTTTTACTTTTTCTAACCCGTATCCTTTTCCTTCTTCAAGCACTGAGCTGTCTTTCAGAATATGAAGAACTTTTCCATTCTTGTCTAAAACGATGAAAAACGGATAAGCCTGTTTTTCCTTCACATCAACATATTTGGAAAAAGCCTTTTCATTTTTATTATCCGGAGAATAATTCATGTGATAGTATACATAGTTTTTGTCTACCAATTCCTTCAGTTCAGGAGTAGTCTGCACAAAGTTATTGAATCGCAGACACCAGATACACCAGTTACCGCCAGCCTGTATTATGATATTCTTGCCTTCTTTCTTAGCCTGGGCAATTGCTTTAGCGATATCTTTCTGAGCATCTGCTTTCGGATCGTAAGGCTTTGGGAGTTTTGCCTTTTCTTCTGCAGACTTTTTCTTTGCATCCAGCTCTGCATGATCAGTTTTTACCAGAAGCGTATTATCCGGTTTTTTTGTTTCCTGTGGTATATTGGTATTCTGTGAAAAAGCCAATGCACTCAATCCAAGAAAAGCTATAGTTGCTAATTTTTTCATAACATAAAAGTAAAAAAATAATATTTATCCCTCTGCAAAAATAGAACCATAATTTTATTATCACTAAATTTGCGTGTTTTATGAATTTTCTAATCAAAATATTATATCTGATCTCCAAGCTTCCGCTGAAAATATTATACATTTTTTCGGATGTTATCTTTTTCCTAAACTATTATTTTGTAGGATACAGAAAAGAGGTCATCACCCAAAACCTGAAAAAATCCTTTCCTGATAAGTCAGAGGAAGAAATTAAAGAAATCAGAAAAAAATTCTATCTCAATTTTTCCGATTATCTTGTTGAAACCATAAAGTCTTTCAGTATTTCTGAGACCGAATCCAGAGTGAGAATGCAGCACATCAACCAACACCTTTTTCACGAAGCGAAAGAGGATGGGAAAAATATCATCTTATTGGCGGGGCATGTTTTTAACTGGGAATGGATCAATGCACTGGCAAGAATTATTCCTCAGGCTCACTGTCATCCTGTCTACAGAAAGGTAAACAATGACTTCTGGGAAAACCAGATGAAAAAGGTCAGAAATAAGTTCGGGAATGAAGCACTGGAAGCCAATGAAGTAATTCTGAACATTTTCCGTTCTAAAAATAATGGTGATTCTGCTTATATGTTTGTAGCAGACCAGACACCTCATTTTGCTCATGTCACCTACGGATTGGAATTCCTGAATCAGAGAACGCCGGCTTTCATAGGATATGATAAACTGGCCACACGGATGGACCTTGTTTTCATCTATTGCGAAATGAAAAAGGTTAAACGTGGTTATTATCAGGTCAATTATCACAGAATATACCCTGACGGCGAAAAGTTTGTTGAAAATGAAGTGGTAAGAAAGTTTCATAAGCTATTGGAAAATACTTTACACAAGTACCCTGACAACTATCTGTGGTCACACAGGAAATGGAAATATCAGGATTCGATCAAAAATTTTGATTCTGAAAAAAAATAGATTGACATGCAGAAAAAACTGGCCATTGCCATCTTAAACTGGAATGGGAAAAACTGGCTTGAGAAATTTCTTCCGGGTGTAGTTCAATTTTCTCAAAATGCGGATATTTATGTTATCGACAATCTTTCTACGGATGATTCAATAGCATTTCTGAATGCTAGTTTTCCGACTGTAAAAGTGATCAGAAACAATAATAATCATGGATTTGCAGGCGGATATAACGAAGGGTTAAAAGAAATTCCCCATGAATATTACTGCCTTCTCAATTCTGATGTAGAAGTTACGGAACACTGGATAGATCCTGTTTTGGAACTTTTCGGGAAGGATATGTCAATTTCAGCAATTCAGCCCAAAATATTATCTTATAACCATAAAAATTATTTTGAATTTGCCGGAGCAGCCGGAGGACTTATTGATAATCTGGGGTATCCGTACTGTAGAGGGAGAATTTTTGATGATCTTGAAGAAGATAAGGGGCAATATGATGATGAAGCGGAAATATTCTGGGCATCAGGATGCTGCTTCTTTATCCGCTCGAAGGACTTTTGGGCGCAAAATGGTTTCGATGAGAGATTTTTTGCCCACCAGGAAGAAATTGACTTATGTTGGAGGCTCATTAATTCAGGAAAAAAGATCTTTTATACCGGAAAATCAAAGGTATATCATGTAGGCGGCGGAACGCTGAACAAACAAAGTGCTCAGAAAACCTATTTAAACATCCGGAATAATCTCTCGATGATGCTTAAAAATCTTCCTTTTCCTAAATTAATATGGCTGATCTTTTTCAGATTATGTCTGGATGGTGTTGCCGGAATTTATTTTGGTTTAAAACAGGGTTTCCCTCACCTTTGGGCAGTTGTAAGGGCTCATTTCGGCTTTTACGGGCAAGCTTCGGGAACGTGGAAACTTCGTCAGAAACATCAAAAAAGTCAGTTTTATCAATCAAAATGGCTTATTTTTAAACACTTTTTGGGAGGAAGATAACAGGTTGCAGATAATAGGTTGCAGGGATTAGTTGAAAATTATGACTTTCTTACTTATCATTCAATAGAGTAAAATTTCATAATTTCAAATAATCTTAAACTTTAAACCCAAAACTTTGAATATTAAATACAAAAGAACCAGTAACCAGCAACAAAAACAACCAAGCAACGATCAACAACTTATACTTTAAAAACAATGGATTTCTGCGCAATAGATTTTGAAACGGCAACTCACGAGAAAAGCTCTGCGTGTGAGATGGGGATTTGTGTGGTACAGGATTCTAAAATTGTAGAGACAAAAACCTGGCTGATCAAACCGCCAAGCTTCCCTTATTTCAGTAAATTTAATATTGCCGTGCATGGGATACAGCCTGAAGATGTACAGGACGCTCCCACTTTCGATGAGATCTGGTATGAAGCTCAGGATATGATGTATGGCAGCCTAATGATCGCTCACAATGCGGGATTTGATGCTTCTGTTCTGAGAGGGTGCTTTGAACATTACGGAATGTTTGCTCCTAATCTTAACTATCTGTGCAGTATACAGCTCGCAAAAAAATCATGGAATTATCTGCCCAAATATGGTCTGAAGCCCTTGGCCGACTACCATCAGATTCAGTTCAATCACCACAGGGCAGGTGCTGATGCAGAAGTTTGTGCCAAGATATCTTTACTGGCTTTTGAGAAACTTTTCATCACAAGAAATGAAGAAATAACTGATTCGGTTTTAAAGAAATACATCAAAAAACTGTAACTTTAAACAAAACTTTTACTATTGATTACCGCAATTACCGGTAGTTTTTTGCAACATTGCCTTTTACAATCAATATATTGTTTATTTTTCCAAAAAATTATTTTGATTACACTTATTTATTAACCTACCCCGGTAAAAGAAGGTTTCGTTTACCTTAAAAATGGGAGTCGGATCGAATGGATAAAAATATATAACGCAGAAGGAAAACTAATTCTTCAGGATCATTCTTCGGATTCTAAAATTAATGTCTCTAACCTGCTGAAAGGGGGCTACTTTATGGAAGTAAAATCTCAAAGTGGTATTAGCTAGACATAAATTAATTAAAGAATAATTTTAGTTACTTAAAACTTCAGACAACAGGTTGAATTTCGGGATATCAATCTCGAAGGTTTCCTGTGTTTCAAGGTTTTTAACCAGGTATTTTCCGCTCATGTTTCCTACACCGGAACGCAGCATTACATTGGAAAAATAGGCGAAATTTTCACCTGTTCCTATTTCAGGAGTCAGGCCGATTACGCCATCACCTATAATCTCTGTATATCCGAATCCTACATCGAAGATGAGCCATTTTCTTTTCAATACTTTAATAGGAAAGCTTCCGTCATTTTCTATGGTTATATTGTATTTAAAAACATAACGGTTTTCGGATGGATAACTGTTTTTACTATCATATTCAGGTATTACTGAAACTTTGATATTGGAAGTCATTTTTGAAAACATCATTGTAGTATTTTCTTAATAGATACAAAAATCTCGCCTTTTTTAAGGCGAGATTGTATATTTATATTATAATTTTATTAAAACTATAATCCAAGGCCTTTTCTTTCGTCACCTCCCATTAAGATTCCAACAGGATTGTCGATTGCTTCTTTTACCGCTACAAGGAATCCTACAGATTCTTTTCCGTCGATAATTCTGTGGTCATAAGACATGGCAACGTACATCATTGGTCTGATTACTACCTGCCCGTCAACAGCAACCGGTCTCTGGATAATGTTGTGCATTCCAAGGATTGCAGATTGCGGAGGGTTGATAATTGGTGTAGACATCATAGAACCGAAAGTACCACCGTTTGTAATTGTGAAAGTACCACCAGTCATTTCGTCAACAGTAATTTTACCGTCTCTTACTTTTGTAGCAAGATCTTTGATGTTTGCTTCAACACTTGCAAAAGACATGTTTTCTGCATTTCTCAATACAGGAACCATTAATCCTTTAGGACCTGAAACGGCAATTGAAATATCACAGAAGTCATAGTTTACTTTGAAGTCTCCGTCGATAGATGCATTTACATCCGGATACATTTGTAATGCTCTTGTTACAGCTTTTGTAAAGAAAGACATGAAACCAAGTCCTACTCCGTGCTTTTGAGCAAATTCTTCTTTATATAGCTTTCTTAATCTGAAGATTTCAGACATGTCAACTTCGTTGAACGTTGTTAACATTGCTGTTTCATTCTTCACAGAAACTAATCTCTGAGCGATTTTTCTTCTTAAAACTGAAAGTTTCGTTGTTGTTGTAGATCTTGAACCTGTAGCGCTAAGAGGGCTTCCTCCTAAAGCTGGAACTGCAGCTAATTCAGCATCAGTCTTCGTGATTCTTCCATCTCTTCCTGTTCCTGAAACCTGAGCAGCATCCATCCCTTTTTCGTCAAGGATTTTCTTAGCAGCCGGAGACGGAGCTCCTGTAGCGTACGTTTGTGGAGCAGCAGCCGGAGCAGCTGGTTTTGGAGCTTCTTGTTTAGCAGGTTCAGCAGCTTTCGGAGCTTCTTCCTGTTTTGGAGCTTCAGCAGCAGGTGCAGCACCTTCTGGTTTTGCAGCATCCATATCAATTAAACAAACTACCTGACCTACTTGTACCACATCACCTTCTTCTGCTTTCAAAGTGATCACACCACTTTGTTCTGCCGGCAATTCAAGAGTTGCTTTGTCTGAGTCTACTTCAGCGATAGGTTGATCTTTTTCTACATAATCACCATCTTTTACAAGCCAAGTTGCAATTTCAACTTCTGTAATTGATTCGCCCGGTGAAGGAACTTTCATTTCTAAAACTGACATATCGAGTATTTTTTATTTTTTAATTGATTATTATTTAAATTAAGCTGTTACGGGTCTTTTTGCAGGAGCATCATCTCTGTCGAAAACTCTGTTGATCACTGCATTCTGGTTTTTCTCAAACATTTTGTGGCTACCTGGAGCCGGTGCACCGCTTGGTACCGGAGCTACCACCTGGATTCCTGTATCTCTGAAGTTTCTCAGGATATAAGACCAGGCTCCCATGTTTTCAGGTTCTTCCTGAGCCCACACTAATTGTTTTCTGTTTTCATATTTGTTGAAGATGGCTTCAATAGCATCTGTCTGAAGCGGATATAACTGCTCGAATCTTACTAAAGCAATATTTTCACAGTTCAGTTCTTCTTTCTTCGCCAATAATTCAAAGTACAGTTTACCTGAACAAAGAACTACTTTTTCTACTTTTTTAGGATCTGCAGTAGGATCGTCTAAGATTGGCTGGAATGAACCTGTTGCAAAATCTTCAAGTGGAGAAACTACTTTAGGGTGTCTCAATAAAGATTTAGGGCTCATTACGATCAATGGTTTTCTGAACGCCCATTTCAACTGTCTTCTCAATAAGTGGAAGTAGTTGGCAGGTGAAGTAATATTGGCTACTACCATATTTTCGTTAGCACAAAGAGTAAGGAATCTCTCCAATCTTGCTGAAGAGTGCTCTGCTCCCTGTCCTTCTGAACCGTGAGGCAATAACATTACCAATCCGTCCTGAATTTTCCATTTTTCTTCTGCAGCAGCTAGATATTGGTCAACGATGATTTGAGCACCGTTCACGAAATCTCCGAACTGAGCTTCCCAGATGGTTAATGTATTCGGAGAAGCCATTGCATATCCGTAGTCAAAACCTAACACCCCATATTCTGAAAGGTGAGAGTTGTATACATCAAATCTATTTTCAGAAACGTGTCTTAACGGGATGTATTCTTCTTCTGTATCTTCAGTTTTTACCACAGCATGTCTATGAGAGAACGTACCTCTTTCCACATCTTCTCCGGAAATTCTTACGTTATGTCCTTCTACAAGAAGTGTTGCATAAGCTAACCACTCTCCTAACGCCCAGTCTAATGAATTGGCTTCAATAGCTTTGATACGGTTGTCGAAAAGTCTTGTAATTTTATTGATAAACTTTTTGTCTGCCGGAAGTGTTGACATTTTAAGCGCCAGCTCTTTCAGTTTCGCTAAGTCATATTTTGTATCTACCGGTAACTGAACTGCTCCTCTCTTACCAATTGGATAGTTTACCCAATCTTCAGCCATGAACACATCCATTACGTTTTTCTCGATTTCTTTTGAAGCATCAAAGTCTTTATCTAAAAGTGCTTTGAATTCCGTTTCCATCTTAGCAATTACGTCATTTGAAGTAACGCTGTCTTTAAGCAATTTATCTTTATAAATTTCTCTTGGATTCGGGTGTTTTGAAATAGTCTTATAAAGGTTAGGCTGAGTAAATCTTGGCTCATCCCCTTCGTTGTGACCATATTTTCTGTATCCTAGAAGGTCGATATAAACATCTTTTCCGAATTTTGCTCTGAAGTCAGCAGCAAAGTGGATAGCATGAACTACCGCTTCAGCATCGTCAGCATTTACGTGCATTACAGGAGATTCTGTAACTTTTGCAATGTCTGTACAGTATGTTGAAGATCTTGCATCCATATAGTTCGTTGTAAATGAAACCTGGTTATTCACAACGATATGAACTGTACCTCCTGTTCTGTATCCTTCCAAAGTCATCATCTGAGCAACCTCGTAAGCAATACCCTGTCCGGCAATAGCTCCGTCACCGTGGATAATGATTGGCAATACTTTAGAATAATCTTTGTATTTGTCGTCTACTTTTGCACGGCAGATCCCTTCTACCAAAGCAGCAACTGTTTCAAGGTGAGATGGGTTTGGCGTAAGATTGATACAAACTTCTTCTCCTGAAGCCGTTTTGATCTTTTTAGATGATCCCAAGTGATATTTAACGTCACCGGAGAATACATCTTCTTCAAATTCTTTTCCTTCAAATTCTGAGAAGATCTGCTTGTAAGATTTTCCGAAAATGTTGGTAAGAACATTCAGTCTACCTCTGTGAGCCATTCCTAATACTACTTCATCTACTCCTAACTGAGAAGATCTTGAGATCAATTGATCTAAAGCAGGGATTAATGTTTCACCACCTTCTAACGAGAATCTTTTTTGCCCTACAAATTTTGTGTGAAGATAGTTTTCAAAAGCAACTGCCTGGTTTAATTTTAATAAGATTTCTGTTTTTTCGTTCGCAGAAAGGCTTGGGTGGTTTTCGTTTACCTGAAGCCATCTTTTGATGAAATCTTTTTCTTCAACGTTGTTGATGTGCATGTATTCTACCCCGATAGAATCACAGTAGATGTTTTCAAGGTGCTTGATAAGGTCTGCCAAAGTAGCAGGCTCCTTCATTCCTGTTTCAACCGCACAGTTGAACTTTGTATTTAAATCTTCTTTAGAAAGACCGAAGTTTTCGATATCTAAAGTAGGGGTATAGTGTCTTCTTTCTCTAACCGGGTTAGTCTTTGTAAAAAGATGCCCTCTTGTTCTGTAAGCCTCAATAAGGTTTACTACCTTAAATTCTTTTTTGATATGCTCAGGAACTTCTCCGTTTGATACTGCCTGAGAAATCTGTTGTTGAACTGCCGGGGCAGCGCTGGCCGAAGCCTGAATAAATTGAATGTTATCGTCATCTCCGTAGTTCTCCAAAGCAAAATCGAAGCCTTGAAAGAAAGCTTTCCATGATGGTTCTAAGGAATCCGGGAATTTTAAGTACTGTTGGTATAAATCCTCAATTAACTGAGAATGAGCTGCGTTTAGGAATGAAAATCTGTCCATTATTACAGTTTATCTATTTATTAAAATTTATTTGTAGAATTAATCTTCAAATTTAATAAAAAAAACCGAGTTAGAACAGTCTGAAACCGTTAAAAAAAATTAAGAAAAAAATTCCTGAAAAAAAATCACTTATACACTGATAATGAGAGCTTCATGTTCACCATCTGCCCTTCCATCGGACGTTCTATAAAGGTCTGGCGGATGTCTCCGAAGCGCATCTCGTCTTTTTTGGCTTTCTGAATCAGCTGCTGAATGGCCTTAATTCTGCCTTCATAGCTTCCTTTGTAGTACATCACGTAGTTTTGAGACGGGTTTACGGACCTGAAATTGAAATTATTGTCAGACACCCCAATTTTCTTGGAAAGCGGAATTCCGAGGAAGTAAGAAACCTCTTTGTCTTTGTAATTGTCGGCATCGGTCATCAGCATCGGATATCCGAATTCATCATCTCTTTTTCCAAGGTCCATCGTAACGAAATTATACACTTTGTTATAGTTCATCACAATATTTTTATAAAGAGCATCTTTCTTATTGGAAGTACTTACATTGATTCCCAGCAGGAGTTTGTCTTCTTCATTTTCTACCATCAGGCTGTCATATTTGATGGCTGCCATCTGATTGTCTTTTTCAACCTTATTTCCCAGTGAATTTTTAAGATTGACCATACTTTTGTTGATATTCTCGGCAAAACGGTCCTCTGTCCAGAAATTTTCCACTCTTCTCCACACCGAAAGTTTCGGAGTATGCACATACCACGTTATTTTGGTTTTTTCTGCGGAAAGCGGTTTAAATTTAACATCAACCAGGGTCGGATTTTCATTCTCATCTTCGAAAAGCTGGTATTTCAACGTCTTATTAGGGTTCTCATACCTGATGAACATTTCCCCGTCGGTATCATTTTTAGGATCTACATAGCTTATCGAACTTCCCTGTCCTTCATAAGGTGTATAATAATCGATATCTATAGATTGCGAACTGGTAAAAAAGTTATTCCATCTTGTAAAATTCTGCAGGTTATTAAACTGGGCAAAAACTTTATCCACGGGATAGTCAATCTCTTTTTCGATCGTAAAGTTCTTGCTTTCATCTACAAGATAATACATGGAAGCAGCATAAACTCCTCCCAACAGAATAATAATTACCGTTAATATTTTAAAAATCCGCATCGCACAAAAGTAATACAAATAAAAAAAGTGACCAATATGCTGATCACTCTTGTTGTATGTTTAACAATAATTAACCTGATTGAGGGCGGGAAGCTAGATGCTGGATGCTGGAAGATACTGTTAGGTCGAAATCATTCGTGAACTTCTGATTGAAAATTATTAAAATAATTGCATGAACCGGAATTTTTATATAAAATTTTTTATCTCTACTCCGGCTTTCACAACCTCTATCTTCCAGCATCCATCTTCCTTTCTCTTACCCAATATGTGTTCCCGGTGCCAGTACAGCTCCTTTCTTCACTACTACAATTCCATCCTGTACAGAATAGGTTCCGTAGTCACCATCCGGAATATGTTTACCGCCGATAATTTTTACGTTATCCCCGATATAGCAGTTCTTATCAAGGATCGCTTTTTCAATGTAACAGTATTTCCCGATGCCCATGTTGGGACGTCCAGCCCTGTCATTCATTACGATTTCTGTAGTATTCTGGTAAAAGTCAGCACCCATTACATAGGAATTGACAATGGTACTTCCCTTATCGATTCTCGTTCTGTTTCCGATCACTGAATTTTCAATTTTATCTGCCATGATGATACATCCATCCCCGAAAACGGCTTTGCTTACATATGAACCGTTGATTTTGGACGGGGGCAGCATCCTTGCTCTTGTATAGATAGGTGAAGAAGAGAACAGGTTGAACTGCGGAAGATCCAGACAAAGATCAAGATTGGCTTCGTAGAAAGATTCTATAGTCCCTATATCCGTCCAATAGCCTTCATACTGATAACTTAATATGTTGTATTTTCCGATCGAACTCGGAATGATATCTTTTCCAAAATCGTCTCCGGCTCCCTCATCAAACATCTTTTTAAGAATCGTCTTCGTGAAGATGTAGATTCCCATAGAAGCCAGATATTCTTTTCCTTTACGTTTATTTTCGTCTGAAACTTCAGATTGCAGGCCATCCAGCATATCATAATCCGGTTTTTCGTAGAAAGACGTGATGTTTCCTTCATCATCAGATTTCAGGATTCCAAAGCCGGTTGCATCTTTGGCATTTACGGGAATGGTTGCAATGGTAAGATCTCCGCCATTTTCGATGTGAAAATCAAGCATTTCCCTGAAATCCATCTGATAGAGCTGATCTCCGGAAAGAATTAAGATATAGTCATAATCGTATTTTTCAAGGTGCTTCATCGATTGGCGCACGGCATCTGCAGTCCCCTGATACCAGCTGTCATTTTCTACGTTTTGTTCAGCAGCCAGAATATCAACAAAGCCTTTGCTGAAAATATCAAAGTGATAGGAATTCTTAATATGAGAATTCAGGGATGCAGAATTAAACTGCGTTAAAACCAAGATCTTATTCAGTCCTGAATTCAGGCAGTTTGAAATAGGAATATCTACCAGTCTGTATTTTCCTGCGATAGGTACAGCCGGTTTCGACCTTGAATACGTTAACGGGAATAATCTTGTTCCTCTGCCTCCTCCCAATACAATAGAGATTACATTTCTATTCATAAATATCTTGCGTTTTTATTTTATTATGTTTACAATTTTATTCTTAGTATCAGCTATTATATAAAGCTATGTATTTTTCTGCAGATTTCTCCCATGCAAAATCAAAATTCATATTTGCATGGATAAGATCTTCCATTACTCCTTTCTGGTTATAGATTCCCAATGCCCTGTTCATCGCATGTACAACATCATCCACTCCTGCATAGGTAAAGTTGACCCCTGCTCCTCCGGTCGAAATATCTTCCACGGTATCTCTGAGGCCTCCGGTATATCTCACTATCGGAACCGTTCCGTATCTCATGGAATACATTTGGTTCAGCCCGCATGGCTCTACCCTGGACGGCATCAGAAGAAAATCTGCCGATGCATAGATCTTATGGGAAAGATGTTCTTTATAACCCAGGTCCAGCGCAAAATTGGAGTAGGTATAATCATATTCCTTGAGTTTGTTCTCAATATAGGTATTTCCGGATCCTAAAATCATAATATTCAAAGCGCCGTAGCTCTGCTTGATACTTCGCCATACAACGTCCGGAAGCAGATCTGCTCCTTTTTCCGTTGCAAATCTTCCAATGAAGGCAAATAACGGCAATTCTGGTTTCAGACCATATTCTTTACAGAGTTTTTCTTTGTTCTTTTTCTTTTGGGCAACGGCATTTTTAATCGTAAAGTTAAAATCCAGCATCGGATCGGTTTCCGGGTTCCAGACTTCCGTATCAATCCCGTTGATAATTCCATACGCTTTCCCGAACTCCTGACGCACCAGACTTTCAAGCCCACGGAAACTTATAAACAGTTCTTCCAGATATCCTTCGGAAACGGTGGTAAATGCATGGGAACATTTAATCATGCTGGCCAGTGGATTCATCAAACCGTTCCAGTCCATCAGTCCCCATTTGTAAGCATCGAAAGAAGGCATATAATTCGCCATATTCCAGCTCATCATTCCCTGATATTCTCCGTTATGGATGGTTCCTATCGTTTTCACTCCTTTCAGGAACTCAAATTCAGGGCAGTGTTCTACCATAAAAGGTACTAATCCTGTGTGATAATCGTGACAGTGCAGAACATCCGGACGAATCTCCATAGCACACATCCAATGCAGAATCCCCTGCTGAAAGGCAAGAAACTGGAAACTTTCATCCTGATAACCGTAAGGATTATCCCTGTCCAGCAATCCGGGAATCTTCACCATATACAGCTCAAAGCCCAGAACATCTGATTTTTCTTTTATAACCTGAACCTGAAGCATATTCGGGCCCTGATGGATAAATCCGTCAAAAACCAGATCAAATTCATGATCATAAACAAAGGATTTATTGTACCAGGGCATAACTACCTTAGCGTCTATTCCTTTTATTTTGTTCTGATATTTGGGCAATGCCCCGACTACATCTGCCAGTCCTCCTACTTTTGCAATAGGATAACATTCTGTACTTAAATGATATATCGTCATAATTTCTCTTCTGGATTGATTACATCTTATTCAGAGCTGATATGCTATGATTTAAATTTTATTCTGTGTAATTTATATTTTTTATCTTTCTTCTGTCTTAAAATAATCCCTGCCAGCGGCGGAAGTTTCACTGTCATAGATTTATGATGCCCTCTCCATTCTTCATGTGTTTCTTCCAGGATTTCAGAGGCGACACCACTACCGCTGTACTGCTCATCATCCGAATTGAAAATAACCTCCCAATGGGTACCTGCCGGAATTCCGATCTTATAATCCAGTACGTTTGGAGCGAGATTCAGGATAACCATCAAAATATCATCCCTTTTTTTTCCTTTCCTCAGGTATACATATACTGAGTTTTCCAGGTCATCCGCTTCCACCCATTCGAAACCGCTTTTATCAAACTGGTTTTCGTAAAAGGCAGGCTCTTCTCTGTAAAAGTGATTCAGTTTCTTTACAAGCTGCTGCAATCCTTTATGGACCGGATATTTCAGTAAATGCCAGTCAAGACTTTGTTTAAAATTCCACTCTCCGGTCTGCCCGAATTCATCACCCATAAAAAGCAGCTTAGCTCCCGGATGGGTATACATATATACATACAAGGCACGAAGGTTGGCGAATTTCTGCCATTCATCGCCTTTCATTTTATAGATCAGACTTGCTTTTCCATGTACAACCTCATCATGGGACAAAGGCATCATATAATTTTCATTATACATATACATGGAAGCAAACGTAAGTTTATGATGATGGAATTTTCTGTTGACAAAATCTTCTTTAAAATAATCAAGGGTATCATGCATCCAGCCCATCATCCATTTCATTCCAAAGCCTACTCCTCCTTCATGAACAGGTTTGGTAAGCATAGGAAAGTCTGAACTTTCTTCTGCAATGGTCATAATATTGTCTCCAAACTCTTTATAAACAGCGGTATTGAATTCCTGCAGAAAAGTTTTGGCTTCGAGGTTTACATTTCCTCCATATATATTAGGCTCCCACTCTCCTTCATTCCTTGAATAATCCAGATGAAGCATTGAAGTTACCGCATCCACCCGAAGTCCGTCAGCATGGTAACGGTCCAGCCAGAACATAGCATTGGAAATCAGGAAAGACTTCACTTCATTTCTTCCATAATTGAAAATATATGATTTCCAGTCGGGATGAAAGCCTTTCCGTGGATCTTCATGCTCATAAAGGTATGATCCGTCAAAACGGTGAAGTCCGTTGGCATCTCCCGGAAAATGGGAAGGTACCCAATCCAGGATCACTCCAATTCCGTTTTTATGAAGTTCATCAATAAGATACATCAGATCCTGCGGTGAACCGAATCGTGATGTTGCTGCATAAAATCCAGTGATCTGATATCCCCAGCTTGGATCATAGGGATATTCCATTACAGGCATGAATTCTACATGAGTAAAACCCATTTCTATGATATAAGGTATAAGCTTTTCCGCAATATCACGGTAATTCAGAAACCTGTCGGGAGTACTGCCTTCTCTTACCCATGACCCCAGATGCATTTCATAGACGGAGATAGGCGCATTCAGGCTGTTCTTTTTCCAGCGGTTATCCATCCATTCCCTGTCATTCCATTCGTACCATGTTGTGGAGACCAATGAGGCAGCTTGTTTATTCTGTTCCCAGCTCAGTGCGTAAGGGTCGCTTTTTTCAAGAATCTCACCTCTTGCGGTTTCAATGGCATATTTATATAAAGTACCCCAGGTAAGCCCTTCAATGAAGCCTTCCCAGATCCCGGATTCATCCCATCTTGGAAACAGGATATGATCTTTATGATTCCAGTTATTGAAATTTCCTATTACAGAAACCTTTTTGGCATGGGGTGCCCAGACTGAAAAATAAATTCCTTTCACGCCTTCTTTCTCTACAGAATGTGCCCCAAATTTCCCATACAGCTTATAATGCCTACCTTCTTTAAAGAGATACACATCATGATCGGTGAAAAGCGTATAGGTTTTAACAGAATTCATCAAGATCAGTTTGAGTTTATATTTTCCCTGAAACTACGAAAAATACTGACATCAAGCGATTAATTATTCATCAAATAATTATCAAGTTAGTTTTCTTCTTTCGTCTATCTATCAAATATATCATTTTTTAGGTCAAATTTTTATGATTTCAAAACAATCTTTTTTATAAATTTAGCAGCATAATTTTATTAAACACTATGATGAGGTTTGAACTTTACACGGAAGAAAAAGACGACAGACCGGTATTTGTCACCGGAAATTTCAACAGCTGGAACCCCAAAGACTACAATTATCAACTTCAACAAAAGGACCCCTGTAATTATTTTATAGAAATCGATGATCAGGTTCTCCCGGACAATATTGAATATAAATTTACAAAAGGCGGCTGGGAAAATGTGGAGCTGGATAAATATGGAAATATCACCCCCAACAGGAAAGTAAAAAAATCTGTAGGAACAGTCTCAGACAGTATAGAAAAATGGAGATTAAACTGGGGGCCGTTCAAAGAGGAATATTTCCCCATAGCAGAGGTGATTTCCGAAAAATTTTATATTCCGCAGCTTGACCGCTACCGGAAAGTATGGGCACTGCTTCCCCATGATTATCATACATCAGAAAAAAGCTACCCGGTTTTGTATCTTCAGGATGCCCAGAATCTGTTCAATGAAGGAAGTGGCTTCGGCAACTGGGAGATTGACAAAAAGCTGTCTATCCTTGCAGAGTACGGCCGTGGAGATATCATTATCATTGCCATAGAACATGGAAGTGAAGACAGGATCAAAGAATATATCTTCGATAATGATAATGTAGCCAATGGTTCCGAAGGAAAAAAGTATATTCGTTTTATTACAGATACCCTTAAACCTTTTGTGGATGAAAAATACCGTACCAAAAAAGACCGTGACAATACGGGAATCGGGGGAAGCTCATTGGGCGCTCTTATCAGCATCTACAGCGGCTTTCTTTATCCTGAGGTCTATTCCAAATTATTGATCTTCTCCCCTTCTTTATGGGTAGAACCGAACAATAATTTCCCGATGATGAGCTTCAGAGTTCCTTTCAAAACCAAAATCTACCTGTATGGCGGTGGCCAGGAAGGCTCTAAAATGGTCAAAAGAATTCATGTTTTCGAGGAATATCTGAAAAGGTGGGAAAAGAAAAACCTTTTTGATTTCGAGTTCAGAACCAATATCAATCCTGAAGGTACACATAATGAATTCTACTGGTCCCAGGAATTCCCGAGAGCTATTGAATGGCTGTATTACGACAATACAGAAAACCCACTTGAAGTAAAGCCCCAACAACAAAGCATTAAGAATTAAACTGTATGAAATTAATCAATAAAAAAAATAAAAACTACACCCAGATTTTCCATGTATTCACTGAAGAAGAATGGACCAGGACAGGTAAAAATTTCAACAAAAATATCGCTAATTTTTTCACAGGAAAAAAACATGAAGTTTTTGTGAACGCTCATGAAGAGGGGATTACTTATTTTATCGGGCTCGGAAAATCAACTTTACAGAATTTCGAAATCCAGCAGGTTGCTGTAAAATTTACACAGACTCAAAAGGAAAAACTACAGGCGGTACCAACGCTGCTACTGGCAGATTTCATGAATGAAAAACAATTTGAAGAATTTGTCAAAGGCCTGCTTATCGGAACTTACAAGTATCCTTTTGAAAAAAATCATGCTTTCTGGAACACAAAATTCGAACTTCATTTTGAAAATTTAAGCCAGAAAAAATTAGATCATATCATTCAGAAAGCTGAGGCATTAAGTCAAGGGCAGATCGCCTGCCAGGAATGGCTGAATAAACCTGCGAATCTTAAGAAGCCTGATATTTTTAATTTATATCTTAAAAATTTAGCAAAAAAATATGAATTAAAATATACTGTATTCAACAGAAAGAAATGTGAAGAGCTTGGCCTTGGAGCTTATCTTGCCGTTAATCAGGGAAGTGCTTATGATGCAGCTTTTACGATCTTAGAATATAAAACCAGCGTTAAAAATGCTAAAACTTACGGCCTGGTCGGAAAATGTGTGTTATTTGATACCGGAGGAATCTCATTAAAGAATTCTGCCAATCTGCATTATATGAAATCTGATATGGGTGGGGCTACAGCAGTACTTGGAACCCTGGTCTATGCTGCAGAAATGAAACTTCCGGTGAATATCGTTGTCATCCTTCCGATTACCGATAATGCTATTTCTGAAAAAGCACTGCTTCCAAGTGATGTTATCACCGCATATAACGGAAAAACCATTGAAGTGCTTGACACCGATGCTGAAGGAAGGCTGATTCTTGCTGACGGACTTTCCTATCTTTCCAGAAATTACAAAACAGATTACCTTATTGATCTTGCCACGTTAACGGGAAGTTCGGTCCGAATGTTCGGGGATACCTGCGGTGCCATGTTTTCCAATAATGAAGAACTTAAAAATATTCTGATAAAAACAGGTGATCAAACCAATCAAAGACTTTGGAATCTTCCTTTGTGGGATATCTGGAAAGAAGATATACAGTCTGATGTTGCCGATATGAAAAACATTTCAATGAAGCCCATCGGCGACTGTATCATTGCAGCCAAATTCCTGGAGCAATTCATTGAAAACCATCCTAAATGGGCTCATCTCGACATAGCCGGAGTGGCTTTCGGAAATGTAGGATATGCCAAAGAAAAAGCTGCAACAGGATATGGTGTACAATTACTCGTGGATTTAATTGAAAATTATCACTAAAAATTAGTTTTTTACAAAAAATCTCTGTATACTTGATTAGTGAATTTTCAAAAACGCATGATATTTCATTTTTTATCATTAATAAAACAATAAATATTTGCTTTTATTTTTGAAAATTCACTAAATTATAAAAAACATTATATGGAGAAGAAAACAATTGTATGTATTTCCTGCTACTACAAGGGCTATGACTTTATGGACGAAATGAAGCAGCTTGGGAATAACATCATTTTGGTAACATCAGAAAACCTTAAAGAAAAAAACTGGCCATGGCATGCCATTGATGAGGTATTTTATATGCCGGAGCTCAAACCGTCCGTATGGAATCTGGAACATCTGATCCAGGGATTTTCACACCTCATGAAAAGCAGAAAAGTTGACGCCGTAGTAGCGCTCGATGATTATGATGTAGAAAAAGCCGCACTGATCAGGGAAACGTTTCGTATCCCGGGAATGGGCCAGACTACCCATCGTTATTTCAGGGATAAACTGGCCATGCGTCAGAAAGCCAAAGACTCAGGGATTAATGTGCCGGAATTTACAGCAGTATTCAATGATGATGAGGTGAACAGTTTTGCAGACAGAGTACCGGCTCCATGGGTGCTGAAACCACGATCAGAAGCATCAGCATCAGGAATTAAAAAAATTACTTCCAAGGAACAGCTTCATGAGGCGCTGGATATTCTTGGCGAAGAACGTCATCTATTTTTACTGGAAAGCTTTAAACCAGGAGATGTATACCATGTAGACAGTCTTACTTTTAATAAAGAAATTATATTCACTTCCGCTTCCAAATATCTGGCACCTCCTATGCAGGTTTCTCATGAAGGCGGTGTTTTCCGGTCTAAAACACTGGGAAGATATTCCGAAGAATTCAAAGCTCTGGAAGAGATCAATGCTAAAGTGCTGTCAAGCTTCGGATTGATCAACGGGGCTACCCATACAGAATTTATCCGTGGAAAAGAAGACGGAAAATGGTATTTCCTTGAAACATCATCACGGGTTGGCGGTGCCCACATTCCTGATCTGGTGGAAGCCTCAAGCGGCGTTAATATCTGGAGAGAATGGGCCAGAATTGAAGATGCCCTGCTGAAAGGAAACAACTACAGTGTTTCACCTCCCACAGGATATTACGCAGGATTAATTGTTGCCCTGATCAAGGAAAAAGAACCGGATTACAGCAGTTTTGCATCTGAAGAGGTAGTAAAATTTCTTCCCATAGATTATCATGTCGGGATTGTTTACAAATCAAATGATGCCGCTATTGTACAGGAAAAACTGGACAGTGCCGCTGAAAAAATACAGACTGATATGCTAAATATCTTACCTCCCAAAAGCAGCAAACTAAGCAGTTAATATCAACACAATTATTAAAGTAAAAAAAATTTAAATGCCTCACATAGAACATACAGATTATTATTCAAATATATTGGGAACAAGTCTCAAGGTAGAGGTAACCGGACATTACGGCTATCCTATCATCATGTTTCCAACCTCTCAGGGACAATATACCCAAAACCATGATTTTCACCTTAACGGAAGTATCAACTGGTTTGTAGAACAGGGAAAGGTAAAACTTTATAACATTCAGACCATTGACTCATGGAGCTTTTATGATGAAAAGATATCTCCCCAGCAGCGTATCAGAAACTACGAGCGGTACGTACAGTTTCTGATTCAGGAATTTGTACCTTATATTCAGAAGCTTCATAAAACGCATCGTGTTGCAGTTGCCGGAGCCAGTTTCGGAGGGTATCATGCGGCCAATTTTGCTTTCAGGTTTCCGGATGTTGTTTCCCATGTGATCTGTATGTCAGGAGCATTCAGTATCAGGAATTTTATGAACGGATATTCTGATGAGCTGGTGTACTTTAACTGTCCAAGAGAATTTGTAAGAAACGATGAAGCCTGGAAATACAAACATATGCATATCGTATTGAGTACCTCCGATCAGGATATCTGTAAAGATAAAAACATTGAAATGGCAGAAATCTTACGGTTAAAAGGAATTGATTTCTGGTATGATGAAAGAAAATGGATCGGGCACGACTGGCCTTTGTGGAGAATGGTATTCCCAACATTTATAGGAGCTTACTTCTCTTAAACCCAATAAGTAACATTTAACACAGAAGATACTTTGTACTTAAATTATTTTTAAATACTACTAACTGTTTGAAAAGTTCATTTAAGTTTTAAAAAAAATCAAAACCTTTTATTTCCCGGGTATCACAACTGAAGACTTGATATTTCCTTCTTTTGGAGGGGTGTCAAATCAAGGATTTGACGGGATGGTTTCCCGGACTGAATTTCATTTTCATCCACAGTAAAAAAGATAAAACAGAAAAAAAATATACACCAATTTAAAAACAGAAATTATGGCAAAAAAAGTAGGAATTCTATTCGGTATGGAAGATACATTTCCCTGGGCATTTATAGACAAAGTAAATGAACTGGGAGGCGGAGATATCATCGCTGAGCCGGTAATGATTGATAAACTGGAGCAGGGTGCAGATTATGGATATGCAGTAATCATCGACAGAATTTCACAGGATGTTCCCTTTTACAGAGCTTATCTGAAAAATGCAGCACTTAACGGTACTTATGTGATCAATAATCCTTTCTGGTGGAGTGCTGACGAAAAGTTTTTCAACAATGCCCTGATGTCTAAGCTTGGAATTCCTCTTCCCAAGACCGTTTTGCTTCCGTCTCACGAAAGACCGGACAGCACTTCAGAAACCTCATTCAGGAATCTTAAATTCCCTCACGACTGGGAATACATTTTCAATTATGTAGGCTTCCCGGCCTATATGAAACCTCATGACGGCGGAGGATGGAAAAATGTTTACAGAGTAGAAAATCCGGATGATCTTTGGAATAAACTGAGTGAAACCGAACAGCTTGTGATGATGGTACAGGAAGAGATCATTTTTGATGATTATTACAGAGTTTACTGCCTGGGCAGAAAATACGTTCATATTATGCCATATGAGCCTAGAAATCCACATCATTTAAGATATGCAACAACCCATCAGACTCAAGGGGAAGAACTTGAGAAATTATTGAAGACCATTCATGATTATACCATCAAAATGAACGAAGCTCTGGGCTATGATTTTAATACGGTAGAATTTGCAGTAAGAGACGGTATTCCTTATGCAATCGACTTCTGTAATCCTGCACCGGATGCAGACCGGAATTCTGTAGGAGAGGAAAACTTCGCATGGATCATAGAACATGCTGCAAAACTGGCGATTGAAAAAGCTAAAGAATATGTTCCCGGAAAACCTAATATCACCTGGGGAACCTTTGTAAAAGATTCGATCAAATAAACTTTTGAAGAAATAAAAAAAACACAGAAAAAATGCATCAGTTTACTATTGGAATTGAAGAAGAGTATCAGATCATCGACGTTGAAAGCCGGGATCTGGTTTCTCACGTTTCTAAAATCATTGAAGGAGGCAAAGCGGTTTTAAGTGAGAACTTAAAGCACGAAATGCACGAATCTATGATTGAGATGGAAACGGGTATCTGCCAGAATATTCAGGAAGCCAGGGCAGAATTAACAAATTTAAGAAGGCATCTTATCAATACAGCCCATGAACAGGGACTTCGTGTTTCCGGAGGTGGGACGCACCCTTTTTCGCATTGGTCGGAAAATAATATTACCCAGGGAGAAAGATACATCAAAATTGTGGATGACATGGGAGATGTAGCCCGTGAAAACCTTATTTTCGGGCTCCACGTACATATTGGAATTCCCAACCGTGAAGAAGGCGTAAGAATTCAGAATGTGATGCGTTACTTTCTGCCTCACGTCTATGCCCTGTCTACCAATTCACCTTTCTGGATCGGAAGATATACGGGATTTAAGTCTTACCGTCAGGAGATTTTCGTGAAATTCCCAAGAACAGGAATTCCAAGTTATTTCAATTCTCTGGCGGAATTTGACAGCTATGTAGACCTTCTTGTAAAAACAGGAACGATTGACAATGCCAAGAAAATCTGGTGGGATCTGCGTGTTCACCCGTTCTACCCTACCATTGAATTCAGAATCTGCGATATGCCTTTAAGAATTGATGAAACCGTCTGCCTTGCAGCAATCATGCAAAGCCTGGTGGCTAAAATTTATAAGCTTCATCAGCAGAACCTGAGTTTCAGAAGCTATAGAAGGCTGCTGTTGAATGAAAATAAATGGCGTGCTTCCAAAAGCGGTATTGAAGCCCATCTGATCGACTTTGGTAAAGAAGAATCTGTACCTTATCCTCACCTTTTAAAAGAACTTTTAGAATTTATTGATGATGTGGTAGACGATCTTGGCTGCCGTCATGAGGTGGAATATGCCTGGAAAATTCTTGAGAACGGAACCGGTGCCGACAGGCAGCTTCAAATCTTTAAGGAAACAGGTGATCTGACGAAAGTGGTAGATTATATGATCTCAGAAACTGAGTATGGCATAACACATGGAGAGCACGCTTCATAATATTTTTGGTAACTTTACAAAAAATATGATGTAATGAAAGATATTCGAATTGCTCTGCTGGACATGAACAACAACCATGTGAATCAAGGCTTTAGAAACATTAAAGAGATTTCCGAAGCTTTTCAGCAGAAGTCTGAAGAAAATGTGATCATCAAAACATTTGATGTGAGGTTCAAAGATGAAATGCCGGAGATTGATGATTTTGATATTTTTATTTCTTCAGGCGGACCTGGTAATCCTCACAGAGAAGGTTTTGCATGGGAAGACAGATTTGCCGGTTTTTTAGATTCTGTTTTTGAACACAATAAATACAGCGAGGATAAAAAATACCTTTTCCTGATCTGCCATTCATTCCAGCTGGCAAGCATTCACTGGAAACTGGGTAATATCTGCAAAAGGAAATCCTATTCTTTTGGAGTAATGCCTGTGCATAAAACCAAAGAAGGCCGTGAAGAGTTTTTATTCAAAAACCTCCAGGATCCATTCTATGCAGTAGATTCCAGAGCATACCAGTTTATTGAGCCTGATCAGGACCGTTTTGAGGAACTGGGAATGACTGTTATGGCCATTGAAAAATTCCGCCCTCATATCAATCTGGAAAGAGCTGTAATGGCAGTCCGTTTTTCAGATGAAATATTCGGAACCCAGTTTCACCCGGAAGCCAGCCCTCAAGCATTGATTGAAAATCTGAAAGATGAAAAAAACAGGGAAGCGATGATCGAAAACTTCGGTATGGAAAAATATCTTGAGACCATGGACAGAATAGATGATGAAGACAAAATCATCCTGACCAGAAACCAGATCCTTCCGAGGTTCCTTCAGTTTGCAAAAAAAAACATTTTGAAAGAGATTGAGTCTTTGGCTTAAAGCATTGATATCAACCACAAAGTCACAAAAGTTTTTTAGCACTTTGGTTATTTTAAGGTACTGCTAATTATTTGAAAAGTACATTTAAGTTTTTTTGAAAATCTTTGATTTTCACCTTGAATTTATTCATCCTTTATGACTTTTGACTTTGTCAAATCTTTGATTTGTGGTTAAACTCATTTAAAATATCAAATCGGGCATTATTGCTCGATTTTTTTAACATCACAAAAGAAAAAATATGATCCCAAAATACAGAAAACAGTTCAATCAGGAGCTTTCACAGGAAAAATATCAACAGCTGAAAGATATTTTAAAACAAAAAGGAGGTATAGAACCTACCTTTAGAATTTCTGAGAGCCCCTTATTTCTTACCAAAGCATTCGAAGGTAAGCTTCTTGATGCCAGCGAAAGCATCATCACCCAGATCAAAGCACTTCCGGCTGAAACTCTGCAGAAAGCTATTCCCGATAATTGCCGGGTTCCTAATGATACGGACCAGCCTCACTTTTTCACCATAGATTTCGGGATCTGCAAAAGTGAAAACGGAGACATTGAACCTCAATTGATAGAATTGCAGGCCTTCCCTTCATTATATGCCTTCCAGAAGGTCTTTGAAGAGACATTTTGTGAAGTCTACCCTTTCCTTTCCGATATCCGGAATCCAATGCCTCATGAAACGTTTAAAAACTATTTGAAGGAGCTGATTGTAGGTGATGAAAATCCGGAAAATGTAGTTCTTCTCGAAATCTTCCCTGAAAAACAGAAAACAGCGATTGATTTTGCTTTGACGGAGCAATTATTGGGAATAAAAACGATCTGTCTGACCAAAGTAAAAAAAGAAGGTAAAAAACTGTATTATGAGCATGAAGGCCAACTAATTCAGATCAAAAGAATCTACAACAGAGTCATTTTTGATGAACTGGACAGAATTCCGGATCTCAAAACTGAATTCGATTTCCGTGAAGAAGCGGAGGTAGAATGGGTTACTCATCCTAACTGGTTCTTTAAAATTTCAAAGTTCCTTTTGCCATTATTAAAACATCAATTCGTTCCGAAAAGTTATTTTTTACATGAATTTCCGGAAAATGAAAATCTTGAAAATTTTGTATTGAAACCTTTATTTTCATTCGCAGGAAGCGGTATAAATCTTAACCCCACTAAAGAAATAACGGATGCTATTGAGGATAAAGAAAATTATATCCTGCAGAGAAAAGTAACCTACGAACCGATTTTCGAAGATATTAACGGAGAATTTTCAAAAGCGGAGATCCGTCTGTTGTATATCTGGAAGCAAGGCGATGAGCGTCCTGTACTTTTGGAAAATTTGGGAAGAATGACGAAAGCAGCAATGGTAAATGTTGATTTCAATAAAAAGGATGCGATATGGATCGGAAGTTCCAATGCTTTTTTTGCAGAGGGATAATTTTTTTAATCATTAAAAAAATTATCAATAAGACTCGGCTGAACCTTTGGTTCAGCCGAGTCTCTTATAAACAGTAAATATTATACGTTTTTATCGTCTTCCAGCAATTCCCTTGCCTGGTATTCCTGCACCAGATCGATTGCATTAGAGATCACATCACTTAAAGCAGTAATAAAAGTACCTTCTTCCGCCATTCCTATGGCATGTTTCAGGGCTTCGATTTCTTTAGGGATAATCTCGTAACTTACGTCTCTGCCTGCTTCATTTATTCCGTCAATAATCAATCCGTTGATTTCTTCTTCTGTTCTTCCACGAAGGTGTTTTTCATTACGGATAATAATATAATCGAACATTCTGCCGGCAATTTTCCCGCATTCTTTGATATCATTATCTCTTCTGTCTCCTACACCGGAAATAATACCGATCTTCTTGGTAGATTCAACGTTTTTTAGATAATCTTCAATCGCTTCATAACCGGAAGGGTTATGAGCAAAGTCGATCAGCACTTTAAAGTTTTTGAATTTGAAGACATTCAGCCTTCCCGGAGTAAGCTGAGCACTTGGAATAAACGTTCTTAAGGAATTGGAGATATCTTCGATTCCAAAACCGTAAAGATAACTTGCCAGACTGGCTGCTAAGACGTTTTCAATCATGAATCTGGCTTTCCCTTCCATTGTGATCGGAAAATCCTTAGCTTTTCCTATTCTGATCTTCCAGTCTCCTTTTTTAATGGTTACGAAACCTTCTTCATATACACAGGTGATCTTTCCTTCTTTCGCAAATTTTACGATATGAGGGTTATTTTCATCCATACTGAAGATCGCTACATTCGAATCAAGATCATTTATAATTTTCATCGAATATTCGTTGTCTGCATTCAGAACGCTCCAGCCGCTTTTCTTTACACTATCCAATACGACCCTTTTCACTTTGGTAAGATCTCTTAAGTTATTGATATCATTCATTCCCAGGTGATCTTCCTCAATATTGGTCAAAACTCCGATATCACACTGAGAGAAACCAAGTCCGGAACGTAAGATTCCCCCTCTTGCCGTTTCAAGCACCGCAAATTCTACGGTAGGATCTTTCAGGATGAATTCTGCCGAAATCGGTCCTGTTGTATCTCCTTTTGAAAGCATTGTATTCTGGATATAAATTCCGTCCGAAGTGGTGAATCCTACTCTATATCCGTTACTTTTTACAATATGGGAAATAAGTCTTGTCGTAGTTGTTTTTCCGTTTGTGCCGGTTACTGCAATAATAGGAATGGTAAAAGGTTTCCCCTGAGGATAAAGCATATCTACAACAGGTGCAGCCACATTTCTGGGCAGTCCTTCACTTGGTGCCAGGTGCATTCTGAAGCCAGGAGCAGCGTTAACTTCTATAATAGCGCCGCCACTTTCCTTTAAAGGTTGGGTCAAATTCTCAGCCATGATATCAATACCACAGACATCCAGCCCGATAATCTTGGAAATTCGCTCTGCCATCGTGATATTTTCCGGGTGTATCATATCCGTAACATCAATGGAAGTTCCACCGGTTGAAAGATTTGCTGTTGATTTTAAATATACCACTTCTCCTCTCTGAGGAATTGTTTCTAAAGTATACTGAAGCTTTTCCAGCAGCTCCATAGTATCTTTATCCACTTCAATTTCAGTCAGGACATTTTCATGACCGTACCCCCTTCTCGGATCTTTATTTTCCTTATCAATAAGCTGCTGAAGATTCAGTTCTCCGTCCCCTACAACGTGAGCAGGAACTCTTCTTGCTGCAGCAACCATTTTATTATTAATCACCAATACCCGGAAATCATATCCGGTAATGTATTTTTCAACGATAACTTTTCGTGAATATTTTTGGGCATGCTCCAGGCCTGTTTTTGCAGATTCCCAGTCATTGACATTAATGGAAGAGCCTTTCCCATGATTTCCATCCAGAGGTTTTAAAACAATAGGATATCCTATTTTCCTGATAACAGTATTTAAGTCTTCTTCATCCACCACCAGATCACCGATCGGGACCGGAATGGCTGCATCGTGAAGCATTCTTTTGGTTAATTCCTTATTACAGGCAATATCTACAGCAATAGAACTTGTTTTTCCAGTAATAGTCGCCTGAAAGCGCTGTTGATTGACTCCATAACCAAGCTGTACCAAAGAATTGGTTCCCAACCTGATCCATGGAATTCTTCTGGAAGCAGCTTCCTCAACAATACTTCCTGTAGACGGGCCCAGACGGACCCTTTCCCTGATCTCTTTTAATTTATGAATGCAGGCATTTAAATCATAGTCTTTTCCTTCCACCAGGGCTTCTGCAATCTTTACAGCTTCTTCTGCAGCATAAATCCCTGCATTTTCTTCAAGATAATTGAATACCACGTTGTACACTCCCGGAGTTTTTGTTTCACGGGTTCTTCCAAACCCTACATCCATCCCGGCAAGGGTCTGAATCTCTAAAGCAATATGCTCAATGACATGCCCCATCCAGGTCCCTGTCTCCACCCTGTGGAAAAAGCCTCCTTCCACTCCTTCGGAGCAGCGGTGGGTAATCAGTGAAGGTATTAATTTTTCAATCCTCTCCCTGAATCCGTCGATCTTATTGGTAGGATAATTTTCCATTTCTTCAAGGTCCAACCTCATCTGTATCAGCTTCTTTCTTCTTATGCTCCAGATATTAGGACCACGTAGTGCCTGAATCTTTTCGATTTTCATAGTCTATTGGCATTTTAACAGTTAACAATAACTCCTTTTATAACCAAAGATAATGTAAAACCCTAAACAAAACCATACCTCATTTAAAGATTTATTAAAAAAATATTAATTTTTATTAACATTTTTAAATCATTAAAAATCAGCGAAAGATGGCATGAATTTCGCCAAATAATGTTATTTATTTTTTAATTTTGTACCATGACGAAACCTGTTGGAAAATTAATAGTTATCGGAGGGGCTGTAAACAAAGGAAGTTTTGCAGAAACCGATTATGATCAGAATATCGAAAAGAATCTTAACTTTTTTGAACGTGGAATCCTACGGAAGATTATCAACGAATCAAAACACAAGGAAAATTCTGTCATTGAAATCGTAACAACAGCCTCCCAGATTCCTCAGATCGTAGGTTCAGAATACAAAAAAGCATTTGAGTTCTTAGGAGCTAAAAATGTAAATGTTCTTGATATCCATAACCGTGAAGAAGCCAATTCTGATGCTATGGTAGCCAGAGCCAATGCTGCAGACGTCATGATGTTTACCGGGGGAGACCAGCTGAGACTGACTTCTATTCTTGGCGGGACAAGATTTCACGATACCATTTTACTGAAATACCAGGAGCAGGATTTTATTTACTCAGGAACTTCCGCAGGTGCCGCCGCCGCTTCAGAAAATATGATCTATCAGGGAAGCAGCTCAGAAGCACTTTTAAAAGGAGAAATAAAAACTACACAGGGGTTAGGTCTTATAGATAATGTGATCATTGATACGCATTTTGTACAAAGAGGCCGAATCGGGCGTCTTTTCCAGGCTGTGGTAAATAACCCGAGAACACTGGGAATAGGTCTTGGAGAAGATACGGGACTTTTCATTCATAATGATGTAATGACGGCTGTAGGTTCAGGACTTGTTATTCTTGTAGATGGAAGGTTCATCAAAGATACCAATCTTACCAACATTAATCTTGGCGAACCGATCTCTATTGATAATTTAACGGTTCATGTGATGTCTATGAATGATCATTACGATCTTACGACAAAAACGCTGACGATTGAGAATTCGCAGTTTAATCCTATTCCTCAGGATAAATAATACAACTCACCTACTTTATATAAACGGAACTTTGTTTCCGTTTTTTTTTGTTTATCACCTCCTCAAATCTTTGACAGCCCTACGATGGAAAATAATGACGGAAGACACTAATATGAATCAGATAATTATATATTTCTTATTCTTTACATGAAATTTCAAAATATTGGAATTAATTAAAATTTATCAGTTACCTTCGTAAGACTATCAATCATTATTTATCAATTATCATCTATATTTATGAAAATCATCATCCACGGCGGTTTTTTCTCAGAGAGTGATCAAAGCCATGAAGTAAAAACAGCTAAACAAAATTCATTAAAAAGTATTGCTCAAAAGGCTTTCGAATATCTTCAAAACCATTCTGCGTTCGATACTGTTGCTTATGCCGTTTCTTTATTGGAAGACGACCCTTTGTACAATGCCGGGATCGGGTCACAGATTCAAAGTGACGGGGTTATCCGTATGAGTGCGGCCATTATGAATGGTGAAACCCAAAAGCTGAGTGGTGTGATCAATATCCAGGATGTAAAAAATCCCGTTTTTGTAGCCAAAGACCTGATTGGTGAAGATGACAGGGTTTTAGGCGGTCAAGGTGCCAAAAAATATGCTTCAGAACACGGATTTGAAAATTTCTCCACTGAAATTCCACAGCGAAGAAAGGAGTATGAAGCTAAGCTGGCTACCGGAGGAAAAGGAACTGTAGGCTGTGTAGCAATAGATAAAGACGGAAAACTGGCTGTTGCCACTTCTACAGGCGGAAAAGGTTTTGAAATTCCGGGAAGGATCTCAGATTCTGCCACAGTAGCTGGAAATTATGCCAATGTTTACTGTGCGGTGAGCTGTACAGGCGTAGGAGAGGATATTGTAAGTAATGCCACAGCAGCCAAAATCGTGACAAGAGTAACAGACGGAATGAGCCTTGAAAATGCATTCAACAAAACGTTTGATGAACTTAAGACTATTGACGGATTTGCCGGAGCCATCGCTATAGATAAAGAAGGAAATGTATATCATCAGGACTCCTATCCTACTATGGTTTTCGCCAGTTTTGACGGGAAAAACTTTGAAGTCTTTTCTTAAATTTAACATTTTTTTATCATTCGGTTGAATTTTTTGGCACGTATTTTACATAAGTATTAATAACAAATTTTAATATTAACACCTTAAAAAAATAGAAATCATGGGAAACAAAACAAAAGGCTTATTAGCTTTATTAGGTTTAGGTGCTTTAGCGTATTGGAAATATAAAAATTCAAGCCCTGAAGACCAACAGGCTGTGAAAGATAAAATCAATACAGCGAAAGACAACTTTAATAAATGGGGAAATGATCTTAAGAACAAAGCCAATGATGTTGCTTCTCAGGTTCAGAATAAAGTGGACGAAGTGAAGACTAAGGCTGAAGATTCTTTAAGCTAAAAAACAGATAGTTTTTTTAACATTCATATATTGAAAAAAGTCATCGCAGATTATTGCGATGACTTTTTTTATATTTTCAGTGATTAATGTGAAATACAATTCCTGTGGATAGAATAATTTTCCCTTTATTCGTGCATTAGTAGCTATAAAAGCTAAACTTACCTAAATGTTTATACGTTTAGCTCTCAGTTATTTCTTTGTTGCCATTAAAGCAAATACGATCGGGATTTTTTTTCCAAACTGTGGAATTCTCCATTTTCCTTTTTCAAATTCCTCCACATGCCTGAAACACGGATAAGGTGACCAGTCAAACTCCCGGAAGGTCTCCAGCTGCATCTCTTTTTTAACCAGATTATCCAGAACTTCTGCTAAAGAATGGTTCCACATGACGTATTCCTGTACAATAGGAGCAGACTGATCTGCATAGGTTCCTTCATAGGTTTCCACAATCGGCTTTTCATTGAAGTAATTGTAAGCTACTTTTGTAAAGTCATCGTCAAACATCCAGACAACCGGATGAAATTCTGCCATGATAAACTGACCGCCAGGCTTCAGAAAATGACTGATCACACCGGCCCATTTTTCAAGATCAGGAAGCCAGCCTATAGTTCCGTAACTTGTATAAACGATGTCAAATTTCTGATTCAGGACATTGGGCAAATTGTATACATCAGAACAGATAAATTCAGTATCGGTACCGCATTGCAGTGCCAGATCTATTGCAGTTTCTATAGCTTTATCTGAAAGATCAATTCCGGTAACTTTTGCTCCCATTCTCGATAATGAAATGGAATCCTGCCCGAAATGGCATTGCAGATGCAGAATTGTTTTTCCTTTTATATCTCCCAGGAGATCCAGTTCTATAGAATTCAGAGAGTTCCTTCCTTTTAAAAATTCATCTACAAAATAGAAATCCGACTTCAGGTGCGGTTCTACTTTGGCATTCCATGAGGTTTTATTTATTTCTAAGTAATTTTCCATGAGTTTTGTTTTTTATCAGAATTAAGATTTGCTTCAGGAGTCTATTGATCAAGCAGTTTTTTCTTCTGATTATTAAATTCTTCTTCACTTAAAACACCATTCTCTTTCAACCGTCCCAACTGCTCCAGCTGATCTAAAATGGTGGGTTCAGGTTTAGCCTGAAAATATTCTTTGGGGCGGGCCATGAAATCTCTTACCTTTTCGCAGAATAATTCAGCGTAATATTTGCCTACACCGTCAATTTCCACAATATTATCAGAAGCATGAATATCTATAGATGCCAGTAAGAGTGAGGTTTCATATTGTATTGAGCTTATTTTGTCGTAAGAAAAGTCCTCTACTTTCAGCCCGTACATCAATTCTTTATCTACGAAAATCAGTCGTCTGTCCGTCGCTACCAAAATGATATGATGTTTGGTAATTTTATTTCTGCCTTCAACCAGATAGACAATTTTCTCTTCTGTTGAAAGGATATCCGGAAGTTCACGTATTTCTTTTCTGGCAAAAAAAGTAGGATTGATATCCAGCTTTTCAAGCTCGTCTTTGATTTCATCAAGTCTTGATCTACCCATAGTAAATAGTTTATGCACCTAAATTACTATTTCTTGACAAGAAAATAATTGAATCCGGTAAAAATCTTATTCCTGCCCCGGAATGACAACAGAAGTATGCAGACTGTACACTTTCCAGCCTAAATTTTCATAAAGTAATTTCCCTTCTTCTGTGGCGACCAAAAAATTGTTGGTATATCCTTTTGATAAAGCTATTTTCTCAAGTTCTTTAAGCAGAAAGGAAGCAAGACCTTTTCTCTGATGATTTTTTTCGGTAACAATCCTGTCATAAACCGCCAGATCATCGCTCAGTGCAACATAGCCTATTGAAGCCTGTTCTCCGTTTTCAGCAATGATTTTAACCATAAAGGTCGAATTATGCTGTCCATATTCCACCTGATATCCGTCAGCCAGCATAATTTCAGGGAAGTTCATCGGTTGAAAACAGGTCATCATATAGCCCTGAGACTGAAGTTTCCATCTTTCAGGGATCTTTTCTATGAATTGATTGGGAGAAGCACATACTTTCAGGTATACCCAAGGTTCAGCAATGGAATCAGCAAGCTGAAAGAAATCTTCGTTAAGTTCAGGAAACACATACCTTTCCTTTTGATTTTCATATCCTACGATCACCTTAAATCCAGATTTATATTGTGTCGGAAAAGGTAATTCTCTTGATAAGGACCAGCCTTTGAGCCAGTTTTCCACTATTTCTGCAGATACTTTGTTCATGATCAACCTTTTAAAGTGTTATCCCAACTGTTCCAGCAGCTTCTTTTTCTGTTCTGTAAATTCTGCATCTGTCAGAATTCCGTTTTCTCTCAGCCGACCAAGCTTTTCAAGCTGCTCAAAAATGGCTTCAGAAGATTTGCTTTTTGCTGTAGTGTTGCCAATTTGTTTTTGAGACTGTTCCACAGGAGAATTATAGATGGTTTTGATTTTGTCATAGAACTTTTCTGCATCCTCTTTATCCATATAGCATTCAAACTCCACTACTCTTTCCTCTAAATGTAATTTGATAATCGGCGACCTCGGATCGGTTACAAAGCTTACAGATCTGATCGTCTCATTGGGATATATATTGATCTTTGCAGATCCAAACATCGATTTTGATACGGAAAGCAGTCTTAAAGGCGTGGCTACCAAAACCCCTGCATCCAGTGTATTAATGAATTGAGCATCTGTTATTGCAATGATTTTTTCATCTTCTGAAATCAGGTAAGGAAGCTCCTTGATCTCCCCTTTGGTAAAGACTGAAAGATTGGCATTCAGTTTTTCCAACTCGTATTTTATCTTTCTCTTTCTGAGTTTGTATACTTCACCTGATATATTCTGTAGTTCAGGTTCTGTAGGTGCAGGAAGTTTTTTTTCTGTCTGTACCATTTCCCGGCTCGGTTCTGTCTTCCCTTTCTGCAGCAGACTGTTGATATCACCAATACTGAACATATTCAGATTGTACAGCAGCTCCTGATTGATATTACTTATTTTATCTAAACATTTATTGCATAAAATACCGCCATCCGAAAGTTTATTCGCTCCCAGAAGCGTATCCATAGAGGTTAACTCTGAATTACACAATGAACAATTATTACTCATTTTTTTTATTTTTATAATTTATCCAACAGCTTTTTTTTCTGTTCTGCAAATTCTTCTTCTGTTAAAATACCATTTTCCCTAAGCTTGCCCAATTTTTCAAGCTTTTCAAATATGACTGCAGCATCTTCTTTTTTAATCGTTCCTTGCTGAGGTTTTTCAGACTGCTGGACAGATTGTTGTTGTTGTTGTTGTTGTTGTTGTGCCGATTGGTTTCCGGAATTATACACATAGCCATGAATAGCATCATAAAATATTTTGGCTGAATTTCTGTTATAAAGCTTAAATTCTGCTTTAAAGCTGTCTGTAAAGATTTTCAGTTCAGATGACATCAACCCTGTGCTATGTTGCATTGAAGTGATTTTATAATGTAGAAATTCATTTTCAAATACACCACCAAAGAACTTTTTATCAACAAAAATCACTCTGCTTTCTGTTGAAACTAAAATTCCTTCGAGATTATTATACAGGTATTTTCCTTCTGCAATGGCGATGATCTTCTCATTTTTATCGAGAACATTGACCAGTTCCTTTACTTCACTGTTGACAAAAATGCTGAGTCTGGCATTCAATGCTGCAATCTGATCTTTGATTTCGTCAAGCCTGGTGGGTGATGTTCCGCCTGTAGTAAAGGTAAACTGAAATGAATGAGAAGTCTCCGTGATTACCTGAGCCTGAGGGACTGCAATTTCCACTTCAATTTGTTCCTCATCCTCCTCTACACTTTCCTTCAGTACAATGTCCCTGATCTGTACCAAGCTGTAGCTGGCAAGGTCAGATACAAGATCTTTATTGATATTGGTTGCTTTATTAAGGCATTTATTGCATAAGGTACCTCCGTCCAAGAGTTTATTTTCTCCCAAGAGAGTGTCCATTGATGTTAATGGCAATCCACATAGAGCACAATCCGTGTTCATTTTAATTTTTATGTTTACAAGTTTTTCAAGTAAGATCAGAATGCAAAGTTTATTCCAGCTTTTTCTGTGATTTAAAGCAAATAATTAAAGTTTATCTAATAACTTTTTCTTTTGTTCTGCAAATTCAGAATCAGTCAGTACACCCATTTCTTTCAGTTTACCCAATTTTTCCAACTGTTCAAAAACGGTTCCGGAAGATGGCTGAGGATTGGTGCTATATACATTTTCCTGAGCAAAATCAAGAATAGATTGAGAAAACGCCTGTAAAGGTCTGGAATTCTGTTTTACAGGTTCAGAGTATCTGAAATTTCTGTTAATACCGGTAAATGATCTGCCGTCATTTTTATTATGCAGCTTAAATTTTGCTGCTCCTGCATTGGTATTGATCTTCAGAATCGAATACAAAAGATTTTCAGCATGATCAATGGAAGAAATGCTATGAAGAGGAAATTCATTCTTTACCACTCCACCTAAGAATTTCTTATCGATAAAAGCTACTCTTTTTTGGGTCGAAAAAATAATTCCTTCCCGCTTACTCTGAAGATCAATTCCTTCGGCTATGGCTAAGAGTTTTTCATCTCTGTCCAGAATATTAGCCAATTCGTTGACTTCTTCATTTGCTAAAACACTGAGCCTTGCATTCAGCGCTACAATCTGATCTTTGATTTCGTCAAGCCTGGTGGGAGCATCGTAAGCATAAGTACTTCCACCGGCATATTGGGATTCGCCTGGGTTCTGGCTGGCATCAATTTTACTTTTAAGGAGCATTCCTGTAATTTCTGCAAAGTAAAACTGATCAAGATTATTGAGAAGATCGGGATTGACACGAACTGCTTTTGTAAAGCATTCAACACACAAGTAACCGCCGTCTGCAAGTTTATTTTTCCCTACAATCATATCTGTAGCCGTCAGTGGTGTTCCACATAATGCGCAAATCATATTCATCTGGTTTTTATGTTTAAGAGTTTTATTTGAAAACAGGCTGGTCATTCTTTCCTGCTTTTGTTATATCGATCCAAATTACAAATTCTGATCGATTTTTCAGTCTAAAAATATTAAATCTTGTGACTTTTCAAAAAGGTTTTTCTTTTGAATGTCAATTTTAAAGTATTTTTGTAATTGCTTGTAAAAATTTCTGCGATACAATCTCTAAAATACCTTCTTTATGATCTTTGTTGAAAATGAATTTGCTCCTTTGAAAACAGTTGTCCTTGCTCAATCAGAATTTGGATATCCCAAAGAACCACGCCCTGAAGATCTTCGTTTTTTGAATCCCGCAGCAGTAGACGAAAACTTTGAAAACAAAGGGAAAGATTACGCTGAAGCATTTCCTGAACTTCAGAAACAATGGGAAAAAGAAAGGGAGAATTTAAAAGAAACCCTTGAGAAATACGGTGTAAATGTTGTTCGGCCCCGTAAACTTACTCATACTGAAAAGGAATCGGTAGGAACAGCAGGCTATTCCAATTTCTTTGTAAGAGATCCGTTTTTTACCGTGGGAAATTTTGTAGTAGAAGCTTCACTTCGTTTTTTACACAGGAGAAATGAAGTTTTTCCGGTTCGTGATTTGTTCTTACAGTCCGTCTACCCCCAGGACTGCTTTTATGTGGCAGTACCACAACCTGAAATTGCTGATCCTGAAGATCAAACATTAGGAAAAGGTCCTTTTCTGGAAGGTGGAGATGTTCTGGTTTTAGGAAAACATGTTTTTGTCGGAAATTCTGGCTTAGCATCCAATGATTTAGGAATTCAATGGTTACAAAAACTTGTAAAACCTCAAGGCTATGTTGTGGAGAAGGTAAAACTTCATCCTGATATATTACATCTTGATTGTGCTCTTGGGTTTGTAAAAGAAGGATTAATGATTGTTTGCGAAGAAGCGTTTCCTGATGGCATTCCTGCCTCTTTACAAGAATGGAAAAAGATTCCTGTAACCATAGATGAAGCTATGAATCTTGCGACCAATGGCCTTCCTGTATCTCCGGAAGTTTATATTACAGACCCGGCTTTTAAACGGATAGGTGAACAGATAGAGAAAGAAGGTATCAAAGTAGAATATATTGATTTTTCAATAAGCAGAAGCTTCGGAGGTTCTTTCCGATGCAGTACGCAACCGTTATTAAGACATTAGATAAAGTGATTCCTAATAATAAAAAAGACTTAGATTCTGGAGTAATTCAAATATTATCTCTTCCAAACCTAAGTCTTTTTTGCTTTATATTGTTATCCTAAAAACTCTTCTAAAGAAACAGTCTTCTGTTCTCCAGCCTCAAGATTTTTAAAGGTAACCGTATGATTTTTAATTTCTTCTTCGCCTAAGAAAACAAGATTTTTAATTCCTTTTTTCTCAGCGTAAGTAAACTGTTTGTTGATTTTTGCATTTTCAGGATATAACTCTGCTGAAATTCCTTTGGCCCTCAACTGCAGGATCAGTTTTAAAGCTTCCGTAGTTTCTTCACCTCCAAAATTGGCAAACAGATATTCTATCTTAGAAGATGCCTCTTCAGGGAAAAGATTTAATTCTTCCATCACGAGATAAATTCTGTCTAATCCGAATGAAATACCAATTCCCGGAATATTTTTTACTCCAAACACTTCTGTAAGGTTATCGTATCTTCCACCACCACCGATAGATCCCATGGCAACCTCATCTGCTTTTACTTCAAAAATAGCTCCTGTATAATAATCCAGTCCTCTTGCTAAAGTAATATTGAACACAAGATTCTGAATATCAATACCAAGGTTTAAGGATTGTGTAAGTACAAATTCCAACTCTTCTACTCCTTTCAGCCCAATCTCATTTCCTGCAAATTTTTGTTTTAACTGCAGGAGGTTTTCCAAAGCATCATCTGACTGGCTGAACAAGAAGTCCAGTTTATCAATAGATTCCTGAGAGATTTCTCTTTCAAGCAGTTCTTTTATAACCCCTTCTTTACCGATCTTATCCAGTTTATCCAAAGCTACAGTGAAATCGATAAGCTTGTCTGTGATCCCTGCATATTCAGCTAATCCGGAAAGGATCTTTCTGTTGTTCATATGGATGGTAACAGGCACTTTCAGATCTGCAAATGATTTTAAATACAGCTGAACGAAATCTACTTCCTGCAATAAGCTTTCGCTTCCCACAACATCCGCATCACACTGATAAAATTCTCTGTATCTCCCCTTCTGAGGACGGTCTGCTCTCCATACCGGCTGAATCTGGAAGCGCTTGAACGGAAATGTCAGTTTCCCGTGATTCATTGCTACAAATCTTGCAAAAGGTACGGTAAGGTCATAACGAAGGGCTTTATCTGAAATCTGTGAAGTAAGCTTCTGATGACTTTTATTGTCCCAATCTTCCTGATTTACTTTTGAAGTATAATCTCCTGAATTTAATATTTTAAAAATCAAACGGTCTCCTTCTTCTCCGTATTTTCCTGTCAAAGTGGAAAGATTTTCAAAGCTTGGTGTTTCCAATGGCTGAAATCCGAATAATTCAAAATTATTCTGAAGAATATTGATAATATATTTTCTTCTGGAAACTTCCTGTGCTGTAAAATCTCTCGTTCCTTTTGCTAAACTTGGCTTCATTTTATAATGGATCAATGATATTAATTAAACTTGTTGCTTATCCATATGTGAATAAAACCTTAAACACCTAAGGGAAAGACTTTTTCTCTGCTTTATAATTTAAAAATTTAAATTATTTAAACGGATAAGTCCTGCAAAAATAAGGAATTGCAGGGACTTTACATAGTATAAAATAGGTTGAAAAGAAAGAACCGGATCTGATCTGCATATGGTTTTGAACTGGAAAGCCTATCAAAGCTGCTCATGCTATAATAAATTCAAAAGCTGAAGATTTTTTCTTCAGCTTTTACTTTCATTGATTTTCACTTTCAAAATCAGACACTTTCAAGAATTTCAAGGATTTCTTCGCCATAATTTTCAATTTTATGTTTTCCAAATCCTTTAATTTCAAGCAGCTCTTCTTTTTTAGCGGGCTTATACTTCGCAACAGACATCAGTTCTTTATTACTTGCTATAAAGTAAGTCGGTAGATTCTGCTCTCTTGCCTTCTCTGATCTCCAGAGTTTCAAAGCATTCAGAATTTCTTCTTCGTCAGAACTCAGCGAGTCATTTTCTGCAGAGTATTTGGCCATCTTTGGTTCTTTGACTGTATTCTTAAGCTGTTTTAACTCGTCAAAATACAATATAACAGACCAATATCGTTCTTCACTCACGAAAGCTGTTTCTACTTTCATGATCTCGTTGGCTTCCAGGAAATCATCCAGCATTTTCTGATCTTTGTAGAGAAATTCTTCAGGAAGTCTTATTTTAAAAACTTTTACTTTCATCATTTGCGTTTTTAGAATTATTTGCCTCCCAATAACAGAATTTCATCTACACGAATCTCTGTGATATACCTTTTTGCACCGTCTTTGTCATCGTACGATCTGTACGTAAGCTTCCCTTCAATGGCAATTTCTTTTCCTTTTGAAACATATTTTTCAAAAATTTCAGCTGTTCTTCCGAACGCAATCAGATTGTGCCATTGTGTTTCTTCTACTTTTTCGCCTTTAGCATTGGTGTAATGATCGCTGGTAGCTAAAGACACACTTGCTTTTACATTTCCATTCTCGAAGTTTACCATTTCAACTTCTTTTCCTGTGTAACCAATTAATGTTACTTTGTTTCTTAGTGACATAACGTTTAAATTTTAAAGATTAATAAATTCAGATAAGAGACGTTCACTGTTTTCTCAAATCTCTGTTGCAAAGTTGCCGATGCCACCACACAATAGTCGGTTATAAACTATTTAAATTCATTTGTAGTCGTTTGTAACCGGATAAACCCAATTGACCACTTTATAATTTCTCTTATGGCATAGTATTTTTTACTTTCAGACAGATATGAATCATAAGATTATATTCTCTAAATTACTTTCTCAATAATTATTTTAAGCTTATTTAATTTCTTTTTAAAAATGGCTTTATACCCTCAAACTTATCCATTTACAAACGGATAATTCCTTATCTTTGTGAAAATTCATTTATGAAAAGGGAGATCAATATTTTTGAGTTTCCTCTCAATTTGGGACTTACAAAGAAAGAGCATGAGATAGAGCCCGGCGTTAGAAAGCTTCCGGACTGGCTCAGAAAGTTCGGTTTCCATAAAAGAATTGATCCTGAAAACATTTTCAGAATTAATGCCCCGGAATATGCAATGGATTTTGATGAAGAATCGAAAGTCAGAAATGCAGATCAGATTGTTGAATATGCTAAAAAACAGGCCGAGATTATTCTGGCTCATCACCATAAAAATTCCTTTAACATCTTTCTTGGCGGCGATTGCAGTATTCTGATAGGCAATGCACTTGCTTTAAAAAAACTGGGAAATTTCGGACTTTTCTATCTTGACGGGCATACTGATTTTATTCCGCCTGAACTTTCAGAGACCGGAGGTGCGGCAGGAATGGATCTTGCAATTATTTCAGGAACGGGGCATGATAAATTAACGAATATTGATGGTCTGAAGCCCTACTTCAGGGAAGAGAACATCTTTTGCTGTGGAAATGCAGAGACAGATGACGAAGAATATGTCAGTCAGATCATTAACTCCAAAGTGCATTATTTCGATATTGAGGCATTAAGGAAAAACGGGTTCAGCAAAACGGCAGAAGATTTTCTGAAAATGATCAATGAAAAAAAACTGGACGGCTTTATGATCCATCTCGATGTGGATGTCCTGAAAGACGAGCTGATGCCTGCCGTTGACAGCAGAATGGAAGACGGAATCAGTTATACTGATCTCCAAGACATGCTGAAACCACTCATTAAAAATTCCGGATGTTTTGGTATTGAAATAACCATTCTGGATCCTTATTATGATGAAAACGGGATATATACCCAAGCTTTTATAGAAAATCTAATTCAAATTATAAAAAGTAAAGAAGATTAAATGAAGAAGACAATAAAAAGAACGTTCAGAGTCTCAAAATATGTGATCTATAAGGAAACGCTGGTTGATTATAAGGAACATTTCTGGTCTTTTTTAGGAGCATTTTTCGGAATCGGAATTATCGCATTCATTCAATCCCATTCTCTGACTGAGACTGAAAATATATTTCTGATCGGTTCTTTCGGTGCATCCAGTGTATTGATTTATGGAGCAATACAGAGTCCTCTGGCACAACCCAGAAATCTGGTGGGAGGTCATGTTCTTTCAGCTTTGGTAGGCGTTACCGTCTATAAGATCGTCCCTGACATCATCTGGCTCTCGGCACCATTGGCTGTTGCCTTTTCTATTGTGCTGATGCAATATACAAAAACCCTGCATCCTCCGGGAGGTGCTACAGCATTGATTGCGGTAAGTTCAACGGGAAAAATTCCGGAATTAGGGTATTGGTACGTTATCTCTCCGGTTCTTTCGGGGTGTATTATCCTGCTGCTTGTGGCCTTGTTTTTCAACAATATTACGCCTAACAGAAGTTATCCTTCCCACAGCAGGTTTAAAAGACTGTTAAAGAAAAGACATACCCATCACTCCAAATAAATAAAAATGAACTGTCTGGAATGCGGCGAAAAGATCATCGGAAGGTCTGATAAAAAGTTTTGCAATGATGCCTGCCGGAACGCCTACAACAATAAACAGAATAAAGATTCTACGAATCTGATGCGGAATATCAATAACAAGCTTCGCAAAAATTACAGAATTCTTGTAGAAACCAACATTGAAGGCAAAACTAAAACAGCCCGGTCTAAACTGGAAGGCCTAGGTTTTGATTTCGATTATTTTACCAGTATTAAGATTTATAAAAATGGTTCTGAATACAGATTTATTTATAATTATGGCTATAAACTCCTTGAAGATGATTTTGTGCTGATTGTAAAAAATCAACCATAGTCTTCTGTATCACACTAAAACTATTATTATGAAAGAAGTTGTTCTGATTACCGGTGCCAGTGGCATGATTGCCCGGGAGCTGGCCGGGAAAATTGAAAATGAATATGAACTGAGATTCCTGACCCGGAAAAAGAAATATGCCAACGAATATGAATGGGATGTAAAGAAAGGAACTCTTGAGGAATCTGCTTTGGAAAATGTTTCTCACATTATTCATCTTGCCGGCGCCAATATTTCTGAGAAACGCTGGACAGCAGAACGGAAGAAAGAATTAATTTCCAGCAGAACAGATTCTGCAGCATTATTACGAAATGCATTGAGCAGGAAAGAAATTAAACTTAAGTCTTTTATTTCAGCTTCAGGAATTAATTTTTATGGCACAGAGACTACAGAAAAGATATATTCTGAAAACGATCTACCCGGCCATGATTTCCTGAGTGAAGTGGTGGTACTCTGGGAAAGGGCTGCTGATCATTTTAAGGAACAAAATCTTGCAGAAAGAGTCGTTAAGATAAGAACTGCGGTTGTTCTTTCTGAAAAAGACGGTGCATTAAAGAAAATGCTCCCTCCTGTTCAATATTACATAGGTTCTCCATTAGGAAGCGGAAACCAATATATGCCATGGATCCACATTGAAGATATTTGCTATATGTATGAATTTGCTTTAAAGAATGTTGATCTCCATGGTGCTTACAATGCTGTTGCACCTCAGCATACTACCAATGCTGATTTCACAAAGAAAATAGCAGAAGTTTTGAATAAACCTTTATTGATGCCCAATGTTCCCGCTTTTATTCTAAAAATGCTGTTTGGAGAGCTTGCCAATGCCATACTGGAAGGCTCACGGGCATCTTCACAGAAAATTCAGGATGCGGGATTTCATTTTAAATTCCCGGATCTGAAAAATGCTTTAAAAAATCTGTTAAAGAATCAATAATTATTAAAAATAAAGAAGTTAAACAACACTATGCAGAATCCTGACATTGATATTGTAAAAACAGAGATCTTATCAGACAACTGGTATACCTTAAATAAAGTTACTTTCACAGTTCACAAAAAAGACGGAACCACAGAAACCCAAAGCAGAGAAGCTTATGACCGGGGAAACGGTGCGGTTATCCTGCTTTACAATACAGTTTCCGGTACCATTATTCTGACCAGACAATTCAGACTTCCTACCTACATCAACGGAAATAAAACCGGGATGCTGATTGAAGCCTGTGCTGGACTTTTGGATCAGGATAATCCCGAAGACTGTATCAGAAGAGAGACTGAAGAAGAAACAGGCTATAAGATCTCTAAGATTGAAAAGATATTTGAAGCGTATATGTCTCCCGGCTCTGTAACGGAAATTCTTCATTTTTTTATCGCAGAATATTCCAGTGAGATGAAAATTACTGATGGCGGCGGCCTTGAAGAGGAAGGAGAAAATATTGAGGTACTGGAGCTGTCCTTCAATAACGCACTTTCAATGATTGACACCGGAGAAATTAAAGATGCGAAAACGATTATGCTGTTACAGCATTTACGGATTAAAGGAATATTATAGTAAACTGATAAATTTATTTTAACAATGAATAACGAAGAGATTATAGCGCATATAAAACTCGCCATTAATCCGAAATTTCAGGATTGGGTACTCTTTAAAAATGGCACTTATATTATTTTTGATGATATCACAACCGTTAAGGATGTAAAAGATGAAGCCTTGAAACTTATGAAGGAATTTGGGCCGGTATTTGCGGGGAGTTCTGCAGGAGACTTCAATACGATCCATTTACATCTGACTGAAGGCTGGCTGGTTTCCGGGCACGGATATGGTATGTATACTTATGTACACCCGTCAGAACTGGATAATGAAATGCCTGATGATCTCGAAATAGGTTTATACGGAAGATCAAAAAGGAATCTGGACGGGCAAAATCCGGAGATTATTCATATTAACAGTCAATATTCTGTATAAAAAAACGAATTAACAAGAGATTAAATCTGTGACTGTAAAAATTATTAAAGTAATTGCCCTATTTTCAGTTGTTATTTTCAGTATTCTGATGCTGAAAACAATTTCCCAATATACTTCTTTTGAAAAAAACATAGGATTTCTGGCTTTTAAACAGCAGGTTATCAACAATCCATACTGGATGGCTTTCTTCTACATCCACATTTTTTCGATAACACTTTGCCTTCTGGCCGGCTTAACACAGTTTTCGAATCAGTTTCTGAAAGAGAACAGAAATCTGCACAGAATCATTGGTAAAGCGTATGTTTATAATATTCTCATCATCAATGTTCCCGCCTGTTTTGTTCTTGGATTATTTTCCAATGGAGGATTTATCGGCATTGCAGGGTTTCTGATACAGGATATTCTCTGGGCTTATTTTACTATTGTTGCAGTACTTTCAATCAAACAGGGTAATATTGGCAGGCATAAGAATTATATGATCTTAAGTTATGCCGTAACCACTACAGCCATTACTTTCCGGCTCATTAAAAATTTGTTCTATAATGAAAAGTATCACGATTATGAGCTTTTCTATGGCATCAATGTCTGGCTGGCCCTTGTGATCAATCTATTGATTGCTTATCTTATTCTCAGAAAAAACCCGGTTTCTATCGCTCAAAAGAGAGATTCATAATAAAAATATAGAAGGTAATACATGCTATAACTAAAAAGGACCCAATGAATATTAATGTATTAAACAGTGCTCTATATTGGCTGTCTTTCGTCCATCGATTAAAGAAATTCATAATCAGATAGGAAATTCCGGCAAAAACTACCACAAAAAAGATCGTTAAAATAGTTAATGAGTCCATTTGGTTAATTTATGTAAAACTATTATTTTAAAATTAAAAAACTACATAAGAAACACAAAATATTTTCCATCAATGGTTTCAAATCTCTAATGTATATCTCAATTTTTCTTATGAATCAGGCCAAACTTATTTACCGCTCAAAGGAAACATTTGCAGCAAAAATATAAATACTGGCAGACGATACCAGTAGAAATGCCACAATGAATATCACGGTATTAAACAGCACTTCATATTTATGATTTTGGGTCCATTGGTTACAAAAGCGCATAATGATATAAGAAATTGCTCCAAAAACTCCAATTATAAGGAAAAAACACACGAATAGAAAAAGGTAGATCCAGTCAAAATACATAGATTATTTTTTTATTAAAAACGATTATACCAAGATTAAAACACAATACAGCAAACACTCTCCACAATTGTAATGATGGCATGAGTATTCAAGAAACAAATCATTGAGAACTCCTTAATGGTTAGAAAGTTTTCCCTATACCTCCATATCGTTTTCCTCGCCAAAAGACTTCCAGTAGTTATATTTTGCAGGGTCCGCAAACTCAGGATCTTCCTTATAGTAATACAGCAGCCTTTCCAATGCGTAAGAATAGGTGAAATATTCCAGGGCTTTTTCGTAATGTTTTATGGCCTTTTTAGAACTTTGTTTCACGCCTAATCCTTCATCATATAAAATTCCATAATAAATATGAGAGTAAGAATCTTCCTGATCTCTTTTTAAATACCGCTGAAGGTTAGCATAATCGTTTTTCCGGTAGTAGATTTCAGACATATTCTGTGAGTTGGGATAGAGTTTTTTTTCTGCCTGTTTATAATATTCCAGAGCAGTATCATAGTCTTGCAGCAGATATTCGCCATAGAAATACAGGTTTCCAAGGTTCTGTAAAGCCAATCCGTTTCCAAGCTCTGCAGCTTTCCGGAAACATTTTAATGCTTTTTTGACATCCTGCGGATATCCTATCCCCTCCTGATAATGGTACCCCAGATTATTCCATGCATAGGGCTGGTTTTTCTGTGCCGATTTTTCATACAGAAAAAGACCTTTTTCAAGATCATAAAACTCCGGAATATCACGGTCTGTATAGATGTATCCCAGCTGCATCATCATCTCTGCATCACCACGATCCGCACCAATAGTATAAAGCCTTACCGCATCTTTGATGTTTCCTTCATTTTGGTATTCAGCCGCCTTTGATCTTAGAGTATCATTATCAAAATAAGCCTCATACCCGGAGCCTACCCTTTCTTTCCATTGGTTATAAAAATTTGTGAAATATTCCAGATCTTTTCCACGGAGATTATAGCGTTGCTTATACAAAGCTCCCATTTTGGCATCAGGAACAGGATGTAAGACCCTGTTGATATCCAGAATAAACATTTCTTCTTTTCTGAAAAGACAAAGTAATTCTTCCTGATATTCTATTCCTTCACAGATATAATCGTATACTTCACCGGCAGTTCCCGTCTTATGATCATAATAGAACATGCCTTCACGGGTGGTTATACGAAATGCTTCATGACTGCAGATTTCGATTTTACGGTGGTTTTCAGATAAAGGTAGTAACCATCGGTCTTCAGGAACATTATAAAGGCCAGTTCCGGTATGATCCGTGATGATCATTACATCTTTTATCAGATAATTGAAATTACTGACCGCTATATTCTCAATAATATGATCGCTTAATCTGTATACTTTATGTTTTGTATCCAATATCAACCATCTCTTATCTTTCTTGTAGGCAAAAGATGACCAGTCGTCCAGTTTAACGATCTTATCGATCTCGGTATCCAGAAGATTTCCATCCGGCTGTATGATGCTATGTTTTTTCTGGAATTTATTGGGCTTGACTGAATAATATCCGTCTGAAACGGGATACAACACGTCTTCAGGATGTTCACCCAAGAAAACACCGTCAAATGTATAATAGGCCCTTTTGGAAGTCCCTGCCTTCTTCTGATACAGAAAACCGGAATAATCATGTTCAAATGGCTCCTCCGACTCATTGGCAATAACCTGTTTACCCGCTATATCAATGACAATATATTTCCCTTCTTTTTTAGCATTGAAAAGCCCGGTGTACCACAACAACTCCAGCTCATCATATTCACAGGGAATAACCGTTTTTCCTGTGTAGATGTCGATTAACCCGCTTTTGCTATCTGTTTCTATGATTCCATAATTTCTGTTTTCTATAAAAAGAGAATCAAAGGCTTCATCATAGGTACATTCCACAAGCACTTTTCCGTCATTATTCAGATATCCGAATTTACCGTTTTTCTGTGCTACAGCAATTCCTTCCTCATTAAAAGCAAATATTTCGTCATAGACGGCCGGTATTACTATATTTCCTTTTTTATCTTTTAATCCCCAAAGACTGTTTTCCTCAAAAGCTTCTGTAGGATTTTTATACAGCTCATCATTCCAATAGCCGAGACCATACTCTACCCAGTCTGTCTGCAGCATATCCAGGAAGGATTCATAGCCACTTCTGGCAAAGATTTCTTTTTCCAGCCATCCCAGATTCTGCTTAGATATCGCTTTATCATACAGCCTGCTTTTTTCTTTGATCTCCAGCACCCAGTCTTTGGCCTGATCGCTGTGTTTTTCTTCATTCATATTGAAGACATCCCAGGCATCTATCACAAAAGTATCATAAGGAAGAGCATCCAGCATCTCAAACATTTTGTTGACGGGCTCGTAATATACCTTTTTATAAAGCAACTGATAGTGCTCACCCAATAGCTGATAGAATGATTTCAGCCTTTCTACGCCATTGATCTTATCAAAGTACAGTAGTTTTCCCTTCGATCTCGGCTCACAGGAAAATAGCGGAAGAAACAATTCGGGGATTTCATAATTCCATTCGCCCAGATAATGAGAATATTGTTCTCCTGTTTCTGAATCAACATTATATACGTAAATACGGTGTGCCATATTTTATTCTTAAATTGTTAAAAACCAAATTTGGAAAACAGTCCCGGTTTCTTCCATGAAGCTTTATATTCATCAGCAACAGGATCATAATCTGAAACCGAACGCACCTGATCCAATATCATATGGGCTTCTTTTAAATTTCCAGCCTGATAGAATACCACGGCTTTTGCCAGTTCAACACTTTCCATGAGATCATCATAGCCCCATTCTTCACTATTATAGATGGTTGTAAATCTGTCTGCCAGCAATAATGTCTGATCTTTATTCTTCAGTTTTTCATAAGCCCGTATTCCATAGCTGAGCCACAATACATAATCTTCGGGATCCATTGCTTTCTCGCATTCAGCATCGTATTGACTGAATACAGAAGCTGCTTCTGAGTAACTTCCCTGAAGAAAATCACTTTTTACGATCATATAAATGGTTTTGGCTTTATCAAAAGCATCTAAAAGGAATTCTTTTTTATTAGTGAGATAGTTTTTAGCGGCTAAAGCTACTTTTGCATGGTTCTGCCCCTCATTGTAAATCTGCATCAGGGCATACTGAGGATTGGGTTCCTGAGGAAAACGTTCCGCAACCTGTTCATAATAAGATCTTCTTGTATCCAGATTTTTCGTCTGCAAATCTTCAAACAGAATGCCTTCCAATATATTTTTACCGGCTTCCAAATCCCTGTAATCATAATCATCAATTTCCGGATTTTCTTTGTTGTGTTGATAGATATAGGTAAGCAGCTCTTCAGTTTCCTGACACACATCCCCGGCTCCCAACAATTCATGAAGTTGAATCCGGCGTGCCTTATAATATAGATTTTTGTAAAAATAATCTTCGGATTCCCCGTAAAGGCTGAAATAGGTGGTAAGTGCCTCTTCTGCTTTCTCATAGTTTCCATCATCCAGTAAGGCGTCAATCCGGACCAGATGAAGTTCCATAAACTCAGAGTATTTAAGTCCTTCGGAAGCGGTTTCAGCAGCAGCCTGATAATTGCCCAGTAAAGAATATTTTATCGCCAGGTTATTGCAGCACATTGCCCTTGTATGCAGATCATTGTGATAATCGCTCTCCCACTCTCCTTTTTCAAAATATCTACGGAAGGCTTCATAGGCCTGCTCATAAACTCTGCGGCTAACTTCAATCCATGGAAGCTTGTCATGGTCATCCTCCAGTTCATCTATAAATTCATTCATATAAACGCCTTCGTTATAGATGTCTGCCGGATAATCCGCAAACTCAGGAATTTCAGCTGTAACGGTTTTATACAGGTGATATTCCGATTCTGCCTTTCGTCTCCAGGCTGTGGCATTTGAAGATATTGCAATGGCTTTTTCCAATAAAGGAATGGCTTCAGCATAACGTCCGTTTTCGTACAGATAGGTTCCGGCAAAATGATATCCTGAGAAAAGTTCCGGGTAGGTGTTGATAACTTCAAGGGCATGATGATAATAGAAATCCGGAGCCATATTCAGCATATCGCTGTAATTCCGTTCAATGATCAGCTGATAGTAGAAAACGTCGGGATTACTGAATCCATTCTGAATAAGTTCTGCAAAACGCTGATGCCATTCCACCAGTTTTTCATGAATGTATGTAGCGGAATTTGATCCTTTAATTGCTTTGAGCATCATTTTCAGCGAGAGATCGGGAGCATTATTTTCATAGGCAATATCTGCAAGGTTGATGAAATCATATTCATTTATGCTTACAAATGAAGAATGTTCCTGCTCAATAACAGAAACAAGCTCTTCTCCGGAAATCTTTTTTTCACGATCCAGAAGATAGATCTTTTTGATCCAGAATAATGATATATTCTTATCTTTTTGCTCTCTGTTATCAGCATCTTTCCGGAAATAATATATCCCGGCTTCAAGACTGTTCAGAAGGGCCTGGTTCTCTTCCAGTGATTCGTATATTTTAACCAGAAAATCATATCCATATCCCGCATAGTCAGGATCTTCCAGCATACGTTCCGCATAGCTTATAAATTCATTTTTATTCTCATGAGTAACATGTTTTTTGCTTCTGCCTATCTGCATCAGGGTATATTCATTTTCTAAAGGGTAGCTCAGAATATTGTATAATGCTTTCTGATTGTTGGGATTCAGCTGCAGGATTCTGCGAAGGTAAGGAACAACATGATCTCTGATGGCTTCGTAAATCTCTTCATGCCCTTCATAATAAACAATATCATGATAAGCTACTGCCATTAAAAATAAAACCTCTTCATCTTCAGGATGAGATAATAAATACAGTTCCCCTTCTGCAATACACTGATCCAGATCTCCTCTGTAAAACAGTTGTTGTAATTTATCGTACATTATTAATATTTGCTTTATAATTCAATCGTACATTTCCTGTTTGCCTGTACAAATTCATGATTCATACGATGTGGCATGCAAAATATAAAAAACAATAGGAAAAACAAACGGCAACCCTTATAAATCCCCGAAACCAGTGAGTAAATAACGCCAACCCATAGCCGGATTTGTAGTTTTTAAGTTTTAATTTTACCGTGAAATAAAAAATACAGATTCTTCAATCATAATCAATATGAAAAAATTATTTACAGGACTTTCTCTGGCTTTATCAATGATGGCGGCTGCTCAAAAAGCTCCTGCAAAGAAAAGTCTACTGGTTCTGTACAATTACCAGACCTTTGGATGTAATGTAAAGGGATATTTTGACTCTTCCAAATACAAAAAAGAAGAAATAGACGGTACTTACCAACTTGTACATTCTTTGAACGGATCTCCGTTTTCGTCTCTTACCGTTTTCAATACTGTGAAATTTGACAAAGTGCGTAATAACAGTTCTCCACTTCTGCAACAGGCAGAGAAAGAGTATGAGCAGAGAAAAAGAACACTTAATACTCTAAAAATAATAGACCGCCCCTTATGGAAAAAGCAATATGCAGATGCTGTTCAATTGTTAGAAAATGAATATCAGCTCAGAAAAGAAATCCTTATGGGGTATTCTGATCCTCAATCACTTCAAAAAAGTACCTTTTATAATACCTGTAAAGAGTATATAAATGCCATAACTACAACAGATCAACAGAGAATGTATTCAGTATGGAAGAGTTTATCTGAACCTAAAAATGATGAAGAACCCCATTCAAAAAGAAAGGAAGCTTTTAATGCTAAATGGAATGACCAGCGGAAGGATGATTATGCCCTTATGGATCTTATGAATGCTTTCAGTAATTGTGCGAATCATAGCTTCAGATCTAAGGCTGATGAAAACGGTGATCTTTTTAAAGCTTTCGATGAGGTATTTACCTATCTGAAAAGGGATTGCGACCAGCCATAAACTGATCATAAACCTCCTGTTTAAAGCAAAAAATAAAAATTCTCATTAATTGATAAAAATAACTGCATAAAATTGACACATCTCTTTAATTTTCAAATTAAAAGCCTTAATTTTGCACTGAAATTTTAGAAAATTCGGATTCTTTCTACAACTATGTGCATGGACAAAATGATGGTCGGGCTTTCTCTGGCTTTATCTATTAGTATTTCGGGACAAAAAGTTCCCTCAAAAACCACCAATCTGACACCGTACAGCTATCAGACATTCAATTGTGATAACAAAGGATACTTTGACGCCACCAAATATGAAAAAGAGGAAATAGATGGCGTTAATAAACTTTTATATAAATTTAACGGAGTCCATTTCGACACGAATCCTATTTTTAAACTTTCCAGCCTTGAAGACATCCGTAAAAATAAAGACGCTCATCTGGAAAACCTGGAAAAACAGTATCAGGAGAAAAAACAGGAGCTTTACAGCCTTAAAGTTATTGATCTTCCGGTCTGGAAGAAACTGTATGAAAATGCCATTCGCACTTTTGAAAATGAATATGAGCTGAATAAGGAAGAAATTCTTGCTTTTTCTGATCCATCCTCTCTTAAAAACAGCAGATTTTATGAAACATGCAGAAAATCTATTGATGCCATATCATCTCCGGACAAAGAAAAAATGGTTGCCTCATGGAAAGCTTTTACAGAACTTAAAAGTAAAAACAATGCTGATCCGCAAGGCGTAATGAATCGTTTCAATGCCAAAATGAATGATCCTCAAAGGGAAGATTATGCACTGATCGATATGATTGGCCTAAGCTTCCACAACTGTGCCAACAGCAGCTTCAGACAGAGACCTGAAGAAGAGGAAACGGCTTATAAGGATTTTGACAGAATTTTCATGAAACTGAAGAAGAATTGCGATGTCCCGTAAAGAATAAAATAAAGAGTATATAGCATCCGGTTTGGGTGCTTTTTTTTTGAAATTTTAGTAATTATACTTGTTTTCAGACCTAGAAAATTTCACTTTATAACATAACAAAAAGCATTGATATTCTGCAAGATAAACCATCTGTTTACTTTATATAAAAGTATGGTGATAGCAGATTTATAATCAAAATTACGGGATGAAAAAGTACACCCCGTAACAGATTATTGATTTACGTGCCCATCTTGCTTGAACCTTAAGGTACAATAACACCAAATTTTTTCCATGTATTGAGTGTGGAATCTATACAGATCCATCCCATATGTTCAATAGGCTGAAAAACATCTACAATGTCCCCTTTCACATTTAAATTATTGGTACCGGAAGGTAGCGGGCACATTGCGATCACTCTTACCAAAGGATTTTGTTCAGAATCGTAAGCATAAACATAGCCAAGGTTCACCCTGTTTACAATATTTACATCAAGAGAATGTGTAATACCTGTAGCTTCATTATCACTGAAACGGTTATTGATTCCGACAATTGCCAAACGCTGAGCCTCCCATCTTGAAATATCCAATGCAAGTTTACAATTTCTGAATTCATTATGATCAACAGTATTAATGATTCCGAAGGTACGATGAGGGAAATTTTCAACACTATTACCTGCTTCTCTGAAAGAGACAATTCCTTTATTTAAATTGATAAATTTGTTATGCATGATAGACGGTTTCAAAAGTAGAAGTCCATACATATCTAAAGAAACGCCCCTATTATTCTGAGCTTTATCAGTTGATGAAAATGTATTGTCGGTTATTGAAATTCCACCAATACATTTAGTATCGGACTGGGTTTCGGTATAAAAACACGATCCTGTATCAATGGTTACAATATTCCCCGATATGTTTATTTTTTCAATATAATTATTGGGAGCTGAGGCATGTAAAGATATTGCAGAGACATCCCCGTTGATAATGTTATTGCATACATTTACATTGGATATTCCTCTGTCAGAATTTTGTACTGAAAGACGTATGGCCCCGTCACGATAATGATCTATTTTGTTACCTTCTATAACAATATTGTTCATTCCTCTTACACACTCAATGGCAAAAGCTTCATATGTGCCTGTTTTTGTACCATTGAGATCATACCCGGAATATGATATAATATTATCAGATACTACACCGCCCAATGTATTTTCAAGTTTTATCCCCGAACAATAGTTTGAAATATCTCCCCGCCCGCAATAAAGAATGGTATTGCCTGATATAATATCATCGCCGGTTCCAGCTACGGTTTCTTTATTATCGGTTCCCCGAAGATAAAACCCATGACGTGCTGTATTGCCAATTATATTACCGGTGGCTATCATCCGGCTAATGCCTCCCGCATAATGTACTAATATCCCATGTCTTCCCAGAGGGTCAGAATTGGTTGCCCATCTGTTTTTGATGTGAATATTTCCTGATACAATATGATCAGACATTTTATTGATATCAGTATTATTAAAGAAAATATCTTTTCCACCCGATGCAAGAGATATAAAAATATCTGAATTTGAATAACTGGTATTATTTGTAAAAATACAGTTCCCGCTAATAGTTCCTGCCCCGATATCTATAAAACCGAAATTTGAATCATCAAAGTAATTATTTTCAATTCTTGCTCCCTGTGTTTCCTGAATGGTTATAATCCCACATGCAGCATTATGATCCAATGCTTTAAAGTTGTAAAATGAATTTCCTGAGACGAAAATATCCTGAACACGCCAAAAATAAAGACAGCAGCTACTGTTTGTGTTACTTACCAGCTTAGCTCCTGTTCCGTGAAATGTATTGTCTCTTACGACCGTATTATTCCCTGCGGCTATATAGCAGTTTTGGTAATTTGTGATATAAACGGTACATCCTTCCAAGATCCCGTTATCAGGTATATTAATGGCACGACCTATTTTCATTTTACCGGATCCCTGTCCGGATATTTTCGAGAACTTATTAAAAATTTTATTTACCTTATCAGTATCGTCAGCAGTACCATTTATTCCATAATACATGGGATGAACTCCCTCTTTGAAATGATGCTCCAACTTTATGCTCTGCATGTTACCCATGGAATCTGTGTAGTCTACATTAAAAATGCTCCCATCATCCGGTGCATCCGGGGTATTGGTTAAATAATATTCTATCGGAGCAGGGGTATCTCCTTTCATATCATATCCCAATAATAACACCCCCGAATATACTCCTGACTTAAGGTCTGAAATTTCAGCCGGAGTTAATAAATAAAGTTGTGAAACTGTTTCTTTAATTAGTAAATTACTCATAATTGTTTTTTACGAAATTTACATACAAATCTTAATGAGGTATAATAAAAATGGACTTATGATCTGTCTTTTCAGTAGTTTTTACTTTGTTGAATACTCATGACAGCATCCTGCAACTTATCAAATAAATTAATAATGAATACGTTACGGTTATTCCAATTAAATTCCTTAATTTTGCACCCCGAAAATAAGGATTAGAGATATGAAAAAAATTGGTGAGCACAGAACCCTTCTTGGAGTAGACAAAAATGTTACTTTAAAAGAATTGAAAACAATTTACAGAAATGCGATGAAAGATACGCATCCTGATAAATTCATCAATGATGAAGCCGGAAAACTGGAAGCGGAAGAAAAAAGTAAATCTGTGATTGAAGCCTATCATTTTCTGGTAAGCATTAATCCTGAAACACAGGAAAAATACAAAGAAGAATATACGGAAACCATCACAAAGTCTAATATTCAGGATTTTTATCTTGAAAAATCTATTCTGACTGTTCAGCATTTGAATGGGATGATGTATGAATATATCGGTGTTCCAAAAAATACCTATATCAAAATGATCAATGCTGATTCACCAAGCCGTTTTGCAAGAAGACACATCTATGGAAACTTCGTTTATAGAAAGTCTGGCGAAGCAATGGCAGATTAATTTTTTCTTTACATAAAATAAAAAGGACTTTCACATAACACCGAAAGTCCTTTTTTGCTTTTTGATAATTTAATTTCCTTTAATTAATGATCTCGCCTTCACTATTTTTTAATTTTTCCTGAAACTTTTGAAGTTCTTCAGCGGTTGGCCTCAGCCAGTCTGTTGCTTCCCCGATAATCTTCAATGGGGATTCGGAACGATAGGAACGGGTTGGGTTTCCCGGAAATTTTTTATCTGTAAGATTGGGATCATTTTCATAAGAACCTGTAGGCTCAATGATGTACACCCGTTCACGCCCGGTTCCTTTTGCCAAAGCAGCAGCAAGACCGGCACCATTCACTAAAGCTGTAAAATAAATATGATTCATTCTGAGTTCAGATTTATAGTTGGAATTACTTCCTGCCGTCAGTAAATCTCCAATTTTCAGATCTGCTTTTGTACCATGATAAAAGGGACCTTTGTCTGAGGGATGATTCTTCAATTGCATGGCCAGTTCAAAGTTATCTTTTGCTTTCTCTGTTTCACCCATCTCTTCATAGCATTTGGAGATGTTCAGATAAATAGCAGGAAAAGCACTCTTCACCGTATCATCATTTATTTTTTGGCCCAATTGCAATGTGGTTTCAAGCCATTTTAATCTGTCTGAAACCGTTTTCTGATGTCTGGATATGTAATGAGCCGTGAGAAATTTTTCAAGATCATCAGTCGCTTCCTGCCAGCCTTGCTGAAACAACTGTAAAGCTTCCTCAGGATGCCCTTGTTCTTCCATACTCATCCCCTGAAGACAAAGCTTAACAACCTTATTGAATGGTGAAAATTCCATATTTTTATTTTTTTAACTTAGATGCTGCAAACTTACATAATTTAATCCAGTCCGGAATATAAGCATATCGCAATGAAAAAGCCGCATCCAGGAATATGGAACGGCTTAGATAGAAGATTGCAGTACACAATTATTAAACTCAAAAATATTGGTTATTTCTGAATCTGTTTATGATTACAAACATAAGATCCGGTTATGAAAATAAAAAGCGCCTCAGAAATTCTGAGGCGCTTTCGATTAATTAAAGGTATATGATATTTTATTTGTCTAAATGCTTAGGTGTAAATCCGTCTTCATTCAGTTCTCTGTGTACATAGTCTGCCTTCATTTCAGCTTCGTAGTCTACTTTATTATCTTTACCCATTCTGCGCAGAATAGAATCAAATAATGAATATACTACCGGTACAATGATCAATGTAAGGAATAGAGACGATGTCAGACCACCGATTACTACCCATGCAAGACCTTTGTTCATCTCTGCTCCGGCTCCTGTTGCCAATGCAATCGGTAACATACCGAAGATCATCGCAATAGTTGTCATCAGGATCGGACGAAGACGGGCGTGGTTGGCCTGAATCAATGCATCATGAGTACTTGCTCCCGCTTCTTTTCTTGCGTTGGTAAAGTCTACGATCATAATCGCATTCTTCGCAACAAGACCAATCAACATGATCATCCCCAGCATTGTAAAGATATTCAATGAATTCGCAGTCAAGGCAAGAATTACCATTACCCCGATCATTGCCAGCGGAATAGAGAACAATACCACGAATGGATATACGAAACTGTCATATAATGATACCATTACCAGGTATACCAATACGATAGCTGCCAATAAAGCAATTCCTAAAGTACCGAAACCTTCCTGCTGGTTTTCCATATCACCACTCCAGATGTAATCTACACCCACAGGTTTTTTATCATTCATGAATTTAGCAGCCCATTCGTTCGCTACATCTCCTACCGGTCTACCTACTGCTTTAGCTCTTACTTTTACAGAAGGAGATTTATCTCTACGTTCAAGCAAACTTGGCCCTGAACCCATTTTTACCTCAGCAAACTGGCTCAGACGAACCTGCTGACCCTGAGGGTTTGTAAAGATCAGGTTTTTAACATCATCAATAGATTGTCTGTTGACATCCCCAAAACGGATGTTGATATCATATTCATATTCTCCGGCTCTGAATTTCCCGTCTGTGTTTCCGTTGAATGCAGTCTGCATCGTTTGTCCTACACTTGAAAGGTTTAAGCCTAAAGAAGCCATTTTATCTCTGTCTATTGTCACCTGTACTTCCGGGTTACCAGAGTCTGTTGACAATTCAGCATCTACTGCTCCAGGAACTTTTTTCAACAATTCTAAAATTCTTGTTGCCTCTTTTACAGCAATTGCATTATCAGGAGCTGTAACTACCATTTCGATCGGCGCATTCTCAGCACCCATAATCCCGATTGGAGCTGTTTTGAACTCTACTCCTGTAAATTTCTCTTCTAAAGCTCTTTTTACTTTTGCAGCTTTGATGTTGGTACTTTCAGAACGTTCAGATTTGTCTGTTAAGTTTACCTGAACTTCAGACTGGTATGTTGTTGCCTGTGCTCCACCAAAACCTGTAGACTGCTGTCCTACTGTTGTAATAAGGTCTACAACATCTTTATCGTTTCTTAAAAACTTTTCAACTTCTAATGTCAGCTGGTTTGTTTTTTCAACGGTTGCATCTTTTGAAAGCTCCATTTGTACCAGGAACTGACCACGGTCGATTGGTGGGAAGAATTCACCTCCGATGAATCCGAAGATTACCAAAGAGAATGAACTGATCAGAATAATGAAGGTGATCACAACTGTAGAAATTCTTCTTAAAGTTGTTTTAAGACACCATTCAAGGATGTCTGTAACCCAGTGTGTAAATCTGTCAATTAAACCTTCAAACCAAAGGATGAATTTCTCGAACCAGTTTTTACCGGTCAGGTGCTCAAGTTTACCAAATCTTGATGATAACCAAGGAATGATGGTAAATGAAGCCAGCAAGGATAATAAGGTTGCAATAACCACCGTGACGCAGAACTGTGCCAGGATGTTTGCTACAAGCCCTGAGCTCATCGCAATCGGTAAGAATACCACCACAATTACCAAGGTAATCGCAGCAACGGTAAATCCGATCTCAGAGGCACCGTCATAAGCTGCTCTGATCTTGCTTTTACCCATCTCCATGTGACGGTAAATATTTTCCAGTACAACGATCGCATCATCCACCAGGATTCCTACCACAAGGGACAGTCCCAGTAAACTCATCAGGTTCAAAGTATAGCCCATCAGGTTCATTCCAATGAATGCCGCTACCAATGATGCCGGGATAGAAACCATTACGATAAATGCGTTTCTGATACTGTGAAGGAATAGTAGCATTACAATTGCCACGAGGATAATCGCTAAGAATAAGTCGAAAATAACGTGGTTGGCAGATTCAAGGGTAAATTCAGTCGTATCGTTTACGATTTTTACTTTTACTCCCTGAACTTTGTACGCTTCCTCTACAGTCTTGATGGTTTTCTGAACACTTTCAGATACAGCCACCGCATTGGCGTCAGACTGCTTTTTCACCTGCATCAGGATGGTAGGAAACTGGTTGAATCTCGCTACTTTTTCTACGTCTTTCTGAGAGTCGAAAACGGTTGCAATATCAGATAAACGTACCTGTGCTCCATTTTTATTGGAAACCACAAGGTTGTTCATTTCCTCAGTAGATTTATACTTTCCTGAAAGTCTGATTGTAGATTTTGTAGTTCTCGTTTTCAAACTTCCTGTAGGGAAATCAAGGTTTGATGAAAGAATTGCCTGTTGTACATCACCTATTGAAAGCCCATACCCCTGTAATTTTTTCTCATCCAGGTTCACCTGAATTTCTCTTTCCTGTCCACCTACAAGATCTACCTGTGCCACACCGTTTACACGGGAAAAGATAGGTTCTATCTTTTTATCCAGTAAGTCATAAAGATCCTTACTGTTCAGTTTATCCGATGAAATACTCATCGTGATAATCGGAAGGTCATCCAGTGAGAATTTGTTCAGTGACGGTGCTTTTACATCATCAGGAAGGTCTGCCAGAATAGCATTTACCTTTCTCTGCGCATCATTCAAAGCATAGTCTACATCGGCTCCGTCGTTCAGCTGAACCATGATAACCGATAAACTTTCGTATGAAGAAGATTCTACTTTTTTTACGTTTTCCAAAGACCCTACGGCATCCTCAATCTTCCGGGTTACGGAGGTTTCCACCTCTGCAGGCGAAGCTCCAGGGTATACCGTAGAAATGGTTACCATATTGGTTTCAAACTTCGGAATCAATTCGTATCCCATGAGTGTATAACTCAGGATACCTCCCAACGTCAGAATCGTAAATAATACGATTACCAACGAAGGTCTTTTGATCGATATTTCTGCTAACTTCATAAATCTTCTACTTTATAATGTTCACTTTAGATCCATTGTCCAGGTTGATCTGTCCGCTGGTTACTACTTGTTCACCACCATTCAGTCCGCTCAATACCTGTACTTTGTCTCCGTAAACTTTTCCAATAGTTACTTTGATCAGCTTGGCAACTCCATTTTCAACAACGAATAGCTGCCCTGAACTTACTCCATTTACAAACGCTTCTGCAGGAACTGTCAGCATATTCTGCGTTTCTGCACCGTGGTTTGTGCTGAATTTAGCCGTTGCATACATCCCTGCTTTTAGGTTTCCTCTGTTCTGAACTTCGATTTCAACAGGGAAATTCAAAGAGGCATCACTTTTAGGAGCAATGAATGTAATTCTACCTACGAAAGAATCTTCCGGTAAAACGTTCACTTTAATAGGAACTTCCTGACCCAGCTGAATTTTTCCGATCTGGCTTTCATCCACTAATACCGAAAGTTTCAGGCTGTTGATATTAACGATTTCAAACATTGCCGTTCCCGGAGAAACTACAGTTCCCGGCTCAACCATCTTTTTGTTGATTGTACCGCTGATTCCTGCACGGATGCTTGTATCATTTACTTTTACTCCCTGAGCTTTAACGGCAGCCTGCATATTTTTAAGCTGTAATCTTGAATTGTCAAGCTGTTGTTTGGTAACTCCTCCGGTTTTATATGCATTTTCATAACGCTGGTTATCAATGATCGCATTCTGAAGGTTATTCTGCGCCTGTGTAACGTCAACTTCAATTGCATCTCTTTTGATTGTTGCCAAAACCTGCCCTGCCCCTACTCTGGATCCTTCTTTTACCAAAACATTGACAATACGTCCTGAGATTTCTGAAGACTGATTCATTTCCTGTTTAGGAAGGAAAGTTCCGTTTGCAGAATAATCCGTATCAATATTTTCTCTTGTAACCGTTACAATATTTACGTTGATCTTATCTACCTGCTTGGCAACTTCTTTTACTTCCTGGGTCTGCTTTTCTTTGTTACCGGCAATCTTGTAAGCAGCTAAACCTACCAGTACAGCAGCTACGATGATATATATTAAAGTTTTTTTCATTTTCGTTTATTATAAGTTTTGTAGTGTGTTTAGTTCACCCTTAGCTTTTATCAGTTTGATCTCAGCCTGTTTGTAATCCAGTAATGCATTGGAATAGTTCTGTTTTGCCTGTGTTAAAGCATTTTCAGAATCCAGTACTTCTGTAAGTGTTGCCAGACCATATTGATAGTTTGATTGGGTATTTTTCTGTACTCTTTCAGCCAGTTCTACATTGTCTTTTGTACTTTGGATATTGATAATGGCATTTTCCATATTGGTAATGGCATTTTTATAATCCAGATCAAGGCTCAGCTGTGTTTTCTGAATATCCTGATCAATATCCTGGATATCAATTTCAGCCTGCTGAATTCTTGCTTTTGTAGCACCACCTGTAAAAATTGGAATATTCACATTCAGGCCTATTGCTGAATAATCACTCCAAAGCACTCCGTTATTCAGTCCGTTCGTTAAAGGAAATTTTTTCCCCATACCAGCCCAGCCATAACTTGCGGTAAGATTAACGGTAGGATAAAGGTAGGCTTCTGTAGCTTTTTTATTAAACTGAAGAAGTTCTCTGTTTTTGGATAAAACCTTAAGCTCTGTACGGTTTTCAAGGTTTACATTACTCGCAATCAGTTCAGGTTTTGGCTCAATTGTCTTTTCTTCAAGCTCAATATCAGTCCCGATAGGAACTCCCATATAGAATTTCAAAGCATTCTTTGAAAGTTCCACTGAATTGATCAATTGCTGCTTGTTTGACCCGATATTAGTAAGCTGTACATTGGTACGGTCCAAATCGATTGATTTCGCCAATCCGTTATCTACAAGGCTTTTAATAACATTTCTTACTTTTTCGGTATTGGCATAGCTCGCTTCTACCGTTTTAAGATTCTCTTCCTGTACAAAAACCTGATAATAGGCAGTTGCCACATTTTCAATAATCTGTTCGTTGGTAAGGTCTGCATTCAGTACATAAAATTCTCTTGTAGTTTTTGCAGCTTTCAGTCCTGTAAATACTCTCTGATCGAATAATGCCTGCTGAAGCTGAACAACAGCACTTGAGCTCCAGGGCTGCCCAAGCTGTGCTTTAATTCTTTCACCACCAAATTCAAGCAAAGATTCCTGGATAACCGGGTTGTATGTAAGTCCGGCTGTTGCACTGATCTGTGGAAGAGCTCCGGCTCTGGCCTCATCAATCTTATATTCGGCTTTTTTGATCTGTAAAGCTGCCTTTTTAGCTTCTGCTTTATTCTGAAGTGCCTGTTTGATCGCTTCCTGAAGGGAAACCTGCTGCTGGGCAGACACCGATGAAAAACCGAAAATCATAAATGCTGCAGCTATCCCGATTTTTAGCTTTTTAGCAGTTATACGTTTTCTTTTCATAATTTTATACTTCGTTTATTTTTTATTTAATTTTCAGTCATTATTTTATTTCTAAATGACGAATCATTGTAAGAAATACTTTAATCTTTTTTAATTTTTAAATAATATATTGATAATGATTTCTTTTCTTTCTGAAATAATCTTATCATAATCTTCATCACTGATCATCAGATTCTCCATAAACAGTGGTCTTACAGCACTCGGAAAAACCAATAATGAAACCATGTTCAGGATAAACTGAACGGGAGCCATTTTTTCAATGTTTCCCAATTCCATTTCTTTTTCAATATCGCTATACATCTGGTTGAGGATATCTTCTTCAATTTCTCTCTGATGGCAGGTGCCCTTATTGATCTGCGAAACGATATAGGTCTCCAGATAGGGATACTGAAGGCTTGTGGCAAGGCTTCCTTCTATGAACTTGCTAATCTTTTCTTTAAAAGGGAGATCAGCATTCTGAATGATCTTTGATTTTTCCTGTTCTACTCTTTGCGCTTCATCAAAGATGATCTGGATAAGTTTATCTCTTGAACGGAAATAATAATTAATAAGGGTCCTGTTCACTCCCGCTTCATCGGCAATCTCCTGCGTAGTAGCATCAAATTTTCCTTTCACAAAGAATAAATTCTTCGCTGTCTCCTTGATCAATTCCTGTGTTTGGTCTTTTTTTGCTTGATTTGACATTTTTGTTAAACAAATTTGTGCAAATTTATAGTAAAAAATATTTTTGACAAAATTGTTAAACAAAAAAATTAAACAGAAAAATCATGATATGCATCATGTTTTTGAAATAAGTTCCTGATGATTGAATGCATCAACCTACCTCGCAATAAAAAATATACGTGGAATTTATAGGTCGAGGTAAAGCTTTAAGTGGACAGATCAGCAAAGAACCGGCTCGTGATCAGGGATAATAAAAAACGGGCAGAAATTTCTGCCCGTTTTTATTTTTATAATAATTTGATCTTATCTTCAAGAATATCGATGATCTTATCTTTATAAAGTCCGCCGATTGCTTTTTTAAAGTTTTTCTTGCTCATCTGAAGCTCATCTTTGATCTCTTCAGGTGAAGACTTATCAGACACATACAGCAACCCGTAGTTTTCTTCCAGTTTATCCAGAATCTTCTGTTTAAATTCGTCGATATTTTCAAAGCCGTCAGGCTGTAGTGAAACATCTATTTTTCCGTCTTCACGGATTGCCTTGATGTATCCTTTTTCCTCTGATAAAGGATACAGCTTTTTGAAAACATCAGAAGCGTAAATCAAACCAATATATTGCTTATTGATCACCACATTCCAGCCCAGCTCACCTTCGTTCATCATGATCAGATCTACTTTATCTCCTTTTCTGAAAGGAAGATCCTGATACTGAGGATTTCTCTTGAACTTGGTTGTTCCTGTGATCAGCTCCATATCCTCATCTACATAAATGTAAACAAGATATCTTTTGCCTTCAATAATCTTGGTTTTCTGCTGTTTGTAAGGGATAAATAGATCTTTAATAATTCCCCAGTCCATAAATGCTCCGCTCGGAAGGCTCTGCACACAACTCATGACAGCGAATTCACCTACTTCAGCCAATGGAATTTCCGTAGTAGCCTTAAGTTTATCATCGTCCTGATATACAAAAACTTCAACGTACTCACCCACTTCCTGCTCTTCACGAATGAAGATTTTTGGAAGAAAAGCTTTTTCACCGGATTCTTCATCTGTTAAGATCCATCCTGAATTAATTTTTTCTGAAATTTGTAAATTCTGAGTTTTTCCGAGTTGCATTATGATAAAATTAGCTGACAAAGGTACGGAAATTTGAAGATTTTAACCTATTGAATATTTTTAAGAATCATTTTATCTTTCAAAAAGCCTTTAAAACCTGTACATTTGAATAAAATACCATACCATGAAAAAATATTTTGTTCTCCCCTTCTTTCTTTTCAGCATGATCTCTTATGCACAGCTGTTGGATAAAACAGCCCTTAACATCGGTTACCGCTATACCGGAAGGAATGTTCTGCAGGCAGGCCTGGAGTTCAGAATCGGGGAATCTAATTATAAATCCTTAATTATTGGTCCTTCTGTACTTTACACCCGGATTAATGAGACAGATAAGTTTATTCCGGAAGCTAATATCAACTTTGTTAATAATGGTGTGATGTTTGGGGTTTCCGGCAATCAATATTCGTTGGAGCCTAGGATCGGAATTTCGTTATTCAATGCGCTGTTTCTGAATACGGGATATGCTTTTCCCATTCACAGAGAAAAATATTTTAAAGGAATCACTTTTGGTGTACAGTTCAATATTGCTCCGAAGGGATCTAAATTTTATGACAGGGTAAAGATGATGTAATGTTTAAAATAAAAACTGTGTCTATTCCGATCGGGAAATATACTCCATTACTTCACGTTTGCTGCTTTCAAAATCAAAAGCATCGTATACGACGAAGTACCTGTCTTTATCGGCACAATTACGATACATCGACTTGGCCATTGCTATTTTATTATTATCAAAGCTAAGCACCTTCACCAAATCTCTTATTTGCACAGCAGTAAACATAGTACTTCGCATTTGCTGTTTGATCATAGCTATTTTACCATCATCAAATTTTTCATTTCTCTGCAGCATATCAAAGAACTGGCGGAAAGAATTATTACTCATAACATTTCCGGAATCCGACCAATCTCCGGGATGATTCCCATATGGATTATTCCAGATGTCATTCCAGTCATTAAACCCATATTGTTCTTTTACAGGATAGGAATCTAATAAATATAATCCTTCATTGGTAAAGAAATCCAGTACCATTCTGCTGTTATTACGAAGCATTAAAGTTGTTCTGTAAATTAAAAAACCGTTTTCATAGATAGAGACAGGCACTCTTCCCGACTGCAAATCAAAAAAGCGGTATTTTCCGGCGGCGTTTGCCATCATCTGATCTCCAACTTCCACGGTAAAGAATCCCTGCTCGGGTATTCTCAGAAACACTTCGGCATATCCATAGTTTCTGTTCCACTGATAATCAGGATTTTTTATTCTATTTTCATTTCCTCTTCTTTGAGGAGTTGTATTATTTCCAGATCTCGGCTGATCAAAAGTTTTATTTCTTTCATCCGGGCTTTTAGAGGTTCTCATTTCTGTAATGGAAGCCTCATTTTTTAATAATTCTCCTGCTTTTCCTGCCTGCTGTCCCCATGAACTGATTCCCGCCAAAAGCATCCAACTGATAAAAATCTTTTTCATACATGAAATTTTCAAAAGCATCTCCATTTTCATGCCAAAAGCAGTACAAAAAAGGCTGCTTCAATAAGAAACAGCCTTTAATTTTTTAATATTAAATGATTAAATCTTTTAATCAAATATTACATATGAATAGGTCTCTTTGCCGTAGCATCCAATGCAGCTTCTTTGATAGCCTCTGCATAGGTTGGGTGAGCGTGAGAGCTTCTTGCAATATCTTCAGCGCTTGCACGGAATTCCATAGCAATAACACCTTCTGCGATAAGGTCGGCAGCTCTGGCTCCTACGATGTGCATTCCTAAAACTTCATCTGTTTTTTCGTCTGCAATAATCTTAACAAGACCATCGATATCACCACTTGCACGGCTTCTCCCTAAAGCTCTCATTGGGAAAGAACCTACTTTATAAGCTACTCCTTCTTCTTTAAGCTGCTCTTCAGTTTTACCAACTCCTGCAACTTCCGGCCATGTATAAACTACGCCAGGAATCAGGTTATAATTGATGTGAGGTTTTTGTCCTGCTAATGTTTCAGCAACGAAAACTCCTTCTTCTTCAGCTTTGTGCGCAAGCATTGCTCCTTTGATTACGTCACCGATTGCATAGATGTTAGCAACATTGGTCTGAAGGTGATCGTTTACTTTTACTCTTCCTCTTTCATCCAGTTCTACTCCGGCTTTTTCAAGACCAAGACCGTCTGTATAAGGTTTTCTACCAACAGAAACCAAACAGTAATCTCCTTCTACTGTTACTTCTTCTCCTTTTTTATCTTTAGCAGTGATCTTTACAGTATCTCCGTTTCTCTCAACAGCTGAAACTGCTGTAGAAAGCATGAACTTCATACCTTGTTTTTTAAGAACTTTAGTCAATTCTTTGCTTAAAGCTCCATCCATTCCAGGGATGATTTTATCCATAAATTCAACTACAGTCACCTGAGCACCTAATCTTAAGTATACAGAACCCAGTTCAAGACCGATTACCCCACCTCCGATTACGACTAAATGCTTAGGAATTTCTTTAAGGTTTAAAGCTTCTGTAGAAGTGATCACTCTTTCTTTATCTAAAGTAATGAAAGGCAATGTAGAAGGTTTAGAACCTGTAGCAATGATTGTATATTTAGATTCTACCGTTTCAGAAGAACCGTCATTTTTAGTGATTTTGATCTGAGTAGCAGACTCAAAGCTTCCCACTCCTTCAAAAACCGTGATCTGGTTTTTGTTCATCAGATAGCTGATTCCATCTGTATTCTGTTTGATCACTTCGTTTTTACGTTCGATCATTCTTGCGATATCCGCTTGCGGCTCGTTGATGATGATTCCGTGACCTGCAAAATTGTGTTTTGCATTTTCGAAATGTTCAGAGCTGTCAAGAAGTGCTTTTGACGGAATACATCCAACGTTAAGACAAGTTCCGCCTAAAGTTGAATATTTTTCAATAATTGCTGTTTTGAAACCTAACTGTGCTGCACGGATCGCAGCTACATAACCACCAGGACCGGAACCTATTACGGTAACATCGAATTGACTCATGTTATTGTATGAATTTGTTTATTATTATCTATCTTAATTCTCACAAATTTACATATAAATTACCAAGCACCAAAGTGAGTTTTATCAATTTTAAAAATGATAATTATATGCTTTACTTTTATGAAAAGTATTATTTTATGAACCTGATATTTTCTTCATTCCCTTCCTTCAGGTAGATTGCTGTAAACACAAGTGGTTTTTCAGCGGATGCATTATCAAAATGAAGGATTTTCACATTTTTAGGTTCGTAAAAAGCATCTCCTTCATGAAGTACTACTTTCTCTTGTCCTTCGATCTGAAAAACAGCTTCACCGGAATTGATGATTCCCAAAACTGGGCAGGGGTGCAGATGTTCAGGTGCTCCTTGTCCGGCAGCCATTGTTATTTCCTGAATCTCTGTAGATTTCACTTTCTGATCAAGAGCTGTTTTTAACAATTCTTTTCTTGAGATGGTCTTCTGCTGAGCCGTCATTACAATGGAATTCAGAATAAAAATAACAATGATAAGCGGTTTCATGGATTTGATATTATAAATCAGTTAAATATTACACATTCAATTCTCCCTGTCCGAATTCGCCTGTACTTTCAAAAAATGATCCACCATATACATACCAGTCTAGGCTTTCCAGATATTCGACCGCATTTTCCGGGGTAATCTGTGAACGGTCTTTTTTCGATACAATTCCCTTGTACCACCTTCCTGATTTGGAATAATGCTCATATTCCACAAAATAATGAATCCATATTCTCTGGCACAATTTGCACTGCTGAATCGTCACTTCTCCATGTCTTCCATTGGTATGATCTATACCTAATTCTGAACTTCTGTATTCAGTATAATTGTGGTCCGGCTTTTCACAAGCGCATCCTATTTTAGGAATCGTTTTCATTGTATCCTCGTTTGAAGCACAAAAATAAGAAAAATGAACCAACCTTAGAGATAATGGTATCGCAAGAACATTGTTTTTGGAAGCAGCAAGGTCCTTTTTTCTAATAGCGTACTTTATAACGCCTCTTACAAAATTACTTCCTTTATATACTGAAACTGTTCTATAATGTCCCTGCATTTCTGTATTACCAGATCCGTGTATTTTTCTTCAATGACTGCCAGTCTGTCATCCAGCCTTGATAAATACTCCTTATTATAAAGATTTCTCCGCTTATTTAAAGGGAAAAAACCGGTTTCTGAAGAAAAATCTTCTATTATCCTGATCTCAAAATCTTCAAACGGCTGAATATAATGAGCCTGATCATATAAATATCCCATTTTCAAACATCCTTCACGAAGGGCAACCTGGCCGGTCACCATCGCAATAGCATTGGAATGCATCTTTTTTATATATCTGTTCCGCTTTAATTCGTCAAATTTATTCATCTTATTTGATCAGATCCAACAAAACTTTTTCATATTTATCAAGGATAATATTTTTTGAAAATCGTGATTTAATGGAATTTTTTATTGCTTCCCGGTTATAATTCTGGTGCATGGCATCCATTATTTTACGGGCAAAATCTTCATAATTTTCAATATTGGCAATCTCTCCGTTTATATTATGCTGAATGATTTCGTTGATCCCTCCCGGGCAGTTATTCGCCAGTGAATAAGTTCCGCAGGCTCCGGCTTCTAAAAGTACATTCGGAAAGCCTTCATACCGTGAAGAAAGAATAAAAAGATCGGCATATTTCAGAAACTGATAAGGATTCTCCTGTCTTCCGTGAAAAATCACATTTTTAAGCCCCAGAAGTTCTTTTGTCTGAAATAAAACATCCCTGTCTTTTCCGTCACCTAAAATGTGAAGCAGGATATTTTCATTTTTAAGCCTTGAAAAAACCTTTAACAGATTATCAAAGCCTTTTCTGGCAGACAGATTGCCGATAGCAACTACATTTTTATAATTATACTTGTAGCATTCAGGTTTAAGAGAAATGGCCAGTTTATCATCAATAAAATCAAAATCTACAGGGTTATTGATCTTGACAATTTTTTTCTTCTTAATGTTGAAATTGTCAATCAGGTCTTTCATCATATCATCACTTTGCGCAATGATCCTCTGATAGTTATTATAGAAATTATAAAAGAATTTGATTTCTTTTCTGGTCACGTGCTGGGTAACCACATTGGTTTCCCTTGCAATGAATTTAGTCCTTGGGAAAAGCTTAATAAATAACGATAAGTAAGCATTCACCTCTCCAAAACCGGAAAATACGATATCGGGTTTTCTTCTGTAGATTTCACCTAAAATAGGTTTCAGAGAATGTCTGATCCTGTCGGTATTGATATCAATGATTTCGACATCTTTTTTCAGAAAATTAAGATATCCGCCTTGTTTACGCAACAGCAAAATCTTGGGTTCAAACCGATCCCTGGAAAGATGATTCGCTATAGTGGTAACAATTCTTTCTGCGCCTCCGGTTTCCAAGTCCGGCAGAATAAATATGACAGATATTTTTTTCATCAGTTAAAGTTACTAAAAAGTTTAGTTATAAGTCAAATATTCCTTTTGTCATTACGAGCAGAACGAAGCAATTTCAAAATTGAACAGTAATCTTACAGCCTGGAAAAATGCTGAGCCTCTACTTTTATCGCTCGCTGATTTTGCAGATGACGCAGATGTTTGTGGAAAAATTGATTTGCCAAGCTTTATCTTTGTGAAAATATAGTTGCTAAGAATGCATTTCATAAAAAAGAAGCTCTTCCATGGAAAAGCTTCTTTTTAATTTTTTTATTCTTCTATATAAACTAGTTGGCTACGTCGCTGATAAATTTAATTCTCAGCATTCTTACTTCTTCATCAGACAGCTCATCTCCAAATTCATCCAGTAAAATCTTCATACTGTCACTGTCAGATTCATTCATGAATTCCATGAAGCCGTCTACAATATCTTCATCAAAATTGTCTTCAATATAATAGTCGATATTCAGTTTTGTTCCCTGGTAAACGATTCTTTCCATTTCTTTCAGAAGTTCATCCATAGAAAGATTTTTGGCTCTTGCAATATCTTCAAGATCAATTTTCTTATCGGTACTTTGGATAATGAAAACCTTGTGACTGGATTTGTTGGCCACCTGTTTCAGTACCATATCCTGGGTACGTTCTATATTGTTGTCTTCAACATAGGTTTTAATGTAATCAGCGAATTCTTTACCATATTTTTTGGCTTTTCCTTCTCCTACTCCATAAATTTTGTTGATTTCATCTACTGTAATCGGGTACTGAACGGTCATATCTTCCAGACTCGGATCCATAAATACGGTGTAAGGCGGAATTCCGTGCTTTTTGGCTACTTTTTTCCTTAATTCCTTTAATAGGTTAAACAGCTTCTGGTCTAAACCTCCTCCGGCCTGTTGTTGCAACTGATCACTGTCTGCTTTCGCTTGGGTAAGATCAAATTCTCTGTCTTCCGCAATTAAGAAGGTATCTTTGGATTTACCGGTTAATACATTTTTTCCTTTCTCTGTAATCTTCAGAACGCCGTATGTCTCAATATCTTTCTGTAAAAAATTCTGAACGGTTGCCTGTCTCAGGATCGTTTTCCAGTAATTGTCTTTTTCTTCTTTCCCGAATCCGAAATGTGAACTTTGCTCAAGTTTATAAGATTTTGTCACTGCAGTTTCTTTTCCCACAATCACAGAAATCAGATCTTTAGACTTGAACTTTTCTCCTGTATCACGGATCAGTTCCAAAGCTTTTTTAAGATCAGCCGTTGCATCTTTCAATTTGGGCGGATTGGATGAGTTATCACACATCTTTGCCCCGTCTCCGTTTACCGGATCGAAACTTTCGCCAAAATAATATAAAATGTATTGTCTACGGCTCATTGAGGTTTCAGCATAGCCTACCACTTCATTCAGAAGCTGCAATCCGATTTCTCTTTCGGAAACAGGTTTCTGAGCCAGGAATTTTTCCAGTTTTTCAATATCTTTCGGATCATAGAATGCCAGACAATGGCCTTCGCCGCCATCTCTTCCAGCTCTTCCCGTTTCCTGGTAATAGCTTTCCAGCGATTTGGGGAAATCGTAATGGATCACAAAACGGACATCCGGTTTGTCAATTCCCATCCCGAAGGCAATCGTAGCAACAATCACATCTACTTCTTCCATCAGAAATTTGTCCTGATTGGCAACCCTTATTTTCTGGTCAAGACCGGCATGATAAGGAAGTGCATTGATACCGTTCACCTGCAAAAGCTGGGCAAATTCTTCCACCTTTCTTCTGCTCAGACAGTATACAATTCCTGATTTTCCTTTATGCTGATTGATAAACTTAACGATTTCCTTATCTACATTAATCTTAGGACATACTTCATAATAGAGGTTGGGACGGTTGAAACTTTCTTTAAAGACCAGCGCATTTGTCATTCCCAACGTTTTCTGGATATCATCCTGTACTTTAGGAGTTGCTGTGGCCGTTAATGCAATCACCGGTACATCAGCGATCTTATCTATGATCTGTTTCAGATTTCTGTATTCCGGTCTGAAATCATGCCCCCATTCTGAAATACAGTGAGCTTCATCGATAGCAAAGAAGGATATCTTTACTTCCTTCAAAAAGTCCAGGTAATCATCTTTGATCAATGATTCGGGAGCTACATACAGAAGCTTTGTCTTACCGCTTTTGATATCATCAAAAACCTGCTTGGTCTGCGTCTTATTCAATGATGAATTCAATACATGCGCTACCCCATCGTCAGATGAAAGGCCGTTCACTGCATCTACCTGGTTCTTCATCAACGCTATTAAAGGCGAAACGACAATTGCCGTACCTTCCGAAATAAGTGCCGGAAGCTGATAACATAGTGATTTTCCACCTCCTGTAGGCATCAGAACAAAAATATCCTTCCCATTCAATAGGTTGTCTATGATCTGTTCCTGCTGGCCCTTAAATGTAGAAAACCCAAAATACTTTTTCAATTCGCCTGATAAATTGGCTTTTTTTGCGCTCATCTAATTTTCTATTGCTAAATTTGCATCTAACCCAAAGTTATAAAATTTCTGCTTAAAATAAAAGCGAACGAATTTATAAAAAATAAAATTTATATTAAATATTGTTTTTAAAATATAACGTTTTTTGAAAACTTTTTTGTATACCTTATTGTCATAAAATGGATAGAACCAACATTATATCAATTGCTAAAAGCACATTGGAAATTGAAATTTCGGAATTAGAAAAATTAAAAAACAGAATTGATGACCGGTTTGCCAAGGCTGTAGAGATCATTCATTCAGCAAAAGGTAAGCTCATCGTTGTAGGAATAGGCAAATCTGCCCATGTAGGAAATAAAATTGTAGCAACATTAAATTCAACAGGTACACCTTCACAGTTTTTACATGCTTCAGAAGCTATTCATGGTGATCTGGGTGTGATTCAGAAACAGGATGTGGTCCTGTGTATCTCCAACTCCGGAAATTCTCCTGAAATTGCCAATCTGGTTCCTTATTTAAAAGATTATTCTTCTGCCCTGATCGGAATGACGGGTAATAAAAACAGCAAGCTTGCAGAATTCTCTGAAGTGATTCTGGATACTCACGTTGATGTGGAAGCATGTCCTAATAAACTTGCCCCTACCAGTTCAACAACTATTCAAATGGCATTGGGTGATGCTCTGGCAGTAGCGTTGATGGAACTTAATGATTTCAAAGCTAATGATTTTGCTAAATTTCACCCTGGAGGCAGCTTAGGAAAAAACCTGACTTCCAAAGTAGAGCAGTTCCTTTCTTCCCAGAAACCTCAGGTAACGGAAGATTCTTCCATCAGAGACGTCATTATCTCCATCAGTGCATCAAGCCACGGGATTACCGTAGTAACCAATGAAAACCAGATCATCGGGGTTATCACAGACGGCGACCTGAGAAGAATGCTGATGAAAGGAGAAGACATCAGTAAAGTACTGGCTAAGGACATTATGTCTGCCCATCCAAGAACTATTGAGAAGGAAGCATTGGCCAAAGAAGCTATGAAAATCTTAAAAGAAAATAATATCGGACAGCTTGTAGTGACGGAAAACGGGAAATATTTCGGGATCATAGATCTGCACAAACTGCTGGATGAAGGGATTAACTAATTCTGAAATGCCCCATTTTTTACAAAAACATATTCAGGATATTATTAATCCTACGGATGATGAATTTGAAATCATTCAAAGTTTTTTTGTGAAAAAGAAATTCAGGAAAAGGCAGTTTCTGATCCAGGAGCATCAGCCTGTACATGAAATTTTCCTGATAGAAAAGGGCATTCTTAAAAGCAGTATTATAGACCGCTCCGGGAAAGAGCATATCCTTCAGTTTGCAGCTTCCAACTGGTGGATTTCAGATTTTGCAGCCTTTTTTAAACAGGAAACCTCATCATTAGCCGTAGACTGTATTGAAGATTCTGAAGTATATGCACTGTCATATGAAGATCTGAATATCCTTTGCAAGAAAGTTCCGGTAATGGAACATTTTTTCAGGGTAAAGTCTAATTTCGGGTATGTGGCTCTGCAACAGAGAATCCTCTCTTTAATGAGTAAATCTGCAAAGGAGCGTTATGAAGATTTCATCAAACAATATCCCGGTTTTACAGATCATATCCCCAAACAGCTTATTGCAAGTTATCTGGGCGTTTCAAGAGAAACATTAAGCAGACTATACTCATAAAGATGTGACCTGGGTCACATCTTTTTTTTGAGGTATGTCCTTATAAAAGTTCCATTAAAAATCCAATCTTTGTACTATAATTTTAAACAACAATACCAATGAAAAAGAAAGCATTAATTGTAGTGACAAGTGTAGAAAAGTATCCTGAGATGGAAAGAGCAACTGGTTTGTGGCTGGGTGAAGCGGTTCATTTTTATGAAAAACTGGAGGAAAAAGGGTATGAAATTGATTTTGTAAGTCCGAAAGGAGGCTATACTCCACTCGATCCTGTTTCCCTGCAAATGTTTGTGCAGCCCGCAGACTGGAAATATTATGCTGATAAAACGTTCAGGAATAAGCTGGGTAATACTTTAGAGCCTAAAGATATCAATGCTAAAGATTATAATGTGATTTATTATACAGGAGGCCATGGTGTAATCTGGGATTTTCCAGACAATAGTGAACTGCAGGAAATCGCCCGTGACATTTATGAAAACGGAGGAATTGTATCATCTGTCTGTCACGGAGCTGTAGGTCTGTTCAACATTACGCTTTCCAACGGAGAAAGTCTGATTAAAGGAAAAACAGTAACAGGCTTTTCAAATTCAGAAGAAATTGCTGCAGAACTGGCAGATCACGTTCCTTTTCTTACTGAAGATGTGCTGAAAAGTAAAGGCGCTCATTATGTAAAAGCTGATCAGGATTTTATTCCTTTTGCAGTTGCTGACGGAAAACTGGTGACGGGACAAAACCCACAATCCGGCGCTGCAGTGGCAGAAAAAGTATTGGAAATTCTTGAAAAATAAAGGATTTAAACCTTAAAAAACGAAGCTGTCTCTTATGTTTGTATTGTAAATAGGAGACAGCATTTTATTATATAAGAGGTCAATTCTATTTTTTAATTTTGAATGATCTGTTTTTTAACTGTTTTTTATAGCATTTGTTGATATTATCGTTCTTCTCGCTTTACATTATATGTTATCCAATAATTTTAAATTTCAAACATCAGGCATTTAAGCAAATATTTCATAAATTTGCGCTTTAAAAATTTTATTCTGTGAGTGATGGTAAAGACATGTCCTTTCTTGGGCATATAGGAGAATTAAGAGGACACCTGATCCGTTCTATTATTGCAATCATCATTGCTGCTTTTGCCGTTGGTTTCAATATCAACTGGATCATGGACCATATCTTTTTTGGCCCTACAAGAAATGATTTTCCTACGTTCAGGCTTGTCAATCATTTTTCGAGAATGATCTTGGGAGAAGACAGTATTCACCTTCCAAAAGACTTTCCGGTTCGTGTACAGAGATTATATCAGCAGTTCAATGTGATGATGGCTGTTTCTATTTTCGGAGGGATGGTAGCTGCATTTCCTTATATTGTATGGGAATTATGGCGCTTTATCAGCCCTGCTTTACACCCGAGAGAGAAAAAGAATTCCATCTATATCATCAATGCAGTCTGGATGCTTTTTATGACAGGAGTATTGTGCGGGTATTTTTTAATTCTTCCGTTTGCCGTTAACTTCGGGGTGATTTTTAAGATTTCAGACATTATTGTTCCGCTTTATGATTTAAGTGACTATACCACATTATTTTTACAGGTGGTTTTGGGTATGGGGGTAATCTTCCTCTTCCCTATTCTGATCTATTTCCTTACCAGCATCGGAATTCTGACGCCTACTTTTATGAAAACATACCGTCGCCACGCCATCGTTCTGATTATGGTGGTAGCTGCTATTATTACACCGGCAGATGTTTTAAGTATGCTGATGGCAGCATTTCCGCTCCTTATCTTATACGAATTCAGTATCATGATGTGTACTTTCACTTATAAGAGAGTACAGAAGAGCAATGGTAATCTTCCGGCTGTGCAGGAATCATAAGCTTACAATATTTAATCAAAATCATTCTAAATACAAATGCTGACCTCAAAGGGGGTTAGCATTTTTTTATTTTTCAAATCTGATAGGCAGCAGGTTTTTCTTATGGATATTGAAGAATCAGGGTTAATTTTCACTCTTTAGCCATCAGCCTATTAATTTATTTTCTATTTTTGAAAAGATTATTCAATAAAGTTAAAAAATGAAAAAGCTATCATATACACTTTTATTTGCGTCAGGACTTGTTTTCGGGCAGTTTTTTGAAAAAGACAAGGTTTTTACTAAACAGGACACGCTGAAGGGTTCCAATACCTCATACCGTGATTTCTGGGATGTTAAAAAATATGACCTTTCCGTGGAACCTGATTTCAAGCAGAAAAGCATTAAAGGGATCAATACAATAAGCTTTGAGATCATTAAAGATGTTACCAATCCTACATTCCAGATTGATTTACAGCAGCCTATGAAAGCGGATAAGATAATCGCAAGCTTTCCTATAGCCAATTATAAGCAGGATAGTGATTTCATTTTCATTACCACTCGTAAAAAGTTTAAAAAGGGAGAAAAGTACACCATTGATGTTACCTATTCCGGAAATCCTACTATTGCTAAAAAAGCGCCATGGGATGGCGGGTGGGTTTTCACTGAAGATGAAAAAGGAAATCCGTGGATGAGTGTTGCCGATGAAGGAATCGGTGCTTCGGTCTGGCTTCCTACCAAAGATATCTGGAGTGATGAACCGGACAATGGTATTGTCATGAAAATTATTACTCCCAATGATCTTGTTGGCGTTGGAAACGGAAGACTGATCGATAAGAAAACAGATGGAGGTAAAACGGCTTATACATGGCAGGTTAAAAACCCGATCAATGCCTACTCTATTATCCCGAATATCGGAAAGTATGTGAATTTTAAGGATACCTTCGATGGAGAAAAAGGAAAACTGGATCTGGATTACTGGGTGCTTGATTATAATTTAGATAAGGCGAAGAAGCATTTTGAGCAGGTAAAACCTATGCTTTCTGCTTTTGAGTATTGGTTCGGTCCTTACCCTTTCTACGAAGACTCTTACAAACTGGTAGATTCCCCTTACCTGGGAATGGAGCACCAGAGCAATGTGGCCTATGGTAACAAATATATGAACGGCTACCTCGGAAGAGACCTCTCAGGAACCGGAGTGGGACTGAAATGGGATTTTATCATTATTCATGAGAGCGGGCATGAATGGTTTGCCAATAATATCACAGCCAAAGACCAGGCAGATATGTGGATTCATGAAAGCTTTACCAATTATTCAGAAGTCCTTTTTACAGAAAAATACCTTGATAAAAAATCGGCAGATATTTACGCCATCGGAATCCGTAATATCATAAGCAATGACGTTCCTATTATCGGAAAATACGGGGTAAGAAATGAAGGCAGCGGCGATATGTATCCTAAAGGTGCCAATATGATCCACACTATAAGACAGGTCATCAACAATGATGAAAAATTCAGACAGATCTTAAGAGGGCTGAATAAAGATTTCTATCATCAGACCGTAACTACCCAGCAGGTTGAAAATTATATTTCTTCAAAATCAGGAATTGATTTTTCAAGTGTTTTTGACCAATACCTGAGAACAATAAAGATCCCGACTCTTGAATACACTCAAAATGGAGACAGTCTGAAATTCCGTTATACGGATATTGTAAAGAACCTGAAACTACCGGTAATCATCAATGGTGATCAGACAATAACTCCAACTGAAAGCTGGCAGACCGTGAAACTGAAAAAAAATACTCCGGTTGAATGGAATCCGAACTATTATATTCATTATAAGAACGTTCAATAAATAAAACAAGACAAATTTGTATAGAACAGATTTGTCTTTTTGCTTTTTTTACAAAAATTTTAAGAAAAGTTTAATACTCAGGTTCGTAACAAAATGGAAAAAAAAGCAACTATTTAACTATAAGATTTTAAACCTAATGAGAAAAATTGCAATTAGTTTAGGACTTTTCGCTGCTTTTCTGGCGAATGCACAGTCTATCAAAACAACGATTGATCTTGTCAATGTAAAAGATGACAAGGTTGCCGTTACTATGGAGTTTCCGAAAATGAAATCCGGTGATATCAAATTTCACTTTCCAAAAACGGTTCCTGGCACCTATTCTGAAGATGACTACGGAAGATTTATAGAAGGAATCAAATTCTACGATAATAAAGGCAAAGAACTTACCTATACCAAAGTAAATGACAATACCTATTCATTGAAAAACGCCCAGAATCTGACCAAGATTTCTTATCTGGTCAATGACAGTTTTGACGAAGAAATGGATACGTCAAAGCATAAAGCAGTATTTTCTCCGTCAGGAACAGATATTGAGCAGGGAAAAGTATATATGATCAATACCCATGGTTTTATCGGGTATATTGATAATATGCAGGATGTTCCTTATCAGCTGATCGTTCAGAAACCTGCTGATTTCTATGGTACAACCGCTTTGGTAGACCAGGATAAGTCTGAATCTACAGACACCTACACATTGGCCAACTATGCGAAAGTAACTGATTCTCCGCTGATGTATACCAAGCCGGATTATATCACCTTCAATGCAGGAGGAATGGAACTTGTACTTGGCGTATATTCCCCGACAGGAAAATATAAGGCTGCAGATTTTAAAGATAATCTTGAAAAAATGGTCATCGCCCAAAAGAAATTCCTGGGGGATATGAATACCAATAAGAAATATGCCATCATGCTTTATCTTGCGGGAGGTGACGGACCAAGGATCAAAGGATTCGGAGCTCTGGAGCACCATGAGTCTACCAGTGTGGTTCTTCCTGAAGGTATGCCTAAGCAGGCTATTGACAACACGATCACGGATGTGGTTTCCCATGAGTTCTTCCATACTGTGAACCCTCTGAAAACGCATTCTGAAGAGATTCACTACTTCGATTATGCGGATCCCAAGATGTCTCAGCATCTGTGGATGTACGAGGGCGGAACGGAATATTTTGCGAACCTGTTCCAGATCCAGGAAGGTCTTATAGATAAAGAACATTTCCTTCAGAGAATTGGTGAGAAAATTGCCAACTCAAAGAATTATGATGATACCATGCCGTTCACGGTAATGAGTAAAAATGTATTGAAAGAGCCTTACAAAGATCAGTACAGAAACGTTTATGAAAAAGGCGCTCTTCTGGCAATGTGTCTTGACATCGAATTGAGAAAGCTTTCCAACGGAGAAATGGGGTATCGTGATATGATCAGAAAGCTGTCTCAAAGATTTGGCGAAAACAAGCCTTTCAAAGATGATAAACTGATTGACGAGCTGGTAGCAGTAACCGGATATTCGCAGGTGAAAGATTTCTACAATAAATATATTGCCGGAAACCAGCCTACTCCTTATGCTCAATATCTGAATATGGTAGGAATTGATATTCAGAAACAGGAAAGTAATCCTATCTTCTGGTTTATTAAAGATCCTAACCAAACCGGGTTTGATGAAAAGAACAACGCATTTGCTTTTGATGAGAACTCAGCACTTTCTCCTTTTGCAAAAAGCATAGGCTTTAAAATCACAGACCAGGTTCTTGCTCTGGACGGAAAAAATGTAGATATCAAAAAAATACAGGACTTCATTAGCTATACCCATACTATCAAAGACGGGCAGGAAGTTACGGTAACGATCTTAAGAGACAATGCCGGCAAGAAAGAGAAGATGAACCTTAAAGGAAAGGCAATTCTTGATAAAATGACATTGGAAACGCCTGTATTCAAGGCCAATCCTACTCCGGCAGAACTGAAGCTACAGACTCAGTGGCTGACCGGTAAAAAATAAACAGAAAAGCGGGGAAACAATTTCTCCGCTTTTTTTTATTCCTTAAAATTCAGATTTGATTTCCTCCGGACACCTAAGCCTTTCTGATGGTGATTCTGAATGTACTTCCCTTTCCTACCTCTGTCTGGGAAATTTTAATATCTCCGTTATGGTATTCATGAATGACCCTTCTCGCTAAAGATAGTCCCAGCCCCCAGCCTCTTTTTTTGGTAGAATATCCGGGTTTAAAAGCATTTCTGGCCTGCTGTTTTGTCATTCCGCTTCCCGTATCTTTCACCTCAACCAGAATATTCTTGTTTCTTTCAAAGACAGACAGCACAATGGTCCCCTCACCTTTCATGGCATCCACAGCATTTTTAACAAGGTTTTCGATCACCCAGCTCATCAGGATTTTATTATGGGGAACCAGAAGCGTATAGGTTGGTAGATGCAGGGTAAAATTGATCTTCCTTGATATTCTTGTTTTTAAATAATCAAAATTTTCCTGAATCGTTTCATTGAAGTTCATATCATTGAGCTCAGGAACAGAACCTATTTTTGAAAATCTTTCAGAAATAGTTCTCAGTCTTTCAATGTCTTTTTCAATCTCATGCACTCCTTCAGAGTCCGGATTATCCAGTTTCATGATTTCCATCCAGCCTATCATTGAAGAAAGAGGGGTCCCGATCTGGTGGGCTGTTTCTTTAGCCAAACCTGCCCAGAGATATCCTTCATCTGTTTTTTTTATTGTTCTGAAAAACCAGAAAGAAAAGCCAAAATACAGCAGGATAAACAGTCCTAAAATATAGGGTGAATACCGAAGATTATTAAGCAGTCGTGAGTTGTCATAATATACGAACTGGTTATTACCATCGGGAACCTTGATTTCTATGGGATCATAATTTTTTTCCATATTCCGCATCAGGTCCTGAAGTTTTTCAGGGTCTTTTATTGTGCTTTCAGGAATATTACGGTAATACCCCAGGTCTAGGATCGGGTTTTTGTATTTATCGGTTACAATAAACGGAATGGTATTATTAATATTAAGGATATCCGGAAGCAGATCCAGGACATCCGTATCCGGGGTTTTGACCTCCTGTTGTATCCTGATCGCCTTGGAAAGGAGACTGATCCTTTTGATCTCTTCTTTTCTGAGGAAATTGATCAGCGATGTGGAAGCCACTACAATGGCAATTACCAAAGTAGTCATGACAACAAAAATGATCCAGTTATTCAGCCTGGTGAGTATCGATTTCCTCAAGTTATTTTATTTTAAAACGTTCAGGATCTTTTGCAGCTCTGTATTGCCGCTTCCCTGATAGTTGTTGATAATAATTGAAAACACGTATTTTTTACCGTCTTTTGCCGTATGATAGCCTGCGAAAGATTTGGTATCCCTCATAGTACCGCTCTTCATTTTCATTCCGTTATCCTGCACCGGAAAACCGTCATAGTACGCTTCAAACCATGATTGCTTTTTAGCATATAAAAGTGCCTGTACTTCAGCTTTTGCCGATGCGTAATTCTGTGGAGAGAGCCCGCTTCCGTCTGCAAAGTTGATCATATTCGGATTGATTCCTTTTGATTTCCAGAATTCTTTCAGATAAGAGACTCCGCTTTTGAAGCTAGAATTTCCTTTTTTCTCTTTTCCTAAGGTTTTGATTAAAGTTTCCCCATAAAGGTTGATACTTTTTCTCAGAAACCAGTAAACAATTTTATCCAGCGTAGGAGACTTGTAGGTAAGAATGATATTATTTTTCGGGGCTTCCAGTGCTTTTTTCCCTTCTATTTCCAATTGAGAATTCGTCACTGCTTTCCCAGAAAGTTCAATTCCGGATTCTTTCAGCCATTGTTTTACTTCTGCAGCCAGCTGTAATGGCGGATTGGGTGTAGCCCCCGATACCGTCACCGTTTTCCCAGCCGGCAGCATCCCGTTGATCAGGGCAACATCAGAATGCGGGGCGGTAAAGATCAGGCTCTGGTCTGAGCTTCCACCGGTCTTCAGGTCATTTAACCATTGTACACCTTCTAAAGGATAGGAAAAACTTTTAAAATCAGTTCCGTTGATGTTGATATCAAACTGGTTTTCCCTCCAGTTGATTCCCCAGACTCCTGCACCGTAATAATTACCAAGATCATCCCATGGCCATCCTCCTGGAATTGTCTGATGGTCAAAATACGAATCATCAATCACCAGGTCTCCCGATATTTTTGTAATTCCTGATTTTTTTACGGCTTCTATCAGCTTGTTTTTAAAATTTTCGGGCTTATAGGCATCATACCGCCAGCTTCCCAGGGTAGGATCTCCATTGGAGCTGATAAAAAGGTTACCGCTCAAGGTACCCGCTGATATGCTTCCCGAATAGCTTGATGTGGTAGTATAGGTATACTCTTTTCCCAGAACTTCAAGGGCAGCTCCTGCAGTAAAGATTTTCTGGGTAGATGCTGTAGAAAGCCCTTTGTTTCCCTGATATTCATAAATAAAGTTCCCATTTTCATCTGAAACATAAAATGACAGATTAGAGGAAACGGTTCCCGAAGAATCCATCAGGTCTTTAGTTACCTTATCTAATTTCTGGGCGATATTCTGGGCAGAAACAACCTGTACGGAAAGGATGAATCCTGCAAGTGTTTTCTTCATTACTTTGTCTTTTGGTTCTTAACTTTATTAGTGGCCTGCATTCTGTTATCGCAAAGCCAATCCGTATGAACGATTTCTTCGTACTTATATTTAAAATCTAATCAAATATACTTAAAATAAAAGCTATTCATATTCTTCCAGATCATCCGAAGTAAAAAGGATCTTATGATCCGGAACTCTCTCAAATGAACGGTCGTATTTAAAATACTTCTCATAATCGCTTTCGTCTATAAAAGCATCTATCTGACAGGTCTTTATATAATCTGTTTCTCCTTCATAATCATCTCTGTGGAACTGACTTGCCCCCCATGGCTCGTTACCGCAACGTAAACAATATTTATGATGAAGTGCTTTGTAACCACATATTTCACAATTTTCCAGGCTCTGGAACAAATCTGAAATTTCGTTTTGAATATCCTGCTGAAACAAGTCCAAAGGAAGAGTCTTCAAAAGCAGATAATAGTTCGGCTCGTGCCATGAAAAGCTGAAAGGCTCATCGGCGCTTACAGGTTCCTTTGTGTAAAGCTTTAATTCCTGAAGATCGGATTCTGCTTCTGCTTTAGCGAGATCTTTAATATTGAGGATGGTTTTCTTCTTATACTTTACATTCAGTTCCTCATCAATTTCTATCACGGATTTTTGGTCAAGAAAATGGTTCAGGCATAAAGTGGTCTGCCAGGAATCCACAGTTCTCATTTTACCTTCACTGCCGCATATCTCACAGGTCTTCTGAGATAATTCCGAGTATTTTTCTGTAATCTTCTGAAGTGTAGTATTCAGATTTTTATCTTCAGAATATATATTGCAGCACAGCTCCCCGAAATCTTCCTTTCCAAAAACGTCTTGATCAAGATTCCAGCCTCCTATGGCAAATTCAAACAGCATTTGTCTGATAATTCCCTCCCAACCCGTACTGTTGACAGAGAAATTCTTAAGATTACGCTCTATAAAACGGTCAATATCTTCTTTCTTCATTATAGTGGGCTTCCGCTTTCTATTTCGTAAGGTTCTTTATCTTTCTCAAATATCCTGGTCAGTTCGCTTCCTTCCACGGTAATGGTGTCCCCTATTCTCCTGATCCAGTTTCCTTCTCTAAGTCCTACAACCTTGATGTCATTCTGGGTAAGGAATTCCATGATACGGGTTTCTCTGGTTTCTCCATTGTGTTTCAAATCCGGATTAGGATCAAGATAATGCGGATTGAGATTGAACGGAACCAATCCCATACAATCGAAGCTTGGAGGATAAACGATAGGCATATCATTCGTGGTTTTCATATTTTGCCCTCCGATATTACTTCCTGCACTGCATCCCAGGTAAGGTTTCCCTTTTTCTACGTTTTCTTTTAAAACAGACATCAGCCCTTCTTCGTGCAATGTTTTAACCAGCAAAAATGTATTTCCGCCACCGGTAAAATATCCTTTTGCCTGATGTAAAGCCTCTGTTTTATTTTCAAATTCATGAAGCCCTTTCACTTTGATATTTATGGTTTCGAAAAAAGAGCGTGCTTTCGCTGTGTAATCATCATGGGAAATTCCGCCCGGTCTTGCAAAAGGAATAAAAACGATTTCGTCAATTCCTGCATATAAGCGGATAAGTTCTTCTCTTAGGTATTCTAAATATTCTCCACCGAAAAGTGTAGATGTTGAGGCCAATATAATGTTCATACAATAAAATTATAGGGTAGATCAAAAGTTGAAATACAAAGATAGACCCCAGAACTCAACGAATCAAAAATTACATTAAAAAAAGTACGGATCCCGTTAATATTTTCTAAAAAAACTTAAATCCTCTAAAATTTGGACTTTTCTGGAATTATAATTGAATTTTAGAATTCAAGAATTTTTAAATATAAGAATATGAAAATGGCTAACGTTAATATTAAAAATCTATTTTTAGGTTTAACACTTGTAGGAGCTGCAAGTTTTGCAAACGCACAAACGACTCAGACAGACACTGTAAATAAAACAGCTACTACGGCTGCTGTAACCCAAACAGGTAATCCGACAATTGAAGGTCTTAAGAAACAAATTGAGGCTAACCCGAAAGACACAGAATCATTGGCAAAACTGGCTGCAGCTTATCAGGAAGCTTCAGATTGGACCAATGCTATTGACACCTGGAAAAAAATATCAGCACTGCTTCCGGACTGGGCTCCATCGTATTACAGCCAGGCTTATGCCTATCAGTCTGCTAAAGATGATGCCAATGCAAAAATCGCTTATGAAAAGTATATTGCGACGGTAAAACCGGAAGAAGTAGAACAAAATAAAAAGAATCTGGCTTACGCCTATTTCTATATTGCTTTTGCAGAACAGCAAAGTGATCCTGCCAAAGCAAAAGAGCATATTGCCAAGTCTATTCAGTATGATCCAACCAATCAGGATGCTGTAAAACTCAGCAAAGCTTTAAATTCATAACAACAAAAACCGGAAATTTTCCGGTTTTTTTATTGACTTTTATTCTATTTTCTTTCCGAAGAAATCTGTTTCACCCTGCAAATGCCGGATAATTTTATCAATATTCCGCTCAATAGCAGCTTCTGTTTTCAGATTATTGATATAGCGGATCAGCTCATGCCTTCTTGAAGGAGTAAGCTTTTCGAAATTGGCAGTGGCGAGACTGCTTTCTCTTATAGCTTTTTCCAGCTGTGGATGAATCGTAAGAATTCTTTCCGAATCATCATATTCCAGCATCACTTCAATCACTTCCCCTATCTTCTCAGGTGAATTTTTCAGCATCACCGTATTAATATATAATCTCCACTCTCCTAAATATTTCATCAGATTCTGTTGAAATTCTTTCCCATTCACCGTACCTCTTACCGGAACCGGGCTTTTGTTTCTCCCTGAATCTTTAAAAATCTGATCCAAAACATTTACCGGAACAAAGACAAAAGGATTGATTCCGATAATTTCAAGGGTTGCTGTGAAGTTTTTGTTTTTCATGATGTAAGTTGTCAGTTACAAAACTAATGAGTATGCTCCGGATAAACTAAAATTTCTTCTTCATTCTGAAATTTTTAACCCTTTTTAATCTTCAAAGTTTCCATCACGAGACCCAAAACCTGTGACCTGTACCCTATACGCTCAAACTCTGAAAACTCTCCTGCTATATTCCAGAACTCAATTAATTCGCTTATCTTTGCGGAAATAAATCTATTTATCAAAATGAAATTTTTTATTGACACAGCTAATTTAGAGCAAATCAAGGAAGCAAGAGACCTTGGAATCTTAGACGGGGTAACTACCAACCCTTCGTTAATGGCTAAAGAAGGTATTCAGGGAGCTGAAGCTATCAAAAACCATTACAAAACGATCTGCGAACTTGTAGACGGAGATATTTCTGCGGAAGTTCTTTCTACCACGTATGAAGAAATGATTAAAGAAGGAGACGAATTGGCTGCTATTCACCCTAATATCGTTGTAAAGATCCCAATGATCAAGGACGGGATCAAAGCTTTAAAATATTTTTCAGACAAAGGGATTAAAACCAACTGTACGCTTATTTTCTCTCCGGGACAGGCTCTTTTAGCCGCTAAAGCAGGAGCTACTTACGTTTCTCCGTTCCTTGGAAGATTGGATGATATTTCTACTGACGGATTAAACCTTATCCAGGAGATCAGATTAATTTTCGATAACTATATGTTTGAAACTGAAATTTTAGCTGCTTCTATCCGTCACTCAATGCACATCATCGACTGTGCTAAAATCGGAGCTGATGTTATTACATCTCCACTTCCTCCGATCCTGAGCTTATTAAAGCACCCATTAACAGACAGCGGATTGGCTCAGTTTATTGCAGATTCCCAGAAATTAGCATAATCACTGATTCTTAATTCAGATATAAAAAATCCCGGAACATTGTTCCGGGATTTTATTTGTAATGAGGTTTTTATTTTTTTCTATTCTGTTATATTTTTAACGACCTTACACGGGTTTCCTACTGCAACTACGTTTTCCGGAATATCTCTGGTCACCACACTTCCCGCTCCTATTACTGAATTATTTCCTATAGAAACACCCGGAAGAACGACAACATTTCCTCCCAGCCATACATTGTCACCTATCATAATGGGATATGCATACTCAAGACCTTCATTTCTCTGTTGGGCATCCAGGGGGTGTCCAGCGGTATAGAAACTGCAGTTTGGACCGATAAATACATTATCACCGAACTTTACTTTGGCACAATCCAAAATAACCAGGTTGTGATTGGCATAGAAATTCTCTCCTACTTCAATATTGTATCCGTAATCACACCAGAAACTGGGTTCTATACAGATATTTTCTTTTAGGCTTCCAAGAATGCTTTTAAGGAGTCTGTATCTGTTTTCTATATCAGAATTTTTCAGCCGATTATATTCCTGGCACAGATCTTTACACTGTATCCGCTCCTGAATAAGCTCCTGATCATGGTTGGCATTGTATAAAAGGCCTGCTGCACATTTTTCTTTTTCTGTCATGAGATATAACGCTGATTATTGTTGACTTATTGTTGATTCAAAGAGGAAAAAAAACTTTGATCAGTTTAATGACCCAAACCTGTTGTTCTCCGGAATAAAAAACAGGATGACACTTATGCCACCCTGCCGGTATTAGAAAATATATAATGTTAGTTTACAAGATCCGGTTCTATCGGATTGTTATCTTTTTGAAGGGCCTCTTTCGTTCTTTTTTCCATTTCACGGAATACCTGGCTGGGATCAGAAATTTCCTTTCCGTCTGCGGTTTTTACTTTAAAGGCGACTCTGGTATTGTTCTCACCTCCGTTTTTCATCATCATTTCCCGCATATTTTTGGTGGGATCATTTACATAGGCTTTCCATGCTTTTTTAAACTGATCTTTCGTTACTTCAATCTCTTTTCCACCTACTCCAAGCACTTTTACATGATCGGGAAGCTGAAGGTCTTCGTTGGAGTAAGGAGTATTTACTTTTTTATTGCCTGCCAGAGTCATTTTATGAGATCCCGTAGCATCTTCAATTTTTACGATCAATCCCGGAAGGCCATAGAAAATATACGGACCATCCTGAAAAGGAATATCAGTAGTAAACCAGGCCGTCCATTCTCTTCCTCCCACACTGGCTACCGCTTTCTGGGCATTATATTCTCCGATTTTCTGTTTATCCGGCAGAATTTTCCATTCCGGTTTTTTATCTTCTCTGATTTTGTATTTGTCCATTGAGATGCTTCTGAAAAGATAGGTTTTAAAATCCGGGTATTGCTTGGTCACTTTATATGAAACCTGGCCGGGCTTTTCTCTTCTGTTGATGCTTATACTTCCGCCTCCTGCTTTCAGTTGTTTTTCAAGTTCGGCTTTTGACAGGGAATCTGCTACAAATTTATCATGACTGTAATAATCTGATCCGTCTTTACTGATATCCAGCAGCATCATTTCTTTCTTCACATCCTCCTTATTGCCGGAATCCGGGATAAATGTATATTCATAAAAGAATCTGTTGATCTGAGCACTGGTCAGTATTCCCAGAAGCATAAAAAATAGGACTTTACTTTTCATAGGTGTTATTATAAAAAAGGCTTTGCCGGTATTGTATTGACAAAGCCTGATGGAACTTTATTTCTTTGTTTCAACTTTTACCTCGCCTTTCTTAAAATCTCCGGTTTTCTGATTATTGACCATAACTCTGGCAATTTCAGAAGGGTTTAAGCGATTAACATCATCTTTGGAAACCTCCCTTCCGTCAATATAATATTTGTACATGACATCATCTCCACTGCTTATATTGAACTTTTTCACCCCATCCATAGAAATATTTCCATTGCCGTCTTTTTTAATGAAATCCGCATTCATTACAATCACCTTAGACGAGTTTCCCAACTGGGAAAAATTAATTTCCTTAAGGCTTTTCATACTTTCTGCGGCTATTTTTTGTGCATCAATTCTTGCCTTTTCTGCATCTTTACGTATCTTTTCTACGTCAATTTTTATTCTCCCGCTTTCTATCCTGGCTTTGTCAGCATCTATTCTTGCCATTTGACCTGCCATCATAGCTTTTTGGCTTTCTTTCATGGCCTTCATGCTCTCCTGCATCGCTTTTTTAGCCTCCTTCATTGCTTTACGTACCTTTTCTTTTTCTTTAGGTCCCAGATCTCTGTAATTTACAAAATTATCGTTAAAATACAATACTTTAGGAGCTTCGGGCTCTTCAGGAGCTGCAGGCGGCGCAGGAGGAACCGGTAGTTTACCAACCATCTTTGCAGCCTCCCGTCCGGCTTTTGCAGCTTCTCTTTTTATTCTTCGGATTTCTTTTTTATTAAGAGGCTCTAGATTTTCAAGTTCCTTCATCTGGTTTTTCCATTCAGGAGAGTTGAAATGTTTATCAACTTCTATGTTGGCAACAACTGACCCTATTTCTGCAGCCAGACTGCTTATCTCATCAATTTTCTTATTAAAAGCATCACTTTCAGGATCCAGCCCCTTTAGCTCTGTCTCTTTTTCTTTTATATTTTTCTCAAGTGCAGCTAATTTTGCTTCTGTCTCCGGAGATGAAGGCTCACCGGCTTCTATGATTCCTTTTTGAGCTTTCTGCTCAGGTCTTATAGTATCTTTTTTAATTTCTGAAACTGCTTTTTCAATAGAAAGATTGGTCTCTTCAATTTCTCTGTTTTTAGCATTTACCAGATAAGCAAAGGCTACTGAGAATAAAACCGGTAATGCAAAAATTCTTCGCGCATATCCGAACTTGGTTTTTGGTTTCTGTAACATCTTAAGTCTTTTTTTAAGGTTTGAACTTAGAAACGGACTGGCAGCAGGCAACTGTGTTCCGGAAAAGTGGCTTGCTAAAAGCATCTGCGCAAATGCTTTGGTGTCCGAATGTTTTACGGCTTTTTTATCAGCCAGATATTCATGGATTAGATTAATTTCTTTTTTAATGATATGAAAAAACGGATTGAACCAGAAAACAGCGGTAATGATTTCGATAAAGATCTTATCAAATGAATGCTTCTGTTCAATATGAACCATTTCGTGCTTTAAAATCTGTTTCCCGATCTCAGAATTCAATGTGATTGTATTCTTCCAGAAAAGGTTTTTAAAGTAAGAGAACGGAGCTTCGGTCAGGTTTGTACGGTAAAAATTGATCCCGTCAAAACTCTCTTTCTGAAACTGTTTTTTGAATTGGCGGATTTTAAAAATCCCGTAGGTCAATCTTCCTAAAAAATAGAAAGAAACCAGTCCCAGAGCTGAAAAAATAATGTTAAAATAAAGGTTACCATTGTCTAATTTTTTGTCTGTATTAAAATTCTGAATCCTGTCAAGAAGCATATATACATCACTGTTTACTTCAATTGTGAAATCATCTATTCTGATCAGAGGCAGCAATAATGATATCAATATGGCCGCCAGCAGATAAAATCTGTTGTAATGATGAAATGTCTTGTCTTTTAAAGACAACTGATAGTACAAAAACATTACACCTGAACATAAAATTGTTTTTCCAAAGTATAAAAGTATTGCTTCCATGGGTATTTAGTCTTTGTTTTTGAGTTCGTCCAATAGCATTTCAAGATCTTCCACTGTCATTTCATTTTTTTCTACCAGAAATGAAACAGCACTTTTATAAGATCCTTTAAAATAGTTTTTCACAAGACTTTTCATCGTCTTTCCAGAATACTGTTCCTTGGATACCAACGGAAAATACTCATGCTGTCTTCCATGCACACGATAGTCTACAAATTCCTTATCCTTCAATACTTTCAGGATGGTAGAAACAGTATTGGTGTGCGGTTTCGGTTCAGGAAAAAGATCAAGAACATCCTTCAGGAATCCCTTTTCTATTTTCCATAAATACTGCATTACCTGTTCCTCTGCTTTCGTTAATGTCTGAATTTTCATATTCCGTTTCTTTTATCATTATAGTAATATGAGACCATGAATTCCTATATCACTAAGAAATTAGTTATACAAATGTAGAAATAAAAATGAATCAAACAACTATTTTTTTAGTGATAAAACGATACAAAAGGTCAATTAATTGAAAATCAGTTAAATAAATTAATTAAAATATAATTAAATGGGCACCTATTTTATTATTAAGTGAAAAAACAGCTAAAAGTAAACTGGTTTTTATTTAAAAATGAAAACAGCAAAAAAATTAATAACCTCCGCCATCAATAACAGCGGAGGATTATCCAAAACTGAAGCAGATTCAGACAGCATTGAAGAATTACCTTTTCAGGATCACAGCTATCATGAAAATACTTGAATGTATTTTGAGAATTGAATATAAATCAGTTTAATCTATTTTACTGAAGCTTAATGATTGTCACGCTGGAAAGACTCGCAGCATCAAAGATAACGGTTCCGTTGTAATTACTTCCGGCTGCTCCCCTGGTAGACTGCAGGGTTAAAATTTGTCCTGCATTTGCGTAGATATACGATGTAGAACCAAATGCAAATCTTCCATTAATATTAATATCAGAAGGATTATATTGAGGTACAACCGTAGAGATATTGGAAGAGGCAAGTACCCCGTCTAAGTTGAAGTGGATATAATCATGCAGCTCAGATTCTTCAACTGCAGGACTTTGCCTTAATGCAAGATTGGCACTCACCAGATACAGACCTGGTGCATTAATACGAACCTGATAATTATTGAGCTTTTCAAAAACCGAAGGATCATCATTAAAAACCACAGAACCAAAAACATCAATATTTACCGGACTGCCTACTGTAGGGGGATTGAAATTGGTGGTACTCGAAGAAAGATTATTAAACTTTACAGCTTTTACTGTTGTTTTGGTACCCAATGAAGCAGGAAATACCCATTCATTATTGACCCAAATATATACTCCCGGAATAACAGCTGTTGGCCCTGTTCCGGATTTTATGGTGTTAAATACCATGGTTCCGTCAGGTATATTTCCAGACAGGGGAAGTTTATTATTGGTTGCTGAAAGTGTTACTCTCGGGATAAGAACTCCTTTATTGGGAGAAGTTATATCTAAAACAGAAGACGAAACAGGATTTACCGTACCTATGCCCACCTGCCCGAAGGAAATGCTATAGCTAAAAACCAGAACGATTATTTTAAAAATATTTTTCATTGTGTTTAATTTTAAAGTAATATTTTAACGAATACGGGATATGACAATACTGGATTCACCGTTCTGACTGAAACTTACCGGAGCAGAACCATCACTCCCGGAATATGTTCCAATAGTTTTTCTTATTCCGACACTTACTATATCTCCATCATTAAGTTCGAGATACTCTGTAAATGAGTGGGAAAACAGCCCCTTACCATCATCTACACCTAATGTGTGATCAGAATTGATAACCTGCTCAGTGCCAACGGGGCTTCCATTGACATATACCCTCGCACTTAATGAAACATCCCCTTCACTCCCGCCATCCAGTTTATTTAAGGATAATAATGCAGAGATAGAATACAGCCCTGCCTTACCGATCGTTACAGTATTATTCAAAGCATTGACTGAATAGACCACTGTACTTTCATTAAAAATCTTGTTCCCGAAAAGCTTAGCATTCTGCCAAAAAGTAGTATTATAATTAGTACTCATTTCAGTATTGGTATACTTTACAATGACATTTTCAATGTTCGTATTGATATTGGTCCACTGCTGCTCTTCAGCACTCCACCAATGAAGTCCCTGTGTAATCGTATTCGGAAATACTCCCGTGGTGGCTGTATTGAAGACCATGGTTCCGGTAGGAATTGTAGATGCTAAGGGGCTTGTCAGAGTTCGTGAAACCAGTGCAACCCGTGGAAATAAGACCCCTTTATCTGTTGCCTCCAGCTGAAGAGCTACCCCGTCATTAATTGTTGATGTATTAATTCCCACCTGCCCATAATTAAAAATTGAGCATAGGGCTAAACATATACCCATGTAAATTTTTTTCATAGTTATCTTAATCTTTGTATTGATATTGTTGATGTATTTGTGTTTTTAAAGTACACTTCAGTACCCGAATCTATTTCATATGCTTGAATCCTTAACGTACTTCCTGCTATATTGACAGGAATATAAAACACCACAGACTTGCCTACCGAAGCATTTTCGGTTGCTCTTCCCGGTATATAAAACCTGTCTGCAGGGATACTGACCCCGTTGATAAAAAGCCTGATCCCAAAGTTATCATTAACCCCGTCCCTATTCGTAAGGTCAAGATTCAGAATAACTTTATAATATCCTACTTCATTAATTTTCAATGTCGTATTATCCAGTTTCTGATACAACACAGAATCATTATTGAATCTTACGTTGGCAAAAAGATCCGCAAAATTCACTCCGTCATTTAAATCTGTAGAAGTGTCCTGATTGGAAAATAATGCGGTATCATCAGCATCTGTCTGCGACATTCTTTTCCATAGCAATCTTACGTTATCCCAAAAATAGACTCCCGGTGATACAAAAGTACTCCCTGTTCCGCCTACAGCAGTATTATACACCATAAGTCCGGTAGTTGGAGTTCCGGTAACCGGAGCAAAAACATTCGCAGCTGTGAGAGCTACTCTTGGAAATAAAATACCCCCATATGACGTACTGCCGGTATGGGGATTGCTTTCAACCTGTAGTATAATATTGGAATTTACCGTACTGGTCCCAATACCAATTTGACCCAAAGAAAAGGGTGACATTGCAAGTGCTGCAATAATTAAGTTTTTTTTCATCATTTGTGCTTGTTAAATATTCTACAATATAATTTGGCTCACTATCTGCCCGTCATGTAACTTGTACAAAATCAGCAAAATAAGACAATGCCATCTGTAGTTATGGTTTGCAAATATACTGTTGGGCATAGTGTAAACTCCAATAAAAACCCTGTCAAAATTTGTCGAAACCTGTCGAAACCTGTCGAAAAACCCGATTTTTCATAATACCGGATGCTGATAAGGTATACTGTTAGTATGATGCAAAATTTTTGAACTTAAAAAATCTTATGAAATTAAAGTATATAAAAAAGGTGTACTTTATTTCTTGTACACCCAATATTGAGTAAGCTATTGCTTAAAATTTACCATTCCTGTTTTTCCATTGTTCCTGAGGTAAAATAGTCTCGATAACATCCCAGTGTTCAGCTATCTTACCATTTTCAACACGGAACAGATCATAGAATGCATCATGGTCTTTTCCGAAATGTCCTTCACTTACCACCAGTACAAAATTCCCCTGCCCAAGCACCTTATGGATCTTATCGTATTTCATGAAAATTCCCTGCTCTCCCAGAGCCTTCAATGCCGCACCCAAACCAGAAAGGTTATCCGGAATAGCGGGATTGTGCTGAATATAATTGTCCCCATCAAAATAACCTGCCAGCTTATCCATCTTACCGTTGACAAGAATATCCTCAACAAACTGCTTTACAAGAGCTTTATTGGCTTCTGTTTTCTCAAGATCCTTTACATCAGTGCTTCCGTCAATCATGGTATGTCCGCTGGGATTAGGTTTTGACGGAGTTTCCTGAAGATTGTCCCAGTGTTCAACAATCTTACCGTTTTCAAAACGGAAAATATCAAAACCGATTTTAGCTCCAAAAAAATTATATTCCGTATGGGTAAATACATAATCGCCATCCTGAAATGCACGCACTGTATTTACCTTTGCTGAGTTAGGAGGCAGTTGTTGTAATGCTTCTCCAAAACCGGCCAAACCATCGGCAATCCCCAAATTATGCTGAACATATTGATCAGGATTAATATAAGCTACAGGCTCTTTTGCACCTGTTTCAATACTTTTTAAAAGGGCTACCACCTTTTCTTTGTTTGATGCTTCCATATTTTTATTTTTTTTCGTTTGAGTACTCAATTGATTTCCATGATTACAGGATATTATTCCCAACCCTGCACTTAATGCTGTAAACAGAATTATTCTTTTCATAATCAGACATTTATTTTACAATGCAAAGATCTGGTAAACACCGTTTCCTCAAAAGGTAGATATGGTCTTTTAGATGATACTTTTAATCATTGGAAAATTTTTCTCTGAACTCAATGGGAGTCTGTGTATTGTGTTTTCTGAAGTATTTTATAAAGTTGGTAGGCTCCTCAAAACCCAGCTTATAGCCAATTTCCTTTACGCTTTCTGTAGTGTAGATCAGAAGCCTTTTAGCTTCAAGCATCACTCTTTCATCAATCAGTTTTTTGGGTGACTTTCCCAGTATTTTAGACGTAGCCTGGTTTAAACGTTTTTCGGTAACATGAATTTCTTTAGCATAACTGCTCACCTGTTTAAGCCTTGTATAATTTTTTTCCAGCATATCTTTGAATACAATCACATAATCCAGGTCCGCACTTTTTTTCGGTCCGCTGAATCCTTCTTTTTCCCTTTCTCTTTCTGCCAAAAGAAGAAAACTGTGCAGGTAATTTCTTAAAAGTTCCGGCTGAAAATGATCTGCCGGATGTAAAAGCTCATTCTCCATCAGCTCAATAATTCCTGTAAATATACTTTCTTCATTGATTGTTATTTGAGGAAGTGTCAATAAATCATTAAACAAAGCTGTACTGTTCAAAAACCGGGAATGTTCTTCCGTTTTACAAAAGAAATCATCGGTAAAAAGTATGGCCAACCCATTAAGATTAACTTTTTCATCAAAACTATGAATCTTATGCCTGCTCAAAAATATAATGGTGTTGGATTCTATTTCTACGGGTTCAAAGTCTACCAGATGATTATATCCTCCGTTCTTAAACCAGACAATATGATAGAAATTCGTTCTGTGGGGAACCGTCATAATTCTTTTACTCGTATGGTACAGATCCTGTAATTTTACAATTTCAAACTCAAACTGCAGATCTGTTTTGAACTGATATCTTTTAATTTCTTTTTTCATTTTTGCATTCTTTTACGTTAATGAAATGAAAATATGATCCGGAAATATAAGTAATTAATACAAAATGATACTTTTATCTCATAAAAAACCTGAAGATTACTTCAGGCATTGATGAGGTTCTAGTGACCTCTTTTATATGGAATTTGTGTTTTTAATTTCCTTATTTTAATCTTTTTACAGAGGCAAAGGTTACAAGCCCGCTTCCTGTACTACTAGAATGTGAAGCAACCATAAGAACCACAGCAATAAGAGTATATGTCTGCAAAGGATTTAATATTTTCTTGCCAGCAATAAGTTTAGCAGGAAAGTACCTGTCCAGTTACTGTCACTAAGTCCATCGTTTCCAGTATAGTCAGCACGGGCAACTGAAACAGTAAGTCTGGTTCTTCCACCAGTACCATTATTGGCAAGACTTACAAATGATCCTGTAAATATATCAGGAAAACTTGAGTTGTTTCCTGCTGTTAAAATAGGATACATATTGGAGATATTAAAAGGAGTTCCCTGGTATTCATATACAATGGTCATTCTACTTGTTCTGGAATAGTTGGATGAAAATTCATAACTTATTGAATTCTTACTAATAACCCACCATCTGTCAGTTCCCGAGCCTGTATCAAAACTTGTATCAGCATGGTTATCCCAGTCAGCAACTGTTCCACCTGCATGAGGTGGAATTGAAAGTTGCGCTCCATAAATCTCTACATTACTCGGTTTAGGAAGTACTGTAAAAGACAAATCCCATGTTCCTCCTGTAATATTACTGTTGTTCACCACCTCAGCATAAGCCCCCACAGGAATCACCAAAGAAGTTACTGGTGTATTCTCAATCCGCAACGTATTACCGCTTGATGCCTGAAGCGTAATGGTGGAAGAAGAAATATTTTTGATTTTGTAGATCCTTCCTGTATAACTTGTAAGCCCTGTTCCAATAACCGGAAGTGTAAATGTTGTATTTGCAGCCCCATTATAAGTAATATAATGATCAGTAGCCAAAATATTGTAAGCTGTTGTTGTTACTTCCTTATAGCCAGCTCCTAAAGATCCGTTGATTGCTAAAGTACTATTTGGGGTAATGGTATTAATACCCACCTGCCCGAAAGAATAGGCTCCTAAAATACATAAAGCCATTTGTAAAATTTTTTTTCTCATTGTTTTAATTTTTAATCCTGCAAAAATAACTAGCAATCAAATAATTAAAGCATTTTGTAAGCTATCAATATCTATCGAAACCTATCACAATTAATCAAATCCCAAGATTTGAATCTTTGAGTTCTTAGCCCAACATATTTCTCTTAAAATGAAAATACCTGAAGCAAGAGCTTCAGGTATTCATCAGGTAAGAAGTACCTCCTTATATGAAATTTGTGTTTTTAAATGATCAGATTAATTAGTAATTAGTGTTGCAATAATAGATGATTGTGAAGAGTAAGCATTCCACGTATAAGTTCCAGCATATGCTCCTGTAGTACCACCAAACTTATAAAAATCCTTTGCAACAACATCTAAGGTATAAGTCTGCCCTTTAATAACGCTTAGTTTACCAACAACTAATGTTGTTTCTGGATTAAAGGCTGCTGGAGGGCTAGCACTTCCTATTGGAGTGGACATCCCATAAAATGCTTCAGTACCATTAACTCTTATGGCAATCTGAGTATTAGTAAAAACAAGACTTCCTGATCCTGAGTTTTCCCCCAATGCTGTATAAATAGTAGCCTGGATAAGCAAAACTCCATCAGCGGGTGCCGTATAGGTATAATTCAACCCCGGAATAGAATTAAAAGATGTAGAGCCATTGACACTCTTTCCGGTACTAAAAATGTTAAAGGCTAAAGAACTCTGCCCGCTAAGTTCGCGTAAAGTATTCCAGGCCGGAGGTGTTCCTGCCCCTTGAGAGACCAAAACTTGTCCTGGCGATCCTGCAGAACCTACTGTTGTATCACTCCCTCCTACATTGAATTCATTAGTAACCTGCAGGCTGCCATTTACATGCAGTGTTTTTTTGGGTGTTACAGTATTGATCCCTACATTTCCTGTTTGTCCAAAATAAAGGGAGCTTAAAAGAATTAAATGAAAGCTTAGTTTTTTCATCATCTGTGATTTTTAATTAAATTATTCATATGAATTAATAATTGTTTTCCTGAGTTTATATGGATGTTGTTTTTAAGAAAAATGGTATTAATCAGTATAAAATATGATTACCCAACATTTAAATTGAGCATTAATTTTATACATGCAAAAGTATTGCAGACCATTAAAACACAATAATTTTTAAGCTGTCAAAAGCTATCGAAAACTATCGTATTCAATCAAAAACCCAACAAACCTTGTTTTTTATAAGTTGTTTTTAAAAAAACAGGATTAAAATTCCACCCAACTCAAAAAGGTATCGATACGCAACAACTGACAATCTTGTATTATCTGCGGAAAAAAAATCTCGTAAAAACAAAAAAATCTACAAACACATTAAATGGCCTGATCTTTTTAAATCCTCCTTATTTCTGATCATTTCCGATAGCTTTCGATAGCTTTCGACAGTCTTTGTTTATCGCTTCATACAGATTTTGAATTTAGCTTTGTAAAAAAAAGCACCTATGAAAATTATTGCATTATTATTAGTATTCGGTAGCTTCAGTGTATATTCACAAACAGGGAGCGTAGGGATTAATACATCCAATCCTGATCCGTCAGCAATTCTGGATATCAAATCATCTGATAAGGGATTACTCATTCCCAGAATTGCTTTACAGAATGAAACAGATATTACCACCATTGCATCCCCAGCCAAGGGGTTGGTAATTTATAATACCAATTCCTCCCTGGTAAACGGGGAAGGGTTTTATATTAACTATGGTACCCCGGCTGCTGCACAATGGACGACTTTTGCACCCAGCAATACCAATAATTATCAGCTTGACAATGCTTATTCTTCCATAGCAACAAACAGCGTTACCCAGGCTGTTTCCGGCTCTCCTTCCACCACCACGATTAATAATATCGCTCTTGGATTGGCTGTTACAGTCACGATTCCTCCTTTAACCACTACCCAGGTGATCGTAACCTATTCAACCCCGATGGGATTTACCAATCCTTCTATTGGTTCTTTTGGAGGATATATGGGGATTCGTTTTCTTAAAAACGGAATTGAGGCTGCAAGCGGATCAAGAAAATATACAATACCCCAAATTATCAGCGGTACCGCTTACTATACAATGGTGAGTGTAGGGGCAACCTATACTGAAACAATCGTAAACAGCAGTTCAACCCCCCAAACGGTAACGTATAGTCTAAATGGTTATATAGAAAAAGTATTAGGAACACAACCTGTCACCTTTATTTTTAACATGTTTGATTCAAATCCTGCCAATAATAACTTCAACTGGGGGAAAGGAGCAATATCTGCTCAGGTTTTTAAAAAATCCCTCTAAAGAAACAACTTTTTAATAATAAAACACAATATCATGTCTTTTAATTTTAAGAACATCCATATAGGATCTCTTATCAGTCAGCGTATTGAAGAACTCAAAATAGATAACGAACGTATCTGTAAATTTCTCAAATGTTCTGATGGAGAACTGGAAAATATCTTATCCGAAAAATATGTCGGAACGGAGTTCCTTATGAAATTCAGCATTTTACTCCAATATGATTTTTTCAGGATTTACTCTCAATATCTGATACTCTATTCACCTCCATCCAAAATGATTAGAGAAAATAATGCTGATACCATATCATCACTTCCCAATTTCAGAAAGAATATTTATACCAAGGAAATTATTGAATTTATATTAGAACTCGTAAACTCCGGACAAAAAAGTAAAAAACAAATTATAGAAGAATATAATATTCCCAAGACCACTTTACACAAATGGATGAACAAATACTTAAGGAGCAATTAAATAAACCAGATTACATCAAAATTTTCAATGATATCATTGAGCTTAAATTTCCACAAAAAAAAAATCTGGACTTTCCTCTTTTACAAAAGGACAGCTTATCTGCACTGGAAGTTATAAAAATGAATAAAATGATATTCGGTACTTCAGGAAATAATGAAAATATCAATCAAAAACATCGTTGTTATGATGAAAAAACCATAAAAGACATTCTGGAATATCAGAAGAAAAATTCTCTGAACAATACTCAGCTGGCAAATCATTTTAAACTAAGCAGAAATTCGGTTGCGAAATGGAAGAAAAGTTTTCTATAAATATTATAATTATTTGTATTAAATTTATAGAACAAGATCTTCATTATTCAGGATGTCATTATAAGCACTCCGAATTAAGGTTTTATAAATGCCTTTGCCATGAGAGCTAAAATATTTTTTTTATTCGTGCTGTTGGGTAATCTTATATATGCTCAAACCAGTACTGCTCAAATAAAAAGTATTGATAGTTTATTTGAAACCACCCAAAGTAAAAGTGCCTATTTAGATAAAGGTTCGAAGGAAATTCTGCGTATCTGCACGGAGGTTTATTATCGTTCAAAGGAAATTCAAAATGAAAAGGGTATGCTAAAAGCCATCTTGAAGATGGTTGAAGTCTATATAAATGAACAGCAGTATGAAGAAGCTCTAAAGAAGATTTCGGAAGGAATTTCGTTAGCTGAAACTATTAAAAAATATGATGCCTTATCACAACTCTATCTGAGTGAGGGTATGGTTTATACAGAAATTGGCTATACAAAAAAATCAAGGCAGGCTTTATCACTATGCCTTGCCAGTCTTATACATGCTTCCAAAGAAAATATTCCTATACTGAAATCTTCGGTCTATAGAACATTAGCGAGAAATATAAAAAAAGAAAGTAATACGGATAAAAAAGATTCAACAATTTTCTATCTTCAAAAAGGATATAATGAATCTAAAAAAATTAATACAAAATTCACCTATAAAAACTTTTACCTGGCATCTTTTGCACAGGATTTAGCCAATGAATATTATTCACAGGGAGAACTTCAGAAGGCAGAAATTTATCTTGCAAAGTTTGAGGAACATTTAAAAAATGAAAAGGACCACTCTGATTTTATTACGCATTATATAATCAAAGGAAATATTGAAAATAAAAGAAAAAACTTTGAAAAAGCTCTGGAGTATTTTGAAGCATCTGAAAATTTAACAAAAGAATATAAAATTTACACCGCATCATTAAAAGATATTTACTCCGGGAAAGCAGAATCCTATTCTGGTCTTCAGGACTATAAAAATGAGGCTCTCTTTGCAACAAAAGCAAAAAAGATAACAGACAGTATCGCTACTGTTGAAAAAAAGATTCTAAATTCTTCTCTTATTGCTGATAAAGCAAATTCTGCTCAGGAAGATACTTTCTTTAAAAAATATGAAAGCTTTAAATATGTTCTCATTTTCTTGCTGCTGATAGCAGGCTTTTTCATCTATAGATTTTACAGCAAGAAAAACAACAGCAATAATGAGACGGATAAAAACATGGACCTTGTATTATCTGAAAATGATGAACCCACCTCCAATGAAGATACCGATATATTTAGTGAACAAAATAATGATCCGGGCTCTGAACGCAAAAGCAGTATAGACACCCAAAGTCTGGAGGAGCTTATTACCCTGGCACAAAATAATGATAAATATTTTCATTTGAAGTTCTCAAAGTTATTTCCTAAGTTCAATCAACAGCTTCTGGATATTAATACCCAGCTTACCCAATCGGATTTAGAATACTGTGCATTAATCAAACTGAACTTATCAACGAAGGAAATTGCTCAATATAAGAATGTAACGGTGAATTCAGTAGTCAGTAAGAAATACAGAATCCGAAAGAAACTGAATATAAGTACCAATGAAAATATTTACACATGGATTTTTGATATTGGATAATCTACATTTACTCTGATTCTGTCCTTTCCAACTGTAATCCATAAATAAATTGGATTGTATTGTCCTATACCCTGTAGAAAGTGAACGATTTTAACTCACAACCGTTTATTTTAAAATTAGATAAAGTTTATTTTAAATTCTTAAAAAAATAATCAGTTATTTCTTAAAACAACGTAAATTAATAAAAGACTGAAAATTAGCTAAATAAAAACAATGAGCCTCAACTTAAATCTGCTTAATTCATAGAAAAATTAATGATTCTACTTCAAATTCTTAAAACATGTTAAATTTTATTAAATAAAATCAAAATGAAATTTGTTTTAACCGGGAAATTATATTTATTTTAGTGCTTTAAAAATTTCTCATGAAAAGATATAACTTACTGATTGTACTATTGCTGCTTATTTTTAACGTTACTACAGCACAGAAAAAAAATTCTCCGGCTGCTGACCTTAGTATACTGAAAGATACAAAATCAAAAATTGAAGCTACAGTTCCATTGGTTATTCAGCACCTTCAGACCATTTCTACAAAGGAAGCTGATAACAATATTGTAACAAACGGAAAGGTTGCTTTGGGTAAAGAATATGGTATTCTGGAATCTGAATGGTTCCTGTACAGAAACAATATGAAAAACTGTATCCTGAACAATTCTTCGAAAAAAGCTAAAAAATGTATGGAGTACCATACTCAATATCTGAGAAATACTTTCATCAATTACAGTAATTATATTACCAACCTTACAAGAAAGAACGGATATCTGGGTGTAGAGGGTGATACTAAGTTTGATTTCAAGCCCGCTGATATTGCTACAAAACTAAGCGAAGCTTATTTTAATGCCAATGATGCTGCAGGAAGAATGAAGGCAGATCAGAAAAGAGAGTTTTTGGGGCAGACAATGTCTGATGACAACAAGCTTACTCCTTATGCTCAACTGGCTCAATAATATTCAACTTTAAAATAATAAATCCCACTTTTTTTCAGAGTGGGATTTTTTTATCTTTTTTTTGAGTGTCACTGTAGAAAAAGAATAAATCTAAAGCAAAAAATCTCCGTCAGAAAAAGCAGTTTTGTGGTACTAATCATAAAACTTGGGGAAAAAGTAGAAAATTAGACGGAGATTTTTTTGCAACACTCTACAGGGCCAACTGTCCTACCCATGACCCCTGGAGCTGTACAAAAATAAAATTATGCTTTTGTACCGTAAAAGAATCGCTGTAGAATTAAATGACGATTTCTGTAGAAATAATTCGACTCAACATTTTGTTTTCAGTTTTCCTTTATTATTTCCACCAGTGGTAGTAATTGTGCAATCCGTCATACTCAAATCCGCATCGGGGATATAACGTGTTTCCTATATCATTGGTCTTTTCCGTTTCAAGCATCAGGCCGCAGGCTCCCGTTTCTTCGCACCATTGCTTACTGCGGTCAATCAAAGCTACAGAAAGTCCTTTTCCCCTGTAATCTGGGTGTACAAAAAGGTCACTTAGCAGCCATTGCTTTTGTAGTTTAGTATAATGAAACAGTTTGTAAAGCTGTACAAAGCCAACAGCTTTTCCATCTGCTATGGCAAGAAAAATATCAGATTCACTGTTTAAAAATCTTTCTTTAAGAAAAGCTTTCCCTTTTTCAACGTCTGATTCCTGTCTGTAAAAAACACGGTAAAGATTAAACAGTTCTGCTGTTTCATTAAGATCCTCAAGGCTTGCTTTTTTAATTGTGTAATTCATCGTTATCTTTATTTTAATTAACACTGCAAAAGTATTTTTAAACTGGTATAGTCTTATCATCCAGATTTGAGTTATATCAATGGTCCAGCACTGAGCAAAAGCTTCATCGGAGGTATCTACCTATCAATCATCCTCAAGTTTAATAAAACATTATCCAAATCAATACAATAGGCGAAATATTCTGCCTTAGCTTTCAATTACAATCTTTCTTTCTCAATAGTTAAATACCGCACGTTTCGGATTGTATATCTTTCCATAGCTACAGAACTTTGCTGTATAAAAAACAAACAATGACAGATATTATCAAAAAAATAGAAAGTACAGACTGGCAACATATTACAGAGGAGATGCATCAGAATGGGTATGCTGTTCTTCCGGGTATCCTGTCAGACCATGAATGTGAAATATTAAAATCCGGTTATGACGATAATTCCCGGTACCGCAAAACGGTTGTAATGGCCCGTCACAGATTCGGGTTAGGTGAATATAAATATTTTGATTATCCTTTACCTGACCTGATCCGGAAGATCAGAACGTCTGTTTATCCATATCTGGTACCTATTGCCAATTCCTGGTTTAAAGCCTTACACATCAATACTTCCTTTCCATCAGACCACGCTGATTTTCTGCAACAGTGCAATGCTTGTGGCCAGCAAAAAGCAACCGTTCTAATTTTAAAATATGATGAAGGAGGTTTCAATACTTTACATCAGGATCTGTATGGCGATCTGTATTTTCCTATTCAGATTGTTTTAATGCTCAGTGAACCTGATCAGGATTTCACAGGTGGAGAATTTGTACTTACTCAACAGGTTCCCAGAGCACAGTCAAAAGCTATTGTTTTAAAGCCTAAAAAGGGTGATGCCCTTATTTTCACTACAAATTTTAAACCTGAAAGAGGCGCCAAAGGATACTACAGAGTCAATATGAAACATGGAGTAAGCGAAGTACAGAAGGGAAACCGGTATGCCCTGGGAATTATTTTTCACGATGCAGCCAGCTAATCTTCTACTCATTATTTTAAAAATATGATACACCATTCACAAATATCCATCATAGATCTGAGAAGTAAAATCCACAACCGGGAAATTCTATTGGGTGGAAATAAAAAACTGAAAATCTATGGTTTACTCAATTGTAAATCAGGAAAAAGAATGAAAAAGGAAAACAGAGTTTTCTTTACAGATGAAGCAGAAGCGCTCCAAAATAATTACCGTCCCTGTGGACACTGTATGAGAGGTGCTTATCAACAATGGAAAGTCAGTACCGGAAATTAAAAACGACTTTTTTAGCCACGAATTCATGAATCTGTTTCTATTCGTGGATTCCTGGTAATCTAAAGCAATATTCAATTTTATTGTAGTTACAGTCAAATTGAGATTTCTTTGCTTTGCTCGCAATGACATGGACAGAGATATTCATCAACCTTTATTGTCAGCAAAATCAACAAAGCTTGAAACAACAGAAATAAAAAAGAGAAGTAATGTGACATTACTTCTCTCGTTGAGTAGCGGGAACCGGACTCGAACCGATGACCTTCGGGTTATGAGCCCGACGAGCTACCTACTGCTCCATCCCGCGGT
>NZ_JBQEOA010000001.1:153839-822322 GCF_052044975.1 Chryseobacterium sp. 22458 | reverse complement strand
TTAGTAGCGGGAACCGGACTCGAACCGATGACCTTCGGGTTATGAGCCCGACGAGCTACCTACTGCTCCATCCCGCGGTGTATTTTTAGAGTGCTTACCGACAGCACTTGCTTAGTAGCGGGAACCGGACTCGAACCGATGACCTTCGGGTTATGAGCCCGACGAGCTACCTACTGCTCCATCCCGCGATATTGGATTGCAAAGGTACGAATATTTTTTACAAATCCTAATTTTTCTTTTAAATAAGGGACTTTTATGAAAACTATTTTATTATTTGTATCTTTGTTTTATGGCAAAAATATTAAAAATTTATCCGGACAACCCACAGGAAAATCTTGTGAATGAAGTCATTAAAACATTAAATAATGGCGGGCTGATTATCTATCCTTCAGATACGATCTATGCCCTGGGCTGTAATATTTTTGATATAAAAGCCATGGAAAAACTGGCCCAGCTGAAAAAAATGAAGCTTGAAAAGTCCAAATTCTCAATCATCTGTAACGATCTGAGTCATCTTTCTGACTTTACAAGACCTATTGAAACTTCAGTTTTCAGATTTCTGAAAAGCCACCTTCCGGGTCCGTTTACTTTTATCCTTGAAGCCAATAAAAGCTTACCGCTGGCATATAAAGGTCATAAAACAATTGGTATCCGTGTTCCGGATCACCCTATCCCACAGCTTATCGTTGAAAAACTGGGCCACCCTATCGCTTCTACATCCATCAGGGATGATGATGAAATCATTGAATATTCTACAGACCCTGAGCTGATTGCAGAAAAATATGATCATCTGGTAGACATTGTCATTGATTCGGGATATGGTGATAATGTAGCTTCTACTATTGTGGATCTTACTTCGGGAGAACCGGAGGTGATCCGCCAGGGAAAAGGAATTATCTAAATCATCATTCAAAGTTGACGATTAAATGATGGGGCTTAACGGGAAATATTCTGTAGGCATTTTACTTACGTTTACACTTTTGGCAGCAGTGATGCTTTATGGTTTCTCTGTTGTCAGTACTGTTACAGGTATAAAAGGTATTACTCCCAACAGTTTTCTGCTTAGCAGAGTAGCTATCTGGATGGTTTTGGCTGCCGTATTTCTGTACAACCTATTCCTTGAAAAACAGCCTTTTTTAGCAAAGAGGGAAAAACAATATTCAATAGTGTTTTATATCAAATCGGTTATCAGTTTATACCTTATCTGTGTAGTTGGAGGTACTTTTCTGAATATCCTGCTGCAGTTTTTAATACATGAACAGACGAGCCATAAACTTGTTCAGCTCACATCGCTTTTTAAAAATGACTATTTTTTAATTATTTTTACATGTTTTACAGCAGGTGTTGTGGAAGAACTTCTGATGCGGGGCTATATACAACCGAGGATTGAAAAAATATACAACAGTCCGGTTTTAGGAATCATTGTCTCGGCAGTGTTATTCGGGATTCTTCACAGTACTTACGGAACAGTAGGCCAGGTAGTCATACCTTTCTTTATCGGGACCGTTTTTGCCGTATTTTATAAACTTTATTCAAATATCAGAATTCTGATTATCTGCCATTTTATGATTGATTTTATCTCTCTGATGGCCATGAATTTTATCGGAATTAAACATTTATCCGTATTTTAACATTATGAAAATTATAACATCTCCTGCGAAATTAATGAACGTAGAAAATACAACAAATCTGTTGAGATCTACCACTCCGAAATTCATTGAAGACGCCGCATTTATACAATCTTATTTAAAAGAAAAATCTCCGAAGTATCTTTCCGAACTGATGGAAATATCACCCAAACTGGCTGATGAAAACTGGGAAAGAAATCAAAGATGGAAATCAAAACCTACGGCCAAAGAGTCTGCACCAGCCCTGTATGCATTTGCAGGTGAAGTGTACAGAGGTCTGGATGCAAAAACGCTTGATAAAGATGCTGTAGATTATCTGCAGAAAAACTACAGAATGCTTTCCGGATTGTACGGATTGCTGAAGCCTTCTGACAAGGTAATGCTTTACAGACTTGAAATGGGACGTCATTTTGAGTTTGATCAATATAAAAACCTTTACGAATTCTGGAGAGAAAAGATTACGGATCAGCTGAATTCAGAGATGAAAAAAGGAGAAATACTTCTTCACCTTGCGAGCAATGAGTACGGAAAAGTAATTGACCGGAAAAAACTGAACCATAAAGTGATTGATTTTGATTTCTATGAGCTGAAAGAAGGCAAACTGAAAACGATCGTAGTCTATACCAAGCATGCAAGAGGCCTTGTCGTAAGATTCTGCGCAGAAACCAATGCTAAAACCGTGGATGATGTAAAAGCATTCAACTATGAAGGTTACAGAATTGATGAAGAAAAATCAACGGACTCAAAACTTGTTTTCACCAGATAAATGAATACTCCAGAAATCCGAAATATTGTATTTCCCAAAGCATTAAAACTTGTTTTTTCGATGAGTTTTATCATCAGCTATGCTCAGAAAAAAGAAATATCCATCAATGGATTTCTGGACAATCATACCTTTAACAGCTCCTATGAAGATTCAATAAACTTTGAATCTAAAAACATTTTTTCTGTTACAGAGTTTAAAAAAGCAGAACAAAAGAGCCGTAATCCTGTAAATCGTGACGGGCTTTACTATACCCGGGAATCCTATACGGAATACCTTCCGGACGGCAGAAAACTGTATAAACAGTACTATAAAGGCAACACAGATCCGGTGACAGAAAAGTTTCATTACAGAAATAAACTTCCTATTCTGAGAGAAGCAGCTGAGAAAAATATATACAGCTACAACTGGTTATTTTATGATAAAGAGAGTATTCTTCAGGAAGAAATTGATTATAAGATAGATGACAGGAAAGCTTTTATTTATGATGGATATACAAAATACAGCCATTCTTCAGAAGGCAAAAAAACTACGGTTAAAATCATTGACTACAGTTATGATTCGTTAGCAAATCCTGAAGAAGAATATATTTTTGAATTTCCTTTTCTCACTAAAAAAACACCGCTGTACCAGACTAAAGTTCATCGCTATCAATGGATACATGGGACGTATAAACCTATTGACAGTAAAGATTATGTCATTAAAAACCGGGATGTGACCTTCAGCTATGATAAAAACGGTTATCTGCTTTCAGAAATCTGGCTGGCCAATCATAATTCACTGGAAAATAAAACGGAGTACTCTTATTCTGAAGATTACCGGGAGCGTACCGAACAGCAATATCATATGCTTGGAACAGAAAAGTCTACCAAAACCCTCCGTAAGTATGATGATCACAACAACCTCATTTTTGAGCAAAGCATAGAATATACAGGTCATCCTTTATCTGCTGAAACTTATGAATACACGTATGATCAACAGGGAAACTGGATCTCAAAAAAACATTACAGACAAGATCCCGATGAAGGTGCAGACAGCAAAAAGAAGCTTATTGATTACGCATATCGTGAAATAAAATATTACACCCCTGATTCCAAGCCAAGAAGCTTTACGCTGCCTGAATTTCCTAAGGAGGCGGAGAATATCAGAACAGACATTCCAAAGGTGTCCGGAGAAAAGCAGAATACAATAGATGCCTTTCAGGATGCGGTAAAAAGTGGAAATTTCGATACTGAAATCACATTGAAGAAGGCAAAAAGTATTGAAGAGTTTACACCAAAGTTCTGGACTTTAAAAGACAAACAGTTTGGTAATCTGGACAACAGTCCTGAAGATGAAGCGGTTTGTGTCTACGAAACCCCTATGGAAGGTGATTTGGGATTTGCTCAGAGTCTGGCTGTTTATAAAAAGGAGGGTGAAAACTGGATCTTATGGCACCAGTCAACCAATCCTGTTATGTCTACCCAACATGGCGGAATGATGGGTAACCCTTATGAAGGCATGAGTATTAAAAACAAGACCATTATCGTTAATCATTTCGGAGGAAGCCGGCAAAAGTGGCATTACAGCCATAAATACAGATTCCAGAAGAACAATTGGTACCTGATTGGGGCTTCCGTAAATGTTGGAGCGCCATGTGATTATTACCAGTCATTGGATTATAATCTGTCTACCGGAGATGCTGTATTTGACTATTCATCTGAAGACTGCAATAAAAAAAATACGGTAAAAACGAAAAGCTGGAAGGAAAAAATCAATCAAAAAACACCTTCTCCTTTAATGGATGAATTTCAGATCGGCGAAAATAAAATTGAATTAAAAAGTAAGAAAACAGAAATGTTTTATTAAATACAATGACAATATCAGAACTTAAAGCAAATTTTTCAACTCAGCTTTCAGACCTTTATACAGCATCAGAAAATGCGTTTATTTTTCAGATTTTTGCAGAAAATATCCTGAAATTAAACACCATTCAGCAACGCCAGCTGGGAGATCAGGAAATTTCTTCAGAGAATGAGGAGAAATTTTCCCAGATCGTTTCAGAATTAAAAACCGGAAGACCATATTTACAGATTCTGGGCGAAACAGAATTTTACGGAATGAAGTTCTTCGTGGATGAAAATGTACTGATTCCCCGCCCGGAAACGGAAGAATTGCTTGAAATAGCCATCCGTGAGATTAAAAAAATACAGAGCACTCAATTTGTAAAAATTCTTGATATCGGAACCGGAAGCGGAGTCATTCCATTGGTTCTGAAAAAATATTTTCCGGAAGCGGAGGTTTCATCCATTGATTTTTCTGAAAAAGCGCTGAAAACTGCGAAAAAAAATGCAGATTATCATCAGCTGCCGGTCAATTTCATCCATGCTGATTATCTTCATTTAGAACTTCAGCAAAAATATGACATCATTATTTCAAACCCGCCTTATATAGGAATTGAAGAAGAAATTGAAATTGCGAACTCTGTGAAAGAATTTGAACCTAAAATGGCCCTTTTCTCCCCTACTGCCGATGCCCTGATCTTTTACAGAAAAATTGCAGAAGATTCCCGTAAACATCTGAATAACGGTGGACTTCTCTTTTTAGAAATCAACCAGAAATTAGGCCCGGAAACCCTGGAACTTTATCAGGATTTCTCTGATGCTCAATTACTGAAAGACTTATCTGAAAATGACAGGTTTATCTACGGAAAAAAATAAATAATCACTAAACACCATGGAAATCAAATCACACGAGGTCAATTCTATAAAAATAGCGGAAATCGTTTCCGGTGAAATCATTATTAAATCTGCACAGGACGGGCTGGACCTTATGGGAAATGTCTATTACCAGAGATTCGACAAAGTTATCCTTCATGAAAAAAATATCACCCCTGAATTCTTTGATCTGAAAACCGGAATTGCCGGGGAAATTCTTCAGAAATTTTCAAACTACCGTATAGCGCTGGCTATCATTGGCGACTTCAGCAAATATGAAAGCAAGAGTATGAAGGATTTTATTTTCGAAAGTAATAAAACAAAACATGTGAATTTTATGGGAACTTTAGAAGAAGCTTTGGAGAATTTCAAACACTGAAAGTAGATAAAAAACAATGGCAATACATCAAGATTCCGGAAATGACAAGGAAACAACAGATTTTTATTGAAAACTCAGCTCTGAACATTTCAGCTCCTCATCACTCCTGAAGAACCTTTACTTTCATTTGCTTTAATTTTAAGGATTAGTATTTTTTTGATTAAAATATTCAATAGCATCTTCTATGGCCTTATCAACAGGCTGATATTGAACTTCCAGTTGTTCTGCAGACTTCCGGTTAGAATAATAATTATTGATCTGAAGTGCTTTCATATTTGATGTACTAAGGTTGGTTCTGATCTTCAGTTTTCTCAGTCCATCACCCAACAATCCCAAAAAGCTCAGCACTCTATCCGGAATCGGGATCATTACCGGAGCCTGACCTGTAATTTTGTTTATCTTTTTAAAAAACTCTTTATACGTTAAGTTTTCATTTGCCAGAAGATATTTTTCTCCGGTTTTTCCATGTAAGATCGCATTTACAACTCCCTGGGCAGCATCTTCTGCATGAACAAAGTTTTTGCCACCTTTCGGATAGAAAACAAACTTCTTTTTCCAGGCCCAGAAAATAATCTTCCCTGAACTGGGCTTATGATCATAAGCTCCGATCATAAAAGTGGGATTCAAAATAACAATCTCCATATTTTTATACCGTTCCAGAAGATCATCTTCGGCCTCCAGTTTAGTTTGGGCATAGAACGAGTGGGTAAAAGGGTAAAGCTGTGGGGCGTCTTCAGTTCCCCAGAAAGCCGTATTCCCGTAGCCTAATGTATTCGCTGTGCTTACAAACAGAAACTTCCTGATGCCTGCAGCCTCTGCCTGCTTAAACAGGTACATTGTCAGGTCATAGTTGACCTTTTTATACGCTTCATGACTGAGCAGATCCTGACGGGTTTCCGCAGCAATATGAATGAAATAATCAACCTCTCTGAGAAATGATGAAAGATCGGATGAAAAATCAGTTTCAACCAGTTTCAGATTCTCGCTTTCTTCGCCCATCCAGCCGCTTTTCTTGCGCACCAGAGCAATAACAGAATAACCATCTTGTAATAATTTTATGATAACATTAGTTCCTAAAAGTCCGGTAGCACCGGTTACACACACTTTTTTCATAAATTCAGTATCCAATTTTACCCAAAGCAATATACAACCATCCTTCTCAACAATACCGTTTTATGCCTCTATTTCTCTTTTAATGGCCTGCGTCATCAACGGAAGCTTGATCCATATCGGTAAGATCTTCATTACCAGCCAGCTTATCGGGTTTACCATGATGACAGAATCTTTTTTGAACAGCTGATGAATGCTGTATGATGCCACTTTATCAGGATTTAAAAGGGTCAGTCTTCCCCAGAATCCCTGTTTTTCAATTCTTTTGCAGACATCGGTATTGGTTTTCATAGCTCCGGGATTCACAACGCTTACAAAAACATTGGTATCTTTCAACTCTTCGTGCAGACCTCTGGAAAAAGAATGAATAAATGTTTTGGAAGCAGGATATACTGTTTTAAAGCCTATCGGGGAAAAAGCTGCCATACTCGAAACATTTAAAATAAAAGCTTTGGGCTGTCTTAAAAGGTTGGGTAAAAGCTGATGAGTAATAAGTGATGTAGCCGTCACATTCACCTGTAAGATGCTATTGATGTAATCCGAAGTTGCTTCTGTAAATTTCTTGGTTCCTCCCAATCCTGCGTTATTGATCAGGATATGAATTTCAAAAGACTTATTAAGCCATTCCGTAAGTTTCATCACATTTTCTTTCACAGAAAGATCTACTTCATAGTAATGAGTTTTTATATGGTAATGGTCTTCAAGTTCCCGGGAAAGTTCTTTCAGGTTCTGATCCGGAAGGCTTACCAGGATCACATTGATATTTTTCTTCGCCAGGTTTTCTGCAAATGCTTTTCCCAAACCCTGGCTTGCTCCCGTGACCACAGCGTATGATTCTTTGGTATCCATAAATTTAAATTTTACGATACAAAGCTATTGAGGAAAAGAGGTTTTAATGTTCCGGATTATCTGAACGAACTGATTTTCAATTTAAAAACAAAAATAAATTATATCATTGTAAATCAACTAATTATAATATGAAAAAGTAAAACTTTATAAAGTTGAACCTATTTCCTGAACTCGGAAGGAGTCTGCCCGGTCAGTTTTTTAAAGGTTGTATTGAAAGAGGTCTTGGAATTGAATCCGGATTCATAGGCAATTCCTAAAATGGACAATTTACTGTTGGTTTCTTTCAGCAGTTTCTTGGCCTGTTCAACTCTGAACTCATTAACGTATTGAAAAAAGTTCTTTTCAAAACCGGTATTGATTACATATGACAGATGATGGGTAGATACGGATAACATTTCGGCCAGCCTGATCAGGTTCAGCTCGCTGTCAAGGTAAGGTTTCCGGATTTCCATAAGATTTTCCAGTGCTGTTTTAATTTTGGTCAGTTCTTCATCTGAAATAAGCTTTTTTTTCACTTCTTCCGGATCGGAATCTTCATTGATGGAGATCAGCTCTTCCCTTTGCTTTTCTTCCAGAGGATAGATTTCTTTCTGCTTCAGTGAATAATATCCTACACAATAGATAACCAGCAAAAAAACCGTATTGATAAAAAAGTTCAAAGATTTCGGATCATAAAACAGATTATAGATCACATAGATGATATTCACGGTGAGAAGGATCAGGATAATATATTCCAGCCAGTTCAGGTCAATACCTTCTGTATTGGAAGAAAACTGCTGAATCTTCTTCTGGTGCTTTCTGATGGTAATATAAGACAGACCTGTATAAAACAATGCCTGAATCAGGATCAGAATAATACTCAAAGATCCAAAAACAGTCCCGATGCCTAGAGCAATACATATCAGGCAGATCAGAAATGCAGCAGGAAACAACAGAAATTTAAGGTCTGTTATTTTGAATCTGAAAGAAGGATTGGTGTAAAACAATACACTGAAGTAAAAGAAAAGCGGCGTAAGGAATTGTATAAACCGGATCGGAAGTAAGGAATGAAACTCTATGGGTGAGCCTGTAACTAAAAGCAAAATCTCATCCATCCAGAAAGTAGACCACAGGAAGAGGAATATCCCGAACCAGAAATTGGCTTTCCTGTTTACCTTTAAAGGGTTGGCCAGCTTCAGTAAAGACAGCAAAACCAATGAACCATAGATAAGTATCACGATGAAACTGTTGAATTCTGATGTGTTCATTGGTTTTGATATTATAATTAAAAATTAACTTTTATCTTATTTTCTTCCTGACAAATATCTGATACGCCAGGTAAATCAACGGAAGTGACATGGCTCCTAAAAACAGGATATTGCTCATCGCCTGTTGCGGATGCAGTGCAATAGAGTAAACAAGCCCGAAAAAGGCACCTCCCAGGTGTGCTGCATGCCCCAGATTGTCCCATTGCTTCGGATTCAGCATCATATAAACAGAATATCCGAAATACAAAGTTCCGAAAAGCCATCCCGGCAGAAAATTGACACTGATCTCATTGGGTGCCATGGCTATGGAAGCAAATATGATTCCCGACACAGCTCCTGACGCTCCGATGGCCGAATACCACGGCTGCTTTTTATAGATCATCAGGCTGAAAAGATTTCCAAGGATCATAGAACCAAAGTAAATGATCAGAAAACCTATATTACCAAAAAAGACCGTTACGGCAGCCTGAAAGAAATATAAGGAAAGCATATTGAAGAACAAGTGCATAAAATCGGCATGCAGAAATCCTGAACTGATCAGTCTTATATACTCTTTTCTGTTTTCAATAGCCCCTACATTGAATTTATATTTTTCAAATAAAGCCATGTCATTGAAGCCCCTGTAACTGAAGATACAGGTTGCGGCAATAATGACTAAAACGGGTATACTCATAATTTTTTATTCTTAATTTTCTGATTCGTCCCCCTGGAACAGATCTCCGATGATTCCTCCGTCTTCATCCCCGTCACCGGTTGGTTCAGGATCTTCATATACCTCAGGTTCTTCTTCCACAGGTTCGGGAACGGTAATGTTTATCGCTTTTACCTTGAATTTTGTAAACTGGTTTCCGATCGCCTTGATTCCTTTTACCGCAATGAACTCATCGATATTGATGGTTTCAGGTTCACGTTCTTTGCCTTTATCTTTTGCAAAGATGATTTCTGCTGTAGCATCATTGGCAACGATTACGTTTTCAATGAATGATTTCGGATGTTCAGACGGCATAAAAGTCTGTACATTCGTGGTATTTTCCAGCAGGAATCTCTTGATAAAGTAAATGTCCTTCTCCCCGTCATAATAGATACAGGTAATAGGTTGTGCTGGTTTCCATTTTTCCAATACCAGGTATTCATCATCAAAACGGTTTCCAAGATCAAAAGATACCAGTTTTACTTCACCATTGGTATTAATGGTCAGTATTCTGTCATCCCCTTTGAAGCTTCCCAGAAGGGTACCTCTTGCATCTGCATTCAGCCTTCTCACCGTATCATCAAACCAGATCTTTCTCGGAGCCAGTGTAGAAACACCTTCTTCTTTCAGATCTACTTTTTTTACAGCATATTTGGTCACCAGGTTTCCTTTGGAGTCTCTTCCTTTGATCGCAAGTTCAGAGAAATTCACTTCCATTTTGTTTTTACGGATTCTCGGATTCGGTTTTAAAAGTACCGTCACTGTTTCTGCCTCTCCGTTAGGATTTGCTGAAAAATATAATGTTTCCGAGCCTTTTTTGTCTGAAGCCAGCGGATAGTCTGTATTTCTTGTTACTCCTGTTACAGAGAAACGTTTCATATAAAAAGGTCCTTCTCTACCCTCGCGGTAGATCATATTATAAACGGTTCTTTTATCATTTTTCTTCCATACGGCAACGTGAAGAATATCTTTCCCGATAAATGTTTTAGCCTCCACTTTTACCACCTTCATGCTTCCGTCTTTTCTGAATGTAATGATATCATCAATATCAGAACAGTCAAACAAATACTGGTCTTTTTTCAGTGAAGTTCCGATGAAACCTTCTTCAAAATTGGCATAGAATTTTTCATTCGCTACGGCTACTTTTGTCGCATCAATGGTATCAAATATTCTAAGCTCTGTTCTTCGCTGTCTGTCTTTGCCGTATTTCTTCTGGATATTCAGATAATAATCGATAGCATAAGCAATCAGGTTGGCCAGGTTGTATTTCACCTGTTCTATTTTGCCTTCCAGAGCAGCAATATTTTCTTTAAATTTATCTAAATCGAATCTTGAGATTCTTTTGATTCTGATCTCTGTCAGTTTCAGGATATCTTCTTCCGTTACTGCTCTTAAAAGGTGGCCCGTATGAGGTTTCAGTCCTGCATCAATGGTTTTCAGTACATCTTCCCAGGTTTTTACCTCTTCAATGTCATGATAGATTCTGTTTTCGATGAAGATTCTTTCCAATGAAGAAAAATGCCAGCTTTCCTGAAGCTCATGAAGCTCAATTTCAAGTTCTTTTTTCAGCAATGAAACTGTGTGATCCGTATTCATTTTCAGAATATCGGAAACATTCATAAACATCGGCTTGTCTCCCACGATCACACAGGCGTTCGGGGAAATTGTCACCTGACAGTCTGTGAATGCGTACAATGCATCAATGGTCTTGTCCGGAGAAACATCATTATGGATGTGGATCAGGATCTCAACCTTATCTGAGGTATTATCTTCAATCTTTTTGATCTTGATCTTTCCTTTTTCATTAGCCTTTAAGATCGAATCAATAAGGTCCGTGGTCGTTTTTGAATACGGAAGCTCTGAAATCACCAGCGTATGTTTATCGGTCTGGGTAATTTTGGCTCTTGCTCTTATCTTTCCGCCTCTGTGCCCGTCATTATATTCTGAGACATCCAGATAACCGGCTGTCAGAAAATCCGGGAACAGCTCAAACTTTTTCCCTTTTAAATACGCTACGGAAGCACTGATCAGTTCATTGAAATTGTGAGGCATTATTTTGGTAGAAAGTCCTACCCCAATCCCTTCCACTCCCTGTGCAAGGAGCAAAGGAAATTTTACAGGTAAGTCGATCGGCTCGTTATTTCTTCCGTCATAGGATTTTGTCCATTCTGTAGTCTTTGGATTAAAAACTACTTCCAGGGCAAACGGAGTCAGTCTTGCTTCAATATATCTTGCCGCAGCAGCAGAGTCTCCGGTGTAGATATTTCCCCAGTTTCCCTGGGTATCTATCAGGAGTTCTTTCTGCCCGATCTGCACCATGGCATCTGTAATGGAAGCATCCCCGTGCGGGTGATATTTCATCGTATTTCCTACGATATTGGCCACCTTATTATAACGGCCATCTTCCAGTTCACGCATAGAGTGCATAATTCTTCGCTGAACGGGCTTTAATCCGTCATACACCGAAGGGATAGCCCTATCCAAAATTACATAGGAAGCATAATCCAGAAACCAGTCTTTATAGAGACCGGAAACTTTCTTCAGGCTTTCTCCCTCATGCGAATATTCTTCTGTCGTCATCTGTTTCTTTAATCGTTTTTCTCTTTATTAGTTTTTACTACTTTATTCAGAGAGATTTTTAAATCGTTTACTTCTTTTCTGGTCAAATAAGAAATCTGATACTTCAGCATGGTAGAACCACTATTCTTACTTGAAACGGTAATGTATAGTCTTTTGATAAAGAACATACTGATTACATCATATTTTATCAGCTTATATTTCGGAAATTCGTCATGAAGAGGCTTGCTTAAAAAAGGAATAACATTCCTGTTTTTAAAGTTAAGAGCTTCTCCGTCACTGTCATATTCGAATATCTGCCGTCCGCTAAGGTGAAAAATCACCAGCAGAAAAACAGGAACAATAATCAATAAATAACTTTCATTTCCTAGCGCATTGAATCTGTACTCATTGGCCATAAATACCAATATTCCAAATACTACCATCATCAAAAGCAAAGTGCTCAAAGAGTTATATACTGATGCTTTATTACGGTTACTTAATCTCATTTTTGATTTTTGGGGTGCAAGTTTTTTTTAATTTTCTTACTTCATCCAAAATGTGTTTTTAATTTTATATCTGTGTCATTTTCACGACTACTGTATTTTAACCGGTTTCTACTTCATCCAGTATTTGTTTTTTATCGATATCGGTATCATCTTCCACCACAAGGTTTTCAAGAATAAAGGTCTGTCTGTCCGGGGTATTTTTCCCCATATAGAATTCCAGAAGCTGATCTATGGTCTGGTCTTTTCCTACCACTACAGGCTCCAAACGAATATCTTTACCGATAAAGTGTTTGAATTCATCCGGAGAAATTTCCCCTAGCCCTTTGAATCGGGTAATTTCAGGATTTTTCCCAAGCTCATTCAATGCTTTTACTCTTTCAACTTCTGAATAGCAGTATCTTGTTTCTTTTTTGTTTCTGACTCTGAATAATGGAGTCTGCAGGATATAAAGGTGCCCGTTTTTGATCAGATCCGGGAAGAACTGCAGGAAGAATGTGATCATCAGCAGACGAATGTGCATCCCATCTACATCGGCATCGGTAGCAATGATCACCTGGTTGTATCTCAGGTCTTCCAAGCTTTCCTCAATATTTAAGGCAGCCTGAAGCAGGTTGAATTCTTCATTTTCGTACACTACTTTCTTGGTAAGCCCGTAGCAGTTCAGCGGTTTACCTTTCAGTGAAAATACAGCCTGTGTTTCCACGTCTCTGGATTTTGTAATAGATCCGGATGCTGAATCTCCCTCGGTAATGAAGATTTGGGTATCCCCTTTTCTTTCTGCTTTCTGATCATTATAATGCTGACGGCAGTCACGAAGTTTTTTGTTGTGAAGAGAGACCTTCTTGGCTCTTTCCCTTGCCAGTTTCTGGATTCCTGAAAGTTCTTTTCTTTCTCTTTCGGAAATTAAAATTTTTCTCTGGATGGCTTCTGCAATTTCCGGATTCTTGTGCAGGAAATTGTCAAGTTTGCTTTTCAGGAAATCGATGATAAAAGTTCTTACCGTAGGTCCGTTAGGTCCCATATCATTAGACCCCAGTTTTGTTTTGGTCTGAGATTCGAAAACAGGTTCCTCAACGTTGATGGAAATAGCAGCAATAATCGATTTTCTGATATCGGAAGCATCAAAACTTTTGTTGAAAAACTCACGAACTGTTTTCACATACGCTTCACGGAATGCATTCAGGTGAGTTCCTCCCTGTGTGGTATTCTGTCCGTTTACGAATGAAAAATAAGTTTCTGTCTGAGACTTGTCTGAATGGGTAATGGCCACTTCAATATCATCATCTTTCAGGTGAATGATCGGATACAGAATATCGCTTTCCAGTTCTTCTTCCAAAAGATCTTTCAGACCGTTTTCAGAGAAATAGGTTTCCCCGTTGAAAAGAATTTTCAGTCCCGGATTCAGGTAAGCATAATTACGGAGCATTCTCTCGATATACTCCTTTCTGTATTTGAAATGCAGGAAAATTTCCCCATCCGGAATGAAGGAGATTTCCGTACCGTTTCTGTCAGAAGTATCTTTTTCTTCAAAATTTTCTTTGATAAGACCACGGGAGAATTCCGCAGCTTTCATCTTTCCGTCACGGAAAGAGCGCACCCTGAAATAATCAGAAAGTGCATTCACTGCTTTGGTACCGACCCCGTTCAATCCCACAGATTTTTTGAACGCTTTACTGTCGTACTTACCTCCGGTATTCATTTTAGATACGGCATCTACCACTTTTCCCAGCGGGATACCACGTCCAAAATCCCGGATGGTAACTTTACCATCGTCAAGTTTTATTTCGATTCTTTTACCTGATCTCATCCTGAACTCATCAATAGAGTTATCCAGGATTTCTTTAAGCAGAATATAAATACCGTCATCAGCAGAAGACCCGTCACCAAGCTTCCCGATGTACATGCCGGGACGCAGACGGATATGTTCCTGCCAATCGAGGGTTCTGATATTATCTTCTGAATAGGTTGGATTTATTTCTTGTGACATATATGATTTCAGCAAACATACAAAAGTACGAAATTGTCTAAAATTATCCGAATTTTTTCACTCTGTTTTTTTCAACATTTCACACTCAATGTGGTAATATTATCAAACAAATTCTATAATGTAAACAATTATTCCATTGAACGTGAAAAAACAATATTCTTCTGTTTAAACACCTTATAAAAAATCCAAGGCATTCTAAGTTCTGAAAATTTGCCAATCAAGCATTTAAGACTTTGATCCCATATCGTTACAACATCAGTTTCAAACTAATTATTAATCAACAACCTTATTTTTTTTAAATATTCATTAAATTGGAACCACAAAAAACTTTCCACATGATACAACTTCCTTTATCTAAACTTTCCAATGTAGGAACTACTATTTTCAGCCAGATGACCCAACTTGCCAATGAGAATGAAGCGATCAACCTTTCTCAGGGTTTCCCAGATTTCATGCCTGACGAAGAGCTACTGAACCATGTGGATCATTTCATTAAAAAAGGATTCAATCAATATGCTCCACTCGGAGGAATGATCGGTTTAAAAGAAGAAATAGCAAGGAAAATTGAGAACAGTCATCAGGCGGTTTATCATCCCGATACTGAAATCACCATAACCGCAGGGGGCACCCAGGCTTTATTTACAGCAATTGCGGCTTTCGTGAAAAAAGATGATGAAGTCATCATTTTTGAACCTGCTTATGATTGTTATGAGCCTACCGTAGAGCTTTTCGGAGGAATTGTCAAACGTTTTGAAATGAAAGCCCCGGATTATGCAATCGATTGGGAAGCAGTTAAAAATCTTATCACCAAAAACACCAAAATGATCATCCTTAATAATCCGAATAACCCATCAGGAAGAATCCTGAAAGAGGAAGATATCAAGGAGCTCATTCAGCTTGTTAAGGGAACTTCCATCCTTATTCTAAGTGATGAAGTGTATGAGAATATTCTTTTTGACGGAAAAAAACATTTAAGCATCTGCCAATATCCTGAACTTAAAGAAAGAAGCCTGCTGGTAGCTTCTTTCGGAAAACTGTTCCACGTTACAGGTTGGAAAGTAGGTTATTGTGCAGCTCCGAAGAATTTAACGGATGAATTCAGAAAGGTGCATCAGTTCAATGTTTTCTGCGTCAATACTCCTATTCAGCTTGCTTTGGCAGAATATATGAAAAATGACGAACATTATACCCACCTGAACCAATTTTTCCAGGAGAAAAGAGATTTCCTGAGAAACGGGCTTTCCGGAACTTCTTTTGAATTGCTGGACTGTGAAGGCACTTATTTTCAGGCTGTGAAATACACTAAGATTTCTGATCAGAATGACTTTGATTTTGCCAGAGAACTTACCATTCAGCACAAAGTAGCCAGTGTTCCTTTCTCTTCATTTTATAAAAATAAACTGAATGAACATGTGATCAGGCTGTGTTTTGCTAAAAAGCAGGAAACCCTGGAGAAGGCAATTGAGAACCTCTCGAAAGTTTAAACTTCAATACTTTACCGAAAACTACAGATCAGCAGCTTACCTGTTGATCAAACTATGCTTATATAGGGTTAAATTTTACCTCAAAGAAATAATGATCCGGTACTTAAAATCCAGATACCTCAAAATCAATATTGTGTTTTTTTCTTAAACCAGTGATTTATTGTTATATTTTTCATATATTCGTTTTACTAACTAATTAAAAATCAAAACCATGAAAAACAAATCTTTCTTAAAAGGCAAACTGCTTGGCAGATCAGCCTTAAGTTTAGTGAAAGGGTCCGGTTTTAAGATATGCTATGATCCAGGATTTGGAGAATGTATGGACCGGGGCAGATTTTGTGAGGAACCTCAATGCAAAACCCCTTTTCCATAATATAAAAACTTAAAAACCAATACCATTATGAAAAATCACATTTTACCACAAGGGAAAAAACTGAACAAAAAGCAATTGAACACCATCCAGGGAGGCCGTAAAATATGTATTCCTCCAGGATATACAGAATGTGCCGAGTATGGAAAATACTGTGGTGAACCTGAATGCCAGGTACCCCCTATCCTTGTATAGCTCATCCCAAAATCAATATTATGAATAAAGGAAAAAAACTGAATAAGAAAGCACTGAAAGCAATCAGTGGAGGATCGATGATCAGAACATGTACCGATTTTTCAGGAAAGTGCAGAATCTACGGCTATGAATGCCGTGAGAAGCAATGCCAGCCGCTGGAGCCCATCGAACCCATTGAGCCTCTGGAACCTATTGGGACCGTTACTCTTTAATGATATAAATAAAAAGAACCAACCTGTAAAGAAGTTGGTTCTTTTATTTTAATGATTTATTGATGGTATCAGCCCTTACAGGAACATTCCTCCGGAAACTTCAATTCTCTGGCCATTGATCCAGCCTGCATCTTCTGTACACAGGAATGCCACTACCCCACCGATATCATCTGGCAATCCTACTCTTCCCAACGCTGTAGCTCCCGCTACCATTGCATTGATTTCTTCATTATCCCGTACTCTTCCGCCTCCGAAATCCGTTTCTATCGCTCCGGGAGCAATCACATTGGCTTTAATTTTTCTTGTACCCAATTCTTTAGCCATATATTTTGTAAGCATTTCCACTCCTGCTTTTACAGATCCGTACACTGAAGATCCCGGAGTTGCGAACCTTGCCAGGCCTGAAGAAACATTTACAATACCTCCTCCGTCATTGATGAAAGGCAGGAGTTTCTGGGTCAGGAAAAAGACTCCTTTGAAATGGATGTCTACCATATCATCAAACTGTTCTTCTGTGACTTCGGTAATGGGTGAGTATAAAGCTGTTCCGGCGTTGTTGATAAGGAAATCAATATTAGGACTGCCGGTATTTTCCCGCATGTGGTCTGTCACTTCTTTTACAAAGGCATCAAAGCTATTACTATTTTTTGTGTCCAGCTGAAAAGCCACCGCATTCTGTCCCATTGCTTTGATTTCGCTCACTACAGCGTCTGCTTCTTCTTTATTGCTTCTGTACGTAATAATAACGTCTAATCCTTTCTGAGCAATTTTAAGGGCTGCATTTTTACCCAATCCACGGTTCCCTCCTGTTACCAGGGCAATATTTGTTTTTGTGTTCATTTTTATTTTGATTATTTTGATGATACAAAGTTGGGATATTTTGGCGCTGAAGTATTTGCCTGAATCAATCTAAAATTTGCAAAATTCAAATTTATGAACGGAATTCCAAAGGGGTAAAGGAAGTTTTTCTTTTAAAGAAGTTGGAGAAGTGGGCTATTTCTTCAAATCCCAAGGCATAGGATATTTCGGAAACATTCCATTTCGTCTGTTTTAAGAGTATTTTTGCTTCCTGGATGATGCGGTCTGAGATAAGCTCTGTAGTTGTTTTTCCGGTGCTTTCTTTTAATTTTTTATTTAAGTAATTCACATGAACTGCCAGCCGCTCTGCATAATCTTTGGCTGTTCTGAGCTGTAGCTTCTGTTCCCAGGACTCTATGGGAAACTGCCTTTCCAAAAGCTCTATGAATAAGGAAACCACTCTCATTGAAGCATTATTGGATGCTGATATTCTGGTTGCCGGCTGCAGTTTCTGCCCATAATGAATCAGTTCCAGTACATAGTTTCTGATCAGGTCATATTTAAAGACGTAATCTGAATCTATTTCTTTTTTTATTTTCTTAAAAAGGATTTCAATCTCTTCTGCAAGATCATCATCAATTTCAAAGACAGGAACCCCGCCCGGCTGGAAAATAGGCAGATCTTCCAGATGGTAATAGGATTTGTCTTTAATGAAGAAATCTTCTGTAAATACACAGAAACTCCCGGACTGTTCAGAATCTTCGGGTATCCAGTGATACGGAACTTTCGGAGTCGCAAATAATAAGGCATTCTGCTTTATCGAAATTATTTTATCTGCATATTCAGCCCTGTTTTTTCCCCTGATAAAACTGATTTTATAATATTTTCTCCTGTTATAAGGCATTTCGGATGTAGCTTTCACTTTCTCTATCGTTTGGGCAATATCAAATACGTTGAAGTGTCCGATATCTTTATGAAGGCCTTTCGGGAAGATACTTTCAAGGTCTTTTCCCAGCTTGGCTGCCATTTCCCGGTAGAAATCTTCCAGTGAAGCAGGTGCTATTTTTTCCATAGCAGATGATTTGTAAAATTCAAATATACAAAGTTCTATAGATTCACCAGCCTGATATTTTAAAGATAACGTCTCTTAAGGTATTTTCAGGTATGGATTCGTTAAAGTTTCATTAAAATATTCCATTTTTTTCTACAAAAAGTGACATACGTTCATTTATTTTCATTACATTCGTAATAACTAACTCACTAAAAATCAAAAACATGAAAAATTCACTTGCACAAATCGGTAAAAAGCTGAACAAAAAAGAATTGAAATTCATTGCAGGAGGGCTTCTCAATTGTATTGAATCTACTCCTACGTTTTGTCCGGATCCTCCATGTGAGGGCGGTAGTAGCTGCAAAATCACCTCACCTTACTGTGCCCAGGAACAATGCAGACCTAGTTGGCCAATAGAATCTTAGACTATTAAACTATTATCATAAACCATGAAAAATCAAAAACCAAGCAACGGTAAAAAACTTAATAAAAAATAATTGAGATCTATTACCGGAGGAATACTCTTAGACTGTAAACAGCCAATATTATGTACAGAGCTGCCTTGTTAACAACCCTCTTTTCCTAATGGCTGTACTATTATTTCCATGCTCTGCTCTCAGGGAGAATGCAGACTACACTGAGAAACCTAACCATAAAATTCAATATCATGAAAAAACAGAATTTAGCCAATGGGAAAAAACTCATCAAAAAAGAGTTAAGAGTCATCACCGGAGGAAAAGAAATGTGCTGGCTTCCTGAACTGGTATGCAGTAAAATTTCTTTCAGCTGTGCAGAACCACAATGCCAACCGAGTATTGAAATTGAATAATTTACAATAAAAGTGCTTCCTATCTTTTGAAAGCACTTTTATTTTACCCATTTTATTAAATATTCAACCATGGAATCATTATCCGCTTTATAATTTAAAGTCCTATCTTAATCAAAAGATTGCCTATACAAAAAAACTAAAACTATTTTTATATTTTCCATTATTTTTTTTCGTATATTTTTATTTATATTAGTAAAAAAATAATCATTAAAACCAAAACAATGAAAAACCAAAACATCAACAAAGGAAAAAAATTAAACAAAAAAGAATTAAGAACGATCATGGGTGGAAGAAAGAAATGTTTATATAATAATGTATGCATTTTGATTGACCGACTTTGTGCAGAGCCGATATGTAATCCTATAGAAGAGCCTGCATAATTCTACACTAATCGATTTACCGTCTGCAAGATTTCGTATAGAAAATAAAAAGAGCGCTCCCAAATTCATGGAAGCGCTCTTTTATAAACTAACTTTAATATTTTTCTTATACATTGAATCTGAAGTGCATGATGTCACCATCCTGAACTACATATTCTTTACCTTCTACAGAAAGTTTTCCGGCTTCTTTTACCTTTACTTCCGAACCGTAAGTCATGTAATCATTATACTTGATCACTTCTGCACGGATGAATCCTTTTTCGAAGTCTGTGTGAATCACACCGGCTGCCTGTGGAGCGGTCCACCCCTGTCCGATCGTCCATGCTCTTACTTCTTTCACTCCGGCAGTAAAGTACGTCTGAAGTTTCAGAAGGTCATAAGCTTTTCTGATCAGTCGGTTGACTCCAGGTTCTGTAAGGCCCAGCTCTTCAAGGAAGATCTCTCTTTCTTCGAAGGTTTCAAGCTCGTTGATGTCAGCTTCTATCTGAGCAGCAAGAACAACGATCTCAGCACCTTCATTCTTAGCCATTTCTTCGATCTTTCCAATCCAGTCGTTTCCGTTTTTAATAGAGTTTTCATCTACGTTACAAACGTAAAGCACAGGTTTATTGGTTAAAAGCTGAACTTCACTGATGATTGATTTTGTAAGGTCGTCTACGGCAAATTCTCTTGCATTCTTCCCATCTTCAAGGAATTTCTGTAAATTCTGAAGGGTTTCATAGGTAAGGATATCTTCTTTCTTACCGGATTTGATAAACTTTTTAGCTTTCTCAACTGCTTTTCCTACTGTCTCAAGGTCTTTCAGCTGAAGTTCAATATCAATAATTTCTTTATCTCTTAACGGGTCTACCGAACCTTCAACGTGAACGATATTTCCGTTATCAAAACATCTTAATACGTGGATGATGGCCTCACACTCACGGATATTGGCAAGGAACTGGTTCCCCAATCCTTCTCCTTTGCTGGCTCCTTTTACAAGACCTGCAATATCAACGATTTCAACGACTGCCGGTAAAACTCTCTCGGGCTTTACGATTTTCTCCAGTTCAAACAATCTCTGATCCGGTACGGAAACCGTTCCAAGGTTCGGCTCAATAGTACAGAAAGGATAGTTTGCCGACTGAGCTTTTGCGTTACTCAGACAGTTAAAAAGTGTTGATTTACCTACATTCGGCAGGCCTACGATTCCACATTTCATATTGTAAAATTCAAAGTTTAAGGTTTAGGGTTTGAAGTTCAGGGTTTAAAGGTTGAAGTTTTTTACAGCTTGTTATCCTGATGGTAAAACCATGAACTTTCAGCGTGCAAAGATAGTGATTTTTAGGCGATTTTCATAATAAAAAAATCTGACAGTAATCTGACAGATTTTCAAACGGTTTGATATTACCCGTCCGGTTTTATGGGTTGTCCCCGGTAGCTTCCTGAGCCAACGGAACATCATTTGGAGCCTGTTGCATGGCCATATCCAGAGTGAATAATGATTCATCTGTAGCACGGTCACCGCCTGCAATTTTTAATTTATCAATCAGGTTTTGGGCCAGTGTTTCTTCTTCAATCTGTTCCTGTACAAACCACTGCAGGAAATTCCATGTCGCCCAGTCTTTCTCTTCCATTGAAAGGTCTACGATCTTATAAATGGCTGTGGTGTTGTCTACCTCATGTCTGAAGACTCCATCAAAACAGGCAGTAAGGTTTTCGGGATCAGCCGGAGGAGCCGGAATGGCTTCTACTTTAGGTTTTCCGCCCCTGTTTAGAATGTATTCCATAAATTTGATCGAGTGGTTTCTTTCTTCCTGGGCATGACGGTAAAGAAAGTTGGCAATTCCCTGATAACCTTTATCATCGGCCCAAATTCCATAAGACAGAAAAACGTGTGATGCATGAATTTCTTTATTCATCTGATCACTAAGTGCTTTTTCCACGTTAGCGGAAAGTCTGTTAGTATTCATAATGTTATATTTTGGTGATTATGAAACTAATCATGCAAAAATGGTTCCGATAAAGTTATTATTTTAAACAGAACTCAGTATTCATCCAACACATACTATTGATTTTCATATTTTTAAATTCATAATTTATAGTTATTCTAAAATAAATTCCATCTGAAAAACATCTTCGTTTTATAAAAACAGATGGCAGCTTCTTATGGATATATGCAAAGAAAAGGGTTCAACATGACGTTAAATCCTTCTGTATTTAAAAAAATGATATTCAGTATTTTTATTTTATTTTATTTTCTTGGCCATATAATCACTTTCGTTTCCTAACCTGTCGATGGCTTTGATCGCTATGGCATTTAGCTTTTTGCCGTCTTTGAATTTAGGAACGTCTTTTGATAGCGTGTCCAGCGTCAGAATTTCCGTCTGCCATACTCCGTTGTACTGAGTGAAAAGTACCCATTGGAAAACATCTGCTGCATTTTTTGTACTCCAGCTCGTCTGTGCAAAACTTCCGTTATCTGCAATAAACAAAGTTGGAGTCTGTAACGGAACCGTCTTGATCCATGGAGATTTAGGAATCAATGCTTTTTCATTGTAAGGCCCATTTTTCAGTGTAGGAAGCATTCCCGGATTTTTTGTAAGCCCTGCAATACTCCAGTGAATTTCTCCGGCATCATTCTTCAGCACCCTTCTTGAAATATCGATCTGATTTTTAATTTCCGTAGGACGGTCTGACACTCTGATTTCAACGGTATTAAGTCCCGGCCACAAGTGACGGTTCATTGTATTTTCAGACTGCCACCAGTTCAGCAGTGCTTCAAAGCCCTGTCCTTTAGAGTCAATCGGCCAGTACAGCTGTGGTGAGAAATAATCTACCCAACCTTTATTCAGCCATAATTTAGCATCAGCATAAAGTTCGTCATATTGTGAAGATCCAGTAATCCCTGCGGGATATCCCGGTTTCCAGATTCCGAAAGGACTGATCCCGAATCTTACATTATTTTTCTCTGCATGGATTTCTTTGTAGATACGCTCAACGAATTTATTAACGTTATCTCTTCTCCAGTCTGCTCTTGATAAGGTTCCCCCACTGTTTACATAAGCATTCCAGGTTGCATTATCAGGGAAATCAGCACCTTTATTGTAGGTGGCATAAGGGTAGAAATAATCATCGAAGTGAATGGCGTCAATATCATATCTTTTTACAATATCCTTTACCACGTTGGACACATGGCCCTGTGTTTTAGGGTTTGCAGGATCAAACCAGTACATTCCGTTCTTTAATCTTACAACAATATCGGAAAGTTTATTGGCCATGGAAAGCTTGTTTACAGTACCTCCGTTGGTATGGTGGGCACGGTAAGGGTTTAGCCATACGTGAAGTTCCAGCCCTCTTTTGTGAGCTTCTGCAATCCAGAACTGAAGGGGATCATAATTCGGATACGGAGCTGTTCCCGTTTCCCCGGTCAGGAAATAAGACCATGGTTCAATATCACTTGTATACAAGGCATCTGCTGAAGGTCTGATCTGGAAAATCGCAGCGTTGAAGTTGTTGTCTTTCAACATATCAAGCATATTGATGGCTTCTGCTTTCTGTTCTTCCACGGTAAGATTGTTTTTTGAAGGCCAGTTGATATTGGCTACGCTGGCAATCCAGGCACCACGGAATTCTCTTTTGATTTCCGGAAGCGTGGTTCTGAAGGTTTCATCTGCCGTATTCCCCGCAGTAGGTTTAGGTACTGATGTCGGTTCTTTCGGTTTGGGAGGGTTGGTATTAGGTTTTGTTGTATTCTTAGCTGGCGGAGTTTTTGTCACATTGTTCTGAACTGAACATGAAGTACTGTACGATGCAAAGACTCCTAGTAAAACGATAAGTTTTAATTTATTCATTCTCATAGCCGCAAAACTACTTTAAATTATTTTTTAATATTTGGAATATTCTTTTGAAAAAATAAACAATTTTTCCTGATCTCTAGAAAAAAAGCCCCGAAAAATTCGAGGCTTTTCTATATTTTAATGGTAAATGATTATGCTTTCGCAGCTCTTTCCAATCTTTTTCTGTCTTCTTCTGAAAGAATTTTCTTTCTCATACGGATGAAGTTTGGAGTCACCTCGATGGCTTCATCAGCCTGGATATATTCCATACATTCTTCAAGAGAGAATAAGATTTTCGGTGCTACACCGGTATCTTTATCTTTCCCTGCAGCACGCATGTTGTTCAGCTGTTTTGCTTCAACGATGTTTACCACAAGGTCACCAGGTTTGTTCTGCTCACCGATGATCATCCCTGTGTAGATCTCCTCACCCGGATCAACGAAGAACTTACCTCTGTCTTGTAGTTTGTTGATTGAATATTCTGTAGCAGGCCCCTGAGTTTTGCTGATCAATACCCCGTTGTTTCTTCCAGGAATAGCTCCTTTGAAAGGCTTATATTCTGTAAAACGGTGTGCCATGATCGCTTCTCCTGCAGTAGCTGTCAGCATCTGAGAACGCAATCCGATCAAACCTCTTGAAGGAATTTCAAATTCCATGTGCTGCATTTCACCTTTAGTTTCCATGATGTGAAGGTCTCCTTTTCTCTGAGTTGCAAGGTCGATAACTCTTGATGCATACTCTTCAGGAACGTCTACTACCAAAGATTCGTAAGGCTCACAGCTTACTCCGTCAATTTCTCTCAGAATAACCTGTGGCTGACCGATGGTCATTTCATATCCTTCTCTTCTCATTGTTTCAATCAAAACAGATAAGTGAAGAATACCTCTACCGAATACAAGGAAAGTATTGGCATCATCAGTCTGCTGAACTCTTAATGCCAAGTTTTTCTCTAATTCTTTTGTTAATCTTTCTTTCAGGTGGTTAGAAGTAACATATTTACCGTCTTTACCGAAGAAAGGTGAGTTGTTGATAGAGAATGTCATGTTCAGGGTAGGCTCATCGATAGCCGTTCTTTCCAATGGCTCAGGATTTTCAAGATCTACGAATGAATCACCGATCTGGAATGCATCGAAACCTACTACGGCACAGATATCTCCTGCCTGTACTTCAGTTACTTTTTTCTTTCCTAATCCTTCGAAAACGTAAAGTTCTTTTACTTTTCCTTTTACAACTTTACCATCTGCCTGAGCAAGACCGATCCACTGAGATTCTTTAAGCTCTCCTCTTGTTACTTTCCCGATCGCAATTCTACCTAAGAAAGAAGAATAATCAAGGGAAGTAATCTGCATCTGAAGGTTTCCTTCCGTAACAGTAGGCGCAGGAACGTGCTCTAAAATACCATCCAATAATGGTAAGATATCTTCAGTCTGCTCTAATGAAGTGTTGAACCAACCTTGTTTAGAAGAACCATAGAATGTTGGGAAATCCAATTGTTCTTCAGTCGCTTCAAGGTTGAAGAATAAATCAAATACCTGATCGTGAACTTCGTCCGGACGGCAGTTTGGTTTATCTACTTTGTTGATTACCACTAATGGTCTAAGGCCTAATTCCAAAGCTTTCTGAAGTACGAATCTTGTTTGTGGCATTGGTCCTTCGAACGCATCCACCAACAGGATAACTCCGTCAGCCATTTTCAATACCCTTTCTACTTCTCCTCCGAAATCGGCGTGACCAGGGGTATCAATTACGTTAATTTTTGTGTCTTTATAAGTAACAGAAATATTCTTGGATAAGATGGTGATCCCTCTTTCTCTTTCAAGATCATTGTTATCCATAATTAATTCTCCACTCTCCTGATTTTCTCTGAAAATGTTGGTAGCGTGGATGATCTTGTCAACCAATGTGGTCTTACCGTGGTCAACGTGTGCGATAATCGCAATATTTCTAATGTTTTGCATATAGGATTTTTACGGGTGCAAAAATAGTGATTTTAAATGAATTAATTAAAAAGTTTATGCAATATTTAACAATTTCATAATGAGAATTTTATATCAATCCGGTTTAAAACACCATTCAAAATATAGAGCAGGAAGCGCCTGCACTTCCCTTTTTCACCTTTATCCCGGTAAAATTACCGCAGAAATATAGAGTATTCATTATCAATTTTTTAAAAGCAGAAGCCCGGACCGTTACATCCAGGCTACCTGTTATTTATTCAGATTATTTATTCAGACGCTCTGTCCGCTATGTTTTCCTTCTTTGAATTCTTCTACCATTTTGGTATTGAAAGCCGGAAGGTCTTTTGGGGTCCTGCTTGTTACCAATCCATTATCTACAACCACTTCCCGGTCTACCCAATGGGCTCCGGCATTGATGAGATCTTTGCTGATCGAATTCACTGAAGTCATATTCTTTCCATTGACAACCTCTGCATTGATCAAAAGCTGAGGGCCGTGACAGATCGCTGCTACAGGTTTGTTCTGTATAAAGAAATCTTTCACAAATGATAAAGCCTGATCATTGGTCCTTAACTGATCCGGGTTGATGACCCCTCCCGGAAGTACGAGTGCATCATAATCAGAGGCTAATGCTTCATTCAGGGGCTTGTCTACAGGATATTCTTTTCCCCAGTCTTTTTCTGCCCAGGATTTAATGGTTCCGGACTCCGGACTTACTATGTGGGCCGTCCATCCCTGCTGCTCCAGGTATTCTTTGGGTGACTGAAGCTCACTTTCCTCAAAGCCGTTAGTGGCCAGAATTGCAATCTTTTTTGACATAATATTATATTTTTGGTGTTGCCTGATGAAGTGAAAAAATAATGCCGTCCACCTGTTACAGATTGCTAAAAAAGGTTAAGATATTTAAAAATGACAGTTATTAATGTCTTATGAGCCTGTAAAGCAGGACAAGATCAATTAACACCACGATAATAAATTTGACAAGAAAAGATTTTTTGGAAACTTTATGATTGAAGAGGATCATTCCGGAAGCAGCGCCCACTACTCCTATGAGTGAAAGTCCCAGAAGGGTATTTTCAGAAATCCGCCATTGTTGTTTTTTGGCCTGCCACTTATCAAATCCAAAGACTCCGAAGGTAATAAGGTTAGCGATCAAAAGAAAAGGAATCATTTATAATTAATTTGTGACAAAAATAGAGTTTAATTTAGATTCGTGGGAAAGAAAGAATGAGTAAAAGGCAGGAGGCGGGATGAAAGAAGCGGGAAGTACTATTCATGATGTAATTAGCCCGGTAAGCCCGGGAGCATGCTTGGTTACTATACATTTGGGTTATGAGAATAAGATTTTCTAAATTTGCAGTCTATAAAAAACAAATCAATGACGGTACATGATCTGGCAGGAACGTATTCCATTAAAGGAAGTAATCAGGTAGAATCTGACCAGCCTTCCTATGACGGTATATTAATCTTATCTGTTGATGAAAATAACCGTATCGTTGCTCAATGGATCATTGATGACCATATTCAAAACGGAACCGGATTTTATAAAGATCAGATCTTAGTGCTTAACTTCAATTATGAAGGCGATGAACACCAGATATACAAAGGAGTAGCCGTATACCGGTGCCTGAGCAAAGATATATTGGACGGATTCTGGTCTGAAAAGCATGGCAACCCGCTGTATCTGGGAAGTGAGTATTGTGTGAAACTTAAGGATACTGAGTTTTTGAATTGACGCAGTCTTTTTATGTTTATTCAGATGGGTGAGATATAAGTTGACTTTAAGTGTAGTAGCATTTTTGCGTTGTTGATAAATCTCGCTTGTATCATAAATCTACATTCCTCAAATTGAAATAAAAACCACTGCAAATTTTACAGTGGTTTTTATTTGGACACAAGCGTGACGCTTGCGCCAGCGGATCAACCACTACTCAGCTTCCCAACTCCGGCATATAAAATCTCGCTCCATAATCATACATCCCGGATTCTGTCTATAACTCTTTGCCGTTGTATTTATAGTTGTAGCTAGGATTACCCGGTAATGTATTGTATCCTTCATGTTTTAAGCCAAATGGATAGTAATTATTCTCTTCAAGAACTTCTATTCCTGTATCATTTTTGAAATAACTTGGATGAACACTTCCTAAATGATTTCACCTATAAATATAGTTTTTCAAATTGAAATAAAACCACTGCAAATTCTACAGTGGCTTTGCTTTATTTAGACACAAGCGTGACGCTTGCGCCAGCGAGGGGAGTATTGAACCCAATACTCTAATTTGTTTGCTATACTTGTAGTACTAGCTGAAAATTATACTATTTTTTATCTTCACCATATATTTTTTTAAGGTTTTCTATTTGTTTAGCTTTTTGTAAAGAATCTTCCCTTTTTTCTTTGGCTACAATTTCCGGTGCATATGGACCAACCTGATCCTTCCTTGCTTGCCTGTCTAAACAATAAAATGAAAAAATAAAATTTCCAATAATTATTAAAACTATTCCAAAGACAACCCAACTTCCAAGAACGTTCTTTTTCCTTGGTAAGTTATCAAACTCTTTATTATATTCTTTCCATATATCTAGATAATCTAAAGAATAATAATTAAAAGCAATAATTATTATTAATGGTACATATATAACAGGCATAAAAATGGATAATTCCATCTTTGCTTGTGTTATTATGGAATAATAAATTCCTAAGGATGCTAAAGCAAATATTTGTAAAGCAATCATTATTATACCAGCTCGAAATTTAAGCAAAAAGTCCCCAAATGGTTTAGATGTATATTGAACTGACTTATATATTTTATAAAAAAAGTAATAATAAATTTTTGTGATACTCATAATTTAAAATTTTTGTGAACCATAGGGAGCTGTTATAAATCCAGGCATGATAGCTGAATTATCAGATTGTATACTCTGGTAATCATTCCCATAACCTCCCCCTCGCTGGCGCAATCGTCACGCTTGTGCCAATCATAAATCTACATCTATTTTTCATGTTAAAAAAATATAGATACAAAACTCTCTATGAATATTCCGATTTTAAAATTTAACAAGCCCTTACTTTTTTGTAAGGACTTGTTTTTTTATTATGGTACGAGCGAGACGCTCGCACCAGCGGGGGGAGCCCTGTATTGTACGAACTTTTTTTCGCAAAATATTATTTTAATTTTGTTTCGACTTTTGAAAATACACTATTTTTTTACAGTTATTATTACTTCACCACACGATGCAATTATGCGGGGATCTGGATTATCCTGCTTTGCCATGATTTTCTATTTTTTTCTTCTCGAAAATTCTCTTTTGATTAACGTTCATTGAATAAAATGCTACTGCAAATGTAAATCCCACAATTAGGAAAAAATAAAAATAGTATTTTATGTTGTAGTCTCTAAAGGAGTCAAGACTTTCGAAACCAATTATATAGATATTTCTTCCAACAAAAAATCCAATAATTATAAATACTAAAATATAATACATATAAAATGTATGAACAACAGCGTTATCATTATGTAATCTAATAAACACATACATAGAGTATATAATTACTCCAAAAAGTAATGTGAAAATTAACCATGTTGTAAACTTAGCAAGTGCTTTATTTCCATCATCTACTTTATAAAAGTATAAATATATATGATAAAAAAGTAATCTTATAAATCTAATCATGTTAAAATGCTGCTTTGCCATCATTAAAATTCGCCTCATAAATTGCCATCCAACCAAAATACACTAGTGATGCTACTCCCATAAAACCGCTTGAGCGGAAGGATATCTGGTTTATAAGGATTAAAATCTCAGGAATATCAGAGATAAAATTATAAAATTAGAGTATTGAACCCAATACTCTAATTTGTTTGCTATACTTGAGATACTAGCTGAAAATTATACTATTTTTTATCTTCACCATATATCTTTTTTAAATTTTCAATTTGCTGAGCTTTCTGTAAAGAATCTTCATTTTTTTCTTTTGCAATAAATTCTGGTGAATAAGGCCCAGTTTGATCTTTTTTTGATTGTGCAAATATTAAATAAAATGAAAAAATAAAATTTAAAATAATAAATATTACAACACTATATACTTTCCATTTAGTTATTTTGATTTGCTTCTTAGGTAAATTATCAAATTCTTTAACAATACATTTCCATTTGTCATTCTTATGAAAAATTAAATAATCAATAAAAGCTAACAATAATACAATCATTATTAGAATTTCATTTTTAACTATTCCAGCATTTGTATCAAGTATTAAATTATAATAATTAGTAAAAGATATTAATAAAGAAATTTCAAGAATAATTAAATACAAACTAGCAATAAACTCATAAGAGAAAATAGTAGATGACCTTTTTGCATGTAGATAAATTATATAAAAAGCAAAATAATAAGCTCGCTTTATTCTTGTCATTTTTTAAAATTTTAATGCTAAATTACTGAAAAAAGGATGTCCTGTGGTTTGTTGCTCGTGAGCCTCAGTTTTTGCTGCTGTTTCAGAAGCTCCAACCCATCCTCCTGGATAAAAATTATCTATTCCAAAATATAATATACTAAGCATGGCGCCATAACTACCCCCCTCGCTGGCGCAAGCGTCACGCTTGTGCCAATCATAAATCTACATCTATTTTTCATGTTAAAAAATATAGATACAAAACTCTCTATGAATATTCCGATTTTAAAATTTAACAAGCCCTTACTTTTTTGTAAGGACTTGTTTTTTTATTATGGTACGAGCGAGACGCTCGCACCAGCGGGGGATTAAATCCTGACGGCCAATTAACCCCAAAATACCCCGATTCTTTCATAAGAACCCCAAATGGATGATTATGGCCAGTTTCTAACCATTTATATCCTTTGTCAACATAACTCTTTGGTATTCCATAATTAGTAACATCACCTATACGATGCTGAGATGTAATTAAATATACTGTTGTATTTCCAAATATTCCATCCTTAGAAAGTTTATCAAAACTCCATTCCTTATTAGTATTTGAGGCAAGGAAATAATAATAATTTTTAATTTGTTTAGAAGAAATATTAGGATTCTCAAGTGTTACCTTTGTTTCTATAGGAACATCTCCCTGTCCATATGATCTCCATTCTGTAGTTTGTTTAAAATTTTGTGTAAATTCTTTGTTCACTTTAATGGATTTACTACCATCTTCATTATAATATCTATCAAAACTATCTTGAGTCCTTCTCATTAATTCTAATCGACCATTTTTACGAAGTTTATAATCATCTTTAGGCTCTCTTCCATCCGGATCAATAAATCTCAAAGGATTATTAAACGCATAATTATAAGGACTATGTCTTGTCATTTTCTCCGCCAACGGATCTACCACTCCCCATCTTCCTAAATCCTGCATATACATCCTCGCTCCATAATCATACATCCCTGTTTCTTGCAGCTCCTTGCCATTGTACTTATAATTATAAGTAATCTCATAAAATACGAGGTTACTTATTATCTACCACACGATGCAATAGTGCAACAGAGTTATTTCGATTCTATAAACTCTACTACTTCCTGTTTTGAGTTATAAATTATAAATTCTACTGTCTTATGAGTTAAAGAGACTGTATTAAAAAATTCTCTAGCTTTTTGGATACTTTCACAGATATAGTATATTTCTTGATTTTTTGCATCATTTTGATAAATATTAAAATTTAGATCCAAAATAATACCTGTCTCTCTGTTCGCCATTACAATAGCAAACTCATATTCTTTTAAAATGGGAAAGTTCATATTTTTTATCTTTCTAATTTAACTTTTTTTACATTCGCACCTTTTATAACACCTTCAACTAATGTTTGTTACACTATTATTAAATAGTTCTTGTAAAATATCAGCTTGGGATTGTGACCAGTTGGGAGATATATTAAGCTTAAGGATCAGGAGAGTTTAATTTATCAATAAAATCTTTGTTAAAGGGATTTGTTAACTCATCCCCATAAATAAGGTCTAAATATTTTATTATATCGCCATCTTCATAATTAAAATTAATTTTAATTAAATGGAATGATGCATTCTTCGGTATTCTTTTTTTATTAAAAATTGTAACTATACTTTCTAAAGTTAGATTTTTATCTTTTTTGATTTCTTCTATAATTTCTAAATGTTTCATTATTTAATTTCGAATTTTTTTGAATTTTGAACTCTTCCTGTTACCTTACCTGTCGCTCTTTGCCCATAATAACTAATTGATTTAAATCCTTTATTTTTAGCCCAGGCTTCGATGCTATTCCTATAATCTTTTATTCCAATTTTACCGGCATATCTGGAATATGCTTCTTCTAACGTGATTTCTCCAGATAATACCTTCGTTGGGATTATATCGACTTTTGCATTTACATGGGTGCCTTGTGGTTCTAAATTTGTGTATATAGTCATATCCGGTGCTTCACCATTTCCTTCAAATGAAAAAATAGCAAAATCCTCCCCTATTGCTTCAATATTGTACCCTAGGATTGTAGGAATATTTGTCTCTACTTCTGCTGCGTTCTCTACAACATTTACGGCTTTAGTTGCTCTGCCATAACCTCCAAACATATTATAGCCACCTCCACCAAAGTCTAGCATTTCTTCCCGTTTACTATTTCCCATCAGCCTAAAAATCCTATCCATTTTTGTTTCTCCCTGATTATAAAATGGGCTTCCTTGCCAACGGCGGTAAGAATTTAATCCTCCATATTTATCTGCATTTGTTTTAGAAGTGTACTGATTTGTAAAACCTCTTTTAATTCCGTTCAAGAGCCTAGTAAAAAAATTACTCGTTTTTCGTCTTACAGTAATTACAACTTCTTGTATATTATACGTTTTTCCGTCTGTTCCATCTCCAGGTCCTCCAGAAGGTGCTCTACCATCAGGATCGATAAAGCGAATTGGATTATTAAAAACGTAATTATAGGGCGACCAGCTTCTCATTTGCTGAGCTAAAGGATCCACCACACCCCATCTTCCAAGATCAGGCATATAAAATCTTGCTCCATAATCATACATACCTGTCTCCTGCAATTCCTTACCATTGTACTTGTAGTTTTGATAAATACCTTTTCCAAAGAATGAATTTCCGGTTCTCAAGTGATTCATCCCAAATGGATAATAATCATTAGTATCTGTGATTTCAAGAGCACCTTCGCTGTTTTTTGCAAACTTACTATGGCATTGCCAAGATGATCTCCGTACTGGTAAATATAACTAATTGTTAAAATACTGCCACACGAAAGAATTCGTGCCACAGCTTTGGTTCTTTTTTATTGCTCACGGATTACAAATCTGCGAGATCAAGTTAATTATCATCAAGCTCCTGGCTAAATTTTATTCCTTTTTTTAAAAGTATTTCTTTTATCTCTTTTGATTTTTGTTGTGGAGATATACGGATAACTTCATTTTTTGAATTTAACACAATATACCAGTTTTTAGAATCATAATCTATTAATTCAGTTGCAAGATTAAAATTTTCATATTTTGTTTGTTTAAATGAATGTTTTAATAGATCTGATTTATTCAGCGACTCATTTATAATCAATTTATATCCTTCAATTTCATACACTTTACTATATTCAAAGTCCTGTAATAATTTTGGATTAACAAACCATATATCTAACCAATAGGAATTTTTATCATTTTCACTCGTATTGGCTCCAATTATTAATATATTTTCTTTTTTACTGATTTCTGTTTCTGAATTTCTATAGTCAATAAATGCCTTAACAATATTTTGATATAGAGTATTTTTTTTCTGACTATGTAGATTATTTTTACAGCTACTCATAAATAGCACTGCAAAAACTAATAAAAAGTAATTTTTCATATTTTATTTTTTTATGTTACCTGTATATGTAGATGTTTTATTGTTATATCTGAAGTAGCCGACACCTGGAGTATATTGATAAACACTTTGAATATTTGGATTGTAGCTTTTTCGGTCACCACTAGGTAATCCTGCCTCAGTTAATATACCACCAGTTTTTTTATCACGATATGCATTAAAGCCTGAAGGTCCCCATTCAGAACCTGGAGGATGAGAGTGAACTCTTTCCTGTCGAATTGCATCTTTTGTAATATGGAATCCTGAACCTCCTAAGTTATTATTTTCAAGAACATTTGCAGCGCTAGCACTTTCATTTGTAGAATGATTAGTACCTACAATATTTGTAGAAAAACCATCTAAAAAATTAAATGTATCTTGTCCAAATTCCACGGATGTATTATTTGCCGCAAATTCAAAAACTTGTGTTGCAACGTCGTAATTTTGAATTTGCATATAAGTAAATTCAGTTCCTCCCGAAATTCCCTCGTGGCCAGGAGTATTATAAGAAACTGTTTTAGCTTCTCCTATTTGTGAATCTCCCGTAGGATTTGATTCCGATACATTTGTACGGGTTATTTGAATAGACTTAGACTCATCTTCGTTTGTAATAGTATCATAGGGATTACTGTCTTTTGTTCTTTCTATATTACCATTGTTAAATATCTTAATCTTATCTTCTGCCTGCCTTCCATCAGGATCAATAAATCTTATAGGATTATTGAAAGCATAGTTATAAGGAGACCATCTTCTCATCTTCTCACTCAACGGATCTATCACACCCCACCTTCCTAAGTCAGGCATATAAAATCTTGCACCATAATCATACATTCCCGTCTCTTGGAGTTCTTTGCCGTTGTACTTATAGTTTTGATAAATACCCTTCCCGAAAAATGAATTCCCGGTTCTCAAGTGATTCATCCCAAATGGATAATAATCATTAGCATCTGTGATTTAAAGAGCGCCTGTGCTGTTGTATCCTTGTATTTCCAAGATGAAACTTATACTGGTAAATATAACAGTTTTCTAAGAGAAAGAAAGCCACGGCAAATACAGTGGCCTTACTTTATTTATGGACCCGAGCGAGAAGCTCGCACCAGCGGGGGGGGAATATCTACAAATTAGCTTCTTAAAATTTTAACATCTTTTATTGCTTTTGTTATAGAATTTGAGTAGTAGACTATATTCTATATCTTTCATTACAAAATTCAACAAATTCATTTGAATTTATAGGAGGAAGTTCTTCAACCGTAGCACAAGCGTTCTTCGAATTTAAATAATTTTTAATATCCTTTATTGTTTCAATTTGTTGAATTAATGCTGGATCATTTCCAATAATAGACACTCCAAAAATTATTTTCCCGTCATCAGTATATTGTAACGTTATTTGCTTAATTGTTGCTGATTTATCCATATTATCAAAATAGATTGTATACTCATAATCTATATTATCTTCTAAATGCATTAATAGTTCTCTTATTGAATGAAAAATTTTTTCTGGTGAATCAGAAAATTCAGGAAATGGATAATCTATAGCTAAATCCTCTACTCCTAATGGAAAATACTTTGAAAAAAAATCATAAACAATTTCTAATTTTCTAGTATCAACAAGATAATATGAATCTATATATTGTGGCATAATTAAAATTTTAATATTTAAGGCATTTTTCCGGCACTAATAAACTTACCTTGAAGGGTTTCATAGTAAAAATATTTTTGACCATTAATAATAGGTTCTGTTCTATTAACTGTAGTTTTAACTCCATTGACTAATTCTTTTGAATTAAAAAATCTTTTTGCACCAGCACTTCGAACATTTGTTACACTATTATTAAATAGTTCTTGTAAAATATCAGCTTGGGATTGTGACCAGTTGGGAAGGTCAAACTCAGAAGCATGTCTTGTATAACTATGTTGAAATGCTCTGCGCTCAGCCCTTGTCATTTCTGCCCATGGAGTGGTATGACCTACTCTTACAATCTCACTCTCAGTTTGCATTAATGCTCTTATGACTTTTCCTGTCCCAGCAGTCAAAAGATCTAATGCAGCCCCTTGAATCAACGGGTTTTCAGCAACCATCATCTGAATATTAGTTTTCCCTCGGGATTCGGGAACTGAGCTAATGGTAGCTCCCCATAGATCAATAGATGAGGGTGGAACACCTATCCCTCCTCCTTCTGCACTTCCCACATAAAATGTACTAACATATCCTTTCGAATTAAAAGTATCAGTAATACTTAAATTACTAGTGTGAGAACTTACATTCCATGTGCCATTACTTCCTTTATTAATAGCTATACCATAAGAACCTGAACCTAATTTATTTGCCCACTGTTCTGCATGAATTCTAGCATCTGATTTTGTGAGATTGTTCCAAAATCCAGCACCTCTAACCCATCTTCCATCAGGATCTGTAAAATTAATGGGATTATTTACAGTATAATTATATGGTGAGTATCTTCTATAGATTTCTGCTAATGGATCCACAACTCCCCATCTTCCCAAATCCGGCATATACATTCTCGCACCGTAATCATACATACCTGTCTCCTGAAGCTCCTTCCCATTGTATTTATAGTTTTGATAAATACCCTTCCCGAAAAATGAATTTCCGGTTCTCAAGTGATTCATCCCAAATGGATAATAATCATTAGTATCTGTGATTTCAAGAGCACCTTCGCTGTTTTTTGCAAACTTACTATGGCATTGCCAAGATGATCTCCGTACTGGTAAATATAACTAATTGTTAAAATACTGCCACACGAAAGAATTCGTGCCACAGCTTTGGTTCTTTTTTATTGCTCACGGATTACAAATCTGCGAGATCAAGTTAATTATCATCAAGCTCCTGGCTAAATTTTATTCCTTTTTTTAAAAGTATTTCTTTTATCTCTTTTGATTTTTGTTGTGGAGATATACGGATAACTTCATTTTTTGAATTCAACACAATATACCAGTTTTTAGAATCATAATTTATTAATTCAGTTGCAAGATTAAAATTTTCATATTTTGTTTCTTTAAATGAATGTTTTAATATATCTGATTTATTCAGCGACTCATTTATAATCAATTTATATCCTTCAATTTCATACACTTTACTATATTCAAAATCCTGTAATAATTTTGGATTAACAAACCATATATCTAACCAATAGGAATTTTTATCATTTTCACTCGTATTGGCTCCAATTATTAATATATTTTCTTTTTTACTGATTTCTTTTTCTGAATTTCTATAGTCAATAAATGCCTTAACAATATTTTGATATAGATTATTTTTTTTCTGACTATGTAGATTATTTTTACAGCTACTCATAAATAGCACTACAAAAACTAATAAAAAGTAATTTTTCATATTTTTATTTTTTATGTTACCTGTATATAGATGCTTTATTGTTATATCTGAAGTAGCCAACACCTGGAGTATATTGATAAACATTTTGAATATTTGTATTGTAGCTTTTTCGGTTACCACCAGGTATAAACTTTACAGAGTGAAGTATTAATGTGTAAGCGTCGAGCAATCAGCAGAAGGATTAGAAAATGTAATATCTTCGTATGTATCCGAGAATTTTAATTTTCTATTCATTAAAATTGACTTCATACACCCCGAAATCGGAACTGGTGATAAAAAAGTTATTTCATTTTTTTTGTTTAAAACAATATGCCAATTTTTAAAATCATAATTAGCTATTGTTTTCTTTTGATTGAAATTTTCATATTTAGTTTTTTTAAACATTTTCTCAATAGCTTCGCATTTATTATTGGGTAATATAAGTTTATATCCTTCAAACATATAAACATTTTTATATTGAATACCTTCCATAAATTCAGGTTTGAAAAAAGCTACATCAATTGAATATTCACTTTTCTCTTTTGTTTGGTCGTGAAAACTCACTGCTAATATTTCATTCCTATTATCAACTTTTCGTTTTTTAGAAATATATTCTATATATCCTTTGATAATATTATGTAAATCTTGTTTTTTAATAGTACTTTTATTAAAAGTAAAAAGGAAAACAAGAGTAATTAAAAGTATTTTTTTCATAGATGTAGATTAATTTATTTTTTCGTTCCTGTATATATTGCTTGATTGTAATTATATTTTACATAGCCACCATTCGCACCATTATTTTTTAGCCATGTATTATAAACATACTTAGATATTGCATTATTGCTTTTTGAACGTCCCTTATCACCACCATCTTTATATGCTACTCCAAATGTTGGATTTCCTTTGTTCCAATTTCCTTCACTAAATCCAGAAGGATTATATTCAAATCCTGGATGGGAATGAACGGCTTCAGAATACACTCCATCTTTTGTTATATGCATTGAACCAGACCCCATACTCAAATTATGATTAGCTAAGACATCAGCAGCACTTGCGTGCTTAGTTTCATTGTAATTTGTACTTATTACATTTGTAGAAAATCCATCAGAAAAATCAAATTTATCCTGCCCAAATTCTACAGAAGTATTGTCCGCTATAAATTCGAAAACTTGTGTAGCTGTATTGTAATCATTTATTTGGAAATAACCAAAATCAGGTCCAACTCCTGCAATTGAAACCTTTTCATTCTTCAACTCGCTTATTTGAGAATCTCCTCTTGGGTTAGCTTCAGTTACATTAGTACGAGCCACTTGTATAGACTTAGAACCATCTTCATTAGTGATTGTATCATAATTATTGTTATCTACAGTTCGCTCTATTTTTCCATTATTAAAAATCTTAATAATATCTTCATTCTGCCTTCCATCAGGATCAATAAATCTTATAGGATTATTAAAAGCATAGTTATAAGGTGACCATCTTCTCATCTTCTCTGCCAGTGGATCCACAACTCCCCATCTTCCCAAATCCGGCATATACATTCTCGCACCGTAATCATACATTCCTGTCTCCTGCAATTCCTTCCCATTGTATTTATAGTTTTGATAAATACCTTTTCCAAAGAATGAATTTCCTGTTCTTAAGTGATTCATCCCAAATGGATAATAATCATTAGCATCTGTGATTTCAAGAGCGCCTGTGCTGCTTCTTCCGAAACTAATTCTCACATTTCCCAGATGAGTTTTATTTATTTATGAAATACAAGCTAGAAGATTGCACCAGCAGGGAGTATGTTTTATATATTTCATTCTTTTAAATACCAATTTTCTTTATATTGTTTATAGAAGTATCCTTTTTTAAGCCTTTCAGTGTTTGGCAATTTATCAAATCTAATTAATAAAGCAGGGGAATTAATTTCAAAAGGGTTTATAAATACGTTATTATCTTCGTCGACTGACAATAGAACAATGTCATATTTCCGAAAATGAGATATTAATTTTTCAATTTCTTTATTGTTAAAATAATCTGTAATTTTTGCTTTTGTTAACATTGACTTATTTATTTTAACTACCTCACCTTTAACTTCATCATATTCAATAAAATAAAGAGGCTTATTGCCTTCTGAGTCTCCTAACATATATATTGTTTCTGAATTATTTTTTTGCCTAATAGCAATAAAAGATTTTTTAAAAATAGAAAAATCAGAATCATTATACTTAGATATAATAGAATCTATGTCTTGCTTTTTTGAGTTCTGACAAGAACAGAAAACTGCAAAACTTAGAAAAAATATTATTTTTAAAATTTTATGGTACATTTTTATTTTTATTTTGTTGTTGAATAGCCTTTTCTAATATTGCTCTAAAGCTGTTTCTGCTAGAATAATTAGCTCCCTTAATAATAGATTTTTGATCATCAGCTGAATCCCATTGAGATTTATATCCATTACTTTTTGAATTAATTAAACTATTGGCGTGTCCTGCCATTTGCAATGTCGAATAATCAAAGCCTAACGTATAACCAGAAGCTGCCCATAAATAGTTACCAAAATTCATATGATTTTGAGCCGTATCATCTCCCTCTGGAATAAATAACATTGGAGAAGGCTTTTTCAAAGGATTAGAACTTGCACCTTCTGAAAAAAATTCGGATGGTATTACAGAATAAGAATAATCAAATTTATGTCCTCCTTTACTTTCTCTATAAAAATTTGACCAATTATTTTTATTATCCGGATCAAATGCACCTTGCTGATTTAGCATACTTTTAATTTGATTTTTGTTTACAAAAACAACTTTATTAATAATACCACTTCTAATGTCTTTTGTATCACTTACTGAATCAGAAAATCGATAATTTTGTCTTGCTCCTGTTTTTGAATTTTCAATTACTAATTTATCTGGTTGATTTTTTTTGTCAATTCTTACAAATTTTCCGTGCTGATTAAATATGAAATCATCTTTTGGTTCTCTACCATCCGGATCAATAAATCTTATAGGATTATTGAAAGCATAGTTATAAGGTGACCATCTTCTCATCTTTTCCGCCAATGGATCCACAACTCCCCATCTCCCAATATCCGGCATATACATCCTTGCTCCATAATCATACATCCCAGTCTCTTGAAGCTCTTTACCATTGTACTTATAGTTTTGATAAATACCTTTTCCAAAGAATGAATTTCCTGTTATCAAGTGATTCATCCCAAATGGATAATAATCATTAGCATCTGTGATTTCAAGAGCGCCTGTGCTGTTGCTTGCTAAACTTATCCTTGTATTTCCAAGATGAACCTGATACTGGTAAATATAACAGTTTTCTAAGAGAAAGAAAGCCACGGCAAATACAGTGGCTTTACTTTATTTATGGACACGAGCGAGACGCTCGCACCAGCGGGGGGCCTTATTGTTTAAATTCTAAATTTATTCATCATCTTCTAAGTTCTCATACTTATAGTCTGTCAAAACAAGTATTCCAAAATATTTCCATTCAAACTCATCCTGATAATTAATCCTTAATATTAACTTTTTTTTTGTTCTTTGAAGAACCTCAATAGATTTAATTATTTGAACATGTGATGGATATTTCCCGTATGGCGAAGAAGCAATGAAGTTTTTAGGATCTTGTTGGATTACATTAAATTCATGGAAGATCCCCAATTTTATTTTTTCTTGTGATCTAAAATCTCCTGATTTCAAACAGATTATTTTTTGAAAAGACTTACTCTCATTGTCATATTTAAATATACTTTCGTCGTCTGAATCATATTTTAAATATTCATATTTCATCTTTGAAGTATCTTGTTTAAAATAATCAAAAATTCCAATGTCTATTTTTTCCTTATTTAACAATCCTGGTCTATAGCTTATTATAATTGGCTTATAAAATTCCAAAATTTGAGCTTTCGCTCTATTAGTGCAACAACTTATAAGTACTAAATATAAGATTATTATGAAATTATTTCTTTTTTTCATTTTTTTTGTTTTTATTTTCTTCTCTAACTTTTAGAAGTTGGTTTGTGATTACATCTGAAGGGGATCCAGTAGTACGGGGAGCTATAAGTTTGAATGCATCAGTACCATATTTTATGTGATCTACATCAGCATCACCAGTTGAATCTTCTATATGTGATTTTACTTCATGATAAAGACTTTCTGCTAAATCATAATTATTATATCCTACACTTTTTTGATTTCCTTCATCATCCGTATTTATTACAGTATATCTTTCAGCACTATTCTCTTTAAAATAATTTTCATTTAAAGCCACTAAATGAATTTTTTTATCTCCTGATTGTGATACATCTAGATTATCGAAGACCGTTGCATTTTTATATACTTCTGGAATTTTAATTTTTCCGTTTTTTATAAATCCCATAGAGCCAATATCGTCAAGTGTTGTCGCAACAGTTTTAGAATTAGAACCAAAATTTTTAGAATTTATATAAATATCTTCTGTCTTACTTGTACCATATTTATCCCATAATCTTTTTCCTTCAGGAGTTTTATATAAAATTTCTTTAGAAGCTTTAAATGCACCATTTTTTGTCATAATAATGATGTCTTTTCCTTGTTTCCCATCCGGATCAATAAATCTTATAGGATTATTGAAAGCATAGTTATAAGGAGACCATCTTCTCATCTTCTCACTCAACGGATCTATCACACCCCACCTTCCTAAGTCAGGCATATAAAATCTTGCACCATAATCATACATTCCCGTCTCTTGGAGTTCTTTGCCGTTGTACTTATAGTTTTGATAAATACCCTTCCCGAAAAATGAATTCCCGGTTCTCAAGTGATTCATCCCAAATGGGTAATAATCATTAGCATCTGTGATTTCAAGAGCACCTTCGCTGTTTTTTCAAAACTTACTATGGCATTGCCAAGATAATCTCCGTACTGGTAAATATAACTAATTGTTAAAATACTACCACACGAAAGGATTCGTGCGGCAGCTTTGGATTTTTATGTTATCCACTACACGATACAATCGTGCGAGAGCGGGGGTTTCTCCTATAAAATCTACAAGTTTACATCTTATCAAGTGGAGGAAAATTAGATTTCCCATCCCATACCTCAAAAGATATTAGGTCTCCATCGGCTTTATTATCATTAATACAATTAGTGAAAACTATATCTGATAAAGAGGAGTCGAGTATTGTATTTATAAAAATGCAATTTTCAAAAATAGATTTATAAAAATTACAATTGTTTAAATTGCAATTAACAAAAGTACAGTTAATAAATTTTGAAGCAGGTGAATGGGCATTTGAAATTTCTGTTTTTATAAATATTGTATTTTCAAATAAAGCTCCTGTTAATATTATGTCACTAAATATTGATTTGTTGATAATAGAATTCTTAAAAACAGATGTAGGTAAAGTACATGATTTATACACAGCATTATTAAAGCTACACCTTATAAATCGTCCTCCTCTAAAATCACAATCATCAAACTGAGAATTCCTAATTTCTACTTTATCTAAAACAATTCTATGAAAGTTTTTATTTATATATGTATTCATTTTATTTAATAATTTACCAAGGTTTAGGGTCTATATATACTTGATTCCAAGGAGTAATAGCGTCTTCATAATAAATATCCGTCTTTTGAATTTTTATGGGATAATTATTATATAACCTGCTAGAAATATATCTATGATTTCCTTCTATAATAATACCTTCCTCATTAACTAATATGGCAGGAGGTTGGCTCCCTTGCTTTAAAAGAGTATAATAGTTCTTTATTTTAGGAAGTGATACTGCTGCTTGCTGAGTGGAAAGTGGTGCATTTTCCATAGCTTTCATAATAGACTCTTCGGTTATAAGTAATGGTGAAGAGCTTCTTAAAGCTCTACTTATTGCATTTCCTATTCCTCCAGTAAAGACTCCAATAGCAGCATCTTGCACGAAAGGATTTTCGGAAACTTGCATTTGTAATTCCGTTTTACCACGTGATTCAGGAATAGAGCTAAATGTAGGTCCCCAAGGATCACCAGATGATGGTGGGGTACCTATACCTCCTCCCTCAGCACTTCCAACATAAAATGTACTAACATGACCTTTTGAATTAAAAGTATCTGTAATACTTAAGTTACTAGTGTGAGAACTTACATTCCATGTGCCATTACTTCCTTTATTAATAGCTATACCATAAGAACCCGAACCTAATTTATTTGCCCACTGTTCTGCATGAATTCTAGCATCTGATTTTGTGAGATTGTTCCAAAATCCAGCACCTCTAACCCATCTTCCATCAGGATCTGTAAAATTAATGGGATTATTTACAGTATAATTATATGGTGAGTATCTTCTATAGATTTCTGCTAATGGATCCACAACTCCCCATCTTCCCAAATCCGGCATATACATTCTCGCCCCATAATCATACATACCTGTCTCCTGCAATTCCTTACCATTGTACTTGTAGTTTTGATAAATACCCTTCCCGAAAAATGAATTCCCGGTTCTCAAGTGATTCATCCCAAATGGATAATAATCATTAGCATCTGTGATTTCAAGAGCGCCTGTGCTGTTTCTTCCGAAACTGATCCTCACATTTCCTAAATGATCTTTATACTGGTAAATATACTGATCTTTTATATAATCATAAAATCCTTCTGCTGTTGGGAAAAATCGCAGATCGGGTGTTTTGACGGTCGCATGAAAAGGGTCTGTTCTCTCCGCATCAATGGTATATGCCTGCTGCTCATAAGCATATTTCAATCTTTCAGAGGTCATACGTAGTTCCTCAATAGTTCCTCCACCTCCACCACTGTTAATGGTTTCTGAACGGAAATATTGAAAACCGTCAAGATAATCTGTGATTTCTTTTAATGAGTAACAACTGGCAAATCCACACTCAAACTTAGAAATCTGGTTCTGAAGTTTTATTCCATTGGCTCCGTATAAAACAGTATGCAGACCTCCGAATCCTAAAGTTCCATATTCAGTCTTGTTGGGAAGATTAAGGTGATTATATTGGATCAGGGAAATATTTTTATCCGGCATTTTCCACATGCTTCCATTGAGGTCATATTCAATGGTTCCATTACCTCCTTCATAACCTGAAGGATTATTTCTATGGTCTTTGATATTGGATACCTGATTGCCTTTTGCGTAAGTATACTCCAGCTCATCAATCACAGTAGCTGTTGTGTTATTGCCCTCCAGACCTGAAGTTCTGTAAAGATTGGTAATATTCCCGTTCATATCATAAGACAAAGATTCTGTATGCTCCTTCGTATAAGGATTTACAGGGTTCTGGTAATATCCTGCCGTAAGTCTGTTCAATGCATCATAAGCATAGCCATATCTCTTGGGCTGTAAAGGAGGGTTGGCTCCTAAAGACTCTACCGATCTCCAGTCTACTTCTGCAATATTCCCGTTGTATCTGGGCTTTACATCTTTTCCGGGGAATAGAACAGAATCCGGATTTGTAATGCCACTCATCTGGTTATATTTGATTTTATAGGAGAACAGCTTTCCTCCTAAATCAGTAAGCCCCATCTGATCTTTGTTGATATCTGTCATCCATCCTCTGATATTGTAGGTATAATCAATGCTTTGAAGGTTGTTGCCTACTTTTTTATTGATAAGTTGCGACAAATCATTATAAGTATTTTCTGCAAGAAGCTCTTCAGGCTGTAAATTCACCCGATGATAATGATACTTTACCCTATTCTGATCATCATATACAAATCTTTCCTTGACGGTAACTCCAGCTTCATCAGATTTTCTTTTTTGAACAGTAGCTGTTTTTAAAATATTTCCTGTAAAATCAAGCTCAGATTCCGTTTTTGTGTAACCCCCAAGATGATTCCAGCTCTGATTGCCCACCATTCTACCTTTGGTATCATAATAGAAGTATGTTCTGGTCCAGTTATCATCCTCAATATTTTTGATGTAGGTAGCTGTCGGCATACTTAGTGTTGAGATACCTCCATTGTCGGCACCTACGTGATTTACTACATACTGGTTAAGGATTTTAGCAGGGGGAAATTCCTTGGTATCTCTTGGATAAAAGTCATAATAGTGAATGGTAAGAACCGTTGAAAAATTTGAAAAGAAGGCATTGGTATAATACACCATCAATCCGTTTTTGTTAAACCCTGTTGCTATCTGTGTTTCACTCACCACCTGATTTCCGATCTGAGCCTGCATACCGGCTCTGCTTCCTCCTGTCAATAGTCCGGTATAGGCAATCCGTCCAAAAGAATCATATTTTGTCAGCATCCACAAACCCTGACTTTTCAGATTGGGGTCCTGTGTAAGCACCGGGCGGTCTGCAGCATCATAAACAATAAGGTCCCAATCTTCTTTTCCCGGCAACCTCTTTTCCACCAGTCTTCCCTGGCCGTCATAGCGGTATTGATAGCAGAGTTCATTTAAAATATTCTGGGTAACCGTATTGTTATTCTGTTCGATCTGCTGTACGGCCTTTGGGGGAATAACAAACGCCTGTTGTCCATACTCATTATAAACATAGTAGGTATCTGTATTTTGTATTCCATCTGAACGCCGTATGAGTAAAACCTGTCCCCTTCCATTTTGAAATTGGGTTACCGGAGTGCCATCTTCATCTGTCACCGTATTTTTGTATAATGTTCCGGCATCATAAAAGATATTTCCGGCTACAAAGGGTACAGAAGATTCTGTATTGGTAACTGTCCCCACTGTATTCGTAGTTGTAGTGGTTAGAAATTTCTTTACTTCTGAAACTTCATTGACTTCATATTTATACTTTACGGTATGCCCTGCCCCCATCTTCCAGTCATCACCAGGCTGGGCCTGCTGTAAAATCCTGTCCAGCGGAGAATTTTCAATTTCTTTTTCTGCATAAGCGTTGGCTACGCCATAATAGGAATTGGCGGAATTTTCGTTGACAATTCCGGTATGAATTGCGGCATTGAGTGAACTAACCGGCACCGGAAGAATGTCTTTGGTTTGCATTCCGGCTCCATCATAAACAATAGGGGTTACCAGATCCTTTCCTGTGGCAGTTGCTTTTACATTGACAATCTGTTTGGCCCGCCCCAAACCATCAAAGTAAGTAATGATCTCGGTTTTCTTACTGCAATCCCCATTCAGGCAGGTTCCGGATTGTATGTAGTTTTCTGATACGCTTTGTGCATAGCTTACTGTAGCTGTAAACAGTAAACCTAATATCTTTATATTTTTCATGCTGTGTTTTTACTGTTTATAGTTATACTTAAATTCTTTAACCTTCTTAACAACATAGTTACCTGCATTATCCCTTTCCCTGGCCTGTATTTCCTGTAACCGGTTCGCATTATCATAAACATACACTTCCCTTATTCCTGAAGGTGGGGTGATTGTAGTAATACCTATCAACGGGTCATAGGTGTAAGTGGTTTTCATTCCGGTGGGATTAAATGCATCTAATGCCAGCAGAAGATCTGCTTCTTTTGCAGGATCAACAGCATCCTGATCAGATTTGGCAACAATATCTGCGATCAGATTTTCAACCTGGCTATACAATGCTCCCACTATTTTGGCAATCGGTTTTGTTTTATGATAGCCCCAGACAATACTTACAGGGGTACCGTCTTTGGTAGTATATTGCAGGATATTTCCATTCTGGTCATATTTATCATAGTTGACATCTTTGTAGGAAACCGTACTGCTCAGGTTATCAAATGTATGTTCAGATAAAGGGAGAATGAGATTCCCGGTTGTTGTATGAGGTAATGTTCCCGGATACATACTTTCTGTTCTGGAAATCACCTTGGTTGCATTATCCACTGTTTGCTGCTGTTGCTTTTCTAATGGAAGACCCACTATATTTTTGCTGATCAGCAACTGATTGTTTTTCTCATAAGCATACTGATAGCTGGTTTCTGTAGAAGATAAATCCGGAAAAACGGTTTTCTGTGCGGTAAGCTGGGTATGCTGCGGATTGTTGTAGAAATACTGTGTTTCGGTTTTCATGGCAGTTCCGTTCAGGTATTCTGTGGTTTTTTGTGACTTCAGATGTTCAAAATAAGAAATGTTCTTATACTGAACGATATCAAGATTATCCATCCTCTCATCAAATGCAATAACATCTCCTATATTCCTTCCATAGCAAAGATCCTTATAAACCTGCGTCACATTCTGGGCACCAATGGCATAGCAGTTCTTATACCAGTCAGCTACCCGGTAATGATGCGAATGATTGGCTGTACAGTAGGTCGTCTCCAGAGTTTTTGTAATGTCTGCTGCTTTACAGGTTTTAGTGACATTCATCCCAATAGGGTTATCATAATTTTTTCGGATGGCAAAACCGTCAATCTGGATTTTTCTTGCCGGATCTTCTTCATAATTGTTCTCTACAGATTTCACAAGGTTATTATTACTGTCCAGGTATTTGGTAAGAATCTCTTTTCCATTTTTCCATCCAAAATTTGTGCGTGGTGCAGAATTAATATTATTACCATAGATAGTTTTACCAAAATAATCCGTATCTATTGCATAATAATGAACAATATTAGATTTACCTTCTACAATTTCCTGTACGGTTTTATAAAAAGTATTCGGATGCAGTGCATTGAGCTCATGGATATTTGAGGAAGTCAATACATTATAAGTAAATCTTTCTATCCCTGTAGGAATACCGCCCCCAATAGTTCCTGGGGAGGAATTGTTAAGACATGTTCTGGTTTTAAATAATGATTCTGAAAAAGAAGGCTGACTGGCCGTTATAGCACTTGCAAACGGCTCATTGAGATCTTTATATAAGAATTTCCGGGTTACAGCCGCTCCGCTTTCCGGGTTGTCAATAATCTTACTGACTCTCAGCCCCGTCGTAATGTCTTCCACATATCCCCATTCAGCTTCACCAGCTGTATAAGTAATGGCAACAGATGATCTGGTACATTCAAAACTGGTGGTGATGGTTAAGGTCAGCGGTATATCTTTTGGAATCCTTGCATAGAAAGGACTTCCGTTCACCGGCAATGTATGTGTAGTCCCCGTGACGGTTTCCCATCCGTTTGAAGCTCTTGTGTAAAAAGGGATCAGCTCACCGGTAGCCTTTCTAAGGGTAACCCTTCCTCTGTGTTTTCCAGTAACGTGTAATTCAGGCGGACATTTCCATGCATTAAAGGAAGCGCCTCCTCCAAGAATCACTTCCTCATCTCTTATAGATGTGAAGGTTACTGATTTGGACTGAAGGCTGGACCCAAAATCAATATCTGTGCTTTCTGCACCTATGGAGTGGCCTGCTGAATACGCAGGAACAACAACTTTGTAGGTTGAAAGTGTATTGTTTTCGTAGAAAAATTCTGAATTTCCTTTGGTAGGATACACAACTTTTGTCAGCATTCCAATTTGTGATTTTGCAGGAACCACATGCTGTTGAGCTCCGGAATAAGATATGGCCGAAGTAGGCATCTGAGGAATCAAATGAGTATTCGTCATCACTCCATTATAATACCCTCCCGTATCCCGTGCAAATGAAAGTCTTTCTGGAAATTCTTCAGGTGCATTATAGGTAAAACTATGAACAGCTTTTGATACAATATCATTAATACTGTTCAGGAATAATCTTTTGTTGGTTGTAAGGGTATAATCGAAACTGATATCATTAATTGAAACTGAATTAATCTTCTTCTGTATCCTGCTCAGTTTTCCAAAGTCTTCACTTCCGGTAGACGGGGTATAATCAAAAGTAACTTCTCCATACCCAGGATTATTGCTATAGATCCTCTTTATCTGTTTACCGTTGACAGATTGTAAATGACTAACCAATCCACTGATGACCGGAGGGAGAGAAAAGGCAGAGCCACCACAAACAGACTGCTGTGCGGGGCCAATAGTATATTTCAGCGTCTGGGAGTTACTCAATGTTGTGGAATACCCTGCATTTTGATTCTCAATTATAATATTTTCGCCACTTGAAGGGTCTTCTATTTTGGTAAGATACCAGGCAGTTGTATTATTAGATAAAAGAGAATGTCCGTCTCCAAGGGTACGGTTATTTGTCATTTCTTTATCCGTGAAGTAATATTTAACCCCATCATCCATCGTAATAGTGAAAGAGTCCCCTCCGCTACGGCCCTCTATCTTAACATCCTGTTGAGAATATACTACAGGCATTCCCCTCCTGTCAAAGAGAAAGCGTATGCTGTGCCCATTAAAACTTGCCATGTACATATCCTGTTCTGAATCTACCAGATCATTCGAAGCATCCTGAAAATACTGCATGACAACCGGATGACGAATACCCAGGGCATCAATATCAGTAGGGAATGTGATATTTACATTTTCTTCATCAGGAAGATCCCTGATCGTTCTGGTAATAATTCCTCCGGTTATTAGTCCCCATCCGAGGCCTGTAGAGCCATTCATATCATCTATTTTGATTCCGTTTGAGGAATAGTTGATGGCTACGGGAAGACTTAAGTTCTTAGTTCTGAATTCCGTTAAAGGGATATTTATGTTCGCTTTGCCTGTAAATAAACTCACAGGAATATTTCCGTAGCTTCCTAACTTATAGGCTTCCGGCGAAGGAGGACGCAGATTGGGCAGAACCGATGGATCACTTCCCGTTATTTGTGGCCCTGAAGGCCCTCCACCCTGTCCGGCAACAGTAATCATTGCTGAAAGCCCCAGAATAGTAAAAATATTTTTTTTCATGGTGTTTCTATTTTTTAATCAGTTTTGCATTTGCCGTTTTGTTATTATCCGTTTTTATCGTCACCAGATAAGCACCCTGTACAAGGTTCTGTGTATTGATCTTCGTCACATTATTCTTTGTCTTCAGACTCTGAAGCTGCCTTCCGCTCATATCATACAACAGAATATCAGCTTCTTTGAAATCAAAGCCGATTTCTACATAAGCATAATCGGATACCGGGTTCGGATAAATCTTGATATCTTGTTTCTCGATCAGCTGGTTCACTTGTTTATCTCCAAGTTTCACAATCTTCCAATTCTCTTTCCCCAGTTCTTTGGCACTGGTCCCGGCCAGGATTATAGAACCATCCCGGTTCAGTTTCAGATCGGACAGTCTTTCTTCTCTCTGCCTTGATTCTCCTGCAACATGCTTTCGCCACTGCTCATTGCCATTCTGATCCAGATACAGCATCCAAAAGGTTTCATCATCCTTTTCTATTCTGCCTTCAGCCTGGGTATAACCGCCTAACAAAATTCCTTTGGAAGATTTGTCATCTGCTGAATGAATGACGCTCATTCCCATTAAGACATCACGGTTTTTGAAGTTGTAGGATTTTTGCCACTGTTCATCCCCTCTTTCATTTAAAGAAATCAGCCAGAGGTCTGTGCCTTCTTGGGTGTCTACCGTTTTGTTTCCTGATCTTTCGGACCTGGATTCTCCACCAATGATATAACCACCTGAAGTCAGGGCTAAAGTCCTGATATGATCATCTCCTTTCCCACCATAGTCCTTTTCCCATTCTATTTTTCCGTTTTTGTCCAGTTTTACAATCCAGTAATCACCTTCACCATAATTGCTGCTTTGTTTGGAGGTGGCAGAGGTCAGGTTGCGGGTAGCAGTGCTTTCGGTTGAGGATTTACTTTCAGGATTTCTTACTCCTGAACCCGTATCACGAACCTCGGAGCTTCTTGAATAAATTCCCAGTAATGCTCCGCCATCTTTCGTTGGAATCATTTTCTCAACTTCATCCAGACCTTTTCCGCCTAAAATAAGCTGTGAGAGTTCTTTTCCGTCTTTATCCAATCTTGTGATCCAGACGTCTTTGGAACCATAGCCTTTGGATGAGTTTTGTACATTGCCGGCAACAAAGAACCCTAAATCTATGGTTTGAATAACTGATCGGGCTTCTTCATCTGAGGAAGTTCCTAAGGTTTTCTGCCATAATTCATCCCCGAATTCATTAAGTCTTATTAACCAGATATCTGATCCTCCTTTGGAATCTTCTTTCTTATTGAGTCCTTTCCCGGAATAGGAGGTTCCGGCCAGTAGGAATCCTCCGTCCTGGGTGGTAACAGTGGCTGATAAATAATCATGATTCTGACCTGAGAAATATTTTTCCCAGACCTGATCTCCCTGTTGGTTGAGTTTTACCAGATGGAAATCGTAACCATTATTCTGCTTACTGCCTGAAGTCTGCTGCTTATCGCTTTGAATAGAGCTTCCCGTGATAAGGTATTGCTGATCGATAGTTGTGGTGACCTGGCTTAAAAAATCCTGGGTAGAGGATTGAATGTCTTTCTGCCATACCACTTCCTGAGCAGATAGCCCCAGGATTGTGCATAAGGTAAATGCACAGAGATACTTTTTTTTCATTCCCGTGTTTTTTATGAGTTAATAATTAGTTTTTTTAATACTTCTCAAATTTAACCTTTTTTAACACACTTTAATCATCTTATTAAAATTTAATACTATTTTTTGTCAATAACAAACTTCTTTCATTATCATATATTGATTCTAAACATCTTTAATACAAAGCTACATCCACACTGCGACAGAACCTGTCGTATTTAATCTTAATCTTTACAAAATTTACCCTTCAGAAACATATATTTTGTTATTCTTACCATTTTTTACGTGTTTTTTAAAAGTTTATATGAACGAATGTATAAATGAATTTTTAATAATTAATTACCCCCTGCAGGTTTTGATAAGTTCTGACATCTTTTGACAGGTTTCAAGCCTATTTTCTTCGATAGTTCTTCGGATGTTTTCCGGCTATTCTTCGGAAAAAGAATAAGCGTAGGATATGATAATTTGAATATTAAAAGCATAAAAAAGCCTTCATGGCTTGAAGGCGTTATTGAAAATGATTTCCGGGTAAAATATTTTGTTTCCAATCTTAACATACAGAATCTTCTCTGATCTCCTGATCCGGTGTGAGATACCGTCGCTGATATTCAGCAAACGTTTGACAATTAAGATTAATAAAAATTATTCGTTAAATGATTTAAAGAGATTAAAATATAAATTTAATTTTTCACGATACCCTCTCTATATGAATTCTTCAAAAATCTACCAAAAGAAATGGTGAATCTTTTAAATCTTTTCCCAGCGACAACAAAACACTCCTCAAAAAACAAAAAAGCTGCTTCCCAAAGAAAGCAGCTTGCAGACTATTGATCAGTCTGAAAATTATTTTTTAGCTTTTACATCGATCGCAATCTCGATATCTTTGCTGATCATCCATTCTGCAGGATCTGCTTCCGAAGTACCGAATTTGATACCCCAATCTGCTCTGTTTACTGTAAACTTAGCCTGTACAGCTGCTGTACCTTCCGCTACATCTACTTTAGCAGGGAAAGTAACATTCATTGTTTTTCCTGATAGAGTAAGGTTTCCGCTTACTGTTTTATTAGCGCCTGCTATCGCATCTTTTGATGCTTCTTTCAAATCTGTAACGCTTGTAATTTTGAAATCTGAAGTAGGGTTTTTCGCTACATCAAAGAAGTCAGGGCTTTTCAGGTGACCTTCAAGATCAGCCGGTTTTTTGTCTTTTTCCGTTACTGAAGCCGGGTCTACTTTTATAGAGTTCATATCAATAACAAAGTTTCCTGCCGTAACCTGACCTGCATCAACACTGATGTCTCCGGACTTTACAGTAAGTGTTCCCCAACGAGGAGCCATACCTCCTTTATGGTATGCTTTCCAGTTTACTACTGAAGTTACCGTATCTACTGCAAGTGTTTCACCTTTGCTCTCAGCTACGGTTTGCTCCTGAGCTGTAGCCGCAGACTCTGCTGATTTTTCTTTGTTACATGATGCTAAAAGTAATCCTACTGCTGCAATTGCAATTACGCTAATTTTTTTCATATTGTTGAAATGTTTAAAAAGTTTATCGAAATTTTTATTTCCGGGTACAAAAGTAGAAAAACTCTGTTCCGGTTTCCTTATCATACATCAAGAAAAAGATATTTTTTACTTTTTATTGTTTAAAAGTATCATTTTTATATTTTTCATGCATTAATTATTGTTAAGCTTTACTTTAAATTCCTTGCTATATTCACTTTTTTATCCTGACCGACAATCATTTATATTCTATCGGAATAAAAAACAGCTTTGATTATTTTATGTACCCGTAAAAGATGTATTTTTATCGCTTTAAAAAACACAAATCTATACATGAAAATATGTCAAAAAAACTAATACTTCTATTTGCTTTAAGCACTATACCCTATCTTAATGCCCAAACAAAAGCTGAACAGGCCATAAAAACATTTGAGCAAAAATACCATCAGGAAAAAATACACCTGCTATTAGATAAAAACAGCTTTGTAGCAGGTGAAAATGTATGGTTTAAATCTTATGTATTTGATGGCTACAATACATCAGCTATTTCTACCACATTATTTGTAGAACTCTATGACCGGAATAAAAAACAGATCATTAAAAAACTGGTACCTTTAATTGACGGCGAAGGAAGCGGAAGTATTTCTTTGCCCGCTTCTCTAAAGGAAGACGTTTATTACCTCAGAGCTTACACAACCTGGATGGCCAATTTTAATGAGGATTTCCAATTGATAAAACCTGTTGCAGTCTATAATCCTGCCTCGCCTGAAAAATTAACAGCTAACCCAATATCCGGCTGGACCGCTTCCATACATCCCGAAAGCGGACATCTTATAGACGGAATCAATACGAAATTGGCTGTAAGGCTACAATCTACAGGATCAGGACCGCTTGATTGGGAGGGATATGTGGTGGATTCTGAAAATCCAGATATAAAAATTGTAACCTTTAAAGGACTCGATCAGAATGTTGGCCTATTCAGTCTTACTCCGAAAATTGAAAAAAAATATCAGCTCATCATTCAGGATAAACAAGGTCAGAAACAAAATATTGCCTTACCTGAAATATCTTCATCAGGAATATATTTACGGGTAACCAACGATAAGGACCATGTAAAATATACTTTACAGACAAAAAATATGCCTCAGGATTCCCGGTATTACAAAATTCTGGGAACTATAAACAACCAGCTGGTTTATAAGGCTCAGGTAAATAAAATTATTGATGGGACGGAATACTCCATTCCCAACAATCAGCTCGTCAATGGTATCTTACAGCTCACTGTTTTTGATGATAAGGAGAATGTAATCGCCAGCAGGTTATCTTTTGTACAGCCACAGGTATTACAGATCAAAAAACCGGAATTACAATCTCTTTCATTCAATACTTCCTCTCGTGGGAAAAATTCATTTGCTATTCCTAAAGATTCGGATTATTCCAGCTATACTGTTTTGGTACTTGATGCCAATACGAAAAGTACTGAAGAAGATCAGAGTCTATTAAGTTCATTATGGCTGACCGGCGATATCGTCTCAAATATAGCCAGCCCGGCTCAATATTTTACAAAAAACCGCAATACGGAAGCATTGGATGCGCTTCTGATTTCAGAGAAATGGAAACGTTTTGACTGGAAATCCATTATTTCTGGCAATTATCCAACAATCAAATATCAGCCTGAAAACTACCTATCCTACAAAGGGAAAATAAATGTTCAGGGAAAACCCGCTCCCGACACCTATTTAAATTTAATTTTTGATTCCGGATCAGGATCTAAGGTTTTTCAAATTAAATCAGATCATAGCGGTTTTTTTATTCTCAACAATTTAATTTTTGAGGATTCAATGAGATTTTCGTATAACCTTAATTCAGAGTCTAAAGAGCCTGATCAAAATTATTCGGTTTATTTCCAACCGAATTTCGGCTTTATTCCGTACCAAAAGAATCTTCCCCCTACTCCTTATCAGCTCGTACAACGCTCTGGTGATGATAAGCCATCAGAAGAGGTCACACGGTCATTTACAGCACTCACTACCCAGAAAATGATTGATGAGAAAGTAACAAATATTGAAGAGATAAAGTTAAAAGGAGAAATAAGAAGCAAAACTAAAAAATTAAATAATGAATTGAGCAGTCTCCTGTTCAGGAGTGCCCGTGAGGAGGTTTTTGATTTTGTCAATGATCCGAAAGCCATTACCTCAACCGGTATTATGCAATGGCTGCAAGGAAGAGTTTCCAGTTTAAGGATCGATTCTAAAAATGGAACTTATATCCCATATCTGTATAATGAACCTATACAGATTTATCTTGATGAAATGCCTGTTTCGCCCGGTCAGGTAAGCAATATGTCCTCTTCAGAGATTGCCCTGGTAAAAGTTATCAAAGGTTTTTTTGCCGGAGCATCCGGAGGTGGCAATGGAGCTATAGCTATTTATACCCGCCGGGGCAGTTCTTCCGGCAAGATCATAGACAGAAGCCAGCCATCACAATTAAGGCAAATCACTCTTTCAGGATATGACAAAGAAGCTCCATTCGAGAGTCCTATATATGACAATGAGGGTTTTAAAAAGATCTCAAAAGACACCCGAAGCGTCCTATACTGGAGCCCCAACCAGGAAGCTCAGCCTCAGGAATCAACACCTATACAGTTCTACAATAACGATGATGCAAAGAAATACAGAATCATTATCATGGGATATGATAAAACTAATGAAACCCCACTTTATTATAATGAAGTTCTGCCCTAAATAAAGTTGATGAAAGAATCAACATTTCAGCCTGATCATTAATAAGATCGGGCTTTTTTATACAATTTATTTTATAAGAAAAATTTTAAAAGAGGTATTTTGAACTGCTTTCAAAAATTATTATCTTCGTGATTAGTCACAGCCAGTTGCTAAATGATGCTATTGATACTGCGGTTGTGAATTGCTTTCAAAAATTATTATCTTCGTGATTAGTCACAGCGTATCTGATCAACATTCCTTCTCCATTCGTGTTGTGAATTGCTTTCAAAAATTATTATCTTCGTGATTAGTCACAGCAAAACATTTATTATAGAAAGCTGGACTCACGTTGTGAATTGCTTTCAAAAATTATTATCTTCGTGATTAGTCACAGCTGGATTTAACCTGTACAATCGTTTAATTGCGTTGTGAATTGCTTTCAAAAATTATTATCTTCGTGATTAGTCACAGCGAACACTTAAACAATCCTAGTCGTGGGACTGTTGTGAATTGCTTTCAAAAATTATTATCTTCGTGATTAGTCACAGCTCTGTCAATTTTCACAGTGATTTCATTGCCGTTGTGAATTGCTTTCAAAAATTATTATCTTCGTGATTAGTCACAGCTCTGCTGCAAGGTCAAAGCCACCAATTCCCGTTGTGAATTGCTTTCAAAAATTATTATCTTCGTGATTAGTCACAGCAAAGCTTAAAATATCAGATTCAACTGTGCAGTTGTGAATTGCTTTCAAAAATTATTATCTTCGTGATTAGTCACAGCGTAATTACTTTATGGCATGCATTGATGCATGTTGTGAATTGCTTTCAAAAATTATTATCTTCGTGATTAGTCACAGCTAATGAAGAATGAATAATGTAGGAGGAGCTGTTGTGAATTGCTTTCAAAAATTATTATCTTCGTGATTAGTCACAGCAGACACTTGAAAGAGCTAAACAACAAATCGGTTGTGAATTGCTTTCAAAAATTATTATCTTCGTGATTAGTCACAGCCTGACTATGCAACAGCTGGCAGAACGTTCTGTTGTGAATTGCTTTCAAAAATTATTATCTTCGTGATTAGTCACAGCCAATGTTGAGGTGTAGTAATGTGAAAAACTGTTGTGAATTGCTTTCAAAAATTATTATCTTCGTGATTAGTCACAGCTGGGTGTTCAGGAAGCTTCCGAAGAAAGCCGTTGTGAATTGCTTTCAAAAATTATTATCTTCGTGATTAGTCACAGCCTCAAAAAATAATCTACTGAAAATCAGTAGATTACTTTTGTATTTAGAATTTAAAATTTAGAATAATTCAAGCTGCTGAAAGGTTGGAGGCGGCTCTTCTTTATTTCTGGCAAAAAATATTTCAATATCTCCAAACTGTTTGTCGGTAATGCACATAATGGCAACCTTACCTGCTTTTGGAAGCATAAATTTCACCCTTTTAATATGAACCTCAGCATTTTCACGGCTCGGGCAATGTCTTACATACATTGAAAACTGAAATAAAGTAAAACCATCATCAAGCAAAGATTTACGAAAGCGGTTAGCATCTTTCATATTGGCCTTAGTCTCTGTTGGCAAATCATATAATACTAAAACCCACATAATTCGGTATGCATTAAACCTTTCGGAATTCATAACAGTTGAGGATAAGAGATCAGGCGTTTTTCTCCTGTATAGCATTTGTAAAGTGAGGAAGCAGTTGTTTTAACAGCAACCAACACAGGTCTCGTTTTGTCGTCAATACGTACATCTTTGCTCGCAATCTGGAGAATATGAGCTTTAAATTCTTTTGATAATTCTTCTGTATCAGAATGAATTTCCAGCCATTGCATCACAAGCAAATCAATAAATGGACGATAAGGTTCCATCAGATCGTCAGCCAGACAGTAAGGATTGTATTTATTTTTATGGAATATTCCCAATACGGGAAGTAATCCGGTTTCAACAATTGCCCTTGCTACAATACTTCTGAGAACCGAATATCCAAAATTGAAAAACTGATTGGGTGAATCTCCAAAACGCTGTCTCAAAAAATCCAGACTAATGAGATATTTCCAGTAATGTTGTGCTGCTATCCCTTCCATATTGGTAATATCTCCGCTTTTTACGTTATTCTGATAATCCATCATCGGTTCATAATAGTTCCCTAACCGTTTTAAAACCTCTTTCTGGTTTTCAATTTTACATTCAACCGTTTGTTTCCAAAGTTGTTTTTTCAAAGGTTCACTCGCTTCCAACTGATCTTTTACTCGATCTGAATGTTCTGTATGTCCATGAATCGGAAGCATCATTCCATGTGGCAGATGATGAGCATCACAGCTAATGACCACCACATTATTCCCCATCATTTTCTGAATTAACTGATGCGAGATGGTAATCTGAAAATGATCCAGCATCAGTAATCCCAAATCTTCCACTGGGATTTTTCCTTTCATTTCTTTTGTGGAAGGTTCTAAAATATACATTTGCTCATCTTTGAGTTTAAGATAAGCAGGATTGCCTATGTAGATGGAGCGAGTGATCATTGGTTTAGTTTTTTTAATAAAATTTATTCTTTTGATATATTTATGCTTTTAAAACATTTCCTAAACGATCTATTTTCAGCTTGATACAATTTTCTTTAACCATTGAACCATCAATTGCCCGTTCCATTTTATTCAGTGTTGAAAACTCTGCTTTATTAACAATTGATACAGCAATATCATGCCTTACAAAAAATATCTGACTTCCTGAAAAACTTACGACCTTATAAAATCTTTCACTTTGCTCTTTTGTTATATTTTTAATTTCAATACGGCCTCCATTTTCAACCTCATCACCTGAAGGAATATATACTAAATCATTCGGACAGAGGAAAAAATCATTTGCTCCTTTTACTTCAACAACAGATAATCCTTGTTTTTGTCTTTCAATAACTTCATTCAAAGGAATTGTTTCGTAACTTCTTTTTCCATTTTTATCTTCATAAATTGCAAAAAACAAATTAGTTCCTTTAGCTGCTTCAACATATTTATCTTTTTTATTTCCCGTTTGGCCAACTTGAAATTTACTTCCTAATTCAAAAACTCTGACCTTATTGATAGGTTGATGAGGTTTTCCATTGTTATATGTTTCGATATGCTTATTCATATCTTCAATTCCTTCAGGCGAAAATGCTAACTCCGGACTCTCTTTAAATTCCAGATAATTTTTAAGAATTTTCTGAATTCCAGTGTCTGTAATGGAAGCAATTACTTTTAAATCAAAAGAGGTATCCAGACTTTTTCTGGTTGCTGTCAAAATTTTTCCTTTCGGAACTTTTACCCAAGGCAAATCAATTTTTCCGGAAACTGTTTCTTTATGCATCGGTTTTCTTATTGCCCAGTTTGTACCCGTTTGCTCTACTCTTTCTTTAGTCTTAACACCATCCTTCTCTACATATTTTTCATAATGATTAGTAGCTTTATTGATGACACGAAGGTTTTGCTTAAAGCTCACGATTATTGTTTCCAATGTATTTTTAGCATCAACCGTAAAGGTTTCCCAAGGTTTCAAAAAATGTTTTGGCACTTCCCGCTCAATTCTTTTCTCCGTTTGAGGATCTTTATACACAGTTTTCTCAAACTTCATCAGTTTCTTTTTCAAATCATATCGTTTCGTATCCGATTTAGCTGATTGATTGTTGAGTAAATTCACGTGGTCTTTTGTAGCACAGGCAACAACCAAAGCATCTAAAGCATGATGGCGATGGTCAATTCTTTTCTTTGAAAATCCTTTTGAAAACTCTACCGGTACCGTTGGCAAATATTTCTGATGGTTTTCATTCCAGGCTGTAAAATCTGTTGAGTTGGTCAATTGATTCATTCTTTCAAAACGTGGCAGAATCAGTTCATTCCAAACATCATTCAATCCCCAGTCCTGTCTGAGTTTTGTGGTGATTTTTCCATTCCCGGGAATAACATTTTTGGAATTAACCCCTTCATCTGTTCCATCTTCCACTCTCACAATATTGGAAAGAATCCCTGAAATATATTTACTGATATGACGAGTATCATTCATCTGACGCTCAATCATTTTTTCAGGAATTTCTTCTAAAAGAAGCTTGTTTCTTTTCCCTCTATTATTGGCATAATGTTTTTTTACGAAATCTTCATATTCTTCGGCTTCAAAAACTTTCACACTTTTCCCAAAACCACACTCAATAATGGTTCCTCCAAATTGCTTAATAAATCCTAAACCGATATAATTATCCTTCAATTTATTAACCGCCGATTCACAAATAATTTTATTACTGAGACTATCATCAAAGTATCTACTTTGTGGAATGATATGCTCAATTTCATATTCCGGTGTAAATAATTTATTTAATGGGATAATCTGGCCTGTGTAAGGTGATTTATACTTCTGTTCAAGCCAAAGTTTATACCTTTTTAAATCAGATGGAGAAGGCTGAGCGGTTTTACTTATTTTCAGAATATCATCGTCAATTTCTATATCAGATTTTAAAATTCCCTCTTCATAGATTTTCAAAATCTCTTGCTGCATTGGAGAATAAGGGCGAACATTTTCAACAGTATGGTCATTCATCATTTCAGCCAATAAAGCTTTGATACGAAGGTTCGTATTTTCGTTTTCCGTTATTGTTTTTGTGGCATCTGCTCTTTCATCTTTGGTCTGTTTCATTTCTCTTCCTAACTCAATATGAATTTCGTTGAAGAAATCTTTAGCTCCGTTTCCGTATTTCACCCAGATATCTTTTACCACACGAAGCGTTTCTGTAATTACCTGTTCTACAATAGGATTTCGAAGCGAATGTTGTTTAAATTCTTTTAGGAATTCTTCCAGATCATCTGCAGAGTTCCATTTTCCGATCATTGATGCTTCTGAATGCCTTCCGTAAACAATGTATTGCGCTAACCATAATTGTAAACCCTGGAAATCATTTTCAGTCGTAAGATGAATTGCCTTTTCTCTCACCTTATCTTTGATATTTTCATCAAATTCCCCCGTAATAATTTTTTGAATCCTATTTTTTGAATATAGATCGATATTGGCATAATTCCAATATTTCCCTAGCCGCATTAAAGGCAGCAATTTCTTAATCGCTTTTTCAGAAAAAGAACCGTATTCACTTTTAAAAGGAGGAAATTTTTTGAATGCCTCAAAGAAAGAATTTTCATCCAGATTATTTTTTTCTGCAAAAGATTTTAATGCTTTTTCGTATTCTGTTTTATCATTTACAGAATAGATGATGTGCCAGATTTTCTGCTCCATTTCTCTGGTCAGAAAGTCGTCAGAAATATTTTCTACCTTTTTCAACCTTTCAGAAATCATTGTTTTGGTTTCATTACAAGGATATTTTTTGTCTTCAACATAATTCCAGCGAAACTTTTCGGTTTCGGCATTTAGCAATTTTCCTTTAAATTCCTTTTGCTCCAGCAAAAATTTAAGTAATGGCTTCTGCTCAATTTCTTTTCTGTTGTTCAAAAACTCAAACAAATTTTCGAAATCCCTGGTAGTGTTTAAAAATTCTTTTGTAACGTTATCATCATTATCCTTTTTATGAATATTCAGGCTAAAAATCCAATGCCAGATTCTAAATTCCTGATAATAAGGATTAGATTTCGGAATGGCTTTTAAAAATTGCGTATGCTCTACTCCATTTTGATCTTTATATTTTCTGAATTCCAAGGTACAGTTGGAAATAGATGATTTCTGGCTTTTCAAAGGTCTTTGGTAAAAAATAATATCCTCCATAAAAAGATGAACAAAATCTTTTTTACTTAAAGTCAATTGATGAGCTTCATTATTCCGGTATAATTCACGGATACAATCGTTATAGAAATCATCACTCTGCAATTCATGGTGGAATTCTTTTTGCTTTTCTAAAATCTGCTTAAGTTCTTCTTTATAAAACTTTCTTTCTATGGTACGGACTAGTTTTCCTTTGATTTTTTGTTTAGGGTTTTGAAGAAGCGTTTCGTAAATATAGGTTCCAACAGTTTTGCGGGATATGTCTATCTCCTGCTCTGTTTTTGTTTTTATTGCGATCCAATCTTTCTCTGAATCTACCGCTTTAAAAGTTCTTTTTGTATCGCCATTTTTTAAAATAGATTCTGTGACAATAAATTCTTTCGTACGTCCTATCCAATCTTCTGTTTTTACAATCTGTTTTTCATATTTCCAGCCATTATCAAAATATACATCATAAAGAGTTTTCCCCTTAACCTTTTCGCCAGAATCAACGACCTTATCTACATTTAGCTTTACAAAAAATTTATCTTTTTCTTCTTCAATATCTTCACCACGCAGCTGATAATATCCACGTTTTTGATTAAAGTTCAAAAGAATCCAGGCCAATTCTTCTTTTTCTATTTTTTGTGTGAGTGCCTTTTTGCGGAGATAATAAATTGTCCAGTCATAAGGAACTTTTAAATCCTGCCCATGTGCTTTAAAGTCTTCCAGCATCTCATTAAAAGAAGTTTGAAATAAAAATGAAAATTTCCCATCACTATTTTTCCAGGCAAGTTTCGGTTCGGTTTCAACTTTAAATTTTCCGAATCGTTTCTCGAAATCAATTTGTGAAGCATAATCTTCCGGAAGAAAGTTCAATACGTTTAAAACTCTATGAAGCCTTTCTCTTCTTAATAAAAATCTTTCACGAAGTCTTCTTGTTGCTCTGTAATCAGTTCTTGCAGCAGTTTGTGAAACAGAATTCCCTTTTCCGAATTCTCCTAAAATATCCTGTGACATTGGAATAATCCGGCTTCCCATCCCAAGGATTTCACCATATTTATTTTCAAAATTTTGTTTTATCAACGCCCAGCCAATAGAATTGGTTCCTAAGTCTAATCCAAGTATATTTTTAATCATGATTATTAATTTTCAGATACCACATAAAAATAGAAATAAAAAATTTATTAAAAATGAGGTTTCCCGTAAATCAACTTAAGAGTTTTTCATCTATATTTGTATCAATAATTTTGAAAAGCAATTCACAATAAGGATTATTCCGTTGTGAAAACATTCAAGGCGGGGCAACTCGCCTTTTTTCGTTTTAAAACCCTATTTTAGCTATTCTAAAACAAACAATGACGACCGTAGCATTTATACAGAAGCAGCTCAATATTCCTGAGAAGAGCATCAACAATACTTTACAATTACTGGCAGAAGACTGCACCATTCCTTTTATTGCCCGTTACCGGAAGGATAAAACCGGAAACCTTGATGAAACACAGATTGAGCAGATCGCCAAGATCAGTAAGCAGTTTGAAGAGATCATCAAAAGAAAGGAATCTATTCTAAAGTCTATAGAAGAACAGGATGCATTGACCTCTGAACTCAGACAAAGGATTGAAGACAGTTTTGACCTTCAGGAACTGGAAGACCTATACCTACCTTTTAAAAAACGTAAGAAAACCAGGGCTGATGCCGCTAAAGAAAAAGGACTGGAACCTTTAGCCAAAATCATCATGAGCCAGAAGAATAATGATATTGCACTGCTGGCATCGAAATACGTAAACAATGAGGTGGGATCTGAGGAAGAGGCACTTCAGGGAGCCAGGGATATCATGGCTGAATGGATCAATGAAAATATGTATGTGCGTAAAAATCTTCGCCGCATATTCCAGCGCAAGGCTGTGGTAACTTCAAAAGTTGTGAAGGCCAAAAAAGATGAGGAAGAAGCCCAGAAATTTTCCCAGTATTTTGAATGGGAAGAGAACCTCAACAGAACGCCTTCACACAGGCTTCTCGCCATGCTGAGGGCAGAATCTGAAGGATTTGTAAAGACCAATGTGGGAATTGACAAGGAAGAAGCTATTGACTTCATAGAAAAAGCCATCATTAAATCAAATAATGAAAGCGCAGAGCAGATCGCCCTGGCCATTAAAGACAGTTATAAAAGACTTCTGGAGCCTGCCATTTCCAATGAAGCCCTGCAGGAAGCCAAGGAAAAAGCGGATCAGAAAGCCATTGAAATCTTCTCTGAGAATCTGGGTCAACTGCTTTTAGCCCCACCTTTGGGAGAGAAAAGAATTCTGGCGATAGATCCGGGATACAGAAGCGGCTGTAAAGTGGTTTGCCTGGATGAGAAAGGGGATCTGCTGCATAACGAAACCCTTTACCCTCATGCTCCCCAGAATGAAAGCGGAATGGCAATGAAAAAAATCCGTTCTATGGTGAACGCCTATAATATTGAAGCGATCTCTATCGGAAACGGAACAGCGAGCCGTGAAACAGAGTTTTTTATTAAAAAGATTGCTTTTGACAAACCGTTACAGGTTTTCGTGGTTTCTGAAGCAGGAGCCTCTGTGTATTCTGCAAGTAAGATTGCAAGGGAGGAATTCCCAACGTATGACGTGACTGTACGTGGGGCAGTTTCGATCGGAAGGAGACTTTCTGATCCGTTGGCAGAGCTGGTAAAAATTGATCCGAAATCTATCGGAGTCGGGCAATATCAGCATGATGTAGATCAGACACAATTGAAAAACGAACTAGATTCTACAGTGATGAAATGTGTCAACTCAGTGGGGATCAATTTAAATACAGCCAGTAAATCTTTATTAAGCTATGTTTCCGGGATCGGAGAAAAAATGGCTGAAAATATCGTTAATTACCGGGCTGAAAACGGTGCTTTTGAAGATAGGAAGCAATTGAAAAAAGTTCCAAGGCTTGGAGAAAAAGCATTCCAGCAGGCGGCAGCTTTTGTAAGGATCTCCAATGCTAAAAATCCCCTGGATAATTCTGCAGTACACCCCGAAGCTTACGGAATTGTAGAAAAAATGGCTAAAGACCTGGGCATTAAAACAAACGAACTGATTGCCAATAAAGAAAAAATAGCTCTGGTAAAACCCGAGTCGTACATCACGGAGGAGATCGGAATTCTAGGTATCAAAGATATCCTGAAAGAGCTTGAAAAACCTGGTCTGGATCCTAGAACAGCGGCTAAAGTTTTTGAATTTGATCCCAATGTAAAAAGCATTAAAGATCTGAAAGCAGGAATGATTCTTCCGGGAATTGTCAATAATATCACCGCCTTCGGGTGTTTTGTAGACCTAGGCATCAAAGAAAGCGGACTTGTACACATTTCGCAGCTGAAAGACGGCTTTGTATCTGATGTCAACGAAGTGGTAAAGCTTCACCAGCACGTAAGGGTAAAAGTAACGGAGGTAGATGAAGCGAGAAAAAGAGTTCAGCTGAGTATGATTTTATAATGATGGAACAGAAAGTCTGGAAGCTGGAAGAGAAGTACTTTAAGCCCTAAGTAACAATTTTCTGACTTTTCATACTTTTTAGTCACTTTTATTTATGATCAAATATCATAAGGTAAACTGTGACCTCCTGCTGCTCCCCTATTAACCAACAATATTAAACAACGTTTTGAAGTATAAAAATTTAATTTTTGATCTGGATGGAACGCTTTGGGATCCCCGATCAACGATCATCGGAATATGGAATGATGTTTTGCATCAGCATCAATTGATCGAAAGGGAGTTGAAACCTGAAGATATGAACCCGTATATGGGACTTTTGGCTAAAGATATCATAAAGGATATTGTATCCGGTATTTCTGATCAGAAAGCGGAAGAAGTTCTTTCCAACATCATAGAAAAGGAAAAACAGATCTTACGCATCCGTGGCGGTATTTTATACAACGGCGTTGAAGAAACATTGAAAAAACTTTCGGAAGATCACCGCCTGTTTATTGTCAGCAACTGCCAGGATGGGTATATCGAAGCATTTTTAGAATATTATCATTTCAATCACCTGTTCGCTGATTTTGAGTCACATGGAAGAACCAGAAAACCGAAATCTGATAATATACAGCTCATTATGGAGAGAAATCATTTATCTCCTGAAGATACTGTATATATCGGTGATACCCAGACAGATCATGATGCTTCAAAATCAAATACTCTGTCTTTTATTTTCTGTGCATACGGATTCGGACATCTGAACAGTGATGATTATCAGCCTGCTATTGAAAATTTTCCGGACCTGAAACTTTATGTATAATCTTTGGGTATAAAGAATATTTTTAATACTGTTTTGTTGAACAGGTATTGAAGATCTGCCATTGCTGGCGTAAGCCTCTCGCTTTTATCAATTATAAATCTGCATTTATTTCTATATTATTTCTTAACCATTAAAGAGAGTGAACGAGATAAGGGCAGTTAGGAAAAATCAAGATTTTTAAGATATGCACTCTTAATACTTTTATCCTATCATATTTAAGGGTCGCCAAAAATGATATTCTCGATATAATCCGACCAATGAAGTGATATTGCCATGTGACACATTAAAAAGAGACCGCCCAAAAATGAGCAGTCTCTTATGTGTTTGCCACGAATACATTGATTTATTTTACATCATATCTTGCTTTGTAAATAAATTCAAAAAATTAAGATATCAAATACCAATAGTAAAAGGCTGCCATAAAATAGCCTTATTATATAAAACTCATCAAATAGAGTTTTATTTATAATCTTTAGAACTTCTTCTCGGCTCTTTTGCTTCAGGCCATTTTACGGTTTCTCCTTTTTCATCCTGTGGCATTACTCTTTTCTCTCTGTTTGCAAACTCAGGATCTTCAGATGCCATATAGGCCAACGCAGCAGTTAAAACTACATTATTTTTCACCTCATCAAAAACGATTTTATCATAGGTGTCTTTAGTAGTATGCCAGGTATACCCAAAATATCCCCAGTTCAGAGACCCCAGAGAAATTCCCGGTACTCCGGCAGCCACAAATGAAGCATGGTCGGAACCTCCGCCTCCGGGCATTCCCGGGAAGTCCGTTTTGATATGGCTTCTTACCGATTTCGGAACTCCTTCAAGCCATCTTCCTACATAGTCATATGCTTTTACAAATCCCTGACCGCTGATATTGACCACACGCCCTGTTCCGTTATCCTGATTGAAAGCAGCCTGTACTCCTTTGATGATCTGCGGATTATCTGCCACAAACCCTCTGGAACCGTTCAGCCCCTGCTCTTCACTTCCCCAAAGTCCTATAACGATGGTTCTTTTGTTGTTCGGATAATACTTTTTAAGAATTCTCATGGCTTCCAGCATGGTAAGGGTGCCGGTTCCGTTGTCTGTAGCTCCCTGAGCTCCGTCCCATGAATCTAGGTGGGCAGAAAGTATTACATATTCATCCGGTTTTTCCTTTCCTTTGATCATTCCAATGGTATTAAAACTTTTGGCTTCAGGAAGTATTTTGGATTGGGCATCGATTTTAATTTTAGGCTGTGCACCTTTTTCTGCCATTCTGTAAAGCATTCCATAATCTTCCACATCAATATCGATCATCGGAATCTTTGATGTTTTTGCTCCGAATATCCTGTTGGCACCCATAATCCCCGTCCAGTTTGAAATAGCAATTCCCACTGCACCGGCTTTTTCCAATGCTTCAGGAAGCGTATTGTTGTCATAGCCGATATTTTTTACATACGCTGTAAAATCCTTCGCTGCCTGTTCTTTTTCTGCTTTAAGCTTTTCATACAGTTCAGGTGTTGCAAATTCTTTGATCTGCTCATCAGAACGTCCTATTTTCTGATACTGTGCCATCAGTACAATCTTTCCTTTTGCAGAAGGAAGCCAGCTGTCGAATTCTGCTTTGGAAGACACTTTAGGAAGGATGATCACTTCTGCTTCAATTGCTTTTTTGGTTGACGGGCTCCAAGCCAGTTGTGTAGCGGATAGTGATTTTATCCGTGGGTAGGTCATATCTACATGGGTAGTTCCTCTCTGCCATCCTTTCCACGTTCCAAACTGCTGAAGGTTGGCATCTATACCCCATGAACGAAGCTTTCCGGCACTCCATTCGTTGGCGGCAAGCATTTCCGGTGTTCCCACAAGACGAGGTCCGATACCATCCAACAGTTCATAAGCCATATTTTCCAGCTGTGAATTGTTATTTACCTCATCTACAAAACTTTTTACGATAGGGTTAAGCCTCTCTTTCGGGTCTACTTTTACCTGAGCCCATGAAAACTGGGCAGCCAGCATTACTGCAGGCACTGCAAAAAATCTATTTATCCTCATAATATATATTGATTGGTTTAAAGATAAAGGAAATTAAGGAGATGATGAAAAAATGAACACAAAAAAGTTCCTGTTCAACGATATTATGAACGTTTTTACTATTTATAAAGTAAATTCATATTTTTTTTAATCTGCCGATTCACGAATTCTTTTTTCATCCATGGATTAGCGGATAGAATATCTCGCAGATTGTGCAGATGCGCAGATTTTTATAAAGAACTCTGTTATATCTATTACAGGATTTCTTCAATATTTTGAATGTTGATTCTCAAATTCTTTTTTAATTCGAACAATAATAGCTCGCAGATTGCGGGGATTGCGCATATTTTCCAAACAGATCTGCGTTATCTGCATAATCTGCGAGAGCTTAAAATTAAATTGAATATTGAAGACGTAAAGAACATAAAAAACTATGTCTCCATGCTGTTAAAAGATAAACCCCATAGAGACATAGAATAAACTAATTCCTGGTAAACTGATGCATCATTACAAGTGAATTACTTCCCGTTCACAAAAGCTTTTTCCTCTTCTGAAAGCAATGTAGTATTCACTTTATTTTCTTTCACCGCACCATTATTCCAGATACTGATCTTAAAATCAACTTTCGGATCCAGTCCTTTTTTGTCAGACGGGGTAAATGTATTGTAGACCATCTCACGGCTGAACTTTCTCACATGGGTTTCACCTTTGTAATAAGAAGTAAATTTATCACCTTCAAGCCTGGTCATTGCAGGAATATAAGAACCGTTTTTCTTATAGAAATCAAAGATCAGCGAAGCATCCCCCAGTTTATAGTCGAACTCTCTACCATCAGTCATCTTCCTTTTGACAACCGGATAGTTTTCCTGGAAATAATGGGTTTCAAAATAGGTAATAACCTTATCTGCCGTATTGTATTTGAATTCCCCTTTCATGTTTACTCCGGTCACAGAAGTAATTTTAAAAGTGATCAACTGTTCGTTTCCTTCTTCAAAGATCAGTCTTCCGGTACACCTGGTTCCTTTCATTTTCAGATGCTGAAGCTCTCTGTACAGTTCGAAATTCAGGAAAAAGTTCCCCAGATATTCATGAGAAAATTCGTTGGTTTTACCTGTAAAAATGCTGTCTGATTTTATGTTTTTTAAATATTTCACATTATTCAGCTGCATCTGAAGAATCTCATCATAATCTTTACGCAAACCCTGTTTGAAATTATACATATTGTCTCTTGTCCATAATTTTGCCTCAGCAATGACCAGAAAAAACAGTTTATTATTGTCAAAACTTTTCTCCTTATACACTATATCATATAAAGAAGGTGCATCATAATACCGCTTATGATAATTTTTAGCAACATCTTCAAAGATTTTTTTGACATCTACATTCACAATTTTTATTTCCCCGATATCTTTATACAGAGGTTTAAGCTTTATTTGTGGACTGAAATTACGGACCTCTGTCTTCTGGTAGCCTGAAGCCGAAATTTCAAAAACAGGAACATCATTGCTAACAGGGGCTATACCATCTTCATTGGTATACAGAATCTGATCCCTCAGAAGGATCCTTGCATTGGGTACGGGACTTCCGCTCTCAGCATCCACAACTTTGAGCTGCTGGCTATGGAATAATCCAAAAAACAGGATGAATAATAGATAAGCGTGTTTCATATACGAGTTATTAGTTTAAATAGCTGCACAAATATATGCTCTGAAACACAAAACAGAAGAAGTATTTAATACAAATTAATAGTATTTAACTTTTGAAATTTAATTTTGGGAAATAGAAATAAAAACTTGGAAATTTTAATAAGGCAAAAAGAGCTTATTTACGATGCAGGAGATAAAAAAACCGGCTCAAAATGAACCGGTTCAGCGAACGAATTATTTTTTAGCTTCTTCTACAGAAACTTTTCTAAATTCTTTGAACAGTTTGCTTAGTTCTAAAGCTGCTTTACGAGCTCTTGTACCTGCTGCTTTGTTTCCTTTTTCTGCTTGCTGGTTAGCTTCAGTTGTGAACGCTTCAAATTCTGCGTTGATTTTTTCAATTAGTTCTTTCATTTATTTAAAAATTTAGGCTGCAAATATAGGTTTTATGGTGATTCCAGCCTAACTGGAGCGAAAAAAGTTTGGCCAAAATGGCTAAAATTTTCACTTTAATCAGCATAAAAGTAGGTTTCTGATACTATTGAGCCTTTTAAAATCTTGTTTTTGCCGCTGTTCAGGGAATTTCAGCCTAACAAACTTTGTCCTATATACAAAAAAATAAAGGGACCAAAACACAGCAGAAATCTTCATTTTCTTATTTTTTACTTTAAATTTGGAAAAACGACTTTATCCATCCGGATTAAAAGTGCAGTTGATTATACTTTTAAAAAACCGTCAGATACCGTTTCCTTTTATTTTGCAATGAAACTGAATATGGGATGAATTAAAAAGAATGTTTCAAAGGAGCAGCTCTTTTGCTTTTATGCCTGCACTTTCCAGCAGAGATATGTCTTCTGCCGTAATTCTTTCTGAAAAAACAATCCGGAAATAATGACTGTATGAGCCTGAAAAAGAGAAGGTTTCCCCGGGAGTAAACATGATGCCGTGTTTTTCGCAATACTGATAAAACAGCTCCATATCTGTCTTTTCCGATAGTTGTGCCCAGATGCTATACCCTCCTTCCGGCTTATAAAAACATGAACCGGAGGGAAAATATTTTTCCAGTACACTGGATAACTGAACAGCCTGATCATTCAGTTTTCTCCTGAATGTCCGCAGATGCCTTTCATAGCTGCTGCTTTGCAAAAGTTTAAGAATCAGCTCCTGGTAAACAGGCGAAACCGATCTTCCCAGACTGAATTTGACCCTTTCTGCTTTTGAATAAGAATCTCCGGCATACAGCCATCCTAAACGGATACCGGGTGCCAGTGTTTTTGAAAATGATGAATACATCATGACCAGCCCTTTAATATCAAAAGCTTTGATACTACAAGGTCTTTTCTCTCCAAAATAGAGGTCGGAATACATATCGTTTTCTATAATACTTACTTGATTGTGTTCAGCAATGCTGAGCAGATCTTTTTTAGTGCTATCGCTCATAACGGCTCCTGTAGGGTTATGAAAGTTCGGTGTGACCACCAAAGCACGGATATCATTTTCTTCACAGGCTGTCCGGAAATATTCCAGATCGAAGCCGCCGCTACAGGAGACCGGAATTTCAACGACTTTCAATTCCAGATTAGCAATCACTTCCAGAACAGAAAATACACATGGGCTGTCTACTGCGACTATATCTCCTGCTTTGGTCACAGACTTCAATGCAATGGTAAGTGCCTGTAAAGCTCCATCGGTAATAATCAGCTCATCAGGATTCAGTATACAGCCATACCTGTTCATTTGTTTTGCGATCTGCTGTCTTAAAAGCTCAAGCCCATTGGACGGATAATATCTAAGCAGAGCTGCTCCTTTTTCACGGATCACTTCCTGCATCGTTCTCAGAATTAATTTCTGGGGAATAAGCAGGTCACCGGGAGCCGCAGCATTAAAGGAACTGGCTTCAGAAATCCTTTTGGAAGTAAGCATCATATTTTTCATGAATATTTCATTCCTCACAACCGGTGGAAGCTGGCCTGTTTTCTTATGATCCCCGTTTTGCTTTTGATCTGCCACAAAATAACCGGACCGTGGACTGCTTTTAATGAGGCCTTTGATCATTAAATATTCAAATCCGCTCTGAACGGAACTTGTGCTCAACCGGTATCTTTTCCTGATTTCCCTGATAGATGGAAGCCGGTCGTTTTCCTTTACAACTCCATTACGGATCTGTTCTTCTATAACCGATGTAAAAATTTCATATTTATAAGACTTCATACTAACCCGTCAACTGTATCAAACAAATTTACATGTATTTTTTATAAGTATTCTGGATTCGGGATAAACAATTTCGGGTTTGATCATGTCAGGAAGCCTGAAACAGGGGCTGGAAGTTATCGGGGATGAAAGTATAGTGATCAGGCATTCCAATCTGTACCGGTTACATTTTAATGAACTGTACCCTTTTCAAATGAAATAATCTTCTAATTTTGAACAAAAAAAGACTTATGGAGATCGTTTCAAAATTTACAGTTGGTTCTGAAGAGGGAATTTCTGATCTTATAGCCATTATTGACGCTTCGGTTTATACGCTTCACAAGGGTTTTGTTTCTGATGACGATATTAAAAAATACAGCAATGAAATAGATCCGAGAAAAATGATCAATGATCTGAATGATCTTTCCAATCAGCTGATCATGACGTATGCGGACCAAAAACCTGTAGGGTACAGCATTATCAAAAGCGGTTCTGTATATCCCGGTATGGCTGAAGGAAAACGGGCTACGGAAATCAGTTTTGTTATGCTTCCGGATTTCAACATTCCTGAAGTAAGAGAGTCGCACTGGAAAAAATGCAGATCCGCAATAAGTTTCACAGATGTCATCTGGATCAATATGCTGGCTCACGATCCGCTTCAGGAATTTTTAAAAGAAAAAGGGTTTACTTCAGTGGCTGAAGCTAAAGCAGAACCTTTCCAGCTTCCTTCTTTCATTATGGAAATGCAGCTTCACAAAAATTAAAGAGACTTTCCATCATTACAGATCTGATATAAAACAAGGTAAGTAAATCACAATACAAAAGATTTACTTATCTTTGATTTTTATAATTTACAGATCATGAGTGACCAGCTGGAAACTATAGAGGATTATTATAACCGCATCCGTAAAAACCAGATAAAGGTATTTGATACGGATGATTTTGAAACGGGTAAATCTCATTTCAACATCTCCATGCGGAAGTATTGCAGCTTCAAGAGCCCATACAACCGCAGAGATTATTATAAGGTCAGTTTTATTATAGGAAAAGGAACATTTCAGTATGGCCCGCACCAGTTGTATATTGACCGTCCGGTTCTTTTTTTCCCTTCTCCCAATATTCCTTATTCCTGGGAATGCGAGGGTGAACAGGAAGGTTATTTCTGTTTATTTAACCAGGAGTTTTTTCATGGAAATTCAGAATTCAACCTGTTTAAAAAGACTTCGCTTTTTAAAGAATGGAGTAAACCTATCGTCTTTCTTACTGAGGAACAGACCTTGCTGGCCACCTTGTATTTTGAGCAGATGTATAAGCTGAACAATTCTCCCTACCCTTACCGTAGCAGCAGTATCAAAAACCATCTGGCTTCCGTTCTGCATCTGGCACTGGAAAACCGGGTAGAAGATGTACATCCCAGTGAACTTCCGGCTAACGTAAGGCTATACCGTTTATTTGACGAACTTCTTAACAAGCAGTTTCCTCTGGACTCTCCGGCCTACCCTTTAGCTTTAAGAACTCCGTCTGATTTTGCCAGCCATCTCAACGTGCATGTCAATCATTTGAATTCATCGGTAAAATCCGTTACGAACCTTACTACAACACAGATCATCAAAGAGAGGATGTTTGAAGAATCTAAAAACCTGCTGAAGTATACCAACTGGGATATTTCTGAAATCGGGTATACTTTAGGTTTTGATCAGCCCTCCCATTTCAACAACTTTTTTAAGAAGCACGCCCGGACTTCGCCTTTAAAATTTAAGAATTCATTTTAAATATTTGAATTTTGTAATTTTTACTTTGTCTTTTAAAATTGATTCCGGCATTTCTTGTCTTATTTTTGCAATGTAAAAAATGAATGAGTATGTTGAGAGAAGCATCTGAGCAACGCATCAGATTAATAACCATTATGGCATTTGTGTCTATACCGCTCTCGGGGTTTGTCACAGATATTTACCTTCCGTCTTTCCCTTCTATGGCCAGAGAGCTTTCTGTGTCTGAGAAGGATGTCCAGATTACTTTGACCTCTTACCTGCTGAGTTACGGAATTTCCCAGCTGTTTGTAGGTGCTATCCTGGACAGCATCGGACGCTACCGTCCGAAGTTACTGGCCCTTTTCCTTTTGGTGATCAGCAGTATCCTGATTACCATGACCAACAGTATTCTGCTGATCTGCCTGCTGCGGATTCTTCAGGGAGCAGCAGTATCAGTACTTGTAGTCGCTACCCGGGCTATTTTTGTGGATATTTATGATTCTGAGCGGGTGAAGCATTATTTGAGCTATTTCACTATCGTATGGTCCTGTGGTCCTATTCTGGCTCCTTTCCTTGGCGGATATCTGGAAAAGATTTTTAACTGGCATGCGAATTTCTATTTCCTTGCTTTCTATGCCGGTTTCCTTTTTCTGTTTGAATGGTTTTTCAGTGAAGAAAGTCTTCCTCAGAAAAAGAAGCTTAATCTATCGGAAAACATCGGTCTTTATAAGATGATGCTCAAAAATAAGATTTTCATGCTGGGCATTTTTATTTTGGGATTAAGTTATTCTATTGTCATGTTATTCAATATTACAGGGCCTTTTATTATTGAAAATACGTTTCACTTTACGCCTGTAGTCATTGGATACTGTACGCTGATTTTAGGATTCTCATGGATGATCGGAGGTTTTATAGGAAAACGCAGACTGACGCTGGAATTTAAACCCAGAATTCTGCAGCCTATTATCCTGCAGCTGTTTCTGATCATAAGCCTGATCGGCATCAGTTATTTTGCGGAAAGTCTTTTCATTATGATTCCTTTTGCCTTTTTTATTCATATCTGTTCAGGAATTCTGTTTACCTCGTTCTTTACAACAAGCATGTTGTATTTCCCAAAAAATGCAGGAACTGCAGGCGGACTGATGGGCGGATTGGTGTATGTGATCACTTCAATTACCAGTTTTATTATTTCTGTAAGCGGAACGGTAACGGAACAGAAAGGACTGTCATGGCGTTATCTGATCATAGCCTGTTTACTTCTGGGGATCATCCTCATTATGAACCAGGCCGTAAAAAAAGAAAAAGCAGAGAATTGATCTTTGCTTTTTTAATGTTGCCTATTCTTTTTCAAAGTTACATTTTAATTGAGTAATCATAGACTGTGTCATCATTAAGGTATAAGTGCAACTTCAGTTTAAACATCCCGAAAAGATATTTCTTCAGTACATAAATACGCTCAGTAGTGTGTAGTCTATCTACCTGATATCTGGTAAAAAAGCCCTCAATCTCATCGATCTCTTTCCCTACCAGGTCATGTTCTGAAATGCTGACGCTTTGATTTCTGTCATAGAAATAATATCCTTTGTCATCCATAGTAAAAAGTGTTTTTTTTCGGCTGTTAATTTAAGCAAATTAAAAGGATTTATTGCTTTTAATATCTTTATTTTATTATTTTTTTCCTATTTCTACGGTTTTTCTGATTCAAAATTTGTACAATATATTCAGTAAAATTTAATACTTCCTGATTTGTACAGAAGACACTCCTACCATTCTGACCTTACCTCCTGCTCTTTTCAACAGTCCGTTTTCGGCATTTCTCCTGAATACAGTAGCGGTACCGCTCACTGCATTGGTTGTGATCACAAATTTTCCGGTACTGTCTATGGCAAAGACCCGTGGATGTTTTCCGCCTGTCGGCTGGTAGCCAACCGTTTTCAAAGTACCGTTGTTCTGGATGGCAAAAATCGCAATATTGTTTTCCTCACCCCGGTTTGATGCATACAAAAAGCGTCCGTCAGGAGAAATATGGACATCTGAGCTTTCAAAATTTTCTTTACGGTCATCAGAATGGGTACTTATTCTTTGAATATTCTCCAGGGTGCCGTTCCCATAGGCATAAGCACTCACGGCTCCTCCCATTTCTTCAATACAATAGGCAAACTTACCGTTAGGATGAAAAGTGAGGTGCCTCGGGCCGCTTCCTAAGGTAGCCTGTATAAAAGGGATTTCTGCAGGCTGTAATGGTTCGTTTTTATCAGCATTAAAGCGGTAAGTTCTGATCTTATCCGCCCCCAGGTCGGGTAGAAAAACATGGGTAAAATCGGGTGAAAAAACGGTGGAATGGATATGAGCACGATCCTGCCTGTCCGGGTCTATACTTCCCTCTGAAAACTGGAAATTCTGAGTGTAAGGTTCTATTTTTCCGTTTTCTGAAAGTGGATACACAGAAGTACTTCCCTCTGTATAGTTCCCGGCAATCAGCCATTTTCCATTGCTGTGGGCTGATACATAGACCGGATTTTCACCACCACTTTTCTGGCTGTTGATGAATGTAAGGGATTTTTTCCGGGGATTAAATTCAAAACTACTTACACTGCCGCCGTTTTTTGTTTTGCTTTCGGTACAGGCATAAATATATTTCCCATCAGGAGACAAGGTGAGGAATGACGGATTCAGTATGCCTTTGAAAGAGGTTACTTTCGAAAGCTTACCCCTGATGGTATCAAGCTGGTAAACATAAATTCCTTCGGTGTTTTTATCACGGTTAAATGATCCGAAAAACACATAGGTATCCTGAGCCAATAATTTTACTCCTGATGCCATCAGGAGGATCATGCTTATAGTAGTCTTCAATTTAATCAGTTTTTGAAATGTTGGGGAAATTCTGCAGTTGAACTGCAAATATAGAGTATAATAAGCATTTAAAATCTTAAATATTTAATAAATAATCTGAATTGGCCGGTCTTTTTCAAATGATTGGGTCATTGAAGATAAACTCACCGCTTTCATAGAATATTTTCATCACAATTAGTTTTAATTAAAACTAATTGTGCGTATATTTGTGAGAGAAGTTATAAGCTCCCCTTCACATTATTTTGTTAATTTTATTGTTAAAAGTATGGCAGCAGAACAATACAGTATTTCAGAACTTGCCCTGGAACTGGGGCTGGCAATGAGCGAAATGAAAAGCCGTTTGCGGCAGAAGATTCAGACCACCATCAATACGTTTGACCCGGATCTTTCTTTTGAACTGATTGAAATTCTGGGGCTTCTATCCCGTAATGACGGAATCAACCAGCAGGAAATCGGAAATAAGGTAAGTAAGGATAAATCAAGCATCACTTACCTGATCAACAGCCTTGTACAGCGTAACCTCGTTGAACGGATAGCCTACAAAAACGACCGGAGGAATAAGCAGATCTTTCTTACTCCCAAAGGAAAAGAGATTGTAGAAACCGTTTATCCGTGGGCACTGGATCTTTATAAAAAAGCTGCCGGCGACCTTCATGCAGATGAGATCAGAAATGCACTGCTTCTGGTAAAAAAAATGACCGCCAATCTGGAATAATAAGACTTAAAATGATTAGATTATGAAAACAGTCCTTGTACCCGTAGACTTTACCTCAGCTACCGAAAATGCTGCAAGAGTTGCCGCAGACTGGGCCAAACAATATGAATATCAGCAGATCATCCTTCTAAAAACAGCAGGAGAATCTGAATTTGATTACCTTCACATTGCAGAAGGTCATTCTTTTGTGAATGAAGAGAGCATCAACAATCTGCTGAAAAAAACAGAAATGCTGTTTGATCACCTGAGCCATATGATCACAGAGATAGCACCGGATGTAAAAGTTTCAAGAATATTAAGCGACTGGGCTCTTACCCGGAGCATCAATGAATTTTTAAAAGATCAGCCTTCGGTAGAACTGATTGTTTTGGGAAGTGATGATGCTTCTTCATCTCAGGAAAGCTTTGTTTCCGATCATATCATAAGCATTGCGAGAACCAGCCCTGTTAAAACCCTGATCGTGCCCAACAGCTATCACTACAATACAATCAAAAATATTCTGATTCCCTGTGATATCAAAGGAATCAAAAGGCTGGAGAGACTGTTTCATCACAAATACATCATCCACCGGCAGGATATCCGCCTTATGTTTTTAAATATCAATACTCATAAAAACAATGATATTGATGATGACAAGAAAAGAGAACTTGAAGAATATATTCAAAGACATTTAAATGAAATCCCAAGCAGTACTCATTATTCTCATGATGAAGATATCATCAGCGGAATTCTGAATTTTGCGTCCGGACATGATACAGACCTCATCATTGCTTTGCCCGGTGAGCATAGTTTCCTGTATTACCTGGCCAGCAGAAGTATTTCAGAAGGCATTTACCAGAATACCAGCCAGCCTGTTCTGATTTTAAAATAACGGATCTCAGGAAAATTAATAATAGATCTTCGTACTGTCCAGCCTGACAAGCTTTTGTTCATTCATTTTTTTCACATAGCGGATTACGGTTTCCACTCTCATTCCGGTAAGGGTAGCAATTTGCTGCCTGGTATAAGGAATCAGGAATGAGTACATTTCTTCAAATCCGAAGTACATTTTTAGATGGTCAAAAAGTTTCTGCAGTTTTATGATCGGGTCTGAAATGGCCAGAAAACTGGAGATCATGTACCTGAAATGCAGCCTGTCGGCGGTATATCTGCTTATTTCAAGCATTAATGCGGGCTTATCCAGCAGAATCTTCAGAAATTGATCTTTGGGGATCTTAATAATTTCGCAACCGGTTACTGCAATTGCATTGACGGCATAATTGTGCCCGGTAAACAAATAGCTCTCTCCAATACAATGACCGTCAAAAGGAAGTCCATGAACAAATTCTTTCCCGTCTTCCAGGAACGTGTTCAGTTTTACTGTTCCACATTTTATCTGGAAATAATATTTGGCTGACGTTCCTTCCTCAAAAACAACATCCGCAGGATTATATTTTTCCAGTTTGGCCCCATTCGAAAATAATAAGTCTTCGCATATAATCATCTTTCCCACTATTAATTGGTAAAAATACTTAAAGTATAATGAATATTGCAAGTTATTAAATACCACAGCTGTAAAAGGACAGGGAATTACAGGGAATTCAGATTACTGATGATCCTTAACTTTTATAAAATTTTTGAAAAGTATTGTATACAGAATCATATTTTATGATCTGTTTTTGAACATTACAGATTCTCATAGGACTGTTTTACTAAAAAAGAGGTTGCTCTTTTGATATGTTCCCGCCCTTCAGGAGTATTGAGATCCAGCCCGCAAAAAATACTGCCATTCATGGAAGCATACAGGTTCAGATAATACATCCCGGAAATCATAATGGCCATGACTGCACGAAAATCATCTAAACGTTCTCCAAAAGTATCTTTCAGCAGTCTGAAAATACGCTCTCCGTTTTCTTCCCGTATATCAGACAGCTTTTTTAATGATTTCCGGGGTTCGGACAAGCCCCAGACCAATAATTTCTGGGCTTCCTTATTATTGTAAAGATAATCCAATTGTGAAAACAGCATGTTTACCGTAAATAATTGCCCTTCATGAACTATTTGCGGCTTATATTTTTCAAATTCTTCTGGGGTTACTTTACTCCAAAAATCCTGTGAACTGATATATTCGTCGATAAGGCCATCGATTCCGCCAAAATACATATAAATCATTTTCTTGTCCACCCCTGCTTTAGCTGCGATATCATTTACCTTTAATCCTGTAAATCCTTTTGTTTTCAGGATTTTCCCAACGGCATCCAGGAATCTTTTTTTACTTCGTTCCTTATTCCGGATACTGCCTGCTGATGATTTTCTTTCCATGATAAACATTCAATATTACAAGTTTATGAATTTTTTTCAAATTCTAGACACTAACCAGTGTCTTATTTCATATATTTGCACAAACTAAAAACCATTCTATATATATAAACTATCTAGGGTGGAAATTTTTTTCGAAAACACTAAGGTAAAAACACTAAAAGCAACAGCATCATCAGATTTTCTAATGATGCTGTCTTATTGATAATGGATGAGGAGGAAGTCAGCTGATGGGGATTGTTTTTCCTGTCCTGCTACAGACTAAAGATTCTTGTAAGTTTGCTCTACTAAAAAAGATATTGCTCTTTTGATTTTTTCCCGGCCATCAGCAGCGTTCACATCCAATCCGCAAAAAATACTTCCGTTCACAGAAGAAAATATGTTCAGATAGTACAGTCCTGAAACCATGATCGCCATTACTGCCCGAAAATCCGCTGAACGTTCTTTGAAGTACGGTTCGAAAATATTTTCAAAGATATATTCCCCGTTCTCTTCCTGAGCGTCAATCAGTTTTCTCAATGATTTACGGGATTCAGAGATACTCCAGAGCATTAGCTTTTGGGCTTCTTTATTACTGTACACATAATCAAACTGTGATAACAGCATCTCTTTGATAAAAGATTCTCCTCCGTCATTAGTCTCCGGAATGATCTTATCTACCTTGTCTGTTGTCACCTTAATCCAATAATCCTGTGTACGGATATACTCGTCTATCAGGCCATCCATACCGCCAAAATAGGTATAAATCATTTTTTTATCTACTCCTGCCGTTTTTGCAATGTCATTTACTTTTAATCCTGCATAACCTCTCGTTTTCAGAATTTTCCCCACCGCATCCAAGAATTTCTTTTTACTGCGTTCCTTGTTCCGGATACTGCCTGCTGATGACTTTCTTTCCATAATCAAAAATTCGATAATGCAAAGTTTGTAATTTTTTTTCAAACTAGACACTAATTAGTGTCTTATTTTTATATATTTGCATTAAACTAAAAACCATTCTACATATAAACACTATTCAGGGTGGGAAAAAAATTTCGAACGCTGAGGTAAAAACACTAAAAGCAAGCAGCACCATCGGGAAATCCAATGATGCTGTTTTTATTTATGATAAATATTCTGATCCGCAAACGTAAGCAGCACGTGAAAAATTTCTTCTCCGTATAAATTGCTGCTGAAAATTGACATTAATCCTATAGAATACTACAGATTCTCATAGGTTTGTTCTACTAAGAAAGTGATTGCTTTTTTGATTCTTTCCCGGCCTTCAGTAGAATTCATATCCAAGCCACAAAACATGCTTCCGTTGACCGATGAAAAGATATTAAGGTAATAAAGTCCTGAGACCATGATCGCCATTACTGCCCGAAAATCCTCCGAACGTTCTTTAAAATGAGGATCGAAAATATTGTCAAAAATATACTCTCCGTTTTCTTCCTGCGTATCAATCAGTTTTCTCAATGATTTGCGGGGTTCGGATATACTCCAGAGTAACAGCTTCTGTGCTTCCTTACTAGTGTACACATAATCAAACTGTGATAATAACATTTCTTTGATAAATGATACTCCCCCATCATTGATACCCGGAATAATTTTATCTATTTTATCTGTTGTGACTTTGATCCAATAATCCTGTGAACGGATATACTCGTCGATCAGGCCATCCATACCTCCAAAATAGGTATAGATCATTTTTTTATCCACGCCTGCCGTAGCCGCAATATCATTTACTTTTAATCCTGCATAACCTTTTGTTTTCAGAATTTTTCCAACGGCGTCCAGAAATTTCTTTTTACTTCGTTCCTTATTCCGGATACTGCCTGCTGCTGATTTTCTTTCCATGATTAAACATTCAATGATACAAGTTTAAGAAATTTTTAATTATTTTAGACACTGCATAGTGTCTTAATTTGTATATTTGCACAAACTAAACCATTTTATATATTAAAAACACCTTTTTAAGTTGAAAAAAATGAAACCCGATTCTGATTGTATTATATGTAGTTAAGGATAAAAAAGCGTTCGGACACAAGGAATTCAGATTCTTGTTCAAGAATAAAAGTTAGTTCGCCGGAAAATGGCAGTTTCTGTAAAAAGATACGGTCTTTTCCAACTCCGAGGTATGAATGCTGAACCTTAAAACATGGATCAACCAGAATCCCAGATTTCGGATTGAAGTCAGTAAAGCCTTTTCAGCTAAAAAGCTGGAGAGACCGGATGATTTCCCCGTGAGATGGTTTCCCTCAGTTTAAAAACGCTTCATATAGCAATATAATGAGGCAAAACAAAGTGATTATTTGACACTATTGATGATGAGGTAATTGCAGCGGTAAAAACTGCAATAAAACAATTTTGAAAACCGATCACTAAGGTAAAAACACTAAATGCGGCAGTATCATTAGATTTTCTAGTGATGCTGTTTTTATTTTATACAATCTATTGAGCACATCGGATCAAGAGCAAAAATTGTAAAGTTTTATTTAGATCTATTTAATTTTAAAATTTAACGCAAAGGATTTTTATTATCCGGTGTTTTATTTTAGGAAGCAAAGGAAAGACAGAATCAATTGTATTAATTCTTTCTAGGTGTACGCATATTTAGATAGCTTCATCAGCGACCTTTTTTTATCTAGCCTCCAAGTTTTGCATCTGAGCCCAGAAATCCCTTGCTCCGGACCCTACGGGAGATTCAGAATAAACAATATCTTACCATTTAAAAGTACTGACTCATGTAAGGATTTTTTTATAATTCATTTTTTGCCTAAAAAAATAAATTAATCACGTATATTTGAAACTAAAATATAAAATCCGAGTACATTATATAAAATCGTATTTCCTGTTAAATTGATGATGCTGTTTCAATGTATACAGATTCTTTATGATTCTGCATTATAATAAATGAATGATACCACATAATTAAATTATGGGAATAATCTATTAAAAATGAGCTGTGATTTGATATAATTAAACTTATATTTACCAAAATTTAAAATTAAATGAACTATAAGCTTGAGCTCAATACTCAGGAGCCTAATTCTAAAATTGTTTTTCACAATATTCTATTTGACTCATTTAAAATCAATATAATTGAAAGGTACATCGGCTCTATGAAGGCACGCCCGGTATTATGTGAGGTTTTATTTAAAGTAAGAACTTTAGACAATGAACTTATTACCAGAAGGGATGGTAATATGAGGGTAAAAATAAAAGGAGATCAGTTTGATACTTATCAGGAACTATCAAGAAAGTTGGGTTCTTATGAATATAAAAATAAACTGATTAACAGAAAGGAAGCTGATCAGGATTATGTTCACTTTATTCTAAGCCTGGTTATTTCTAATTATGATCTTAATTAATTTCCATCTTTATACTTTATTTTTTAAAGCTGATCTTAATTGAATAAAACATTCTATTAAGACTTCATCCGGTACTAGTTAAAGATCATTTTTTCCTTTGAAAATCTCAACTTAACGTTATAGAAGGAAGTATTGTACTAACTCAATCAGGCAACAATACATAGACCTATCCTGGAGTACGAAAAACGGAAATATTACCACAAAGAAAATCATCAAAAATAAATGATCTTTCTTTATAAAATCAAAATACCTCTCCGGCTCTATGAGCCGGAGAGGTATTTTATGATATCACACCAAAATAGCAGCTGAAATATCAAATCTGTTTTCCTATCTTATAGTGACAATCATAGATGCGGATTATTTTACAGCATTTTTAGCTTTTTCCGATTCTTTCAGGTGATGTTCAAGTGTTGGAAGAGTTTTGCCTGCAAAAGATTTTAAAGAGGCATCTTTTCCTTCAGAAGCTTCTTTTTTAAATTCTTCAATATCTTCCTTATGGTCGCTTACCATAAGATCAGTATATTTCTTGTCAAAATCAGCTCCCTTTTTAGCTTTCAGATCGTCATACATTTTCTGCTTTTCTGCATCGAGAGCTGCAGGCAAGGTATAACCTGCAGCCGAAGCCCACTGTTTCAGTTCATCGTTTGCTTTGGTATGATCTGTAACCATCATAGCTCCTAAAGATTTTACCGTTGAATTTGCAGCATTGGTTTCAGCCAGTTTTCCCATCATGACTTCCATAAGCCCACCTTTGGCAGCAGCATCTGCGAATTTTTTATCCTGATCACTAAGGGTATTGGCAGTGTCTGTAGTATTTGACATTCTTGAAGAATCACTTACCGTCATTCCGGATTCAGCGGGGGGAGACATTGTCGTGTTTTCCGCAGACTGATCAGACGGTGTTTCATTTTTTTTGCAGGCAGTCAAAGCGGCCACTGCAAAAATTGTTACAACAAAATTTTTCATAATAATAAATTTAAAGTGGTGTTATTAATAAAAGTCAATCTGACTTTTGTATATATGGCAACAATTTATCTGCCAAAAATAGATGACAACAATATCACTTCAAACTGTAACGTATTATCAATGAAGGTTTAATAAGTTTTAAACATGTTTAATGAACCCATCTGAATGTGAGGTTAATCCGCTCTTTCATAGATGTTACGGATTTTGCAATACGATGTTCCCAGTGTTCCTGAAGGTCACCTTTCATAATGAGTAACGAACCATGAGGCAACGGAAGGCTGTATTTGCTTTGATGATGATCTTTCTTCCGGAAATCAAAATTCCGGGTCTCACCCAAGCTTACAGATGCAATGACCGGGCGTTTTCCGTATCTGCTTTCCTTATCGCTGTGCCAGGCAACGGAGTCATTATGGTTCCGGTAAAGATTAAGTAAAACAGAATTGAACCGGTATCCAAATTCATTTTCTATTTTTTGTTTTAATGAAAGGAGTTCCGGCGTCCAGGGGGTAACATTCAATTCATCTTCCTTTAAAGGGTACGTTTTTCCAGGATCACCATACCATGCTGTTAAACGGGGTGTAAGAACCATTTTATCATACATTTTCTGGGTACGCTGTTTCCATGGGACAGTTTCAAGTAGAAAGTCTTTAAGCTGATCTGCCTCTTTTCTGATCAGGAAATGTTCTTTATACTCCAAAAGGTTTTTTGGAAATTCATATAAATCTTCTGAATCAAATAAACTTAGCTGTTCCATGTCTCTTATTTAAACATAAGATGAAATCAAAGGTTTTCACAAAAAATTAAGTGTCTGAAACATTTTTTACAATACTGCATCATGCCAATAAAACATACTTATGAATACTAATTCATTATCTACATTTCAAATTTCTTAAAATGCATATTCATCATAGATGGTACTGATCAACTGATCAGAATGAATGTTCCTTGAAAAAATAGGGTAATGAAAACGATCCAGTTTATTAAGGATACGGATAAGTTCCATTTTTTCGGAATGATTGAGATTTCCTGCAACGATATTCGTGGCCTGCCGGATTTTTTCCATTTGTTTTTCCAGGATCATTAATCCTCTTTCAGTAATACGGATCAATTTGCTGCGCTTATCAAGATCAGAGTCTGTTTGTTCAATAAGCCCCTGGCGCAGAAGTCTTGCAATAATAAGCATACCCACCGGTTTATCATGAATATTTTTCTTGATAAGCGCCATCTTGGTCATTTCCCCGAAAGCTTTCAGATTGATTAAATAAATAAAGTCTTCCTGGGTAGAAAATTCAGAATCCGAGATGGCAGATTTTGAATAGGTTTTCGCATATCTGTTGAGATGAACAAGTAATGTACTTATGGCACTTTCAGGAGTTCTTCCATTCTCCTTACCTTCCCAGTAGGGTTCTTCACGATGGTTTTCTTCAACAGACTCCTTGTCAGAAATCCAGGATTTAAAGCCCTGAATAGTTCCAGGATACAGATCAGGAGAAGCATGAATTTCAGCTTCAAACTGCTCCAGAAGATCTACACAATCTTTGATCAGCGTATAATTCATATCTTTTAAATAGTTTACAAATATACCTAATTTTAAAAGTATATCATAGGTAAAAAAACTAGATCAAATAGAACTGTTGAAGTTGTTCTTCACACAGGATCCGAATGACTTCAATCCAACGGTCCTCATCATTCAGACAAGGGATATAGGTGAAATTTTCACCGCCAGCTTCCAGAAACTGTTCTTTTCCTTCGACGGAAATTTCTTCCAGAGTTTCAAGACAATCCGAAACAAATGCCGGGCAGACTACCGCAAGGTTTTTAATTCCTTTTCCGGGAATGGTTTCTAATGTATGATCTGTATACGGCTCTATCCATTTATCTTTTCCCAATCTGGACTGGAAAGAAACAATGACCTTATTCTTGGGCAGTCCGAGTTTTCTGATCACATTATCAGTGGCATTAAAACACTGGTGACGGTAGCAAAACGCATGGCTTGGATGAGAATCTTTAGAACAGCAATCATTCATATTACATGTCTTTGTAGGATCTGTTTTGTAAATATGGCGTTCGGGAACACCATGGTAAGAAAATAACAGGGCATCAAAACTTTCAGGCAGTTTCTCCCGGATACTTTCTGCCAGGCAATCTGTATAAAGATCACGGTTGTAAAAAGGCTGTACGTAGTTGATCCTTACCCCCGGGAATTTTTTCTTTCTGATTTCTTCCGCTTTTTCAATTACGGTTTCAGTGGTACTCATTGCATATTGCGGATAGAGAGGAAACAGTACAATTTCTGTAACGCCTTTTTCAACCAGGTTTCTGATCCCGGTTTCAATACTTGGTTCGGCATACCTCATCCCGATCTCAACAGGTACATCTACTCTATTCTGGAGTTTTTTCTGTACCTTTTTGGTTATGACAATAAGTGGAGAGCCTTCGTCTGTCCATACCGTTTTATAAGCTTCTGCTGATTTTGCCGGTCTTGTTTTAAGAATAATTCCCTGAACAAGAAGTGCCCGGAAGATCCAGCGGTAATCTATTACTTTTTCATCCATCAGGAATTCATCCAAGTATTCTTTTACATCTTCTACTGCAGTAGATCTTGGAGAGCCAAGATTGATTAATAAAATTCCTTTTTTAGCCAATGTTGTTTATTTTATAATAATGTTATAGAAATTATTCTGCCAGTGCTTCTTTGTACACCTTCAAAGCTCTTTCTCTGGCTTTTGTGTGTTCTACGATAGGTTCTTCAAGATAATCTTCACGAAGCCATTTTCTGATATACTGATGATCTTTATCAAACTTTTTTGTCTGTTCATAGGGATTGAAGATCCTGAAATATGGTGCCGCATCACATCCGCAGCCTGCCGCCCACTGCCAGTTTCCGTTGTTGGCTGCCAGGTCATAGTCTAAGAGTTTTTCAGCAAAATAAGCTTCTCCCCACCGCCAATCAATAAGCAGGTGCTTGGTAAGAAAGCTTGCCGTGATCATTCTTACCCTGTTGTGCATGAATCCGGTTTCATTCAGTTGCCTCATTCCTGCATCTACAATGGGATATCCTGTTTTTCCTTCACACCAGGCCTTGAATTCCTTTTCGTTGTTTCTCCATGCAATATTCTCATATTTCTTTTTAAAGCAATGATGAACAACATCTGGAAAGTGATAGAGAATCTGCATAAAAAATTCTCTCCAGATAAGCTCATTAAGCCAGGTTTCATTGTGTTTAACAGCATATTGTACACATTTCCTGATCGAAACGGTACCAAAACGAAGGGCAATCCCAAGGTGTGTAGTACGATCCATCGAGGGGAAATCCCGGTAGCTTCCGTAAGAGTCTATTATTTTTTTGTTGAGCTCCGGTTCTGCATACTCAAGATCTGTTTTCTCAAACCCTATTTCTTTCAGTGAAATGATCTCTGAAGCTCCTTTATAATGTTCAAAATGGTCCCAATTTGTTGGAAAAGTTTCTATATGCTTCAGATTTTCCTTCCATTTCTTTGAGTAGGGGGTAAAAACAATGTACGGAGAAAGGTCATTTTTCAGGATATCATTCTTTTCAAATATAACCTGATCTTTATAATCTTTCAGCTGAATATCATGCTTCAGAAGAAGATCTGTTACCTGACGGTCCCGTTGTATGGCCTGCGGTTCGTAATCCCTGTTACAAAAAACACTGTCTACATTAAAATCCTTGATTATTTTTTTAAAGGCTTCCGTTGGAGTGTCGTAATAAACATAAAGTCCGCTATTGTGTTTTTTAAGTTCTTTATGAATATGCTGTAATGCCTGATGAATATAGTCTACTCTTCTGTCCCTTTTGTTCTGAAGACGGTTCAGAATATCAGTATCAAAAATAAAGACAGGAATAACCTTTAATCCTGTATTAAGGGCATGGTGAAGCCCTGCGTTGTCTTGCAGCCTGAGATCTCTCCGGAACCAAAAAATATTCACTCTACCCATGATCTGTTTTTGATATTAATACACAAATATACTAATAAATAATTTAAAAGAATATTAATACACTACAAATGTAATACGGCATAAAGTTTGTAAAATTTAAAGCAGGATAAAATAATTGTTATGGACTATTTAGAAACCGAACGATTAGATCTGATGAAAGATCAAAAACTCATTGATGAGTACTTCAGCTGGGTTATAAAAAAGGATTTGAATATTGATATAAATCTTAGCAATGAATATGTTCCCGCCCATAATATTGTCTCACAAAAATTAATTCTTGTCAAGACCTTTTCGGACAGCATTTTGGAAAATCCTGACCTATATTTTCTATTATCTTCTCTGATTCAGGATATCAATACAGGAGTATTAACAAAAAGCAGGATTCATTTTCTTCTTAAAAAATAAAAACTCCCAGGATATGAGAGTTTTATTGATGTATATGTCAGGGATTTACGCCTTTGCTTTTATATATTTATCAACCATTACTTCCAGATCATCCAGATTAAAAGGTTTTGAAACATAATCGTCTGCCTGAGCTTCCGATGCTAAAGCTACAATATCATTATTAGCAGTAACATAGATGACAGGAATGTGTTTAAATTCTTCCGTACTTTTGAGAAGTCTGGTCGCTTCCACACCACCGATTTTCGGAATCCAGTTATCCATCAAAATAACATCAGGCTGATAATCTGCCACTTTCTCCAGGATATCGTGTGACGTTTCTGAGATTTTAACCTCATATCCGTTTTCTTCAAATATGATAGTGATCACTTCTAAAATAGCAGTATCATCATCAAAAATTAAAATTCTCTTTTTACTCATATTATTTATATATTTTTTTTCTGAATATTATAATTGTTTTATATAGTTCGCTAAATTATGAGGGCTGATGATTAAATCATAATCAATTTCTTCTATAGCACTTCTGGGCATATAATCCACTTCTGCTGTTTCCGGATCCTGAATCCAGACTTTCCCGTTATATTTTTTTATATAGCTCAGCCCTTCTACTCCATCAGCATTAGCTCCCGATAAAAGGACACCGATGACGTTTTCGCCATAAACCTCTGCCGCAGATCTGAATGTAACATCTATGGAAGGACGGGAGTAATTCATTTTCTCAGAACTGTCTAATGACATCATGCTATTATTTTCAAATAACAAATGATAATCAGCAGGAACGATGTAAATTGTATTCTTTTCGATCTCGGTTTTATCCTCAACCTCTACAACGGGTATTTGGGTAAACTGCTGCAGTAAAGTTTTAAGAATATCTCCGGATTGCGCTTTGCGATGGATCACAAGTAGAATGGGAATATGGATTTTACTATCCAGATTTTTAATCATTTCAATAATGACCTGTAAGCTTCCTGCGGATCCTCCGATAACAATTAACTCCATATTGGTTGGTAACTTCATTGCAGCAACTATTAATTAATGATGATCAATTTTTTTCCAGATCTTCTGATCTTCAACCTGGTGATAATTCTTATCAATACCAGAAAAGCGAAGGGTTTCTTTTGCCCCCAATGCCAGAAAGCCTAAATTCTCCAGACTGTTATCAAAAAGCCTGAACACTCTTTCCTGAAGTTCTCTGTCAAAATAAATCAGGACATTCCTGCACACAATGAGCTGAAAGCTGTTAAAAGAGCTGTCTGAAACAAGATTGTGTGTTGATAAAATCAGTTTTTCCTGTAAACTTTTGTCAAACCGTACGCTATCATAATTGGCGGTATAATAATCAGAGAAATCTTTTACTCCACCGGAAAGCATATAGTTTTCAGAATACAGTTTCATCTGCTGTAAGGGAAAGATTCCTGCTCTGGCTGTTTCAAGAACGGCAGGATTTAAATCTGTACCATAAATAAGGGATTTATTATAAAGCCCGGCTTCTTTCAGCAGAATGGCAATAGAATAAGCTTCCTCGCCTGTTGAGCAGCCTGCAATCCAGATCCTGATTAAAGGATAGGTGCCAAGTTGGGGTAATATTTTCTCCCGCAATGCTTTAAAAAACGAAGGGTCTCTGAACATTTCCGTAACATTCACTGTAACTTCTTCTACAAAGCGTTTTAAGTATTCCGCATCATTGATGATGGTGTACCTCAGCTCTGCAAAACTGGTAAACCTGTCCAAAAGACATATACGGTTTACCCTTCTTTTAAATGAAGCTCTGCTATAACCGGAAAAGTCATAGCCGTACAAATCGTAAACATCTCTGATGAGATATTCTATTTCTTCATCTTTTACGATACTTGGTTCCAGCATCTATGAAATTTTTTCTATTGCCATTATTAAAAGGTCTACATCAATTGGTTTTGAAACATAATCATCTGCTCCTGCTTCCAGACATTTCTGGCGGTCTTCCGGCATTGCCTGTGCTGTGACAGCAATTACAGGTACATGTTTGATTTCCCGAGAGCTTCTTATCATTCTTATCGCTTCATAGCCGTCTATTCCCGGCATCATCATATCCATCAGAACCACTGAAAAGTCGGGGTCAGTCTTCAGCATTTCCAGAGCATCCTGGGCCATTGTACAGGATTCAACTGCATATCCACGAGCTTTAAGAGTTAATTTCAATGCAAATATATTGCGTGGATCATCATCCACAATTAAGATTTTCTTATTCATCAGAATTTTATCTGTTTAACTTTCATACAACCAAACACGAAGGAGTGATAATAACTGATCTATATCTACCGGTTTTGAGATATAATCTGAAGCTCCTGCGGTAATGCATTTTTCACGTTCTCCAATCATAGATTTGGCGGTAATGGCTATAACAGGCAGTTTTTTAAACGCCGGCATTTTCCTTATCTGCTTAATGGTCTCATAGCCATCCATTTCCGGCATCATCATATCCATCAGAATAACATCTACATCATGATTCTGGTGAATTTGCTCAAGGGCGTGTTTACCATCCATGGCCACAATGACTTCAACTTTATATTTTTCCAGTGCTTTGGTTAAAGAAAAAATATTGCGTACATCATCATCGGTAATGAGTATTTTTTTGCCACTCAGAACTTCAGTTAAAGACCCAAGCATTTTTCCTCTGTTATTTTCAGTGGAACCGTTCTTTTCTTCCACCAAATGCAAAAATAAGCCTACTTCATCTAAAACCCTCTGATAGGAATGGGCTGTTTTTACCACAACAGAATCTGCGTATTGCTTTATTTTAAGCTCTTCTTCTTTAGATAAATGATGTTCTGTAAAAATAATGATCGGAAGATTTTCCAGTCCCTCATAACTTTTAATTGATTCTATGACATGGTAATCATTTCCTTTGGTACTTCCGGTATCCAGGATAACACAATCAACAAGGTCTGAAGTAAGTGCTTTCACACTATCTTCAACATTATGTTCCACCGATAAGGAAATATTAAAGTTGCTAAGGAAATAGGACAATGCATTGGCATGTTTGGCATTTTCCTCAACAATCAGAACTTTCTGGGTTCCTTTTTGTAATGCTTCTTCAATTTTTCTGAATACATCGGTCATTTTCTCCAGAGCTACGGGCTTGTTGATAAAATCAACAGCACCTTTCATAAGGCTTTCTTTTTTCACGTGCAGGGCAGACATCATATGTACCGGAATGTACTTCACATGAGGATCCGATTTCAGTTCGTCCATAACTTCCCAGCCGTCTTTTACCGGTAGCTGAACATCCAGTAAAATTGCATGCGGATGATATTGCTGAGCTGCCGTAAGCGCATAATCTCCTCTTACCACCACAATCCCTTTATAATTCTGCAGATGAGCATATTTCAATAAAGCTTTCGCAAAATTAGTATCATCTTCAATAATCAGTATCACCTTATCTCCTTCCTGAATATTTTCTCTGTCATCCTCCACATCTTCAGGTATTTTCAAGGTATTTACCTGAACTTTATCTCCTTCATCAAGGATACTCTGGATTTCCTCCACATCTTCACGGATGATTTCCACCAGATCCTGGTCTGTTTCGGAATGAGCAATTTCAGTGACCGGATGTACAGGAATAATGAAACTGAATTCACTGCCTTTATTTACTTCACTTTTCAGGGCAAGCTCGCCTCCCAGAAGTCTTGCAATTTCACGGCTTATTGAAAGTCCCAGACCGGTACCTCCAAACTTTCTTTTGGTAGAGCCGTCAGCCTGCTGAAATGCTTCAAAGATAATTTTCTGCTTATCTTCTGCAATTCCTATCCCGGTATCTTTTACTGAAAATATAATAAAGTCAGGCTTTTCAGAATGTTTTCTGATACGCAAATCAATGCTTCCTTTGGTTGTAAATTTTAAAGCATTAGACAGCAGGTTTCTCAGTACCTGATCAATTCTGAGGCGGTCACTTTCAATAACTTTCTGTACGTCTGAATCTACCTCAATATTGAATGGAAGGTTTTTTTCCTGAAATACAGGACTGAAAAGACTTTTCAGATCTTTTATAATGTCTTCAATGACCACATTCTGGTACTCCAGGGTCATTTTGCCGGATTCTATTTTTGCCAGATCAAGAATTTCATCTATTAATGTTAATAAACTGGTTCCTGAGCTTTGAATCACTTTAGCAGATTCCACCTGATCTTCATTAAGGTTTTCATCGGGATTTTCTGCCATTAACCTTGATAAAAGAAGGATTGAATTGAGTGGTGTGCGCAATTCATGGGACATGTTGGCTAAAAATTCAGATTTATATTTGGTGCTGAGTGCCAGCTCCTCTACTTTTTTCTGAATTTCATTGTTGCGTTCTGCTATTAAATGATTTTTTTCTTCCAGCAATCGTGAGCGCTCTTCCAGCTCTGCATTGGCCTGCATCAGCTCTTCCTGCTGTACTTTTAATTCTTCTTCTGAGGCCTGAAGCTTCTGAGTCTGTGCTTCCAGTTCTGTATTAAGGTTTTCAAGCTCAGAATGCTGCACCTGTAATTCTTCAGACTGCGCCTGGGTTTCTTCCAGCAACTGCTGTTCTTTTTCTCTTCCTTTGGCGGCGTTCAGGGCAATCCCTATATTAACGCTGCATTCTTCAAAATAGCTGATTCTGTCTTCCTCAAAATTGGAAGTGGATCCTAATTCTATAACTCCTATAACATGACCGTCTGCAAAAACAGGGATCAGCATGATTCCATAGATTTTTATAGTACTGCTGGCAAAAGTGACCACAAAATCATCTTCATGAAGATTATTGTAAACCTGTGTTTTAGCATTCATAAAGGCCTGCCCTACCATTCCTTCACCCGGTTCGAAAGATTTTTTCATATTAGCTTCCAACCCGAATGCTTTATTGAGCTTTAGCATGCCTTCGTCAAAAAGATATAACGAACCGTTGATGCAGTTACCATATTCAATCAGCTGATGTAAAGCTTTATCGGAAACTTCTTTTACTGACTTATTTCCTACCAGGGATTCATTCAGCAAAGCGAGTCCTTTCTGGCGCCAGTCGCTTTTATTAATTTTATCGAAAGATATTTTTAATGATTCAGTCATGTGATTCAGGGATTCTACAAGGTCTCCGAGATCATCCTCCGCATTATCCACTGCTTTCTCGCTGTAATCACCGTTAGCTACCCTGTTGGCAATTTTCTGGATTGCGCTTACCCTTCTCGTCATTTCCTGATCTTTATCCCTGAGCATTTTTTCCAGCTCATCTCTTCTGATAAGGTCAGCCCGCATTTTAAAATAGAAAAATGCCGTCACTACCACTGCGGCCAATGCTGAAAAAACAATAAAGATGACCGTTGTTTCTGAAGAGCGTGTTAAATCTTTATTTTTAATTTCAACCTGATTCTCTTCATATTGTACAAAGTCTTTTACAATTTTACGGCACTCATCCATATAAGCTTTGCCGGTAACAATCTGCTGCTGGGTCATCACGATTCCTCTCCGTCTGTTTTCCACCAGATTTTTCAGATGATTCATCACCTGGCCGACTGCAACTTTTAATCCGGCCAGTCTTTCCTGCTGGTTTTTATCGTGTACTCCCAATGATTCTGCCTGCACCAAAGCTTTGGAATATTCTCTTACACCACGTTTATAAGGTTCCAGGAAATCTTCCCTTCCGGTAAGCTGATAGCCTCTGTTTCCTGTTTCCGCATCCAGCAGGGCCACCAGAATATCTTTAACAGCCGTTACAGAACGCCTGCTCTGGGAAAGACTTTCACGGTGGTTCATCTGATTCTGGATACTCCAGTATGAGGCCACTGAACTGGTTATTAAAATCAGAAGGGAAAGACCTATCCCAACCTGAAGGTTTCGTATAATTTTTTTTGGCATGAAAGTTAATTTAAAGGTAGGGTAAAATAAAAGGTAGAGCCTTCATCTACGATACTGGAAACTCCAACGCTTCCATGATGCTGTTTGATGATTTCTGCGCATATAAAGAGTCCGATTCCCATTCCCTGGAACTGCAGTGAAGACTCTTCTACACGATAGAATTTTTTGAATACTGCATCCTGCTTGAAATCAGGAATTCCGATTCCAAAATCAGTTACATTCACTCTCACTTCCTGAGCTTCATGATCTACGAATGTGGTCACAATCACCTGGTTATTGTTGGGTGAATATTTAATAGCATTTGTCAGAAAATTGATCAGCACCTGTTCAATACGGATCTCATCCAAAGGGATTAAAATATCAGGTTTTGTTCCATGGCGTTCAATTTTCACCTGTTGCTCATGGGTCTGCAAAATGGTTTCAATGGCATTGCTGATTACACTTTCCAGGTTCACCGGTTTTTTATTTATTTTCAGTTTTCCGTTTTCAATTTTCGAAACATCCAGAAGATCTGTAATGAGGGTATTCAGCTTTTCAATCTGGCCCTGAACTTTTGTAACAAACCCTGCTTCCGGGCTTTCTTTATCTAATTTCAGTTTTCTTTCCAATAGCTGAACATATGCTTTAATACTGGTAAGAGGGGTCTTTAATTCATGGCTTGCAATGCTTAGAAACTCATCTTTTTCCTTTTCTACTTTTTTCTGATCGTCAATATCCGTAAAGGTTCCTACCCAGTTTTTGATGCGGTCTTCATCATACACAGGCGTTATTCTCAGTAGATGATACCGGTAATTACCTGAAACAATATTTTTAATTCTTATTTCTAATTCCAGGGCTTTTCCTTTTCTTCTGCATCTTTCCAGTTCTTCCCTGATGTTGTAATCATCAGGATGTGTTTCAGGGAAATTCTGTTCTGCATCGGAATACTGGTACCATTTGCCATTAACAAAATCAACGATTCCGTCTTCATTCAGGGTAAAGGCAATCTGAGGAAGAGATTCCAGCATGAGGTGGAAATGGTCAATCTGAGACTTCATTGTTACCTGGGATTCCCTTCTTCCTTTCACTTCCAGTTCCAGATTCTGCTGTGTTTTTTTCATTGCAATATTCTGTTCCTGAAGGTTGTAGAAGGTTTTCACTTTAAGCAGAAGAATTTCAGGATCTACGGGCTTAGTTACGTAGTCTTTAGCGCCAGAAGCATACCCTTGGGTGATGAATTTTTTATCTGTATTAACTGCGGATAAAAATAGGATAGGTACATCTTTGGTTTTACTGTAATCTGCAAGTGTTTCTGCAACTTCAAAGCCATCCATATCAGGCATCTGAACATCTAAAATAATTAAGGCATAGTCATTTTTCAATGCTTTACCCAGAGCCTCTTCACCGGAGCTGGCCGTTTCAACCTGGAAATCTTTGGATTCGAGTAATTTTTGAAGTGAATAAAGATTATTTTGGTTGTCATCAACAATTAAAATCATAGAAGTTAAAATCAATAATTAGTTACAGATACTTTAGCTTCAAAAATACTGACAATATCTGAGAAAACAGTAATTTTTATACGATTATATGTGAGGATTTCATACCACATTTCTACAGGAAAACAACAATGGCATAAGGATTGAAATTATTTATAATATTTTAGAAAAAACACCCTAATTTTCAGCTAAATAAACAAACTATGAAAAAGACAATAAGCTGTATGAATATTGATGTGCAAATTCTTTATTCATTCGGAGGTGAAACTGTGATGTATAAGCCTAAGGAATTCATTTTCAAAGAAGGTGAGCATTCTCAATATTATTTCCAGATTATCAGCGGCAAAGTAAAGCTGAACACTTTTACTGAAAACGGGAAAGAATTTATTCATAACATTCTGGGCAAAAACCAGAGTTTTGGGGATCCTCTTCTGTTTATCGAAAAGCTTTATCCTACCAATGCCGTAAGTTTACAGGCTACAGAGGTGATCAGGATGCCTAAGAATAATTTTTTAGAAATGCTTAAAAGCCATCCGGATCTTTCACTGGAAATGAATATGTGTTTATCCCAAAGGTTATATTATAACAGTTTGATGGTTCGTAATATGGCATCAGCTGATCCTATACAGCGTCTTAAAGGGCTGTTGGATTATCTTAAGAGTTATCATGACGAGGACTGCCTGCAGTGTTTTCCTATAGAGCTTACCCGCCAGCAAATTGCTGATCTTACAGGGCTGAGGGTTGAAACCGTGATCAGAACTATAAAAAAGATGGTTAATCATGAAATCATAAAATTGGAGGGCCGAAGAATTTTATACTAGAATTTTGATTTTCTTATTGTATGGATGAATTTTCGCACATCTTAAAATAGAACATAAATATACTATAAAATAAAAAAATGACCGGAACCTTTCCGGCTCCGGTCATTTTTATTACACTAACTTAATTGGTCTTTTTCCTCCATTCCGCTTTCACGTCTTCGGCAGCATCTTTGGTCTTCTCCCATGCTTCATCGGCTTTATCCTTAATATCCTCCCAGGCATCGGAAACGTTTGATTTTACTCTTTCCAACCAGTCTTCCTGTGTAGCTTCCTGATCATTATCTCTTTTTTCATTGATATAATCTTTGGCTTTATCCGCTAATTCACTGATCTTCCATTTTGCATTATCAGCTGCATTTTTTAAAGAGTTTTCTGTTTGGTCTACTGCATTTTCCGCTTTGTTGTAATCTGAATTATTCATAATATAATATTTTAGTAATTGGTATATAAATAAACAATGTTCATGCCTAAAAGACGGTTTTTAATGTTAAAATTTCTTAAAATCTCATAGAAGAACAGAAAGTCATACTTTTCAATAATATAAAGGCCTGATAATGTAAGAAGTATTCTATTTTTCATTTTCAGTTATTTTTTTAAAAAAGTAGATATTTAATAAGAACTGGCTGTAACCGTACACAGCATCTTCAACAGGGATGGTCCCCATTCTTATTCCCAAAAAATCATCAGGATTGTAATTTACAACCGGTGAAGGGATCAGAGATCCTGTAAGGATTCCATTTACAGCAAAGAAGCCCGGCATCAGGATAAGATATACGAAGCTGGCCTTTCCTATCCAGTCTTTTTTAGCGATAAAATGCAGATAGCAAAGCGTCAGTACCGTTACGATCACTGTAAGCAAAGTATATATCCTTTCATAATAAAGAAGGCCTGTTACACTCAGAACAATAACTGCTGTAAATACAATAAGATTATTTAAAGTACTCATCCAGTCCAGAGTAAAAAATTTCTCCAGACAATAGTACGTAAAAACACAGGCGAAGGGAATACAGTAAAAAAACAGCCATTCTTCAACAGGGAGCCCGGCTATTTTAAATCCTAATGTATAATTGAGATCAAACCACCATACTCCTTTTGCCGTGAACCATATATCCCAGATGATAAAAGGAACTGCCACAATGGTGGATGAAAGCAGAAACTTCCCGAAAAGCTTATTAAACCGTATTCTCCCGTCAAAAGAGGCCAAAAAGCAGATAATGACGGTGAAAAAGTTAATCAGTATGTAAGTATAAGGCATCATTTTTTATTGAAATACATTTTAAAATATTTAACGGGAACCCATAAAAAGCCAAAACACTCTCCATCTTCTTTTCCCAGGTGCTTGTGATGCTGTTTATGTGCACGCCTGATCGCAAGGAAATAGGGATTTTTTGTTTTGGTAAAAACTTTTGCTCTTTGATGAATAAAAATGTCATGCACAAAGAAGTAAGCCATCCCGTAAAGACTTATTCCCAGCCCGATATAAAACCAATAGTTGAAGTCCTGTTTTACGCCGATATATAATAAAGCAATAGCCGGACTTGCAAAAATGAAAAAGAACCAGTCATTCCTTTCAAGTTTCCCGTCATGGCTATGATCATGATGATCCCGGTGCAGAATCCACAGAAAGCCGTGCATAATATAGCGGTGGATCAGCCAGGTAGCTCCTTCCATGGATATAAATACTCCCAAAACGATCAGAACATTCATTTTAATTGTGCTTATGGTTAAAAAGGTCATTCAAAATTCTGTATCTGTAATCGAAAATACTTTTAAGCTTCTCTTTTACAAATAGCTGATGTGCTGTTCTCCCTAAAATTCCCATCGGAAGTTCATAATCTACAGTATCTTTCATGAGTACACCATTCTCGTTAGGAATAAATTCATGAAAATGATTCCAGTGCTTGTAAGGACCTTTTTTCTGAAAGTCTGTAAAACTTTTATGGTCGTCTACATGGCTGATAATGGTCTTCCACCTCATTGGAATCCCTAATAAGGGAGAGACGGTGTAATCTATCTCCATCCCTTTAAAAATGGGCTGATCCCGAACATCTGAAAGAACCACAAAATTCATGCTTTCAGGGGTTATTTCTGATAAATTATTGGGGGATGAGAAAAACTTCCATGCTGTTTCAATGGTACAATTCAGCTGTTGTTCCCTGTATAATCTGTACATCATATATTTTTACTTGATTATTAAACGTTCAAAAAAATCATCTTTAATCCGGAATTCATCTGTCAGAAATAAGCAGATTTGTAACGGATATAGCTTTTGAATGCAACCAATAGCTTTTGTGAATTGGCAATTCTGATTCTTTGCTGCAACATATTCTGAGAGCTTGTTTTCTTTATTTTATCAAACAGGGAAAGGTAATACCTGTAGGCAAGGTATACTCCAAAAATGGATGAACCCGGCAGTTTTTTAATACCCTGTAATGCTTCTTTAAATTCTTCTTCAATTTCTTTTTCGATACAAACTTTTACGGTGTTATCAAAAACTGACATATTCAGGGATGGAAAATAAGTACGTCCTAAAATCTGATAATCATCCTTCAGATCCCGTAAAAAATTTACTTTCTGAAAGGCAGATCCCAACTTCATAGCGTACGGCTTAAGCTTATCATATTGCTGCTTATCACCTTCTGTAAATATCTGCAGACACATAAGACCTACCACTTCTGCAGAGCCGTAGATATACTCCTTGTACAATTCTGAGTTGTAATCAATTTTATGAAGGTCCATTTCCATACTGTGTAAAAACTGATTGATCAGCCGGATATCAATATCATACCGGCGAACGGTTTCCTGAAATGAATGCAAAATAGGATTAAGTGATATACCATCTTCCAGTGCCTGATACGTTTCAGCCTTTAATCTTTTCAGAAGTTTCTCTTTATCATAACCATGAAAACTATCTACAATTTCATCTGCAAGGCGTACATATCCGTAAACGGCGTAAACAGCAGGTCTGATGGAAGGCTTCAATGCCAGTATTCCCAATGAAAAACTGGTGCTGTATTTCTGCGTCGTGTACTTACTGACTTCGTAAGACAATTCATCAAACAATTTTTTCATATTATTTTATTTTTAGTTTACTCACTTCAGCTGCCACAATTTTCCCTGAAATAACCGATGGGGGAACTCCGGGACCCGGAACCGTTAATTGCCCCGTATAAAAAAGATTTCCGATCTTTTTGTTTCTTATTTTAGGTTTTAGGACCGCTGTCTGCGATAATGTATTGGATAGTCCGTAGGCATTCCCCTGATAAGCATTATAGTCGGAAATAAAATCGCTTACACAGTAGCTTCTTTTGTATTCAATTCTGGAAATAAGATCGCTTTCACCTGTATGTTTTTCAATTCTTTCAAGCATTTCTACCAGATATTTTTCCCTTACAGGCTCGTCATCATGTATTCCAGGCGCCAGCGGTAACAAAAGAAAAAGATTTTCACAGCCTTCAGGCGCTACATCCGGATCTGTCCTGGAGGGACAACACGAATAAAAAAGCGGTTTAGAGGGCCATTTTTTATTTTTATAAATACAGTCTATATGATTGTCAAGCTCATTCTCGAAAAACAGGGTATGATGTTTTAAACGAGGAATTTCTCCTTTGATCCCGAGATAATAAATAAGACATGAAGGGGCAAAGGTTCTTGTTTTCCAATAGGCTTCTTTATAGTTTCTGAGTGATTTGGGAATTAAGGTTTCCGTATGATGGTAATCTGACGAAGCAATGACAGCATCAAACTCATAGTCTTCGCCATTGACTGTTATGGAAGCTGCCTTTCCGTTTTCTGTATTGATTTTCTTTACGTCATGGTTAAAATGAAAAGTTACGCCCTGTTTTTCTGCTACGTCTTTCATAGCGAGAACAAGCTGATAAAACCCTCCCATCGGATATTTTGTTCCCAAAACATAGCCTCCGTAATTCATAAGGCTGTATAAAGCTGGAATCTGACTGGGAGAAGCTCCAAGAAATATAACCGGAAATTCCATCAGCGATCTGAGTTTCGGATCTGTAAAATAACCTGAAACATATTTTCTGAAATCACTTAAAAGATCAAGCTTCAGCGCACTGCCTGCAATTTTTAAAGAAGCGAACTCAAGCCAGTTATAACAGGGTTTTGTCACAAAGTCTTTCATTCCCACTTCATATTTAAACCGGGCAGACTTCATAAATTTATCATACTTTCTGGCTGCTCCGGGTTCTATTTTCTCAAACAACTCACGGATGTCTTCATTTTTCTCAGGAACAGAAACTTTTTCCTCTGAAAAGACCATCTCAAACTGAGGATCCAGAGAAACCAGATCGAAAAAATCAGATGCCTTACAATCAAAATCAGCGAAAAAACTTTCGATAATGTCAGGCATCCAGTACCAGCTGGGACCCATATCAAAAACATAACCCTGGTCTGTTTTGAATTGTCTTGCACGGCCGCCAGGCTGAGGATGTTTTTCAAATACATGCACTTCATTTCCGGATTTTGCAGCATAGGCAGCAGCCGAGAGCCCGGAAAACCCTGAACCTATCACTGCAATTCTTTTTCTTAAACCTCCAGTATTCATTGTTATTTATTTAATAGTTTAGCAGGTGCTTTTATAGTGTATCAATTCAGTTTTCTATACACAATATCCAGCAGATTACCGTTCTTCAGATTCATCCGGTAAAAAGAATCATGAAATTCATCCAGCTTAGAGAGTATGGCGATGAGCAACATTTGCTCAGAATGGGTCAGATTCCCTACAACTACCTTTGAAGCTTTACGGATCTCATCCATATGCTCCTGCAGTATAGCAAGCCCCTTCTCCGTTATTTGAATATATTTCGTTCTTTTATCTTTCTGAGAAACTGTCTGTTCTGCCCATTCATTATGTATCAGGCGATTGATAACAAGTATACCTGAAGATTTTTCATGCACATTGCGTTTTATGAGTTCCATTTTTGTCATTGGTCCCATCATTTTCAGACCGATCAGATATATAAAATCATCCTGGCTTGAAAAAACAGAACTTCCTACTGACCGGGAGTATGTTTTGGCATATCTCCCCATTCGTATGAGTAAAGTATTAATGATACTTTCGGAACTTCTTCCCGACTCCTTCCCCACCCAAGACAGACCTTCGAGTTCAGAATTATCCTTGCAGGAAACATTGACCCATTCTGTAAACCCCTGAATATCGTTACTGTACAAAGCTTTATCTTCATTCTGCTCCATAAATTGCTGAACGAGTTCCACAACTGCTTTTATAAGATCAAAATTCATATCAGATAAATTAGTAAACAAATATACTAATTATAGTTTATAAATATACTTTTTATTTGAAATTATTTTATTCCTTTAATAGCAACAGATTTAAATTAAAATACAATCAAAACACGAAAAACAACACAATCACCTTTAATCAAGCAAATACTAAAAGATTTAAAAAACAAAAAGATATATTTGAGATAGTAGAATTGTTTATTAATAAACTATCATAATGAAATGATTGGTAAGAACTGAAGTAATTTATAAAACAACACAATCAATTCAAAATCACTTCACAGAAACTCAAGTTTATTAAAAAAATACTTAAGAAAAGCGAATTTAAAACACAAATACGACAAATATAAAGCCGTAAAATTAGATTAAACAAAAAATAATTACATCCATATTATAGTGATGAAATCTTTAACTATATAATTTCACCTCAACAGAATCTCTTTATAGAAGGACTATACAGGCAGGTGTAGTATCTGTGTAGATATAACCTGGGTTTAATTTACAAAAGCAAAAGATTTGAAATACGTTTTTTTATCTTAGATTTAATTCACACTTAATAGATAAATTATTTTTTTCTTATATTGTATTCATTATTAATCACCATAAACACCAATATTATGCAATTACACAAAAAGATCTTATTAGGATCATTGATTTCAATGGCTATAGTATCATGTAATACAACAAATGATACTATAGAGGTTCCACAAGAACAATCATCATTCTCAGAATTATTAGCCATACCCACAGCAGATATTCCTGCAGGCTTTGAAAAAACACAAATGTGTAAAGATGTTTACCTTCCCGGAGAAGATAAAATTCCAGGAACAGGTTCAAAAGGAGCTGTTATCACCAGTAAGAAATGGCCCAACGGCAGCGTTATTACGGTGAGCCTTAATGGAGGCACCACTAAAGTACGCAACAAAGTGATGCAATATGCCAAAGAGTGGTCTCAATACGCCAACATCACTTTTAACTTTATTACCAGTGGTACAGCACAGATCCGTGTTACTTTCACCCCCAATGCAGGATCTTATTCATATATCGGAAAAGATGCCCTCAGTATAGCATCCAATAAAGAAACCATGAATTTCGGCTGGTTTAATGATTCTACAAGTGATGCGGAGTTCAGCAGAACAACCATTCATGAATTCGGGCATGCGCTTGGTATGATCCATGAACATCAACATCCTTTGGCGGCTATCCCTTGGGATAAACCAAAAGTATATGCTTATTATGCAGGCTATCCCAATTACTGGTCCCAGGCTCAGGTAGATAATAACCTTTTTGCAAAATATTCTACCTCACAAACCCAATATAGTGCTTATGATAAGCTGTCAATCATGCATTACAGCATCAGTTCAACTCTGACTACCAACGGATTCAGTGTTGGAAACAATACAGTTTTATCTCCTACAGACAAACAATTCATCGCATCAGTATATCCGAAATAAAAAATCTACTTATATTAATAATAGTCTACCTTGTGTATAATCAGGGTAGACTTTAATTTTTTTATAACAGTAATAAAACATACAATCATAAAATTTAGAAAATAAAGCTGAGGGTATATATGCACAAAAAAGCCCCTAATAAAGGAGCTTTTGCGACCTTAAAATTACATTTTCCGAAAACTTTATAAAAGACGTAATAAACTTATGATCCTCAACATTAAAACCCGGAAGGTTTACTTAAAGCCTGTGCAGATCCATTCGTACCTGCAAGATCTTGGGTGTTATCATTAATATTTTGTTTGGTTATAAGATATTTATAAGCCATTAAATACAGATTAACCTTAAAATTGTTGTAAGTACCATCCGGATATAAATAATCCATCAATTTACTATTGATAAAATTGGCTCTAATGTGCCAGGTACCGTTGCTTTTAAATGTATTTACATTGGGAGATCCTTGTTTATTATCATTAATCCCGTTACTACCGTAATCGAGAGCAACTTTTGTAGAGCCATTATTAAGCTGAAAAGAATAATTATGGACAACTACTAAAAATTTGGTAGCGTCTATTTTGGTGTCATAGTCTGTGATTCCCGTTGCCGGAACTCCTGAAATGGTAAGTTTGATATAATTAAATAATCCGCTGCTTTCAAGTGTAGGATCATATAGGTCCAGTGTATTCTTAGAAGTGGCAAGAAAATGTCCTCCAGTTTTATCGGGTTCCCCGGGATTTCTAAGGTATAAAGAGTTGGTATAGCTTGAGCCATTTACATCCAGTGTTTCTGTGGGGTCTGCTGTTTTAATTCCTACTTTTGCATTTTGGGCATTAATGAACAATCCTATCAAAATGATTATTCCAGTGTATATTTTTCTATTCATGATTTTTTTATTGAAGCCCTAGAGGCGTGTTAGTTGAAACTCCTGTGAATGAACTATTTACACCTCCGGTATAGGTTCCCCAGTCTTTAACAAGTGCTTTTTCATAAACACAAAGGGTAAGTGACCATGTTCCGTTCTGGGCAGATGTTGTGCCTGCACCCTGAAAGCTTAAGTTAATTGCATTATAAGTTTTTTCTCCGTCTGTTACGGAAGTCACTTCTGTGGAATATGCGCCAAATGACTTGATACTTGTTGTTGTATTGATGCCTGGTGTAGCATCTGTAAAAACAGCACCAGTGATGGCAACGATATATTTGCTTGTTTCCAATCCTGTATTTAAGTTGACAACATCATCCTGGTTTACATTTTTAAGGGTGATGTTATAAGTATTAACAGGAGCAACGTTTCGAAGGGCAATATCAAGAAGTTTCACTTTGCCTATTGGGTTTGTATCTTTTGAACGGGTAAGAAGATAGTAATTACCTGATGCATACGAATTAACAGTATCAATTACATAGGATTCTATCAGCGTTCCTCCTACAACATCCAGTGTTCCTTGTGGAGTTTTTGTGTTTATCCCCACTTGAGCTTTAGTATAGAAACAAGTACATGCAGCAAATAAAAATGTGATTATCTTTTTCATACGATTGAATTATTGGATTAAAGGAGCAGGTGCAGCACCTGTTCCGGTGGTATTAACGGTCTGTACAGAATTGAATTCTTTAGCATAAGCTCTGTCAAAAACCAGTAAGTTAAGCGTCCATACACCTTTAGGAAGAGCATCATCGGTTGAGAATCCTACATAATCTGCTCTAAGCTTCCAGGTGCCATTTGAGCTGTAAGCAAAAATATCGGGCATAGGAGTAATCCACGGTGCAGTAACTGTATATACCGGCTGAGTAAACCCATGGGAAGCTATGACCACCAAAAACTTGTTTGAATTGATTTTAGTATCATATTCATCTATCCAATCTTTATCATCATCATTGCAGGTGATTTTAAACTGAATAAGATTAATAGGGGCCGGAGAAGTAGGCACAAAAGAATCATTATAAGATGTGATCTTGTTATCAGGAGCCGGAGATTTGATCAGAAAAGAATAATTTTCATCCGGTCCTAGTTTTTCAATCGGATCTTTTAAGGTCATCCCTGAAGTTTTCATGGTGCCATTCACTGTCAATTCCTTTTCAGGATTCGATGTGTTGATACCAACATTCCCTGCGCTTTGAGCATGAATAGGGATCATAGTACCGAGTAACAGTACTGTCGAAATAATTTTAATCATTGATTTGTGTGTTAAAGTATTTTTTGGGTTACAAATACCGAATCTAAGCTTTGAATTTACTTTTCCATTTGGTAATAGTATTTCGGCTTAGTTTAAAGTGAATCGACAATTGTGTGTTATTAAGGTTGTGTTTTTTCTGATAATTCAGTATTTTGAGAATAGATTGATCATCATAAGAACGAAGCTTCTGATTCTCTGAAAATATTTCACTGTTGCCAAAAATCCTTTGATTAAGCTGAATGATATCCAAAACATTTAATTGGCCTTTCGACAGTATAGATTTGCATTCATTGAGCTTATCAGGAAACTTTTTGACAAGGATATCAGAATATATTTTTTTATAGTATGGTGGGGTTACTTTCTGTTTTTCTTTATTCATTTGTGTAATCAGAATCTTAAGTTTATCATTTTTTACCGGTCATTTTTTTTATTCTTTGTGTTTATTTTTTGTTTTTCTCTATCCACTTATACAAGGTTGTTTTAGGAATATTATACTCTTCAATAATCTGCTTTTTAGTTTTCTCCCCCTTTTCAAGCATTTCAAGCATAAAATCAATCACTTCCCTGGTGTAAATATTTTTTCGGAAATAATGCATTTTAGAATTTTCTTTATTTTTTTTGTTTCTGTTATCACCTGATGCAGGGGAATAAAGAATCAGGTTTTGGGAATAAAATCTGAAAAAATCATATTCCAGAATTTTGCACCATTTCAGAAGAATTTCAGAATCAAGGCTTTTAGAATCATACATCGCTAAAATATCCTCGCTGGAACAACTGAAAAATTTGCAAAGCCGCATGATATCTACATCACATTCCAAAACTCGCTGACTGATCATGAGACCAATGTTAATATCTTTAAAATTCATTTAAATAAATTGTATTAAAAGGAAAAGCTGCTGAAAGTCTTTATTTGAGAAAATATTTTTTCTTTTTTAATAATTATTTGCTTTTTTATTTACAGGTATTTTTGTTTAATAGATAATGAATTTCACTATATTCTTTCATTATATAAAGAGTTTATAGATAACAAAATACAAAATGACCGATATGTTTGATTATTTTGAATATTCATATATATTATTACATTTGTAACTTACTTTTACAAAATTAATTGATAGAAACAATCAAAAATTTCAAATCTAAACTGAATTTTGAATTTCACTAAAATTCACAACTGATTACAAATCAATATTTTGAATAAGTTATTTTTAAAAATACATTATGATGGTAACGGATAAGGAATTTATAAATACGTCTGGAGATGTACTGAAGAGAAAATTGATTTCTCAGTATGTGAATTTAATGTCGGGAATATTACTCGTTTACTCTTTGGTATTTTATTTCGTTATTAAAGATTCTTTTTTTGCAACATGTACATTTGCCTATTCGGTTTTAATGTTTTATACATTTATGATCATTCGCAAAAGTTATAATATAAAAGTCCTTGTTCATCTTTATATGACTTATGCTCCGTTATTTGCAGGATTTGTCATGCTTGATTTCTGGAAATATTCTGCTGCTACTGCAATGTGGCTTTTACCGGTACCACTGGGAGCTCACATTTTTCTGGAAAAAAAATACGTTTATATTTATTCTGTTTACATATTTCTGATCATTGTCGCCGTAACTGTACTTAATAGATTATTTGAATTTGACTATTTCAGTCTCAATAATGTAAAGGTTATCGTAATATCTGACACATTTGTTAGTTTGGCGAATCTTGCTGTATTTCTGGTTTTATTATATTACAATGAACAAATCCGAAAATCAGAAATAGAAGAGAATATATTCAATAAGATGTCTTTTTTTGAAGAAAACTATCCGGAGCAGGCGGATATTAATTTTGCTGATGATAACAAAGTTACCGGATCTGTTGAACCCACTGAAAAAGATAAAGAAGAACATGATGTTACAGACAAATATGTTACTTTATTTCAAGAGATAAAAACTATTGTAGAAGAGGAAGCTTATTTTAAACATGTGGACTTTACAATTTCTCAATTATCCAACATTTTGAAATCCAACAATTTATACATATACAAATCAATTAAATTACATGGGTTTTCAAACTTTAATCATTACCTAAATACCTGTAGAGTTGAAAATGTGAAAAAACTGCTTTATGAAAATGATATCAGAAAAGTTACCTTAATGTATATTTATACTGAATCCGGATTTTCAAACCAATCTACATTTAACAGAGTTTTTAAACAGATCGAAGGGGTAACTCCGTCCATGTTTATCACAATGATGAAGGCGGAAAGAAATAAAAATGATGTTAACCTATAATTATTTTTATCTGCTAATTATTAAGACACTTTAAACTGAAAATAAAAAGGTCGGTACATCCATACCGACCTTATTAATATTTTTGAATGCCTTTATTTCCAAAAATTCCATTTTGACCCGTCAAATACAGCAATTGTCTTACTCACGGTATCGTAGCACATTGTTCCTGAGGCAGGACTTTTCATGCTTGTCACGGGATTATTAACTTTCGGCAAAACTAATGCCTTACTCGTGGATTCAAGCACTAATACACCTTGTGCCTGAGAACTTGCAGCACCAATAATGACACCTCCTCCTGTCTCAGCAGACGCATTTGGCATTGTACCTGTAAGGCTTCCGGGGTCTGATAATGATACCCACAGATCATTCTCACGCATTTTGACTCTAAAATCCGTCCTGTCCAGCAAAAAAGTTCCGTTGCTTGCAGCATTCCCCGTAGGAAGAGCATCTGCCATCGGAAGGATAATCCCGGTATTTGATAAAGGAAAATCCAGAATAGCATCTCCGTCTACAGAAGTCTTGCCCATGCCCACCTGTGCTGTCAGGGAAGTAAATCCGGCAAGAATAACGGCTGATATTATTATTGTTTTTTTCATTTTTAATTCATTTAAAATTATTATTCATTACAGCTTCTCACAACACAATGCCAGCTTGTTCCGTTGTACAGTTTCATACATTTGTCCACTGTATCGTAGATAAGCATTCCTTCTACAGGATTGGTAATTAAAGAACTTTGTGTACGTGTAATAACAAAACCTCTTGTTTTGGATTCCAGAGCTAATGCGCCGTTCGGAATATTTTCAGGCCATCCATTTTGTTTAGTCTGGATTGTAATACCGATTTTTGTAATAGTATCGGCAGGAGCGGTATTCGGATCTTTCGTACAGAAACTGAATTTGGCAAACGTAAAAAATTTCCCATTTGGAATTTGGATACCAGGAGTTGCACCGCTCGTTAATTGTATATTCACAACATTGGTAGTCATTGCACTGTCATCCGCATACACCAGATGAGTAGCCTGAATATCGGAAGTCTTTATGTACAGGTTTTGTGCTGTTCCTGTAGATTGCACCCTCCATCTGCGGTTCATAATGTTCTGGGCATTGTAGGCAGTTGTTGCACCATTGTTTCCTGTGATAAAGTAGAACTGATTATTAGCAATATCCGTATGGTTAGTACTGCTGTTTGCATTGATAAAGTTACTGTTGGTGCTGATGGTAATAATGTCCGCCACAGCATCCTGCGATTTTGAGATCCTCTGATGTAAACCTTCAATATCGTCTCTTGCTATACCAATCACGTTGGTCTGATAGGAATTAGCAGCTGTGGACCATACAGTTGTACCGTTGGTATTTGTGTAATTCACAGGAGATGCAAAGGTTCCTAAAGTAATACCATATTTAACAGCCAGATAGCTTTCAATTCTGTTCTGCTCAGCAGGAGTTATCTGCCTTTCATATGCAATCGTTTCCTGATAATCAAATCCCCCTCTCTGCAGGCCTCCATCCGTATCTGTATTCAGATGAAAGTTCCTGCCTGTAAATAAAGGAGGGATATAAGTGGCCGGAACATCACTTTTACCATTTATTTTATACGGATAAGCACTTGCTACTCCTGTAGTATATGCCCAACCTAAAATATTGTTATTGGATGGATTTAATAAGTTGACTAATGTTCTGTCTATACTTGTATTCCATGTAAATAGCCCTGCGGTAGTAGCATTGGAGACATACTGTCCCATTTCTGCAAAATTATAAAGGGAGACCACAGATAAGTTTAATGGAGCTCCACTTACATTCATTTGTACATTATAACCGTCTGAAGGAGAACTTCCGGCACCAGCTTTAGATACACTATAGAATGTTCCTCCGGTTCCTGATGCTGTTGCAGTTGCAGAAAAAGCATTAAGCATTCCTAATCCTGCACCCGCAACCATTCTTACTGCGGGGTTGAAATTGGATCCCAAATTCATGTAGGTAGGGCTTGCGCCATGATTTAAAAATCCTGATAACGCCTGAAGTTGCCCACCGGAAGCAGCTGAATTGTTCCAAGATGTTACTGTACCCCCTTCGGTTGTTGTATTTGTTCCAAAATCAGCTTTATTCCAAACCTGAAGATTATTAATAATTCCACCGGGAGCATACACCTGAGCTGCAAAAGTAAAATACTGATTATTTTCTAATGTTACGTCTGCGTAATTATAGACTGTTCCATTAATGGTCTGGGTATTGAGGGCCATATCTGTAACAATATTACCTGCAGCAAATGTAGGATCAGAAGCATTCTGAACCAGTTTTAAATTGGCTAATCCCTGAGGCCACATTACTCTTACGGTACCTACCGAAGCCGTATTTTGAACTTTCCATACAGTAGCGAAACGGGAATTAATACCCTGAATACCACTGATTGCAACCGAAGGGGTTTTTGCCAAACCATTATCCCCCACAACAAGAAACTGCTGATCTGCCAAGGTTCCGGAATTGGACGCATTCGTGTTGGCCATACCTGTAAGCCCAATCAAAATCTGCTGTCCGGGATTAACACTCATGGATTGCTTTTGGTAAAGTGCAGAACCATCATCTTTACCAATTCCGGTAATATTATTAAGATATCCTGCATTGGTAGCAGCATTCCAATAATTGGTTGTTCCGTTTGAGGCAATATAGTTCCCGGATTTTGTAATTCCGTACTTTAAAGAAAGATAACTTTCTATCTGTGGACGCCCTGCTGTTTGTGTTGTATTATAAATTACAATTTCAGCAATATCAGCATTAGCAAACTGGTTAACACTTGTACCTTCGGCTCCCACCCAGAACCTTGCAGATCCTGCTGTAGCAGTACCATTGTTAAAAGTAGTGGATATTGGATTTCCATTAAGGTATGCCGTAGCTCCGTTAGAAGCTCCGTTTAAAGATTGAAGACGGGTTTCATTTGTAGCTGGAGCGGTTGTTATAATACTACGATTCGTAATCAGCATCCCTCCATCTGAATTTCCACCCACGTTCCAGGTACCTCCGGTTCCGTCAGAATGAGTGTAGAGCGGGTTCGTTGCAGCGCTCAGTTGTTTATAAACGATATATTGAGATGTTGTATAGGGAGATGTTGCCGTTGTTGTTACGTTTTGTGGAATATTGGATGCCGTGGCTAAACGGTCATCTGTACCATCAAATCTTACAGAAGGATTAAAATTAATCTGGCTTAAAGCAGGCAAGGTGGTAGCCCCGCCCTGTTGAGCCAAATTGTATAAAGCAGAAGCACTGTTGCTCCATCCAATCACATTGCTTCCTGCGGTTGTTATTCCAGCATCACCTTTGTACCACAGCTGATGTCCGGTAATTCCACCGGGGCTTTGAGCTTTTGTGAGCATGAGCATATTCATGATCAGGAATATACCCGTTAAAGTATTTGTTTTTTTCACCTTAATTTTTCTTTAAAATTTTAACTATTTAGAATATGTTTTTTACAATAAAATTCAAAAGGTGGAGGGCGGGTCATATGATTTGACAAATGATAATCATTAAAAAAAAGAAAAGTATTATTGACTATTTCATTGTTGACGTGGTCTGAATATCCGTGTATGGATTTTAATATTATATTTTCATTTAAGAACTTCTGATCATAAGTAATATTGAAAACTAATATTGAAACCGCTACCAGTTGTTGACAGGATGAATAGAAATGATAAGGAAAAAGCTTTATAAATTCAGAGGATTTTGCTTTTTGAAAGGTTTTATCTCCTTTTTTAGAAGATTTTGAAACTAATTGCTTTTTCTCTTTTTTAGAATTCAGCTTTGGTTTTTTATTGTTGAATACAAGCTGTGTCCTTTCGCTTAAAGAGTGATTTATTATTGAAGTCTGGCCTTCAAAATTCCTCAGCCTTGCCTGGTTTATTTTTCCGGAGTCTGTCACAAAGAATGTTGTCGTCTCATCAATTGTAATTTGAGTACCTTCTACAAAATAAAAAGACTGAGCATTGAACGTCTGTATCGCTGAAATTAAAAATAACAACAGTGAAACCCTTTTGTATAAGGGCAAAATAGGTTTCAGCAATTGTAATAAAAGTTTCATAATGTGTGTTAGTAAAGGACAAGGTTTATGGGTCTCAATACTTTTTGATTCAGAATATTTTGAATTAAAATGAAAATGAGGAAACTAAGGCTTTAACCGTATTAGTTTGGCGTCTAATTTCAGCGCCTAAATGTTATCAGATTATGGACAGGTTAATAAAGAATAGTATTGAAATTTTAATGATAAGTAGATAGGCATTTATATTGGAGTTGATGATTATATCATAAATAAAAACGAAATTTGTACTGTATTTGAATTGACAATTCAAATGTTATCTTAGTGGCTGAAAAATATATACTGGTTATCTTTATAGGCAAAGATAGTGGCTTGTAAAAGTCATAATTTATCAGCATAAATCAGATTTTTAAATCAGCTTAAACAATATAACACATTGAAAACAAGATAATTATTTAAATCAAATTTTATATTTATATGATTATGCATAATAATAGTATATCGGAAAATACCGAAGATGATTTAAAAAGGCGTTGTATATCTTTAATTGTATACGTATTATGTGTTGGCTTATGTTTATATTCAATCATCATTTATTTTACATTAAAAGATGAAAATTTTGCATTGATTACCTTTATTTATTTTCTTGTTTTATTATATACATTCCTTCTCACAAGAAAGACCTATCATATTAAGACATTAGTTCATCTCTATTTAATTTTTGATCCTCTCTTTGCCGCTTTTATAATGCTCTATTTTTGGAAATATTCAGCAGGGACAGCATTATGGGTATTGCCCATTCCTATTGGTGCCTATGTATTTTTGGAAAAGAAATATGTCTATATATACATGTTATACATTCTGTTGATTGTGATTTTTGTAACGCTTGTAAGTAAATTTTTGACGGATGGAACTCCAAATTTCAATAAGACTGATCTTGCAGATACATTAGTGGGTGCTTCAAACATCGTCATAGTTGTACTGCTGTTATATTATAATGATAAAATAAAATCCGTGAAAATTGTGGCCGGTTTGGAAAAGGAATTAAATTCTGCCAGCAATGGTGAATCTAAGCTGGAGATGAATAGAAATGATAAAAATGAAATTTTAAAAGATGACTTTTCCAGTGATAAGGATTTTAATAAATATTCTGAAATTTTTCAAAATGTTCAAAACATCGTTGAGAATCAACTTAGCTTTAAAGATTCTGATTTTACTATTTCACAGCTATCTCATCAGATAAAGATTAACAATTTATATATTGCAAAGTCAATTAAACTAAACGGATACTCAAGTTTCAGTCATTATATCAATTTTTGCAGAATACAGCATGTTAAAAAATTGATCAATGAAAATGATCTCAGTAAAATTACCTTAATGTATATTTATACATCATCCGGCTTTAGTAGCCAATCAACTTTCAATAGAGTTTTTAAACAAATAGAAGGTATAACCCCCACTGAATATATTTATAATTTACAAAAAAATGTTAATTAAATTTACTTTGTCTTGGCTACGTTAGACAACTTAGAACCGGAATTACAAAATGAGAAGTTAACAAGAAACCTGGGCTTCAGAAAAAGTCGAAAAGGTTTTAGAAGTCAAAAGTTGTGGGCTAACTTACAATATTTTAATTTTAAAATTTCAGGCAAGATTTCCATTATCCCGTGTCTTATTCTAGGAAGCAAAGGCTGAGTCAATTGTATTCTTACGCATTAACAACAGTTTACAGATAAAAAAAGACGGACAAAACATTAAAAAAATGTCTCGTCCGTCCGAGTGACCGCAGAGGTACAATTTTCGAACACTTTTTTAGAAGATTTGGATAAAATTGCTAAACTCTCATCACTCATTATCTCTTAATATAATATATACAAAATGAAATCTATTCGGATTTATATCAGATTTGAATAAAATTGTAAGATAAAGAATAATTAAAATAAAGTTGTAATTATTATACTTAATGGCAAATTAATTTATAATTTTATTAATGGTATTAACTGAAGTTTTTTTAAATGCATTTGAAGAAATAAAATATGAATTAGTCTTGATTTAAAATGAACTCTTTGATAGTAATTTTAGCAAGATTATGTGCTAGTGCTAAAATTTCAGATGCTTCTTCTCTTAAAACATCTATCCCTAAATCTTTGAGTTTTTTTTCTACTTCTAAGGGCATTTCATGAAACTTCACAATAGACAAAGGATCAAAATTATTTGAACCAACAATTGGAGAGCATTTCTTTGGTTTTCTTGTAGCCAATATTAAAAGATTAAATTGAAAAAGGACTAAATAATTTTAATTAACTGAAAACTTTATTAATAAAAAAATTGTTACTAAATTCCTTTTTTCTTACAAGTAAAAATCGACAATAAAAATCAAAAAACAGTCTTACAAAGCATTGTAAGGCTGCTTAAGATTAGTTTAGATTATATAAATTTAAAGCATAAATGATTCTACTATAATGAAGATCATATTAAATACTGACTGGTTAAAAATTAAATAAGTATAATTAATTATGTCTTAAAAAAAGTCCATGATTGTTCTTTTTTCATTCTTTTTCCATATAATCTAATAAATTATGGTAAGAAACTTCTTCTTCCTTTTCAATAGTAAAAGTGATCATATCAGCTATTGTATTTAAAAAATCTCCAATGTCTTGATAAATCCTGCTTGCTATTTTAAGTTTTTTACTTTCTTCAATTGTACTTATTCTATCCAAGTTTTCAATTAAAGCTGTGCTTTCTTCAACTTGCGTCTTCCAGAAATGAATATATTTTATTCTATCATTGCCATTAAAAATTTTGACATTTTCGTGTCTGATCGGAAGTATTTTGCTATAAGATTCTCTTTCATTTAAAATATGTAAAACTTCAGTCATACAATTAAGAGATTTAAGATAATCATCACTAATAATCAATACTGCATAGTCACAAGCTCTTATAGATTCCATAAAAGTTGAAATTTTGTCTTTATACGCAAGATTATGATCATCCATTGATGGATTATATCCCTTTACTTTCAAAAAATTATATAACTTACTAGCCGTTTCCTTTTGTTTCCAACTGTATGATACAAAAATATTCTTAGGCGAAGATTGTAATGAATTAAGACCTTTTCCGCTGAAACCACCATTTTCAAGAAACATCGCCGTATCAATAGATATACCTATATATTTATTATTATAAGATTTTACATACTTGCTTTCTTTCAATTTTTCAATTAGTTGCTCCGCTTCTGAAAGGGAGATCTCATTGTCCAAAACCTCTCTTATCGTATATTTATTAACATTAATTCTTTTAGGATTATCCAACAAAAATTTAAGTATAGTATCCAATTTATCTGCGTATGGCATTATTTCTTCTGTACTTTTTATATTATAATTACTAACTTTTTGAGAAGCTACTTTTTTTATTGCTTTGTAACTGATCTCATATTGAATATCATTAAAAGTGACAATTTCACTCGCTTTCTCTACTTTTAAAACGTACAATTTTTTCCCTTCATAAGTAATAAACCCTCTTTCAATTTTCAATGCAGGAAAGATTTTCACCATTGAATTCTTTACTACAATTTCTACCTGAAAGTCATCACTTAAACCTTTTATAGATATTATATTATTTTTATTTAAAACTCCGAGAACAAGAAGTCCTCCATCAGTATTTGCATAGGCACATATTAATTTTCCAATTTCGATACTTGAAGGTAATAATACTTCGTACTTCAGTCTATTACTTTCAGGTAAGCCAATCTGTTTAATTGCATATTCTTCTAGTGTCATTTTTTCTATATAGGAAATTTCTTGATATTATTCTTTTTTAAAATGTGCCCCAAACTCACTTGCCATACTTGAGTACCATCATCTACCCATAATTCAGCATCGGCATAATCTAATGCATCCTTCTCAGCACCATAGTACACGATTACCTCTCGAGAATATGCTGGTCTAAAAACAATTTTTATGGGATTATTATTTTTGTATACCCCCGCTAAAACTGTGAGAGCAGTATTCGTATCAAGTTCCTCAAGGTCATAATTCTCTAAGGTTTCTAAATGTGCAATTACTCTCTTTCTTGCCTTTTTAATATGAGACTGTGACAAAAGAAACATATCAGTTGTAGGAACAGATTGATGATCAAATAAAGCTTTCAAATCTGTATCACGCATTGCATCTTCCCATTCTTCAATATTTGTTATACCCATTGAGGTTAATATTTCATGCGTAATGGGAAGCAGGTTTTGCGTATCATCATTTATATTTTCAAATTTGAGTCTAAGTTCATTAGCAGATGTAACATCAAAAGCAGAAAGAAGATCTTTTAATTCTTCAGCTTTGTTGATATTTTCTATAATTTCTTCATCATCATATAAAAGGTGTTTATTTTTAAAAAGCGTAGGAAAAAGATATGCTGCTTGAGAAGTATCTTTGTTAAACCAGAATAAAAGCTTTTTAAATGCTTCATTATACTTTTTTGAAACACTCCTATCACTGGACTTTTTATTAACCTCTGAAGTGATTTTTTCTACTGCATATTTTTTATCTCTAATATTTTCAGGATCTAAATCATAATTAATTGATTTATCCAAAAGTTCATCTCTGATATCATGTTCAAGAAGAGCCAAAATATCCTTAAAATCTATTAGTATATCTCCATTATCTTTTTTCAATTGTGATACTTTTTTAAAATTACCATTTTGATTAGGAAAAATTGCATATTTATTTATAATAGTATCATAATCTTTAATCTCTTTCTTTATTAAGTCATAAAATTTATTTAACCACTCCGTAACTTCTATTCCTTTCATTCTTCCTGATAAATTTTCTAAAGTTTTGCAAGCATCTACAAATATTGCTAGTTGTTCCGCTGTCAATTTGCCAGACTCTTTCCAATTTAATTTATACCAAAGTTCAATATCCGAAAATTGTGGTAGTTGATATGGAAACCAATAATTAGAAATTTCCCATATTTCGTTTCTTATTTCTTTACTTGCAGAATTAGGAAACCAAGAATAAGTTCTGCCTTCTGCATTTAAAATCGAAATAAGATTTCCAGTAGCATTTGTTACGATAGGAATATGAAGCAATTTTTCACGAATAGGAGTAACTACTTCCTTTATATACCATTTATTATCTACCCAGTCATAATCCTCTGAAATTGCTTTTATTTGTGCGAGTAAATGAAGATTTTTCCAGTTATTAGTAAAAGCAAAATCCAGCAACTTGAAATAGAGCGACTTGGCTTCATTGATAATACTTTTATTTTCATCTATTCGTGGATTAACTCTTTCTGAGGAAGTTAAATATATTCCATCTCGTGGATCAGTTGGATTAAAATTTGGATTATTAATTATTATTGGAACGTGGAATTTTTCAGTCCCTACTAACGGAAAATCACAAAACAATCTCGGTACCTCTTCATCAATTGGTAATAATGAAATAGAATCCGCATCCTTTTTTATAGGCATTGCAATAGAGGTTAGTCCAGAAGAACAAACAACTATGCTATAAATTGTCTCTTCAATCAAATCAGTATCTATTAGTTTTACTGTATGTAAACTAATTTCATCGCTAATTTTTTCAATTTCTCTATTTCTAATAAATAAATGAGAAGATGATACTATTTCAATTTTCTCTATCTCTGGGACAAATATAAGTGTGTATGGAAGACAAATTTCTAAATTATTTAGACCTGATTCGGCAACATTAACACTAATTTTATCCTGTAAGGGATATACAAATTCCGTATTGAAATCCCCTTCGAGGTATTCTGCATAAATAGGAGCATTATCTAAATCTTCTACAGATTCTTTAGACTTTTTCACAGCTTCAGTAATATCTTCTAAGTCAAAGCCACTTCTATCTAATTGCAGTTCAAATTTTCTGTAATCCAAATCAGGTTCTTTAGCAACTCCTTTAACGGTAACAATTTCTGATAACAAGTGAGTTGTCAAAAATCCTGTCCCGAATTTACCAGTAGTTTTACTCTTTCCTTCTTCTGATCTGCTTCTGCTTTTAGTTGATATCTGCTCTATTAAAAAACGAATATTATCTGCAGTAAACGGCTTACCGGTATGTTTAAAACTTACATATTCCGGCTGGTAATCTATTCTTATCTGAACTCCTTTGTCTAAATGTACATCTTTTGCATTTTGAATCAATTCCCAAATCCATCTTTTAGGTGTAACTGGGGATTTTTCTACGAGTGAGCGTAATTCACCCATTTCTTTGGAAATTTTAGTTGCTATGATTTGATGGTGTGCTTTCTGCTCTAAAGAGTCAAATCTCGATTTATAAGACATTAATATAAAGGTTATAAGTTTTAGTCAAATTTACAAATAACATAATATTTAATTAGATTTTTTGCCAACTATCTTTTTCTTTTCACCTCTTTATTCTCAAAATTTACATTAACCTGTGTTTTGACTAATGACTTGTCGAATGAATTCTTATCATCAATGTCTTTATTCGTAGATACGCAAAATAAAGTTCTATTTTCATCCAATCTCTCTTTGAACTTGCAACTATTTTTGAGACAAAATTCTTATACTCTTTATGCTACATTTTAGATTGATTAGACATTAAATTTTGATACTCTCTTATGGTTAAATTTCCTAAAGTTGAATGCCTTCTGTAAGTGTTGTAAAATGTTTCTATATATTCAAACACAGAGTTTTTGGCATGATCCCTAATTTCATATTTATTTTGATAGACAAGTTCGGCTCTCAGAGTTTTAAAGAAACTCTCCGCGACAGCATTGTCATAGCAATATATTGCTTTATTTCATTCTTTCCTGTTTAAGATAATCATATCTTAATTTCAGCCATTCCAAATGTTGCTTCTTAAATTGTCTTCGATCAAGCTCTTTGCTTACAATTTTATCAAGAACAGCTTCAACTTGTTCTGTAAACTGTCTCATAGTAGCAATAAGATCTACCTCTTCAATTTCTTTTTTTCTTCCTATCAGACTTAAATTACTACCCCATTTATCAATACTTGTCATTGCTATTCTATAAAAATCTGGTTCTTCGCCTTCTCCGGCTTGTATATAGCTGGTTGTATGCGACCCCAGTTTATTTCTAAGTTCAATTATTTTTGCTGATTTCAGATCAACTCTAATTTGTTTTTGGCCATCAAGATTAAATAATCTTATCAGATCAGTAATAGCACCTAACTGAAGATAGTAAGCATTCAATACTCCGTAAAGCCTTAAATATTGTTCCCCGTGGGAATTAGACTCGGTAATTAATCCATTTTTAAAAACTTCATCGATAGCATATTGTGAATCCTCCAGTAAATCTATACAAGCTCTGAATAAGTCCGGATCATAATTTTTCTCAAATTTCAGCACTTTTGTTAATTTACTTTGATATTCATCCTCATCAGAAAAATTTTTCACAGGTACATATCTTAAAATTCCTAAAAGTATTTCTGCATAAATAGCCACCGTTGAGGTAGAGTCCAAATATTCTTTATCAGTCATATTTAATTCTATAATTTATATTAATATCCGATCTATTTTTCAATGTTAAACAGTGGGTTTAACAAATTGCATTGACTGATTCCCCATTCATAGTATTTTGCCTCATTTTCTGTGTATAAATTGCTTTCAAGAAGATACCTTTTTCTTTCATTTAGATAGTTTAATATTTGTTGTGATTTCTCAAAGTTTTCAGCATCCATCATCAATTTTTCGATCTCTCTTTTTTCCTCTTCAATCTTCTTTTGTTTCTCTTTCTCCTGCTCCCTGATAATGGCCTGTTTCCGCCAACTTTCTTTTAACTCTAAATGATATTCATGCGAATACTTCGCATAAAGTTCAATATATGCCACCACACGAATTAATTTTTCTTCCATAGCAGAATATGGGGTGTCTTTCCATTCTTTACGGTTCCAAGTATCTTCATACATTTGCACGCACAAAAATTCTGTCATCACGAAATCTCTTGAAGGATATTTACTATCATCATTCGTCACATACTTTCCAACATTTCGAATACTTAAATGAATTTCTCGACCTAAAATTTTTATAATATTTTGATCATTAATGTCAAAACCGAAATGATGATCTCTGAATTCAATCAGTTTGACCAGAAAATCTACAATAAGTAATGTCCGCGACAAATTCTTCTTATCAACTGCTATGGGTATAATTAATTTCTTCTTTGCTTTCTTTTCCCAATAGTTCTCAGCGGACTCAAACCAATCTTTAGTATTTGATGTAATCTCGTGAGGGCTCGATAATCTTTTTAAAAACTTTATGGGAGCGCCTTTATCATTTTCGATCTCCTTTATTCTGTCTTCAATTTCTTGTCTAGGTATGGTTTTAAACATAATAAATCCTTAGTTTATATTAACAATATTATAGTTTTGAAATCGTAAGTTATTTTATCCTATTTTAAACAATTACTCTTTCTATCATTTTCACATAAGTCTAGATTTTTTTTATCTTTTCAGTATCTTCTGTACGACGGTTATCTGATCTTGTCTATAGTATAATTATTTTTAAACCTCTAAATGCAAAATACCTCGTCCTATGTCCTTCCTAGATTTTTCAGATTAAATATAATGATAGTTTCTAAAACAGAAATCATTTCAACTCATTTGCAGTTACCGATTAAAGCTATTGCGAATCAGTTCGTGAACATCAGACAGTTTATAATACAGTTTTCCGCTAATTGTATAATAAGGAAGTTTTTTCATAGACCGATATCGCTGTAAGGATCTTGAACTAATTTTAAGCAATTGTAATACATCCTGATTGTCGAGTAGCTGCTCTCCATCGATGGCTGTCAATTCATTCTGCTTTGTATTTAATTTCTCGTGAAGAATATCAAATCGACTCATGATTTTCTCCATCCATCTTATAAATTCTGCTCTTTCAATATTCATTTTTAAACTATTTAAAGGTTACAAAAAGTGGCTTTACCAAAAGCTAACATTCTCCGGTTCTAAATATTGCTTTACAAAATTGACATAGTTCATCGTAAAAAAGTCACTACTTTATCGTAATACCGATAAAAAAATTAAATATTTTCACTGTCAATAAAATACTGGTTGAGATTATCCGTTAGTAATTGAAGAAATTTAGTCGTTCCACTTTTTCGGCTTCTGATTTCAAATATCGTTTTATGGTAATTACCTAGATCAATTTTGAACGTCTTTTCAGTAAACTTCATAATTTCACTCAGTTCGATATTACCTCCGTTGAAACAACGCATTTTATGCAGTCCGTAGATCAATTCAATTAAGGAAACCTTTGTTGCAGACCATACGATATTTTGATTTTCTAATTGATTAGCAACAATACTATCGACAGTCTTTGATGTCATACGCTTATAAAACATTTCCAGTTTCTCGTATGCCAAAATTTGTGCTACCTGATGATCATGCGAAGTGGTAAACGACTCATCGTAATTATAAAATGTCTGCGGCATTTTCATTTTCATATCGAAAGAATTCCTTACAAAATACTTATGATCCATATAAGTAGCTTTCCTTCGACAGTAGCTGTAAAACTCTGCATTTTCCTCATAAAATGCATTGAGTTTTTCAATTTCATTTTCGTAATATTTTCGTAATATCTTTTGGCCAGCTATTGGGCGACATGTTTCCACGTTTAGTACAGTTGAATGATAGATATAAAGAGAAATAAACTGTGGTTTCATTTGTTTAAAGAAATAGATCTCCTCAGCAATATTTCTAAAATTATATTTTGAAATCAATATTTTGAGATGCCTTGTTACTTCATCGATTTCCATTAAACTCAGTTCTGAAATTGCAATAGTCTCTTGTTCCTCTAATTCAATTTCACTGAGTCTCTGTTTAAGTTTCTCAAGCATTTCTGCGATCTGTTTAAAGATATCAATTTGTTCCATGTCCCTTTTTTAAAGGAAATTACAAACTTTCATTCAAACAGTAAAAAATTACAATTTTAAAAATCAAATATCTGAATTTGCTATTATGCCTGACTTAACAGCCAATTAATAAATCGCTAATTATATAGTATAACCGATTTCTTCCTTTCTTTTCTTAATATAATCTTTAGGGCGTATTCCGTTTATCTCATAAAACAGGGCTGAAAAGTTCTGCCTTGCTGCAATTCCGCATTCTTCCGCTAAAGCCTCTATCGTATAATTTAAGTATTTCTTATTGGTATTCAAAAGATTAGTAATGTAATTGATTCTGAGTTCTGCCATGTAACGTGTAAAGCTCATCCCTTTATTTTCATTGATTAAAATAGATAAATAATGAGAGTTCGTTCCCAGTTTTGTTGCTACACTTTTCTGAGTTAACCCTTTCTTGGTAAAATTTAAAGTCTCTTCGAAGACCTTTAGCTTTTCAAGTAATTCTTCAGTTAATTCAAGTGATAAAGATGTCTTTCGTATGGGAATATCATGAAAAGTTTCTTTATCATTTCCTAGTTTACTGCTATTAAGTTTTTGTTGTAACGTTTCATACTGAATCTTGATCTTACGATCATGATAGAAGCGAATACAGAAAATAATGATAATCACTGCCGAAATTCCAATGAGAACAAGCGCATTATGTAATTTCCTCTTTGCCTTTCTCTCCAGACTCTCTTTTTCTTTTTTCAAAGATTTTACATCGTATTCTTCAGAGATTTTCGAAGCAATGTATGAAAAGTCTTTATTGATCATACGATCAGCTTTTAAGAGCTGATTGGTATAATACAACTGCTTCTGAACATTATCTGTTTTTGAAGCATCATTGATAAGATAACTATAGCAATCCGCTGCCTCTGGCAAAATAAACTGTTGTTTGCTAAATATGGAATCGATTTTCATGAAATTTCTCATTGATTTTTCAATTTCATTTTCTGCAAAGTACATCTTTCCAAGATGAAGGTAAATAATTGAGCAGGTGGCAAAGTCATTTCTTTTCACTATTCCGGGTAATGCATTTGTAAAGTTTCTTTTTGAATTTTTGTAATCTTTCTTATTAAAATAAACGAGTCCTTTACATTTTAGAAAATAGCTATTTTCCAGAAAGTAATCCTGCTTATTCGCTGTATTTTTAAGTCCGAGGTTAGCTAAGCTATCAACCTTATCAAATTGTTCCAGATATTGATAGGCAACAGCCAATTGATGTAAACTGTTATAATAGCCTTTTTTATAATTATATACTTCATTTTGATGCAGTTTTTTTTCTAACGAGGATTGGTAAAAGTGTGTACAATCTAAAAAATGCTGCAATGCTTTTTCGTAGTAGCCAAGGTGGCTTTTAACAATTCCTATGTGATAGATTACTTTGTATTTATGATATTCGTCTTTAGAATTTTCAGCAAATTGGTATGCTTTAAGATATTGATCTAAAGCAGGTTTATATTTTCTTACATTAAAATAAAATAGAATTCCTTTACTAAGATAAGCCCTACTTATTTCAGCAGAATCATTCAAAGCAATGGCTGCCTGAATCGTACTGTCGGCATATTTAAATTTTTTATCCAGTGATATGCAATATTGACGGGCGTCACGGTATCCCTGAACAAGTTTTTCCTGGTTATTCTCCTTTTTAGCTTTATTAATGTACAATTTAACGAAAGGAAGCGCTCTCCGATCGTCATTTAACATTTTTTCATAATTCTTTCGAATATCGCCGTATGTTTCAGCACTGTTTTTTTGAGAATATACCCACAGTGAAAACAGCGAAAATACAAATAGGAAATATTTAAACTTTTTCATAGCTCTTTATATTAACCACACCTCTCAAAAATAGCCATTTTACAACGTAATAATTCCAATTTTATAGAATTACAGCAAAGAAATGACCTTTAATCGCAGAACTGTTTACAGTAGCCATATTACTGTAATTTCTATATGTCTCAATTTTAAAATTAAGACGTCTCAATTTTAAAATCATACCCCCGGTAAATGTTTTCCCATCCTTAATCCGACTAATTTTGGATCAACAATTCAATTGAATCCGGCCGGGATCAAGTCACAAAACGTAAGAAAATGAAAAAACTAATCACACTGATGAGCACTACATTTTGCTCATTGATTATACAGCAATGTACAGAACGTCATCTTGATTTTGAAGAGGTCGAAATAGAAACGGCGACATCAATTGTAAAAAAAGGCGACAGTAAAAACTCCGCCAAAGATTCTGCAGGTTCAGGATCAGAAATAGTCATTGTAAAAGATCCCCCTGTTCGTGACGGAGACGACTGGCGGCAAAGTTCAACTAAATAAAAAATGGTGATGAATCCTCACACTTCTTTATCGATTGCCACAGGGTCACCATGTCCGACCAGTGGCATTTGGGAGAGTGTGGGGAGTTTTAAAACCACCGTCGCTCTCATGGAGGGTGCTGTAATGCCACCTTACTGTGGAAGAAAGGTTATCTGGAAATTACTGATAGCCTGTTAAACTAAATAAAACTAATATATGAAACAATTTATTGAACGGTTGTATACTGTGGTCTGTTTCTTTTTCATTCTTTTATTTTGCTATGCTGCCATCAGCAAGATCATTGACTTTGAAACGTTTAAGGTTCAGATTACCCAATCGCCTTTATTGAACATTATTTCAGGTTTGGTATCGTACGGAATTTTAGCCGTTGAACTTGTGGTCTGTGGACTTCTTATTTTTGAGCGCTCAAGGCTTTTGGGTTTATACTCATCATTTGCGCTAATGGTCCTATTCACCATTTACATTTATATCATTTTACATTACAGTGAGTTTGTTCCCTGTTCATGTGGTGGTATTCTGGAAAAGATGGACTGGAATACCCATCTGTTGTTCAACATCATCTGTGTGATTATCGCAGGCACTGTGCTTATTTTAAAAATAAAGATTTCGGGTCACCGCATTATGAGACCTGTGATCCTGCTATCTCTAATTTCAGTTGTATGTGGAATTTCACTGGTACTACTCTACCAGAGATCTGAATATATGCTGATTAAAGAAAACAACTTCACACGCCGATTGCTGAAACATCCTTTCGACTTGGAAAAAAAGTACAATCTTGAACTCGATTCCTACTATTTTGCAGGTTCCAGCGGAGATTCAATTTACCTGGGGAGCAGTAAAACACCGTTTGTATACTACTGCATTGATGCGAAACTCAACTATCTAAAACAGCATACCGTTATTCCGGATCACTTTAACTTTGAGTTCAAGAGTCCACGTATAAAAGTTAACCATCCGAATTTCTATTTTTTCGATGGAACAGTACCCGTTATTTATCAGGGGATTGTGGGAAAAGAAAAGATGCGTACCATCAGTTTTCATCAGAGCTATTTTTTGCAACTTCAACCAATGATAGAAGATCATTTCGCAATGATCGGTTATTCTAAAAAAGAAGATATTCAGTCTTTAGGGCTGTTATCAACAGGCTCCTACCCTTCATCACTGTTGAAACCAAATCTTTTGGAGAAAATCAATGACGGAATCTTTGATACCGATGGAAAATTGTTATTTGATGAGACTGCGGAGAAGTTGGTCTATGTCTACAATTACAGGAATCAATTTGTCGTTGCAGACCAGCAGCTTGAACACAGCCATACTTTTCAAACCATTGACAAGCTCCAGATCCCAAAGATTGAGGTGACCCAGCTGTCCGACGGAACTAAAAAAATGAAAAATCCGTCAACGACTGTTAATAGAAACGCATTTGTGTATAAGGGTGTTCTTTTTATCGAATCACCCCGTATGGGAAAATCCGAAGATAAAAAGCAATGGAAAAAATCTTTTAGTATTGATATGTATGCTATCAGTGAGCAAAAATACCTGGGTAGTTTTTATCTGCCAAAAACCTCTGAGTCGTCGATGACGGGACTGATGGTCAGTAACAATACCCTATTTACAATTATTGGAAATGAGTTGATCAGATATCGTTTAGCGCAAAACATTACTCAACATTTCATTCAGGGGAAGCCGAAAACCTGATCCAAGAGTAGGCACCAAAACAAATTTTACATCATGAAAAAAATGAGAAAAATCGCGCTGCCTCTAGCTATTTTCGCTTTAGGAATCGGAAGTGCGTACGCTTCCACAGCGTCAGACAAAACAGAAAGTGCAATTCAAAACGGATTCCGTTATGATCCAATGGCTCCGGTAGGAGAAGAATGTGTCGAAACCACTAATTCTTGCAGCACAGAATTTAACGATGAAATCTGTACTTATACAGACTCTTCGGGACAGCACAATCTCTTTGATCAAGGTTGTGTCAATGTATTGTTCAAAATAACTTAACCATCAACCAATTAACCAAAGAAGGATGCTAAACAGCATCCTTCGTTTGTTTCAATATCCACGGAACATTTCTTTTACCTTTTAAAAAATACTGCCACCATTCTATTATTCTCGTTGTAAGATCTTTCTGAAGTTTAGAATCTATAATACCGTGATTTTCGTCAGTATAGAACAATGCGATGACCGGCTTTCTATATTTCCTAAGAGCACTGAATGTTGACTTATTTCCTTCGGGACTGACATTTGTATCCTTCAGACCTGACCATAGCAGCATAGGAGCTGTAACCTGCTCCATATAAAATAAAGGACTGTTTTTAATATACTTTTCCTTATTTTCTGAAAAATCTCCAAATGAATACTGTCCATGTTCCAAGCGTGCATAGTCAGGAGAATAGCTACCATAATTAAACGCAAATGCGGAATGCATAGGGTCTGAAAAACCAGTTCCTGAAATATAGGCTGCAAATCGGTTCGATTGCGTTGCAATAAAATTGGTTTCGTACCCTCCAAATGACCTTCCCATCAGTCCTACCTTTGTCATGTCAGCCTGCTCAATTTTCGAAAGCTGATCCATTGCCTGATTCACACAATAGAGCGCTGAAATTCCCGGACCTTCAGATTCCTTTGTAATATCCGGCAACATCACCATAAAACCTGCTTCCAGCAATAGCCGAATGCTGAATCCATCCTGATTTCTGAAAGTGGGCTGCAAATAATCATTGTGATACTTTCTTTGAACTTCATAGATATATACTACTACAGGCAATTTTTCATTCTTCTTTATGTTCGGCGGTAAATACAACAAAGCAGTTAAGTCTTCATTATTAGGCCCTTTGTACTGTAATCGCTTCATCCCAATTTTTAACGTAGTATCCGGATGTTTTGAGTCATACAGTTGCTCCGCTGTCTTTTTTGCAAAGCCTTTCTTCATGATCACCGGATTTTTATTGTAATTTTCAGCAATCCAATAGTGTGATTTGGAGGTATTATTCCCGGACAGTGAACTAATTTTATCATTCGTCTGATTAATAACCGTTTTGACAACTCCATTTTTCCAACTGATAACCGAATGTTTTACATCATCTTCAGCAATAACTTTTAACAGCAGTTCCTGATGCAAATCGACAACAAACCCTGAAATATTGCTATCATTAAAGACAGGATCCTTTCTCGCGTTCAGAACCTCCAGTTTCCCCTCAAAAGTCTTTAGCTTATGCATCTTTGAGCTCTTCATATCCTGAGACCACAATTCATTGTTTAAAGTCCATAATACTGTTTCACCTGCGAAGTACGGAGAAGCATCAATTCCAATAGACAGGGCTGTTTTTTTCCCTGTAGCTATTTCGTAGCTTATCCACTGACCCTCTTCTTTATACAGCAATATTTTACCTAAAGGATCAACCATTGTATATTTAAGAATTTCGTCAACATAAATATCTGATCCCGTTTTCGCATCATACAAAAAGGTCTTTTCAGGGACAGGACTAATTTCGGTATCCCTGTAATCTACCTGATCAAGATTCTTTTCAATTGACAGGTACATCCCTGATTTTCCTGCTGCAATACCGTCAATAAAACGGCTATCTATCTGTTGGATTTTATTTTCTTCGGGAAACCAGACCACACGATTAGGTTCATAAACCTTACGAAAGTGTCCTGTAAGATTGACTTCATTGCCATACCAAATATCGAGTCCGTCATTGTTCATTTTTTCGTAGTTCCCTAAAATCAAAAACAATCCATCTTCATTAGCAGACGGCTTATTACTGATTACATCAAAGTACTTTTGCCCATTCACTACCAGTTCTTTCGATTGATGATTGTGATCCACGTAGATGGCTTTCAAACCTTGCTTTTCCATTACAGTCATCAACCATCCGCCAGATGCCATTTTGGATTCGGCCAGTGAATACACCTCACTTTTTCCACTGTATATTTTTTCTGATTTTTTTTGAACACTGCTGAAAATTGAAATTTCCTTCAATTCATCAGTACTTGTGTAGAAAGCTAAATTCTGATCTAACGGCTTAACCCGGTCGACTTCAGACATTTTGTAAATCACTTTCAAATCTTTACTGTACACTTCAACCGCGTTAGCCTTTTTCGCATCATAATGGATCCAAAAAAGATCATTTGATTCAATGGATCCGAATGCTTTTACGTTTTGAAACTCTTTTGTCGTTCCTTTTACCGGGTCTTTAAACTCTACTGCACTTCCCTTTTGGATCAGCAGATTATGATCATGGATAAACAGTATATTTTTAGCATCAAACTTCATCATCTTTTCAGGATGTTTTGTATCTATGACATTCATTTCCGAAGGTTTTGTTTCGTATACTCCCTGCCACATCATCCATCGTCCGTCTCTCGATACTTGCAACAAACGAATTTCTTCGGATTGCTGAACTATTTTCTCTAGTTTCTCAATATTACTTTGTGCGGGAAGCTTTTGTAACAACGCCATCACAATAATGATGAGCAGTTCTATAAGCCTATTCAATATTTTCATTGTTTTACTTCTTGTTAATTTTAATTATCTCATCCATACACTTTTCTTTAGTACCCTTCATTTTGAGGATTCAAATTAGGATTCAGCAGAAGTTCTTTCTGAGGAAGAGGCCACTGACGATGGTAAGATTTCCAGTTTGCTTTTACAGAAAGCAGCTGATCCAATTGCCCCCATCTCTTTAAATCAAAAAAGCGGATCCCATGTTCAGAGAAAAACTCCTTTCTTTTCTCCTGCTTTAATTCTTCTTTAGCGGAAGTGGGATTCAATCCTGTTGAAAGGGCTGACAGACCAGCTCTTTGCCGGGTTCTATTGATATAAGGAATTGCTTCAGCAACTTTATTTTGCTGAACGAGAACCTCGGCATACAAAAGGTAAACTTCCTCCAGCCTGAAAATCACGGAGTCTTCAGAAGTGTTGGCTCCGGCAAGGTTTTTATATTTTACCGCTCTGTAATTAGTCTGTCCTTGGGACGTCACGGTAGCAATATAATTCTGCTTACGCAGATCATTTGCCGAAAAACTATTCACCAGATCTACATTGAGCATATAGGTTGTCGGAATTTCTGAGAAATTATAGAGGGCCGCTTCCTTTGTGGCATCACCGCTGTTTTTGGGTTTCAGCTGCCAGATGATGTGCGTACCCGTTTTCTGAAAAACCTTTGTGATATCATTTTGAAAAGCATAATCCGAGGACTGCAATACCAATTGCAGAAGATTTTCAGCCTCAGGCCATTGTTTACGCAGTATTTTCAATTTTGCCCAAAGCAGATTTGCGATGTTCTTATTCACATAAATCCGTTCGGCATTCCGGTATGCAGAAGGTAAAAGATTCACTGCCTGCTCCAAATCAGCATCTATACGGCTTAGCAAATCATCGGCTGAAAGCTTGGAAAGTTTGCTGTTAATCTGATAATCTGTCGTATCGGTGTATGGTATCTCTCCATAGATCTGCTGTAAATAGAAATACAGTAAAGATCGGATGAAGAGAGTTTCTCCGGTGATACGGTTTCTGGCACTTTGAGAAAGGGTTTTGGAATTCTTTACCCCTTCAATGATACTGTTTGCTGCATAAATATGCTGATAAGCATTTGTCCACACATTGGATACAATCAGGTTGCTTGATATTTGCTGATTGTAATACAAATCAATAATGCTGTTGCTTCCCGGTGAAGACACTGAAGCAATATCATCGGTATACATACCTAATAGAAGCCCCATTCCGTCTGATCCTCCGGAGATCAAAGAATTATTCCATAAGTTAGCATAGAGCCCGGCTAAAGCAGCCTCGGCGGTCTGTTCATCTTCAAATACCAGTTCTGTGGGTAATTGATTGGAAGGAAAATCTGTTTCTATCCACTGCTCACAGGAACTAGCGGTTAATGCTGCAGAAACAGCAATGATGATCATATATGGTTTTACTATTGTTTTCATTGTAATAGAACATAGAGGTTAAAAAGTGAGTTGAAATCCTAATGAGTAGGTCTTCAGCGGAGGAAGATATCCCACCACTGTAAACTCGGGATCAATCCCAAAATAGTTGGTCAGCGTAAGAAGATTCTGTCCCTGCACATAAATCATGGCTTCCTTGATTCCCATCTTCTGAACAGGAATACTGTAGTTGATCTGTACATTTTTAAGACGTATAAAAGAAGCATCACTGATGGCTGCCGTGGAATTCTGAAAATAAGAATGCAAAGCATTTTTCTGTGCATTTGTTCCTGCACTGTACTGCATGTACGTTCCATTCGGATTTGACGGCGACCATGCATTTAATACTTCCACAGGCTGATTGCTCATTATTCCCGGAATCAGCATACTTTTATTGTAGTTCCAGTTTCTTTGTTTGACAAACTGGAAAAGAAATGATGCTGACCACCTTTTATATTTCATAGCAGCGGTCCATCCACCGAAAAACTCCACACCGATTTTCTCCACCACTTTATTATCATCGGGTGAACTGATTTTTCCGTCACCATTAAAATCCGTAAAACTGTAGAGCCCAGTCTGAGGGTTGACCCCTTCAAACTGATATACTTTAACAAGGGTCATGGGATATCCGATGACGTATTGGTTCGCATAGGTTGAACCTTCAAGATTCGGAAATTCTAACAAAGTATTTCGGGGTATAGACAGGTTCAATGATGATTCCAGGCGTAGCTCTCCAACTCTCAGTATCTGTGCAGACAGATCAAATTCCCATCCTGTATTTCTGACTTTTGCAGGAAGATTTGACTGAATCGTTGGAAATCCCGTTGTTGCCGGCAGCGGAATACCTACCAATTGATTGGAGGAGGTATTGCTGTAGTAAGCGGTTGACAGGTTGATTCTGTTCTTCAGAAACCCCAATTCAAGGGCAATTTCTTTTTTGGTTGTCTTTTCCCAGCTAAAATCACGGTTGTACAACCTTGAGGGAGACAATCCGGTAATGCCGTTATAGATATTGGTTGTTACCGAATAAGTATTCAGGTACTGATAATCTCCTATTTTATCATTCCCTGTTGTTCCGATACTTCCTCTAAGCTTTCCAAAACTCAGCCATGATAATTTCTTCATCCATGGCTCATCTGAAAATATCCATGCTGCCCCTACAGCACCGAAATTTCCGAAACGATTTTCAGGACTGAACCTGCTGGATCCGTCTCTCCTACCCGTAAGATTCAGAATATACCTTTTCCTGAACTGATAATTGAACCGGGCAAAAGCAGCGGTATAATAATACTGGTTGACCACCTGATCCGATACCGTCTTTGTTTTGGATGCCCCGAGGTTCTGAATCAGTGCATTGCTTTCAAAGCCTACGCCCTGTATAGAGCCCTGCCTTGTTTCGGACTGCTGTAAAGTCGTTCCCACCAGAATATCAAAATGATGATCTTTCCATTTAAAATCTGCATTGATCTGCGGTTCCAACAGATAAGAAAATACGGTCTGACGGTTAAGTGAAGAAATGGAATTTGCGCTGGTCAATCCGGATGCGGGATTATACATAGTATGAGGTTTCAAACTTCTTTCTTCAAAATCCTGATAGGTTACCCCTCCATTTAATTTCAGAGACAGTAACGGAAACAGGCGGTAAGAAATATTTGTCCCGTTGTTGATGAATGTTGTTGAATTCAGATATTGACTGTTAAAGGATGCTACCGGATTGTTAAACGTATTGTTCTCCCAATTCAGATTTCCATTAGTATCATATAAAGCCGGAGCATTGGGACTTAGCTGAAGACTTTTTTTGGTCATGTCATCATTCTGAACATTATTTTTCTGAAACGAAAACGTATTGTTCATGTTAGCCTCCAGTTTATTATCAGGCGATCTGAAAGTAAAATTACCCGTCAGATTATTTGTTTTATATTTAAAATCCGCTGGAAAGACCGTGCTCTGCTCCTGATGTCCGTAACTGATGAGATAGGATGAATTCTCTGCTCCACCACTTAGAGACAGCTGTACAACCGAAGCATCGGCAGTATTTCCGATCAGTATTTTCTGCCAGTCCGTGTATCGATTCTGATCCCATGCTTTAAGATCATACGCAGAAGCAGGAATCGTTGTCACTCCATCATTGGCATAGCCTTCACGTCTCATATTGAGATACTGCTCGGTGTTCATCATCTCCATATGGTTGGCTACTCTACTTAAAGAATAGGCAGTGTTCAATTTCAGTTCCGTTCTTCCTTTCCTACCCTTTTTGGTTGTCACAATTACAACCCCATTGGCTCCACGCGAACCGTAGATAGCCGTTGCATCGGCATCTTTTAATATTTCAAAACTTTCGATATCATTGGGATTAATTGCATTCAGCGGATTAATTGAGGCAGATGGCAAAATGGTTACAGCATATAAAGAAGGCGTCTCCGCACTTAAGGGCACCCCGTCAATAATATAGAGCGGCTCATTTCCTTCCCTTCGCAGGCTGTTCTTACCCCGAATCTGAATATCAAAACCACCTCCGGGAACTCCTGAGTTCTGTGTAATGCTAACCCCTGCCATGCGTCCCTGTGCCGCAGAAAGCACATTGGTGACGGGCTGGTTCTCAATATCCTTAGCCGACACCTTTCCAATACTACCCGTTCTTTCATTATCTTTTACTTTATAATAACCCGCATTGATGACCACTTCTTGAATTCCTCTGATCTTAGTATCCTGATCAGCATTACGATCAATACTATCATTAGCATCAGAATCAGCATCACCATGTTTACCATGACTATCATCATCCACATCATCACGCAACAGGTCAACATCAATGACCATTTGTCCTAATCCTGCTGAATCATTATCCTTTTTATCCAAAATAACAGGAATCGCTCTCTCTTTGTATTGCGGATGCATAAACAAAAGAACAGGCTTTTGCTTATTGTTACGGGCATCACTCATCTTCAAAGTGAGCATAAAAACACCATTGGAATTGGTTAGGGTGGTTTGATTGGAATTCTTCTTTGAAACAGTCACCCCGGAAAGAGGTTTATTTCCTGCAGTGACCGTACCTGAGATAACTTGAGTCTGAGCATTGACATGCGTGCACACTACTGTTAACATTAGGGTAAGACCAATGCCTCCTATGTTGATATAGGATTTTTTCATAGCTTTGTAAAGGTTTTTAATTAACTTTAAATTCTCACGCTCTTTCCCGCTGTCGTCAAACTGTAAGGGAAAGGGCTTTTTTTATATTTTCATTTATATTTCGTTTATCAGTATTTCTTTCCAGTCATAATATGATCGGGTTCCTATAAAACAATAGCGTAAATTTTCGTCGTTTAAGATTCTATTTAATCAGGATAAATTAAAACTTTCCAAGTGCCCATGGTATAAACAAAGGGTGTGTGGTCCAAAAGAGCTCAGTGACCTCAGACACCGGAAAGCATATGAATGAAAAATTTGTCCCATGTAAGCTTAAAAAGCCACAATAGGCTGTACCCTCCTATTGTATCGTGCACTCTGATACTTATGTTGTAAGCGGGCTTAGATTTTAATGTAGAGATTAAGCGAACAGCATGAAATAAAATGGCATGGAACTCTACATTATCCTAACTGAGGCACTGGTATGCCTTACATACAGATAAGAGAGCCCACGCCTAGGTCGTGAGCTTCCTGCTTATCGTCTCGTATGTTTAAAAATTACCAGTTTTCAGTTAGAGATTCTAAGCAATAGCTTCTAATATTTCGTTGAAGTATCGCAAAGTTACGTTTATTGTAACCTATTTACAAATATAGTACAATTTTCTATTTGTAGGTTAATTCAACTACAAATATTTGTTCGAATCTTTCCAAATTGCCCATGTATTGCTGATTTAAATGGATAGAGCGGAATTTCGAGTAGCTTTCGGTAAGCAAGTTGAGAAGTTTAGAAAAAAACTAGGCTTGAGTTATCGCGAATTAGCTCAAAAATGTGATGTGGATCATAGTAACATTAGCAAAATTGAAAAAGGAGAAGTTGATTTAAGAATTTCAACAATACAAGAATTATCTAAAGGATTAGAAATACATCCCCAAGAATTATTTAATTTCAAGGTTATTGAGAAAAATTAAACTAAAAATTAAGCATTTATAAAAAAAGTTTAAAAATAAAAATAAGAGAAAATCCTGACGAGAGTCGGGATTTTCTTTACATTAAAGTTATATAAAATATTACCTATTCATATACTTGTAGAGATCTCTAAGAAATTTTTATATGAATTTTAAAAAATTAATTCTGAATAACGACTTCTGAAATATTCGTAGCTTTACTATTAATTTACACTAATCCTTTAATTGTAATTTTATTGATAATTCTAAAACGGAACAAACTAATTATGCAGCGACCCAACCATTCCCTTTTGAAGCCTGAACTAAAATATGGGAATATAATTTATCGCTAACGGAAGAAAAGTCTCTCCTATCATAAATATTAGGTAGAAGATCATCCAAAACAATTTCAATTGTATTTTTAACTTTCAACTGGCTTTGTGTATCTCTAAACCAATCTTGTATAAGAACAGATGGTTTTTCTTCTTTCAAAGTTTTCAAAAGATTTTTTGCAGCAAGCTTTACCTGTTGTCTTTCTTTGACTGAAATTTTTTCTTTTAAAATTAAATCAAAGATTTCTTGTTCGGCTTCGGTTAGATTCTCTCTCTTAGCTCTGAGTGTTTCCTGATGTGTCTGACTAGTAAAATCAATTAATTCGTCATAATAATTATCTGTTAAAATTCCTCCTGAGTTATATCGGTCTACTATTGCTTGAAATCTCTCTAGAAATGAAATTCTAGTTACATTTTGGGAAAGCATCTGTAAAAGTTTACTTTCTAAAAAAGCTCTTAGGTCTGCAATTTCAATATTTTTATACTTCTTTTGGGGAAATTCTTCCTTTAGCTTATCAAAATTTAAAGAAGCAAGATTCAGTTCATTTTTATATCCCTTAATTGTAGTTTGGTAACTGGAAATATTACCGGTTAGATTTTCCTTTGCTTCATCTGTAGTTAAAACACTTTGGTCTAAAAGTTCACTAATACGATTTTCAGCATTTGCTATATTGGCATCCCCTATATGAGAATCTACTACACCTCTTAGATAATGTATAACTTCAACAATTTTGTATTTATCTCTAAATTGTAAAATATCCGGCCTACAAGCTTCATACAAACCAAATGAAGTGTTGTCGTATACATTAAATTCTTTTCTTAAATTATCATTACCTAATAAAATATCTGCATAAATATTAAATAGTTCAAGTTTAGAAAAAGTTTCATCACTATTAACAATTTCGTTAAGATCAATTCCCTGATTTATACAAAAAGTATTACAAGTTTCTATTGTCTCATCTAACAAAACATATAATTGCGAAAAATCCTGTACTGGATCTTCTGCTTCTCCATTTTGTTTTTTATCTGCTTCATTCCCATTTCCATAATCAGCTAATGCTTTTTTGATATTCCTAAACACGTTATAATAATCAACAACCAACCCGTTCTTTTTTTCAACCCCATTTATAGGAGGAGCTACACGGTTTGCTCTTGCAATTGTTTGCATTAATGTGTGATTTTGCATAGGTTTATCTAAATACAGGGTAGAAACTGTTGGAGCATCGAACCCTGTTAACCACATTGCACAGACGAAAACCAACTGCAGAGGATGCTTTTCATCTTTAAAATTATCTTCAATACTTTGTTGGTATTTATCTAAAGAATTGAGCTTTCTTCTGTGATATTCTATATTTAGACCTTTTTCTTGAAATCTTTCATCTTCATTTGCATCTTCGCTTATCACAACAGCCATTTCTAACTTATTGAGGTAATTAATCGTATTTTTAAGCCCTTCTTTTATAATATCGGATTTTTCTGTACTAAGCTCTTTTCTTAGCTGTTTAAGCTGTTCTTTGATATGCTTAGTAACTTTATCATACATATTGACAGCTGTATATTTATCTACACAAATTACCATTCCTTTTCCTAAATAACCTCGTCTTGGAAAATGATACGCAATATCTTTAGCAATTGTTTCTAAACGATCATCTCGTTTTATAACCTCTAATTCTTTTGAAAATTTATTTTCCAGTTTTTGCTGTTGTTGTTCATCTAGATTCTCTTCTTCAAGAATTTCAGCTAGCTCATCATTCAAATCATCATTTGTAATTTGAACCTCCGGAAGTCTTTTATCATAGAACAACGGAACTGTTGCTCCGTCATCAATTGCCTGAGCAAAATTATACTCAGAAACATAATCTCCAAACCATGCATTTGTTTTCTTTTCCTTTCCTAAAAGTGGAGTTCCTGTAAATGCTATAAATTGTGCATTTGGCAATCCTATTCGCATATTTTCTGCCAAAGAAGCATATTGTGTACGGTGCGCTTCATCTACGATTACAATTATATCATCTCTTTCAGAAATAATTGGATACTGTTTTCCTTTTTCGTATCTAAATTTATGAATGAGTGTAAAAATGTATTTTTTATTAGTCTTTAAAAGTGTTCTTAGCTCTTCGCTATTATTTGGCAGTACCGTATCAGATTCTTTACTAGCTCCCATATTCACAAAATTCCTGTAAATCTGGGTATCCAAATCAGTCCTATCAGTTATAACCAAAAAAGTATAGTTCCCTTTAAATTTTCTAAAAATTTTCCGAGTGAAGAAAACCATAGAATAAGACTTTCCACTTCCCTGAGTATGCCAAAAAACACCTAATTTTCCTTTTTTTTCTTTTCTCTGGGCAAATGAATCAATCGCTTTATTGACCCCGATAAACTGGTGATTTTTAGCACAAATCTTATAATCGGAATTATAGAACATGATAAAATTTTCAATATAGTCCAAGAGCTTTTCTCGTTGAAATAGACCCTCAATAATATATTTCAAACTAGTTGCTTTTTCTTTAATACTTTTTCGGTCTGGTCTCTCTTTTTCATCTTCTATACGGAGCCAACTTGCAAAATGCTCCCAAGGAGCTGTAAAAGAACCTAAACGAGTTTCTTTTGCATTCGACAGAACAGTAATTGCATTGTACCAAAAAAGTTGTGGCAATTCTTTTTTGTAATTGGTCAAATTATCCAAATAAGCATTTTCAACAGATACATTACTGTTTTTAAGTTCTATCAAAACCAAGGGCAAACCATTTATGTATAAAATAACGTCAGGTCTTCTATATCCCAAATCTCCTTTTACCCAAAGTTGGGTAACTGCACAGAAATCATTTTTTTCAACATCATTAAAATCAATCACTTTAACTCTTTCTTTGATCTCTTTACCTTCACTATCATCGTATCGAACAGGAATACCGCTTTTAAGCATATTATAAACCTCAATATTGGCTTTTACCAAACTCATTGCTCTTTTCCATTTAGTAAGCTGATCTATGGCTTGTTCTATAGCCATTAGAGGAATATGAGAGTTTAGACTTACAAGTCTTTCTTTGAGAATGTCTTTTAAAACTACTTCACTTTTATCGAAACGATTAGAGCCGTCTCGCAGATTAGCTGCATCAGCTGTATAACAATTCAAATTCCTCCATTTATCACTTTGCTTTTGGAGTTCTTGTATTACGGCAACCTCTATGTCGTCTTCTGATAAAAAGTTTCTCATGGTTTAGCTTAATTCGTTAATAGTTTTTTATCCCATCCTTTAAATATAATAAATTGAATACATTCTTCGGTTTCTTCTTCGGTAAATTTATTCCATTTTGTAGGAAAATCGGCTTTTTCCGTTTTCCATTCTTTGAAAGCATTTCTGATAATGTTTAGATTTAAACTTTGAGTATCTGATATTGCTTTACAAGTAGTATTCAATAATTCTATTTTCTTACTTCTTTCTTTGGATGGATAATGAGAATACACTTCTAAAAGGTCATCCATAGCTTTTTCAAGCTTTTCAATATTAGGAGTATAATATTTTTTATCTAATATTTTTTCTTGATTTTTTCCTAACGCTAATACCTCAAAATTACTATTTCCCATTTTTTCTTTTACAAAAAAATGGTCTTTGCCATAAAGCATCTTTCTTATAGCTCCATCATAAGTTCCAAAATGCCAGTTCTGCCAATTGAAACCAGTATAGACACCATACAATTTTTCAACTAAATAAGTATTTTTAGCCAAAACCATTTCTCCGGAAGGCATATTCTTTTCATGCTGTTTTTTGATGATGTAGGCTAATATTTGCTTTTGCTTAAAAGGCGTTATTGTTTCCTTACCCTGCAAACAAGCATCAGGTTTTATATACAATTGCCCACTAATTAAACGAGGCAATAAAAGATTTTTGGTATGTATTAAATTTTCATTTTGTTTTACAAGGTTATCAATTTCTATAAAAATAGGTTTGACCAAAATTTCAAAATCAATCATTAATTGTTTATCTGGAACAATAATATCTACTTTTCTTAACAATTTTTGTCGGATACCCCCTACTGTTGAGCCTGTTGTTTTGGCTTGTATAAGACTTTGCCCACCTTGGCTACTTAAAAACATATATAAATAAAATGGAGAAATTTTTTTACTATTTGCTCGAATACAAAATACTCTTTGGCTAAGAACAAGTTTCATTGAATTAACAAGAAAATATAACTCTCCTAATGGAGCTTCCGAAGTCATTAATATATCAAAAGCCTCAAGATTTTTTGACATCCATTTTGAATACAACTCTTCGCTAACTTTTTTGCAATCATCAAGTTTTACAAGATGTCCTTTTTTAATATTAAGAGCAGAAACTGCTTTGATTCCATCTTCACTCCAATCATAACCTAACTTAGCTGGCGTAATACCTCTTTTATCAATTATATCATTAATTAAGCTATTTAACGTTTTGACTTCCCAATTTTCAGGAAGACCTTTTACAAATTTTACTTCTTCATAATTAGGGAATCGCATTCTTACAAACCACTCTTTATAAAGTTGTTCTAACATTTTTTCTAAAACAACAATACGTTTTTGATTTATTTCTATTAGCTGTTCATAATTATTAAGTATTTCAGCAATGTTCCTTTGTACTTCGACATCTTCCGGAATTAAAAGGTTTATTTCTTCAACATCGGAAGGACTTATATTTGCCTGATTTGCAGCTCCAGTTGCTTTTGATGCAATTTCTACTCTCAAACTATTATGAGAGAGATAATAATAGAGAAAATCAAGGTTCAATTTTTCTGGTTTTTTCACAGAAATTTTTCCAGCACGTTGATTCAATAACGAAATATTATCAAGTCTATATTTAGCAATCCTTCCTACAACAGAATTAGGCTGGCTAAGATGAGATCCGGTTAATGATATTAACAAGTCTCCTTTATTCAAAAGATATTTTTCATTAATCTTATTTAGGAATTCTCTAGATACATAACTGCATTCATTCAGATTAACATATCCATTTTTAATATTGTTAATTTTTACAACTGGTATATCATTTAAATCATTATTCAAATCATTACTTTTAAAAGCATACCCACTAATTACTTTGGCAACTTCTCCTAATTTTATTATACAAAATTTAGTTTTCATAGTTCAGCACACTAGAAGTTGACAGTATATTTGAAATCAAGTATTGAGATTTAAACGATAAATCTTGTAATTCCCCATTAAGTTTTATGATTTCTTCAGCAAACTCTTCCACTGTCATACCATCCTCCTCTATTACAACACCAACATATCGTCCTGGATTTAAAGAAAAATCCTGTTCTTCAATTTCTTCATAACTTGCTACTTTACATAACCCGATGACATCTTCATATTTACCCTCAACGAAACGTTCCTGCAACCATTGGATTTGCCTCAGATAATATATTGCAGATTTACCTTCAGTTTCTTCAGTATAGAGTGCTTCTTTGTTGATTTGTTGATTGGTATACTCAATAAAAGCATCTAGATTGAATTTTACTTCTTTTATACTTTGGATGTTTTTCCAATGTTTGTCATTTTTATCACGCAATTCTTTTTCAGCAAGTTTGTAAGCTTTTTCAAAATCTCTAAATGCTTTTTCAAAATCTTTTCTAACATGCTTCTTTTCATCTTCAAAAGCTTTTAAAAACTCAGCAATATTTAATTGTTTTTCATTAGAAGATATCTTAGTTTTTATATATTGCTCTAAATGTTTTTCAGCTTGTGTGTATTGATTTATATAAGAGCTACTCCCCAAATCCTTAAGATCTAAAATATCTTCAAAGCCTTCTTTCTGAATAATTTCTTTTTTGGTTTTATCAAATTCAGTCTTTTTATACCATTCAATAAAAGATTTTTTGAATTCATCAAAAGTTTTAATGAAATTTTGATAACTAGTCAGACAACTATTCAAACTTTCATAAATAAAATTTAAGTATTTGTCGATCAATCCTAAATATGCTTCATTTTTACCATGATACAAACTTGTGATGATGCCTAAGTTCCAAATCTGCTCTTGAGTGAATTCTCTGTTTGCTCTATCTACTTGATAATAAACATTTCTGGCATCTATGAAGAGAATATTGATTTTACTTTTTTCTGTTTCAAAATCATTAATCTCTTTGCTCTTATCAAAGAACCATAAAGATGCAGGTAAAGTAACTGTACTAAAAAGATTGGAGGTTAATGTAACCATTTGAGAAATCAATCCTTTCTTAACTAAAGATTCTCTAATATCTTTTTCTGAATTTCTGGCATCAGAAGCCGAATTTGGCATTACCAAAGCCGCTTTACCATTGGGCTTTAAAGAAGTAGCAAAAAGGTTTATCCATAGGTAATTAGCATTCGGTACCAGTGTAACTTCTCCTTCCTTCTTTTTTGTAGTAGGTTTTGTTTTATTTTGTGGAATTCCAAAAGTTTTAAAACGTTCATCATCCTTGATTCTATCATAGTTTACGTCCTTTACATTAAAGGGTGGATTTGCCATTATATAATCAAATTTACCAAAAGAATCATGAGGATCTTCATAATAGGCATTTGCTTGTCTGATATCACCCCTTAATCCATTTACAACAATATTCATCTTAGCCAAATTAACTGTAGCTAATGTTTTTTCTGAACCATAAACAAAAAGGTCTTTTTCTTCTGAATTATCTTGTTGTCTTCTTCTTTGGTCTATAAAATTGGAACATTGTACAAACATACCTCCAGAACCACAAGCAGGATCAAATACAGTACCTTTAAATGGTTCTAACACCTCAACCATATATTTAACAACAGAGGTTGGGGTATAAAACTCTCCTCCTCCTTGCCCTTCAGCTAACGCAAACTTCCCAAGAAAAAACTCATAGATTTTACCAAAAATATCTCCTGTTGCATTCTCTGGTATATCTGAAAAAGTTTTAAGAAGTGATTTTATGAGAGAATTATCATCTCTTGTTAATGAAAAGTACTGATCTTTGGGCAAAACATCTTTGAGCTCAGGCTTGTAACTTTCAATTTCATCCATTGCTTCCTTGATGGCTTTAGCAATATCTTCTTCTTCCGCCAAATTCAAAAGGTAATTATACCTTGCTTTTCTTGGTAAGTAGAAGCCACATTTTTCAATTGCTATTTCATGAATTGTTCTTTGTTTTCTGCTATTTTTTTGAGCTTCTAATTCTGCTTCAATTTCATTTTCGAAAATTTTATATTTGTTATCTGCAAATTTTAAAAAAATCAGCCCCAAAAGCGGAATATCTATTTCATTAAGCTTTAAGTCAGAATCAGAACGCATTTTTGTAGCAGCGCTCCACAGGTCATCCTTAAGCTTATTTAATTCTTTATTAGTCATTTATAAATTGCTATCTACATGGATAATTTAGATGGCAATTTAATTTTTTTTGATGAGATTTAGGTTATGGTATAATGATAATTTTGTATACCTTAAACAAAGTTTCTCATTCTGAGGAGATTTTGTACATCCGAAAATCTAAGTACATTTTATCAGAGAAATCATTAAAAAAACTTAATTTTCATTTTCCTCTTGAATATTTCTCTATATAGATATTACCACAACTATTCTTGGCAAGAAACCACAGTTTTAAATCGCATTAAGTTTGCTAAAAAACGAATTTATTCTAAATTGTTGATAGAGAATGATTAACATAATAATATTATCCCATTTTATTTCACCTCTGTTAGTAAGCAATTTTAAATTTCCCTAATCAATTCTACTTTTCTCAGAGAGGATTATTGAAATTAAACTGCAAAATCATGTAAAATTTGTGTAAAAATTCGAGCAAAATGAAGTTGCTCATCACTTTCGATCTTTTTTGCTCCAAAATAATAAATCAACGTTGCCAAAACAATAGCACATAAAATACCAATCCATAAATTCGTGTACCATCGAAGCTTAGATTTAATAAAGGCTACATCAGCTTTGTGCTCCTCATCATTATTAACGATTCTCTCAATATCTTCATCCGTCAGTAAATCAGTATATCTTTTTTTAAAATCCTCATAACTTTTTTTGAATCTTTTCTCCTGCTGTATTAATTCAGCTCTTGAAACAAGCATATATAGAAAGGTAACAACGATAAAAACACCAGTAATCAGAGTACTATAAAGAATAAAATCTTCATTATTTTTTGGAGCAGCCAACACCTTAGTTACAATCAGCGAAGAAAAAAAGGTGACAAGCGCCAATGCAGATTTTTGAAAACCACTTGCAAAATTATCAGTTATTGTTACTACTCGCTTACTGTAGTCCAGCAACTGATCCGACATTTTATTTCTTACCTCAATATATTGTTTTATATTTTGTTTCTCATAAATTTTGAAACTTGATTTCAGCGATTCGAATACATTCCCTTTAAGCTCAAGCAATGCATTATCTTTAAGATGAAGAGAAATAATATTACGCGCCAAACCAATTTTATCTACAATATTTCCACCTACATAAATCCATTGGTAAATATTGTAAAAATCTTCTAAATTTTTGGTACTAATATCCTCAATCTTCTCCGTATGACTTATAGATTTATATCCATTTAGTTTATAATAGAATACATTACCTGCAAGATCAGTAATATCGAAGATAGCAGAAATAACCAAAACTTTGGCAACTTTTTCAATGTGCTCCTTAACACTCTGTTTCAATGATCCATCTCCTTCGAAAATAAAATCTTCAGGCAAGACCTTTAGCTTTCCAAAAAATGACGAGTGGTTATTAGCAATGATGTTGTTAAATCGTTTTTCTCTGCCTTCGAATTCCTCAATTTGTGGATCATATGAAGTAGCGATGGTAATTTTATCACTGCTTAGAGTTCCCACAAAATCTCTGATAACAATATTTATTTTTGAATTATGATCAAAAAAATCACTAGAAAAAAAACTTGCCAAACCATATGTATCAAATGATTGAATATAGTTAAAGAAACAGTCTCTGGAGTAAAAGTAAAAATTGTTTCTGTCGTTTTCTTTATAAATATTTATTTTCAGATTTACAATCTCACCATCCTCGTGTCCTGAAAAAAGTATTTTTACATTTTCTAAATCTGACGTAAAGTCAACATCTTTAGTAATAGCTATAGCTTCTCCATCATCAATAGAAAAGAAAATCTCACATTGATCTTCGGCTCTAATTCTGTTAAAAAAGTATCTAAAATTTTCTTCCTTTGGCAATTTGATACTTGAAAACTCATACTCCAATTCTAAAGTTTTGAAGTTCTCACTCTCAGATACAATAGCTGAAGGATTACCAAATAATTCTATGAAATTCCTATAGCTCATCATGAAGGTTTTTTAAATTCTTCATAGCCTTTAGACGTTTTTATAAAAATTCCTTTCTCTTGATTACCATTCACAAAGCCTTCAATAGTTCCGGAATGCACTTCTCCTTTAAGCACAAGATCTATGTTTTCCTCAAGCTTAATCGTTGATTTAACCTTTGCGGTTATTGCTTTTCTAACTAGACTAAATCGAGTATCAAAGTTCTGTTTTCTTGGCAGCTCCCGTATTGTATCTTTAAACTTATTTAGGTCCAGATCTTCAAACTCAGGAGTATAGCGATTGAAACATTTTTCAATATAATCGTCAATATCAAACTCATCATTTGATCGAAAATAGTGGATTGTAGTACTTCTGAGATTCCAGTAATCAGGATTAGATTCTTTTTTGATCTTTGTCAAAACTTTTGAATCGATCATTGTAAAGGCTCTTTTGGTATTTTCCTCATCATCATACTTCTTTGATAACTCCAAAAACCCATCCCACCAATACCTAGGAATGGTATCATTAATATCATTTATTAATATGTCTGTAATTTCATGAGATTCATCAAAAACAATTTGGGCTGATTTAAAGATCTTTTTCTTGATAGGAAAACCATCTTGCTGTGTAAAAGTTGTTCTTTCAATGTAAGACAGGGTTTCCGCTTTACAAATAATAATTTTTTCTGTTCCCCGGTCAGTTATATGAGAAATAATCAATAATCCTTCATGTAATTGTTTCCCCAATTTTGCGATCTGTTCTTGAGCATCAATTTCAACTCTCAACAGTCTTTCTGCAATAACTTTGACCTCCTCAAATTCTTGAGTTCCGTCCAAGATTCCATTAATAATACTTAAAACTTCAGTATGCTCACTATTAACGATAAACTGACGACCATCTTGAGTCGAAACTTCATGTACGATTCCGTGCACAAAGCGTAAATAATCTTCATCACTTTCTGCAACCTCTAACTGTGAAAGTTCTTTTTTCTCAATATCTAAAATAAACGCTGATGTATTGTGAATTTGAAGATCACGTTCTGGAATATGTTCTTCTTCCGATGAATTATTACTTTCTATCATATGACTTTAGTTTTTAGAGGGGTTATTAGCTTATACTATTACAAAGTTTTAAGATAATTCAAATATATCAAAAATACATTTGTGAAAAATATGGATTCCCGTAAATATAAAATTAACAAATAATTGTCTTTGAAATTCAGCATATAGTATTTAAAGAAATCATAAATTCAGAATTTTCCTACTGTTTTTTCATATTCTAAAACAAAATTGCATTATTAATAGAAATTACTATTTTTGGTTTATATAGAAAATAACTTAAAGTTGATCAAACAAGGAAAAAAATATGAATAAGGGAAAAAAAATAGGATACAGTGTCCCTCTAAAATATTATTGGGATGAGCTTTATCGAAAAACAAAAAAAATGTACCCTAAATTTTCGAATGACAATATTTTTGCATTACTGAGGTACAACATTTTAAACTCTGCATCTAAGGAAGATCAAGACATACAAAGTAAGGACCTGATAGTTTCAGGCTTAGAACTATGGAGAGAAGATTCCAAAGGGGAACTACTGCATATTTTCTTCTTAGAAAAGTATTTACAAGATTTTCTTGAAAGTACTCCCCTTTCAGATTTAGATGGAATTAGAAAGTATCTTTATGATAATGGTGAAAAAAGGGAAATCATCTATACCAAAGTGAAGACTAAGGCAAACTGCGTGAATTATTCATTTGGTTTACATATACCAAATGAGAAAAATGGTTTTGCTTTTGCGCTGAGCTTATTTGATGATAATACTTTAGAATTGTATTTTTCTCATGGAATAAACAACGGACGTTTGTCAGACAAATTCTATGCTGATCTAAATAAAAAGCAGGATGTACAATCTATTACATTGTCTAGGATGTTCAGACTTGCAGTCAATACGATTGCCTATATGAAGTGTTTTCCAGAATGCATTACAGATGGTGTTCCAAAAATTTCTTATCCCAGAGGTGAAGATAGATCAGATAAAAATGTAATTTTCAAAATATCAGAAAATATTTGTGATCTTAACGAAGCTCAAATTTCTAAAATTCCTCATTTCAGAAAAGGATACTTTAAGCTATTGAAATCAGATTATTACACCCACAAAAAAGGACAACTGATTTATGTTACCGAGACTATGGTTAAAGGCAAAGCCAAAACTGTTGCAAAATCAGATAATCTTGAAAAGTTTAATTAATGTAAGTATTAAAATACAGTTATATAACCAAAAGAAAATTTTTATAAATTCAAACCTCGACGTACACCAGATTTCTTGCTTTTTAAATTTTCCCTCCACACATTCTTAAAAGAAAACTCAAACTTTCCCACCCCTTTATCAAATCTCAAATACCCCTGATATTTTTTCCCTTTCCTATCCACGAGCCCATCAATATATACCACCTCTCCTTTCTTCAATTTCTCTACCTGCCACGATCTCAATTTTTTCCCTCTGAAAGTAGCCGGAACGTCTGTTTTAGAACTAAGATTTGAATCCAAATTCAAATTACTAATATGACGAGGAAATAAAAACTCAACGTACCGTTTATCTGTATTAAACTGAACCGTTGCATTAAAAAGTGTGCCTCTCTTGGAAAGCATATTTTCAATATACAATGGCTTTCCCTCTTTTAGCGTCTTCTTCTGTAATTCATCCAGTGTCACCCCTTTTATCACCAAAGGAATTCTTACCAAATCAGCTCTAAGCGGTACTAAGTCATTGGTCAGCTTATCTCTGCTAACCAAAGAAGGAATTACTTCTCCAGTTATAGGATGTATCAACTCCACCACCCTTCCCATATTCCCAATTTCCAGTAATTTTTCTTGATCCTCTTGGCTGAACTGATACCCAAAGAAAGGTTTTGTGAAATCACATTCCTTCCTAATAGGATGAATCCGAGTTTCAAGCTTTCCTACCTCATTAACCTTTAAAGACAAGCGCGCATCCAGTATACTGACAGCTGTTCCAAGGTCAATCTTCACCGGGATAAGCATTGATGTTTTATATCCCTTAAGCAAAGATTCCAATGCTCCTATACTTTCCAGCTTTTCTCTGGTCAATCCAATCTGAGACATCATTTTCCAATCGACTTGCTCGACATCATATTGATAACGATCTTTTTGAGTTCTAGCAATATATTCTTTCTGCGCCTCCACTTTATCTATAGAAACGGAGTATTCATTCAGTTTTTCTTTTTCATCATAAGAAGCAGTATCAATATAATGCTGTAAATCTTTTACAGTCTGCTCGGCTTCAAATTCAGTCACTTTAAAAAATGAAAACTCATCCGGAGTTTTTAGCTGATGATAGAATGTACTGTATATCTCGAGAAAACGGTCATCTTCCCGATCAAAACGCAACCCATTTTTATAAGACTCCCTGGAGACATCAACTATTAGCTCTCCATTCAAATCAACTCCTTGTACTATACCTATGGTATTGGTTTGGCGGTGAAGAGCAAGTAGTGTATCCTGAACTTTAATTTTTTCAGTGGATTCCTTACCATTATTTGTTTTCATAACACTGTATTATTAGAAACTCAAACTAGTAAGTTATTAAATACCAATCGATTAAGTAGTTGAGAGATGTATAGTTTGGCACTAGACTTCATACTCGGATGAAATAATGTTTGTTTTAAATTGAATAAATATCTATTTTTATGAAATTCTCAATTGACTTGTATATTATTCATATATCAAAGCCAATGAGTTGAAAAAACTAATCCCCGAATGAGTCTAAAACAATCAGTTAAAAAGGAAATTAAATCTAAATTTCCAAAAGTTTATAATCATAAAAATAATACAATTTTAGATATCCTCAGTTGGATATTCAGCAGAGGGTTTTGGGCTGTCTTTTTTATTTACTTAGCTTTAATTTCCATAATTGTTCTGTATACAATATTTATAGATTGGGACTTTTTAAAATTTTTTACAATTAATTTTGATGATACTGTTAAGACTTTTACAACTGGTATAATTACATTAGTTTCGATGAACTTATTTGTAACCAATCTTTTATTAACACATTTAAAAGATGAAAGAGACGAGATTCAGTCTATCATTGATAAGAAAGTAAATTTTAAATTCATCACCTATTTAGGTTTTACACTTATCATTTGTGTCTTAAGTTTATATTTCGTAAGCCCAAGCATAATAAACCAAAGTGTGAAAAGTAATATTTTAATATTCATATTTTCCTCATTTGCCTCCTATATTTTTTTGCTAGTTTATCTTTACAATATTGTTTTTAATTTTATACATAAAACAAAAAGGACAGAAATTGTTAAACTGGAATTACATCTAGAATTTCATAAAGCTTTTTATAATCATTACTACAAAAAAAGATTTAAGGAAGAATATCAGCAATTAATGGAGAATGAGTTAAAATTTAAATCATATCCTTTTTGGCAAGAAATTGTGGGATTCAAACATCACATAAAGAAGAACAATAAAAATGTTTATCTGGACGACATCAATATTTCTGCTATCAAATCTCTATCTAAAAAAATAGGAGACAAAGAGAAATACTATCATAAATTAGAGTTAGAAAAACTGTACGAAAAAACCACGGATATTAAACTCTTTGCTTTAACTGCTGATGCTAATGTTGATTATAAAAATATTTATTCATTCTCTTCCAAAAATAATTTACAGTCAGAATATGACAAAGAATATTTAGGGAAGTTATTAAAAAAAGTGAATGACAACACTGTAACTAATAAATATAATGAGCTAGAAGCAAACCTGCAGAACTTGGATGATGTTTACACAGAATTTATTGAATTAGAAAATGAATTATAACTTAAACAAATATTACGATACAGTCTCATTTAATTACATTAACGAGATTTTTTCAAGCATTTTTCGGGATATTGTTCTTGCATCTGAAAAAGATCATCAACAGTCCTTTGATAGACTGTTAAATTTTTTACTGTACACTTTACAAAGTAAATCATTTAATAAATCAGGAAATGCATTTTCTAAATCGGTAAGCTTATGTGTAAGTATATTCCCTTACTTATCAACAAAGTATAAAACCTTGCTTATCCAAAGGATGTTCGAGTCCTTAGTATCAAAGATTAGCTTTAGTAATGATTATGACAGTATTGATAAAAAGTATCTCGAATTATCATATCTACCCATAATCAATATTTTAAAATTAATTCTTCATGATGATGACTCTGAATTATTCAATATCGCTGTATCACAATTTAAACAAAGTCTTTTTAAAATAGAAAATAAGGAAGATCGAGAGAATTTCTTTTTTTATTTTAATACAACCTTATTGAGTTGGATATATTTTTTAAAACACCATAACTCAATCACATTCAAAAATTATAATATTAGTTATTTTGAAAAAAATTTAGAAAACAGAACGTATGATTATGGTTTTAACTTTTTAAATCATTTTTTCGATCTTTTTGATAAAATTGAAAATAACAACTTGTGGGCTGTTAAGGAGTGGGAGATTAAAGAAACCCCAGTTAATCAATTTTATAGTGCTTTAACTCCCAATACATGGTTAACATATGGTCTTACAATAATACTTTTTAAATTTGAACATATTATTAATGTAAACGATGACCTAAGTGAGATTAAAATAAGACAAAGATTTAAATTCATTGGGGATGACATTAAAGATATATTGGATAAAATAACACTTGAAAAGGATGAATATAAAAATCTTATTTTTAATTCTATAGTTAATCAAGATCCAGAAACCACATTAAATTTTAAAAAAGAAAAAATTCTCAATGTATTTTCTTTTCTGAAAAAACAAGTAGAAATAGATTATTTTAAGAAGATCAAAGAAATTCCACTTTCTAAAGAAAAAATTGATGAGTTCAGAAATAATGTTGGGAAACTGTGGGAAGAAAATATGATAATACTCGATATACTTAAGAGCCTTGGAAATTTAGAATTCTTACCTAACGATGAAGAGGTTAAAGGCTACGGTTTTTTTCAAAAACTTTTAAAAATGAAATTTGCTTTCATTGATGGAGAACACTATCAGGGTATTATCGGATTAAATGACTTTGGTGGTCATCTGGCAAGGAGTATAGACAGCTCATTTTTTGAACTTTTGCACGATGATAAATTGATAAAAACAGATAATATCAAAGAGATCGTGTTAAATTTTATCGAAAACACAGGCGACAAAAGCAATGTTGTAATATTTGCAAACTGGAGAAATGCTGATAAACTTCAGGATTTAACTTATGAACACAATATTAAACGTCCTCTTTTCAGCAAAAAATTTAATGGAATTCCTGTCATACACCAGTTTTGGAAATTTAAAGATCATATTTTAGTTGTAGATTTTTCTTTAATTAAAGGACAAATATTTACAAGTGAAAATCCGAATTGGTATAAAAATCAATTACTTATTGAAGTAACCGAATCACAAAAAGGAGATATCACTAATAATATAATCAATGAATGGAGTGAAAAAGACGGATATCACTATAATGAAGATGAAATCGATATATTGGAAAGTAACAATGTAAATGCAAAAATCATCTTGAAATACGAATTTGTAATTCCTGACGATGCACGGTACATTATTATCGATCCACAGTAATAAATACAGCTTAAAAACTCTATTATTCACTTTATAAAATGCTTAAAATTATATCAACCCTTGCAGTTATTCTATCCATCAACATTGCTGCACAAGAAATTTCCATTAAAGACAACAACCTCAAAACGGCTCTCTTACAGCAGTTCGATCAAAACCATAACGGAAAATTAGAAGTTTCAGAAATAAACACCGTAACCGAACTGAAACTAGATGAAAAGAATATTTTCGATTTAAGCGGTCTTGAACACTTTCAGAATTTGAAAGAACTTAATCTGCGCAAGAATAATATTTCAGATTTTTCCCTTGTAAACAAACTTACAAAGCTTGAAAATCTATATATAGGTGACAACAATAAAATTGGAGTTCTAAATTTAAAAGGTTTGGTTAATTTGAAAGGAATTTATGCTTTCAAATTAGGATTAACCAAAATTCAGTTAAACTCTAAAAATATAAAATACATTTATTTACAGGATAATTTATTTACTGACTTCGACACCAGAAAATTTCCAGCCCTCCACACGCTTAATCTTGACGGATGTAAAACACTGGTCAACCTTGATCTATCACAAAATAAAGCGTTGGTACAATTGTATCTACTCGATACATCAATAAAAGAGCTGGATATTACGAATAATAAAACCCTAAAAACATTCTATATCGAAGATTCCGTAAAATTAATTAAAGATGCTGATCAGGAAGCAACGAAACGTGCGCCTATAATCAGGACACAATAAAAACTAAAAACATGACACAAATAGGCTGGATAGATTTTAGTACACGAGACAGAGAACGGGTAAAACAAATTATTGAAAGAATTCGTCCCGAAGGACAATTAGATGAACTCGGAGTTGGATATTTAAGAGATAATATATCAGATCTTCTTTTTCCTGGTATTTCGACCATTCAAACAAGAGCCAAATACTTTTTTATTGTCCCTTATATTCTACTGGATTATATTCGTTATCCAAAAAATAAAAATGCAAAGAGTACATTACTAAGCTATTTACAGGATGAAGAACATAAGATTAAAAACTTGTTAAGAAATAAGTACATTGGCCAAAAGAACACACGCATTATCGGAGTTACACTATCTGAAAATAAACGAGTTAAGCGTAATCCTTCCGAGATTTATTGGACTGGGCTTAATACTTTTGGTTGCATTAATAGTCAAGATTTGAGTAATAGCCAATTGTCATTAAAAAATTATCTAAGTAATATTGAAAAACATCAAACTACAGCGAGGTCTATTGTGCAAGATGATGAGAACAGAGATGATACAATGAACTGGGAAGATAGTATATTTGGTATTCATGTACCAGCTCCAGCGATTAATTGGGATGATGCAGACAATATATCCATAAATCTTAGTACAACTGAAGCTGATTTTTTAAAAAGCCAATTTGTACATTTTAAAAATCCGCTCTTACAAAAATCTTTAATTCCATCTTTCGTAACGAATGATAATTTATTGAAATTACTATTTACTTGTGAAGATTTTCAAGCATTTGTCGTTAAAGCCTTAGAACTTGATATCGCCGAATCGCTAAAAACCAATCTAAAAACTGCATATAACTTTGCTTTAATCGTTGAGATTGCCCATTTACTATATGATGATATCTTGCAGAAAAAATTTCATCCAAATGAATATAAAAAAGCCTTTGAAGCAGAAGCTAGAGCACTGATTCTTCAGTTAGACAATAAAATCATTGATAGATCTTCTTTTGATCTTGAGAATATTTTTAAGTTATCTAATAGAAGAATTCAGTCTTCAGAATTATTTATTATAGAATTTTGGAAACTCATACAAGCTACTAGCAATCAACCAAATATAGAATTAACCCCTTTAGTTACCCTCTTAAAAAGTAGAGAGTACCAAAATAAAGGAAGAAAATCAAGATTACAGCAGACCAAACAATATAACAGTGATATACTTCCTAATAAACGCATTAGTCTAACGAAATTTCAATACAGGTTTTATAATGTAAGGACCTTGTTTCAAGATATTCAAAAAGCATTACAATAATATTATGTTAGATCCTCATAAAGACCGTATTAATTTTGGAGAAGGTATCAGACCCGAACCAGATTATAATTTTGATTTTGTCATAGCAACAACTTATTCATTAGATTTAGAAGCATTACTATTTTTGCCTGTATCTTTATTTACTGGAAAAGATCTTATTACTGATAAAAACATCACAAACGAGCTATTGGCAACGATAACACAAGTTCCGAAAAAGGCCATGATCTTTTGTCAAAGTGGTAAAATTAAAACTCCTGCATACTACAGTAATTTACTGGCCTATTGGGAAAAAAGTATTTTCGAAATTTCCACAGAGAGGTATAATGAATCATTTCATCCTAAAATATGGCTGATAAGATATCTACACAAAAAGAATAAAAATGAAAGGAAATACAAATTTATTTGCACAAGCAGAAATCTAACTTTTAGTCAGGATTGGGATACTGCTATACTATTAAATGCTGAAGTAGGAAAAAAGAAAGTTAACTCAAACAAGCCTCTATTTGATTTTATTGATTATCTAGAAAAAAAATCCGGCACCGAAATTCCCGAATATATCAAGAAAGATATTTTATATCTAAATTTCGAAAATGACTTAGAAGGTAAAACTTTAGAATTTTTCCCAATCATAAAAGGCAATAATCACCCACTAACGAACATAGACAACCCATTCGATAAATTACTTGTCATAAGTCCATTCTTAGACAAAACCACATTTAATTCCTATTTAAAAAAAGCGGAGCAAGTTGATTTTTTTTCCTCTTCCACTGCGTTCTCAGAACTTCCTCCAAGTATTTTGGCGAATAAAAATATCTATCAATTTAATCCAAATCTAGAAAAAAGTATCCGTGTTGATGAAATGTCAGAGGAGCAAAATACAAATGATGCATCATTAATGTCAGATGACGAAGCGCAGGAAAATTTTGATTTAGGACAAAATTTGCATGCAAAACTTTATGTTAGTCAGAATAAGGTTGAAGTAAATTGGTTTATTGGATCTGCAAATTGTACTTGTCCAGCACATGAGAGGAATATAGAATTTTTAACTAAAATAAGTGGGTCTAAAAAACAACTGACATCTGTCGATAACTTAAGATCAATTCTTATAAAAACAGAGAAATCAAATGAAGGTATTTTTATTCCTTATGACCACAGTACTTTAGAACTTGATGAGGTTGGAGATTATATTTCAGAACAACAGATCAGAAAAATTAATCATGAACTTTCCACATTAAAAATATCAGGTAATTTATCTATTAATAAAGATAATACATATAATATTTTTATTACCATAGGTACAGAATTACTTAGAGAATCATTAGCATCGAATATAAAATTTAGATTATTAAGCTCTAATAAAAATGATGTTTTGACTCTAGCAAAAAATCAGAAAAAATACGAATTTACAGGATTCAACTTAAGAGAATTAACTCCATTTTTAATTTTCGAAATCTATATTGATTCACGATTAATTCAATCTTTTGTCCGTTCATTTGATATTACTTTACCAGATGAGCGTTTAAAAAAAATATTAAGTTTCATTATTGGAAATAAAGACAGATTGATGAAGTACTTATCATATTTACTTTCAAAAGAAGAAATTTTAAATTTAGCGCAAATTGATCTAAACGATTCTGAAAGGAAATCCATTCCATCAGCTATTATTAACTCTAGAATTTCCAGTACGGTACCTTTATATGAAAAATTATTGTATGCATTAAGCAGAGATAGAGATTCTCTGCAACAAGTCATTTTATTGATGGACACTATGAGAGATGAACAGTTAGAAGATCAAACATTAATAGATGAAAATTTAATGGGTTTACTTGATACATTTAAAAAAGTCCTAGACGATGGAAATTAAACAAGCAATATCTAACACAATAGACAAGTTAAAAGATTTTCAATTAAAAACTGTCGAAAAAGCATTAGAGAGTTATAGACAGGGTAATCATCGTTTTCTAATTGCTGATGAAGTGGGACTTGGTAAAACTATCGTTGCAAAAGGTATTATCGCTAAGCTTTACTTAGAGGCATTTGATAAAAATAATGACTTTAAAGTCATATATATCTGCTCAAACAAAGCGCTAGCTAAACAAAACATTGCTAAGCTAGTCCCCTTTGCAGGAACTGCAGATTTCGACAGCGGTGAGGTCTTGGATTTCTCTGATGAGGATGACCGTTTAACATCGCTTGCTTTCGAGGATATAAAGAATGCAAATAAATTTCGTCTCAAAATAAAAGCCTTAACTCCCAGCACATCATTTGATACCAACAGCAAAGCAGGAAAAAAAGACGAGAGAATTTTAATTTACAGAATATTGTCTACTACAAGTTATTTCCGAAAACGTAAGACAGCACTTAAATGGTTTTTGAGAGCAACGGTGAGTAGTAAGAATTGGGAAAATGATATTTCAAATCAAAGGAGGAAAATAAGATCTGATATTAATCAAGAATTCCTAACCTGTTTACAATATGATGTTCAGCCGATTTTTTTACAAGAAATTCAAAAAGCTTATAAAAAAATCAATCATAATATTGAAAATCATACCTCACTGAATTTACTCGAAATTTTACAATGCATTATTCCGGAAAATAAAAGAAGTTCCAATACCAGTAGTTACATTCCAAATTCACAGATTGTTAACAAAATTATTGGAGAAATACGTCTTCGTTTAGCTAGTGCCTGTAAACAATACTTAAAAGCAGACCTGTTTATTTTGGATGAATTTCAACGATTTAAGCAAATTATAGATTCCAAATATGATGTAGAGAATCCAGGTATACAACTTGCAAAGGAAATTTTTGATATTCCTAATGTAAAACTTTTGTTATTATCCGCCACTCCATATAAAGCCTATGCAACAAAGTTTGAGCAATTGCATGGAGAAGATCATTATCAAGAATTTAAAAGTGTACTAACGTTCTTATTTCCTAATTACTCAAAGGAAGACTGGAAACATTTGGATCAGCTCAATCACAAATATTTTGAAGGATTGAAAAGTGTTGAAAAAATTACTAAACTTGATTCTGAATTACTTACAATTAAAAATCAAATTGAGGTTATTTACAAAAATGCAATATCACGAACAGAAAGAAATTTAGTTGAAAAGTTTGATAGAAATAAAGAAAATGACGTTAAAATACTTCCTGTTAACGAATCAGACCTGTATGATTTTATCTTAATTGATCAGATTGTCAAAGAGCTTAATGAAAAATATGGTGCTAAATTAAATGTTCCTACGGAGTATGTAAAGTCAGCCCCTTATCCTCTCTCTTTTTTATCCGAATATCAACATTTCAAGGTTTTACAGCAAAAATTCAATCAACATGGAGCTTTAAAAAAAAACGTTGTAAAAGCTAAGAATGCTTTTATTAGCAAAGATAAGATTATCGAATATAAACCATTAATCCCTGAAAAATCTCAATTGGAGCCTAATCCAAAACTAAGGCTTTTGTATCAGGACTTAAGAAATGAGGGATATAAATACCTCTGGCTACCTCCTACCTTACCCTATTATAATGTAAATACTTTACCTTACAGACCCTTATCTAAAACCAATAATAATGTATTTTCCAAAACCTTAATCTTTTCGGCATGGAAACTAGTACCGAGAATGATTTCTACATTAGTTTCTTATGAGGCTGAAAGACTTTCTGTTGGAGATTTTCTGATCAAAGAAGCACGCCATAAAGAAGAAAGTCAATTGAGATCAAAAACTGATTCAAAACGATACCCTTATCCTCTATTAGTATATAGAAATAATGAAAGCCACAGTAGCCTGATGAATTATTCATTGACGTACCCTTGCATTAGTTTGGCCAAATTGATCGATCCGATGAAATTTTTGCAAAAGGGTTTATCCGATCAAATGCTGATTAAAGAATTAAAAAAACAAATTATAAAAGAATTAAAAAAACTGGACATTCAAACAGTTGGAATTGAAAATGGAGATAAGAACGACTGGAAGTGGTATTCCCTATTATTTTTAGATAAAAGACTACACCATGATGAATCCTCTAATTGGTTTAGTAATCCGGAAAAAATAGGAGTAGAATTAGATCATCTGAATGACGATCAAAGCAATGAGAAAAATTATATTTTTTTGCAGTTTAAAGAAAACTTTGAAAAAGACACAATTGAAAACAAACTTGCTAAGTTGAGCAATGATGATTTAGATCAGTTGGCAGAGTACCTTGCAAATATGAGTTTAGGATCACCTGCGATCTGTTCATACCGAGCATTTTATCGACTTTTCCCTGAAGAAAAAAGATTAATAAATGCTTCTCATTTCGTAGCTAACAGCTTCCGTACGTTGTTTAATAAACCTGAAAGCATTTCGATAATAAAGCAGTTTTTCAGAACAACTGGTTATTATAATAATGTTCTTGATTACTGTATCAATGGGAATATTCAGGCAATGCTCGACGAATTTTTCTATCAACTACATGATTCAGGTGGGCTCTACAACAGTAGGGATATTGCTGTTTTCATTGCTGATATTTTATCTGTATCATCTTCATCATTAGACGTGAAAACTTTTGAATCCCTTTCCGATAGTAATAAAGACTTAAAAATGCGTGTTCATTATGCAATGCCTTTTGGTATGGAGGGAAAGACAGATAATAAAAGTGCAAATAGAACTATTAAAATTAGAGAAGCATTTAATTCTCCTTTCAGGCCTTTTGTACTGACATCAACCTCGATAGGTCAGGAAGGCCTAGATTTTCATTATTACTGTAATAAAATAATTCATTGGAATCTTCCGCATAACCCTATTGATTTAGAACAAAGAGAAGGTAGAATAAAGAGATATAAAGGATTTAACATCCGGAATAAAATGATTGCATCTCTGGACATACAAAAGCTACAGATTTTGAATAATGATAATATTTGGAAAATAATCTATACTACCGTTGAAGCTAAAAAACTTGGAAAATGTGATTTAATTCCGTATTGGTATTATCCTGACAAAGATAACGTTAATTCTATTGAAACCATCATTCCTTTATATCCTTACAGTAGAGATCTTGACAAACTAAATTATATTAAAAATGTATTGGTTAATTACAGGCTTACCTTTGGTCAGCCTCGCCAGGAAGAATTAGTGTACATGTTAGGCGAAAATAGCAGTAATGAACAGTATCGAGAAAACCTGATTAAATTTCTAATTAACCTCTGTCCAACAATTATTAATGATTACTAAATAAAAAATCCTAAATAGAGGATTTTTTATTTATTTCATCAAGTTTCTTATGAATTGAACTTAAACTATTAGTGCCCCTAGTAGTTTTATCATAATAATAAAAAATTTCTATATCAAGTTCACTGCATTTTTCTAAAATTCTATCCGTGGGTTTGAACTTACATACCAGTAAGCTTTTAGCAATCCGCCCGCCATAGATTTCGCGAACAGCCTTCATTTTGTTCAAATCAGCTTGATTGATAATTCCGGATTTACATTCAACAAAAATTAATTTGCGCCCAGTATTGATTAAAATATCAATTTCATTTTTACTTTCAGATGTATCGCCTTTGAAGGGGAAAACAACATTCATAACTATCTCTTTCTGAAGACTCCAATCTTTTACAGCAGCAGCGGTTACAAGTTCCCACCAGCCTGCCTTAAAAAACAAATCTTTAATATTATTACCTGTAACCTCCAAAAGTAACGATGAGCAGTCATTCACTTCCAATAAATTTCGATCCCATGTGACAAAAAGATTATCATTAACTTCTTCATCTCCTTTTATTGGTATTTCGTCAGAGTCATTAAATAGATTCTTAAAGTATTTTTGAATTTGATTAAATTGCTTAGAATTTGTATTACTAAAGTTAAATATGCTTTTTGCCATCATAAAGTCGGCAGTGCTATAATCCAAGATAGATGTAGAAGATGATATTGAATTATTACTCAATCTTATAAAATCAACTATTTTAATAGAATTATTTACATTTTTAAGTTTGAAAGATGGCACTTCATAATATGATAAGTCCTGGTTAAAATAATAAGCCGTGCTTTTTCGTTCCCGGATCATATCGTAGGCTGCTAGAGCCATAATCTTAGTTCCACCTGTGATATTAAAATCCACATTCTCATTATTAGATATTTTACTAAGCAAATCATTAAGTTCCCGTAAAAAAAGTGTGTAATTTGATTCACTACATTTGTATGATTCAGTTTTCTTTTCTTTAAAAAAACTTTTTAAAATTTTAACATTATTTTCTGTTTCACTAGTGTAAAAAAAATGTATTGTATCTGGATTACTTTCCACAATTCCCATATAAAGTGGCAATATTTGTCCACCTACTAAACATATATGATGTTTCATTACAAAAAGATTTCGGGTTGATTAATATTCGGGCTATAAACTAATTTCATTATTTCCGACCCAGGTAAGGGTTTTCGCAGTTCTTTGATGTAATGTTCAAAATCAACATAGATCACATTACAACCAAAGTCTTTTCCGAAAATTGCGGCTGCAGCAACCATTGATTTCTTACCTCCAGTAATATCGATAACAATCTGGGATTTAGGATTTTGAATGACAGTTTCTTTTAATGCACTATAAACAATATTAAAATCTTCATTTTCCAGATAGGTAATAGCATAACTATGCTCTAAAAATTTTTCAATAATATCCCCACTGTTATTTGACTCTTTATTATTTGTAGTAAATATAACATGACTATCAGGTTGAATCAAACGAGCAGATAAGATAATAGGTTCAGGAGAGAAACCTAACATTGAAAAAAGCACCCCTCCTCTTTGTAATGAACCTTCATGTTTTGTAACAAATTTTTCTATAATTGTCTCAAATAGTTCGTCATAGTAAAGCTTTTGTGCTTTGTCAAACTCGCCCGCCATGGCAAGACTATTCCATAGTGTTAAATCGTTTTCAAAATTATTCATTGATGTAGCTTACTTTAAGATTAGAATATTTAATAAAATATTTTTCAATTTCATATGGGTAATTAATTGTTCTGAGTGGTGTAATTTTATTATTTGAAAAGTGACACTCGTAACAAGTGTGATCTACAATGAGAAGATATTTAGTTAATCCATTATCAATTTTTTTTCCTAAAAAAAGTAAAGATTCAGATAGTTCTTTAAAGCTATCTTTATGAACTGGTTTAATCAAAAATTCGAGATCATTAGAATCAAAGGGGGTTCTATGACTTCTAAGTTGCTCATAAAACTTAAATGTTTCAAAGATTATTTTACGTTTCACATCAGTTTTAAAGAGATAAATATTATTATCCATTAAATACTTATGAAAATCCAAAAATTCTTCTTGCTGCTGTTCACTTAATACATATCCAACCTCAAAACCATCAATAAGGCCATATTTACCATCGATATTAGCTGTAAACAACATACCATTTTTCTCTGATAAGACCCCTTTAGAATGATTATACAAATCAGCCATAATATGGCAACCCAAACTTTTTAATAATCTACAAGATTCTAAATGATCGAGACGATTATTCATTCCGCGACAAAATACTCCTATCCAAACACCTCTTTCAATGGCATGTGTAACTGCGGATAAAAATTCAGGTAATCTATCCAAAGCAATTATAGAATATGACGAAATAAATACATATTCATCAGCATTTGTAATAATGTTTACAATTTCTTCATAAAGCGAATTATTTAATTTATTATATGTATATCTCAAATTCGATTCACTTTTAGGTAAATGTTTAGAGTTTATATCAAGTTCATTTTCCGATGTAAATATCTTGTTCTTCTTATTTATTGTAGAAAATGTATTGTAAGAAGTACCAACTTGATAAATGGCGTCAAACAATTGGTCAAGTTCTGCAGATGCCACACGATCAATGTAAACTCCAGACTCCACATTTAAGGTAAGTGAATATGTAGTAAAATTTGAACTCATAATCATTCCGTTAGTTCTGTCTGCAATGATAAATTTTGCATGAACATTACTAGCAGCTCTCACGTGTACACCAGCATCAACTAACTTTTTCACATTAGAGAGGTGATTATTTACATCTACAGTATTAAACAAATCATCATCATCTTGAGTACTTCTACGTAATTGTCTGTTTTTTATTTTACCCATATCCAATTGTGTAATAATAAATATGGCAATGTTTGACTGATTCACTTTATGAAGTATCTCATTAACAATTTCTTCATCGGTTATGATAAATGTACAAATTTTTAAAGTAGTTTGGGCGTTTTGGATAATTGTAAAAATCTCATCTCTCAAACCTCTCTCTTCTTCGTCAACTAAAAAGAGATGATTATATTTCTTGTTAATTCGCTTAAAATTGTATCTGGAATTGGCTATAAAAAAACCACTTCTCAACTCATCTTCAAGTGTTAAATTATAATCCATTATTTTTAAATTAAAATCATATTTTTCTCCATATCAAATTTTTCTAAAATGTCATTATGTCCGCCAAGAATTAATATTTGTCTAAGAGAAAGTGGACATTCAGAACATCTCTCAAGAAGCCTTTTTTCCGAAATATCATCAAAACTTGTAGCTTTTATAATAGAACTTATTTCTAATATTTTCTCAACGATTTCGTCAGCGGGTGAGTAATAGATATAAAGTAATTGAACATTAAAATTTTTAAACATTAAATCAAATAAATAATCACGGCCGCGAAGCAAATTGCTAATAATAGATTTTCTGTCTGTTGATTTTTGTAAAGTCTTCTTGCTAATCTGAAATTCAATAATACCTTTTGAAAATTCTATATCTTCTTCAGTATCTAAGACCGTTTTTAGTTTTTTGCTTAAAATATGTTTGATCCCTTCAAAATCAAATTGAAAAATATCACCTTCATGATTGGGGTATCTATCAATTTCTCTCCAGTTCGAACTCAATATATAATCAACTTTTTGTTCTGCATTATAACCTAAATTTCGTTCATGAACTTTGAATACAAGATTTTGAACTTTACTCTTAATATTGTCTTCAAAGTTGGTAATATATTGCCTAACATCATCATAATAAGACCTACCTACAATATAACTTTGGTTTGCAAATCCGTCTATCACTTCTTTTACTACACCATTTTCAGCAATACTCGCTGCAACCAATATTTGAAATGATAATTTTGTGTAAGATATATCTGTTATGTCCTTAAAACCTATCGGAATAGCGAATTCATCACGAGCATCCATGGATATATTCTTTAATTTTTCTATAATCCTTTCTTTATTAAATGGTGTATGTACTAAATCGGGCTTCATGTCGCATTCAATAAATGATTCACCAAATTTATTTGTTCTCAGTACTTTATCATTTTCAGAAATGAATTTAGATCTATATGCTCTATAGAATTGTTTGTTCAGTGGCTCATGTGTTATCCCATCAATATAAAAGTCATATGAAATTATATGTATACGTTCAGCTACTTTTTTGACAAAAACATTATATCCTAAATCAGACACTTGCAATCCTGACTCGTTTTCCTCTACTAAACTTTCTCCTTTTAAAATGTTTATTCTCATTTCAATAATAATTTTTGAAACTCCTAAAAAAGAACCAATTGTTCCAGTTGAAAGTTTGTTGTTTGTTCTAATAATGTCTATTATAAAAACATCTAAGTAATCAAGTGGATCAGGAGTTATATCAGCAATCGTTGCATGCACACAATAAATTGGGTACTGGAGTTCAAACAACCCTGTTAACTTTTTTCCTTGGTTTTCTAATTCCTGGTAAAGTTTTTCGTAATCGATCTTCAGTGGTATCATCTAAAATGCAAAATTTATTTTTTTTCTTTGAAAATCAATATTATGTACTTTTACATACGCAATATCATCATGGTTCAATTTGATATTCAACTTGTTTTGTTTATTATGTAATAAACCTTGCAATCCATTTTCCAATTGAATGATATAGCCAAAATCTAGGCTCCCTACCACCCTTCCTTTTTGATTTTTGCTTTTATTAATTTGTTCGACTTTACTTCTAAATACTATATCTTCAGTATTTGTTGAAAAGTAATTCAATGTTGATAAAGATATCTGTCTGTTTCTATTATTAAATCGGTGAATTTTCAAATCATATGTCTGCCCTACTTCAAGATTTACATTATTTTGTAAAAATCCAGATTCCATTTGATCTTCAAACAGTGCAGTATCAAAACCATCAATAGTGAAAAACATAAGTACTTTTTCATTTTTATAAATTTTATTTTTGAATTTAGCATTTGCAACATCACCTACTTTATACTTTAATTGCATTTTCTCAAAATCATCGGCAGTAGCAGGATTCAAGCCACTAGCACCATTATCCCTTTGTTGGAAGGATACATCACCATTTCTAATGAAGTTCCCTTTTGTTTTATCTTTAGCAACTCTTAGAAGATTTTTAAATAAATCAGTATAATTAAATAGAAAATCATAATGAGACCTAGAATCAGTCAAAGTTTTTGAGTTACCTACAAAAATTAATTTCTTTTTAGCTCTACTAAAAGCAACATTTAATCTACGAGCATCATCCAAAAACCCTACTTTAGTATATATTTTCTTTCCATTAATTATTTCAGGATTATTATGATCTGCTGCTCTTGTAAAACTAAAGATGATAATATCATATTCCTTACCTTGAAAAGAATCTAAAGTTGCAACATCTACGTTACTAAATAGTGGATTATCACTTTCTTTAATACTATTTTTAATTAGTGAAACCTGCGATTTATATGGTGCAACAACAGCAACCTTTGACATATCAGCTGAATTATTTACTAAACCTGGCAATATAAAATTTACAATATATAGTGCTTCTGTTAAATTTATAACAGATTGCTTATCTTTTTTCTCAAAAGGATCTTGAAAATTCGAAGTATCGAAGAAAACAATTTCTTTATTAAATGGAAAATCCATCTGCATTTTCTGTAAAGTCGTTTTCTCACCCATTAAAACTTCATTATTATAGAATGAACTTGAAACAAACTCTCCAATATGTGGGTGCATACGATGCTGATAATTCAATAAAACAACATTTTCAGAAGGAAATTCATTAGTTTTAACCCTATCAATCAAGAACTCAAAAAAAGAAGTTGTAGTTGCACGCTTAATTTCCTCAATATCATAAATTTTTTCAGAAGAATTTTTCTTCTGATTAAGAGTATGATTTGGAAAACTTTCTTTATCATTAACATCAAGATAACTTCCATCCAAATAAGGAGGTAACTGTTTCTGATCTCCAACAAGAATTGCTTTTCTACCTAGTTCAAGTGGAACTAAAGTTTCAGTAATATTTGCTTTTCCTGCTTCATCAATAATAACAGTCTCAAATTTAAAATCATTTTCTTGGAAGACAGGATCTCCTTTGACACCGATACAAGTGGCAAAAACTACATTAACATCTTTGTATACAATAGGCTTAACCAAAATATCTACCAATTGAGAATCTCTTTCACGCCAACTATTAAACACTTGTGTTGATTTAAATAGTTCATCATCTGTCAGTGATTTTATACCTTGAGTTAATTTAAAATGTCTATCATTAAAAGTATTTCGAAGTTTGGTGTAAACTACTGAAAAATCATTTATAAAAACATTTAAACGGGCTCTGATTTGATCTTCTGACAGAAATTCACTCCTTAGATTTAAAGCTTCTTTTAAGACCTTACTTTGATTAGTTAAAAACAACTTATATTCATCCATGTAGGCTTGAATAATATTATCAACGCTGTATTGGGAAAACTTAGGATCAATTTTTTCTATGCTACCAATTCTTAGCAAGTTTAAATTTTTATTTTCAGAAACTTTTTCCAAAACATTATCTACTGCTACATGATTCTGACCTGATACTAATACTTTTTCACCTTTTCTCACAAGCTGCTCAATTATTTCTGTGATAACTGTAGTTTTGCCAGTTCCAGGTGGGCCTTGAATCAAAAAAATATTTTTATTTCCAACAGCTTTTCTTACAGCAGTTATCTGCCCATTTTTAGGGTTTTGAATTTCAGTATTTTTTAGTTGAGGGTTACTAAAAACTACATTACTAAGAGTGGGAACTTGAATATTGCCTTTATTTAAGAGTACTTTTTCAAAGTGTTGAATTTTTATTTTATTAGTACGAAAGTCATTAATTATTTCACGCTGAAGATTAATTTGATTTTTAGATATAATTTGATCAATGCTGAATCCATTTTCTAGAATTCTCGTATCAATTTGATCATTGAATTTTAATATACAATAATCGTTGTGAAAGGATAATCTAGCTTTGAAGGATATACGTTCCCCTACCTTGATAACAACAGAAACACTATTCTCTGTATTGAAATAATCCGCAAATTCCTGAGAAATTTTTATAGCAAGTCCATTTTCATCATTATGAACTCGTTCAAAACGAGAAATTGAAATACTTTGTGGTTTTAAACTCTCTGCTTTTTTAATCTGATATTCAAGAAATTTATCATTAATATCTAAAGTTTTTGCCTCTTGCAGTAATAATATGCTATTGTTTAATTTTAGCTTATTAATAATGTCAAAACATCTATTTTTTTGAACAAGGCGTTCTGCAATATCGTATTGTTTATAATCAAGAGGTACAGATGCTAAAGGTGGCAAAATTGTAATTTTGCTTCCAAGTAAAAAAGAGTTTTTTGAAGCACCTTCTTTCTTACTTTGCAAAGACTTTGCGTAGCGTGAGCCAATAGAAAATTTATTGATTTTAAAAGCTGCATCATTCACTTTATTATCTACAAGTATTTCTCCATACATACTCACCTCTTCATTAAAGACCGTAAATTCAAACCTAGGATGCCGTTCATTGATTCTTATCCAATAATTTTGCTCTGACAATTTATTTAAGGCCGCTTGATACCTAAGATGCTCATCAATAACATCATTTGCGTAATAAGGAACAGCATGATTGATAAAGTCAGAATCATAGCTTTCCGTATTAGCCTCAAATTGTAAGTATAAGATTTTTTCAAAAATTATTTCTTTTGAGAATAAGTCCTTCAAAATCTTAAATCCTTTTTTTAACTCTCCTATTTCTTCATCGGTTGTAAAGTCAGCATACATCGAACTTTTAAACGAATTATATGACTTTAGTTCTTCTTCCACAAAATATAATTTTTGGTAATCAGATGTATCCGCTTTATTTAATATTTCTATATCTTCCGATGCAGGAACAACGTATAAAAGATTGTTGAAGTCTTCCTTGTTTGTTACGATAACCTTTAGGCTTTGTGTTCCGCTTTCAAGATATTCGATTTTCATTAATCCATAAAACTTATTGTGAATTTTTAATAAACAAAAATCATAAAGTTTTTCTATCACTTTAGCTCTGTATTCATTCCCGACAACAATTCTATCCCAACCTATTTGACTAGAAATATTTTCAGTAATAAACTTTAAACTTAACTCAACAATTTTATTCTTGTGATCTATAAAAATAACTACAGCCTGAATATCCTCATCCTCTTTAAGATTCTTAAAGCGGTTTATTGCTAACGGTATACTCCAATCCAAGTCGAATAAGGACAATCGACCGCTATAGTTATCAATAAAATAGGTGAAAATTTGTGAAGGTTCAATCTTTTTCTTAATCCGAACTTGAACTACATGCCCTTTCTCAATAGAATCTATTGTTAAATCTGTTTTCAATTCTTTATTAGTTTTACTGGTTTCTAATCAAATATATTTTTGATCAGATATTTTAAAGATAATAATTTTTCCCAATTATATGAGAAAAATACAAATAAAATCTTTATGATTTAAATTGTAAGATACTTTTTTCTATTTTTATAATGTTTCAAAAAAATGATATGGTACTATTAGCTAAAAATTAGAATTATGGCAAGAATTTCTCCTTCATTAGAACAAATAGACCAGTTGAAAGTAAAACCTACTTCAGGAGAAAGACATCTTTTACATTTTCTAAGTTCTGTCCTTGATGATACCTATGAAGTATTTTTTCAACCATATCTGAATGGTGACAATCCAGATATTATAATAGTTCGCGAAAATTCTGGTGTTATGATTGTTGAAGTTAAAGACTGGGACTTGAGCAGTTATCAACTTACTGAAAAAAATCACTGGCAACTAAAAAACGTAATCAACAACGTTACACTAAATAGGCAAATCATTAAATCACCACTTCAACAAGTATTTGAATATAAAGAAAATCTTTACAATTTACATATTGATACATTGCTGGAGAAACGTATTAAAAACCCAAAATTTTTATCTGTTGTAACATGTTGTGTTTATTTTCATAAAGCCTCAAAAATTGAAATAGATACTTTCTTCACTAATACAAATAATGACAATATAAAATTTCATAAATTTTTATCTTATTTTGATCTTTTGGGTTTTGACAGTTTGACAAAGACTAATTTTGATTCCATACTTTCTAACAGAAGGCTCAACAAAAAATCATATCTATTTGACAATGATCTTTACAAAAGTTTCAAAAGATATCTTAAACCACCAGAGCATACAATCGAGCAAGGAAAAGAAATAATTTATACTGAGGAACAAAAGAGAATTATTGAAAGTAAGAAAGCACATCAACAAAAAATTAAAGGTGTCGCCGGTAGTGGAAAAACTTTCGCCTTAGCTAAAAGAGCCGTAAACGCTCATTTAAGACATAAAGGTGAAATTTTAATACTTACTTTTAATATTTCATTACGTAACTATATTCATGATAAAATAAGTGATATTAGAGAAAATTTTGAATGGAGAAATTTTACAATATTACATTACCATCAGTTTTTGAAAGCTCATAATAATAATGTTAATTTTCTTCAGACTGGAGAGGAACATACAAGCAATCTGGAGAAAAAGATGTTTCAAACAATAATTATTGATGAGATTCAGGACTACCATAAAGACTGGATTAGAAACCTTAAAATATTTTTAGCACCAGAAGGCGAATTTGTTGTCTTTGGTGATGAAAAACAGAATATTTATCAAAGAGACTTAGATGAAAAGAAACCTTACACCAGCATTCCAGGACAATGGAATATTTTAAAAACTTCTTTTCGTGTGAGCACAGATATCGCCAACTTAGCAACTACATTTCAACGTTCATTCTTCTCAGAAAAATATGATTATGATGAAATAATTGTTCAAAAAAGCTTATTTGATCAGTCTATGATAAAATATCATTATTTTGAAACGGGTGATATTTCTGCGATTATGGAAGTTTATTCAACAGTTATTTCAGAAACAGACAGTCATGACAATGATATTTGTTTTCAATCAGCTAAAGTTGAAATTTTACGTATGATTGATAAGGAGATTAGACAAAAATTTAGAAAAAAAACTAATACAATGTTTGAAACTAGTGAAGTCTATGAAAAACTTAGAAATGACTTTACCCACGAGGGCAAGATTGATGAAGCTAAGCTAAAAAAAGAAATAGAAATTGTCCGACGTCACAAAAAATTTAATTTCTGGATGAACTCTGGAACAACAAAGCTGTCTACAATTCATAGTTTTAAAGGATGGGAAATTACTACGTTAATTTTAATTATTGAAAACGAAAATTTAGACCAACAAAAATTTACTACTGATGAACTTATATATACTGCAATTACACGTTGCAGGCAAAATTTAATTATAATTAATACTGGCAATAAACGATATGATCAATTTTTTAAAGAAGTTATTAGTTAATTACTTGATTAAGGGATTTTTTTCTATTTTTAAACAATGGAAAACAGAGATTTACTCATCATAAAATATCTATCAGAAGGCTATAAGGTCACAGAAATCAGCGAGCAACTAAGCGCCCACCACTCCATCACAATCAGTGAAAGTTTAATCGAAAAAAGATTAAGTGCTCTCCGGAAGCAGTACCAGGCAAAAACGCTTTTTCACTTAGGCGTTTTACTCACTAAGGAAAAAATTATTTAAAAAGAGTAGCCAATACAAAACCAATAATTAACGAAATAATCACTGCAATAATAATCTTGGAATAATCCCCTTTGCTTTGCTGAACTTCTGTAGTCAATTTGGAATTTTCTTTCTGCAGAGATTCCATTCCTGCTTTTAAAGATGCGGTCTTTTCATTAATAACAGATTGCAAATTCTTTTCGTAAAGTGCGGATATTTCTTTTTTATAATTATCCATCTCCAGCTGTCTTTGTTTTTGCTGTTCAGCGAAGTTTTTTTGTGTATCAAGAAGTTGCTTAGAAGAAAGTTCCTGTAGTTTCTGAAATTCTTCCGTCTTTTTAGCAAGTTGCTCAGACAATGTTTTCACTTGCTCAGTAAATTGCTTGCTGACATCTTTTTTAACCTCATCAATAAGCAACGCTCTCGAATTGGACTTTTCATGTAGAAGCTTCTCTACAATAGCGTGTAGACCTGCACCATAATCGTGAGGCAAATGAAAACGCTTATCTGCAAGTTTATCTAAAAGGGTCTCATCCACTGTATGTCCAATAGCCGTTACCGACACTGCCGGTAAATTGATAAAGAGTTTTGATAATGTAATATCATTAAAGGTTTCCATGCTTTGGCGATCCCCTCCTCCTCTGACTAACGCAATAATATCATACTCAGATTTAGAGACTTCCTTCAGTTTTTCTGCAATGGATGTCGAAGAAGTAATGCTGCAGGTATATTCAGAAATCTGAAAATATTTCTGCGAAACATCAAGTCCTTCCGCAAAGTCTCTTTGAACAATCGCATTATTCCCATAAATATTCGCAATTCTGATAGGCTCTTCTTTTAGGATTTTATTTCTGATGACCGTTTCCAGATCCGTTGATCCTTTTTCTAGTTTTTCCTGTATAAGTTCGTACCGTTGTAACTCTTCTTCCGAGATTGCTTTTTCCTCTTGTTGTATAATTTCATCTACCACAAACCTTAACTCAACAGAAGAGTTCTTTATACTTTTTTCAATATATCCACGTAAAGTATACACCTCATTATTGACAATCTTTGTTCTAAATAATGCTGAAACTCTAACTCCTATTGAAATATTATCCGATTCAGAAAATAAATTATCGTAATAATAATTACCGTAGGCCTTTCCTCCACCATATGCATATCTACCTTTTAGGTAAATAAGATTAATTGTTGCGTTAATTTTTAATGCGTTGCTAAATAATCCCAAAACAGAGGATGGTGAATATATTTGATATGTTGTTTCCTCAGACTGCATAATAATGAAAATACTGAAATTTATTTTACAAAGTTATTATATTAAGTAAAAAAAGCACAAAAAGAAAAGTTATGATTAATAAAAGAATATGTAACGACAGTTATCAATAATGAAATCCATAAACAGCAATAGTCAGATATTTTATTATATTTGAAAGTCTAGACAAAAATCAAAAAAAATACTATCCAAGAAAGAATTACAATGCAATTTAAATATAAAGCTTATAAAAATCTATTAGCGGAGTTAGGCAGAATGGATTATGTTGTGGAATTATCTGAAATTGCAATTAAAGATTTTCTAAAAAATTTAAATAATGCTGGAAGTCCCGAACAATTTTTGGAACAGAAATGTAAGGAGCATAATATTTGGGTTTCGTTGGACTCAAGTAACACTAGCTACAACCAATCTATTTTAGGTTACATATCCGGAGTATATCACTTATTTGAAGCATTTCTTTATGAGATGAAAGAGGAATATAAGTTACTTACAGATGGTGAATCGATCAACTTCAATACGGAGACTACAAAGCTAAATCAGATTATAAACTATTTTAAATCTAAAGGTAGATTTAATAATGTAGACTATATACCATCTTATTTAATAGATATTTTTGAGTATTATCACGGATTAAGAATTTATTTTTCACACAAAAAGACGGTTTCAATAAACGAAATTAAAAATAGATGGGAAAAAGCAAATGTACATTCTAATGAAGAACTTTATGCCAAATACCGTATTAACAATAGTCCGAAAGAACTTAATGAAGTAGATTTTGAAGATTACTTTTTATTCACTCAAATTTGCAAAGAATTAGCATTTAGGATAAGTTCACTCTGTTATCCTGATCCTGATAAACTTGCAATCTCTTTAAAAAGATTCAAAAAATATGAAAGTGAATCCGAAATAATTAAACGACTTGAAATATATCTTCTAAATGAATATGCATTCGTAAAGGAAGATGATTATGATAAGTCATTTTTAAAGTCTATCTTTACTCATCTTTAAAGGTATTAGGTCTGTTGGTTAAGGCGCTTAAAGCCATTTTTGGAAATATAATTTCAAAAATGATTTTAAGAGACGCAGGTTCGATTCCTGCAATACCTACATTTTTGATATGATCTACGATCAACACCTAAATTCCTCATTTGTAAGGATTCTTAGTTTTCTTATTAATTGATTCTCTAAACGGATAATTTTCTTTGAGCTTTTTGTCCATTACGGGATCGAAAGTCCACGTTTCATCAAGGAAATACCATCCTGTGTCTATCTTCTCTAAATTGTCTGGATTCCTGTAAACTACCACTCCTAAAGCTTTTTGAGATCTGCAGTCTTGCTTTATTGCATATGTATAATTTTTTAATGCAGTAATTGCATGTTAAAAATTTATAGAGTGTATAGGAATAAATACAAAAGCACAATCTGTTCTCTCTGAATACATTTTATAAGGGGTTATAAATTCAAATTTTTCACATTTCTCCATAGCAACAGAAATTCGTTTTTTGAATTCAATCAATTCAGATCTGTGTAATTTTGTGATAGCTTTAATAATGGGATAATAATGGGTATCAACCGATGAAGTTGAACTAATAACAGCTTGTTTAAAGTTTTCAATTAATCCTGATATATCAAAATCCTCTTCTTTTTTATATTTCTGTACATTATCAATATACTTTGCATTAAAATGATCTATATTAAGAGTTTCAAAAAAATGACCTAAGAGGTATTGTTCAGGTACACGATGAATAGCGAGTTTATGAAATTCCAAAAAATCTTCCCTAAAATTCAGGTATTCAAATATTTCGGTAGGAGTAATTAGATATTTACAAATATAAAAATAGTCTTCTATATGAAAAAGATGAATATTTCCTGCGTCTGAACTTTCATAAAATTTTTGATACCGTAGTGTTTCTGGAAAATCATCATTAGCAGAATAAATAATAATCTTTTTTATATCCTTGACTTCATTAGCGGCTTTAACATTCATTTTATGACCTCTCTCATTTTCAATGATTATAGAATCATGGACATCAAAATAATGCAATGTATTTTTTATCTGTTTCACTGCTTTATTTATGACTTTATTTTTAAACCAATTTTCATAATTAGAAGAAGTCTGGTTCATTTCTTTAATCTGAAAAATAAAGCAGTATTCATCTAACCAAACCACATTATCAGCAAGTTCCTGTTCAGAATTGTCATTACTTTTAAAGTCATTGTTACTGAATGTAAATTCTTTAAAAAAGACATTTTGATTAATTAAAGATAATTGACTTTCTGATTTTGTTTTTTCTGTTCCGCTCATTGTATCACATTGTAATTACTATGCTAATAAATTTTCTAAGGTTTGATAAGATATATAATCATTTTCCTTAACAACATAAAAAATTTTAGATGGATTATTGAATGTTCCTTCATATTGTCTCAATAATTCTCTGTTCTTTAAGAATTCATCAAATGGATTTTTAATCTGTATAAATACTGATATTTCGTAATCAAGTACATCAATATATTTATCTAGTTTTAATAAATCTTCTATCAAACTTTTAGGTTCTCTATTCAGTGCCTGTACTGTTTTTATTTCACAAGCTAAAACTTGTTGGTCAGTATTATTTTGTTGTTCATGTAAAATAAGATCTGGATAAACAATACCTAAATTTTGCCTATAGATAGATCTGTCTTTCCTAATCTCACCATTAATGATTAAGTTATCATATTCATAATGATCAGCAACAATTCTCCATTGATGATAAAGTTCATAGGCAAATACTCGTTCAATCATCTGCTCTTTTGCGCCATATGGCCAAAGTAAATATTTAGGACCTACCCTGATAAGTGCCAGCAAAAAATCGTTAAAATGTATATTTTCACACCATTCTCTATTATTTTCAATAGTGGCTATTTGGTCATTAGTTATTGTGAGCATAAAATTAAAGTATTTAATGGCGTAATACCATTGATGAAAATATTATTAGATTATTTTTGATAGTTACTAAAATACAAAAAAGGACTTGAGCTACCTCATCTTTTCCCTCGGCAACCCAATCTCATGTTCCTGTGGATAAGGTTTTCTAAAGGTCATACTAACGTCTTCCCTAAGATTCCTTTGTGTTTCCTGAGATTTTTCCTGATCCATTGAATATCTGGGATCGGGAATGAAGGGCATTTTTGCCATTTTATGAATGGTAATCGTAGGAAAATGAAAATCAACTTCCACAGTTCCCAACAGCAGATAACATCCTCCACCCTGAAAAGGATATTGTTTAAGAGAATCCGGAAAATGAGCGGTATCAAAATACTCCCCTTCTGCGTCAATCCAGGTCCCAAAAAACATTTCATCTCTTTTATTTCCTTCCCGTTTATTTTTGATAGGAACATGTTTTCTCGAAATCAAATAAGCCAGCATTTTCACCTGCTTCTTATGGTATTGTATCAGATTTTTAGCCATGACTGATCCACGGTATTTTGTCTGCAGAAGATTAAAAGGAGAAAAGGACACCGGAAAACCCAGAATTTCTATTTCATCAAAAGCATCTTCAAACTTATTTCTTTCAATCTTAGGAAGGTGATAACTTTTTTGCGGTTCCTCCAATAAGGTAGGCTGCCGGTAAACCTCTTTATTATTCCCTAATAAAAATCTTGCTTCAATAAGCAGCTCATGTTTTTGTTTTCCTGTAAACCGGAATGCACCGATAAAAATCAGGATCTGTAATGTTTCGATGCCTATAGGAATTCTCTTGATAAAGTTCTCTAAGGATCGATATTCCCCATTCTTTTTTCTTTCTTCGGGAATCAACTGAGCCAGTCTTCCTTCCAGTTTTTCGATATGCATCAGTCCCAGATAGACATCAGTCCCATATACTGTGGTCTGCCATTCACTGAGATTAACACAGGGGTTATTAATGGTAGCTCCCGACATCTTAGCTTCATGCACGTATACTTCAGTTCTGTAAAAGCCACCGCCGTTATTGATGGCGCACACCATGAACTCGATAGGATAATAGACTTTAAGGAATAGGCTCTGGTAGCTTTCAACAGCATAAGATGCGGAATGTGCTTTACAAAAGGAGTATCCGGCAAAAGATTCTATCTGGCGGTAGACTTCTTTAGACAGCTGTTCAGGATGCCCTTTTGCTCTGCAGGATTCAAAAAAATGATCTTTCACTTTCTGAAGTGCAGCCAGAGAACGTCCCTTACCGCTCATTGCCCTTCGAAGAACATCACCATCGGAGGCTGGCAGTCCTCCGAAGTGTAAGGCAATTTTAATCACATCTTCCTGGTATACCATAATGCCGTAGGTTTCACCCAGTTCCTTTTCGAAAACCTCATGAAAGTATTCAAACTGAGTAGGATTATTATGTCTAAAAATATACTCTTTCATCATTCCGCTTTGCGCTACACCCGGGCGAATAATCGATGAAGCAGCCACGAGCACTTTATAATTATCGCACTTCAGTCTTCTCAATAATCCCCGCATGGCAGGCGATTCGATATAAAAACATCCGATAGTTTTTCCGATACTCAGAAATTCATTACATTTTACTTCATCTTTAGAAAATGTTGTATTTTCTATATCTATAGTAATTCCTCTTTTTTCTTCAATCAGTTGTACGGTATCATTAATAGTTCCCAACCCCCGTTGAGAGAGGATATCAAATTTTTCCAGTCCGATATCTTCAGCAGTATGCATATCGAACTGCACAATTGGAAATCCTTTAGGAGGCATCTCCAGTGCAGAATAATTGGTAATAGGTTCTTCAGATATCAAGATTCCACATGAGTGCATACTTCTCTGATTGGGAAATTTCTCTAACAATTTCCCATATTTATGAACCAGCCTGAATACTGAATTATCATCATGCTGATTCATGGGTTTTGTCGCCAGGGCATCCAGTTCTTCTTTCGGAAGTCCGAATGCTTTTCCTACTTCCCGGAAAATAGAACGGTATTTAAACTCAACATTGGTTCCGCAAAAAGCGACATGATCTTTTCCATACTTTTTAAAAATATATTCCAGAATAATATCCCTTCTCTGCCAGCTCCAGTCAATATCAAAGTCAGGGGGAGTCTTGCGGTTAAGATTCAGAAATCGCTCAAAATACAAGTCAAGTTCCAACGGACAGATAGCGGTAATACCGATACAGTAACTAACAATAGAGTTGGCCCCACTCCCCCTTCCTACATGCATAAATCCCATTTTATTACTGTATTGAATAATATCCCAGGTTATTAAAAAGTACGCACAGAAATTCAACTGGTCAATGACTGCCAATTCCTTTTCCAGTCTTTGTTTAGCTTCTGTATGATTTATTGAGTACTTTTTTTCCAAACCTTCATAGGCTAATTTTCTCAGCAGCTTAATGTCATTTTCTTTTGAATCCGTATAATACTTCTTGTTTTTAGGAGTCGAAAAATCAAAATCAAAACTGCAGGAACCGATTACCATTTTAGTATTTTCGATAATCTGAGGATAATGAATATATTTCTGCAACAGTTCTTTTTTATCAACAAAAGTTTCTGTAGCCTTACATACATCTGATTCATTAAGCTTTGATAACAATGTATTGTTGTCAATGGCCCGCAATATCCTGTGCAGGTTATATTCCTGTTTTGTTTTAAATGTTACGGGATGAAGAATAACCATTTTAGGAATCAGCTTTTTCAGTTCAGGTTTTATCAGCAGATTAAGTTCCTCATATCGAATACCGATGAATTCATTATCAGATAATTTTTCCGGCAGATTATGCAGAGGATAAATGATGATATTGTCAGGCAGATCAGGATTGATCTTTGGAATCTGTACATGATCACAATTGTAATCCGTTAGAAGTTTATTGACTTCTCCGATCCCTTTCGGATTTTTGGCGAGGCAGATATAGTATAATTCGTCATCTACTCTGACTTCCATTCCTACAATAGGCTTGATCCCCTTTTCCTTACAGAGTTTGTAGAAATCATAGATGCCGGTAACGGTATTGATATCCGTTAATGCTAAACATCTTACATTATGCTCAGCAGCCTGCTGAACAAGATCCTGAATAGGAATGGTTCCATAGCGTAAGCTGTGAAAAGAATGACAATTGAGAAACATAACCTAAAATTTTTAACGTATTAAACCTGAAGCCCTGCATACACTGGTTGTACCAAACCTATTTTTAATCTTGTCCATTGCCTGATACAATGAGATCTGTTCCTCAGTATCTTCAAAAAGATTCATTTGGTGGCATCCATGAACCAGGTTGGTAAATTTTACACCCACCATTCTGATCCTGATTCTTCTGGTATAGAGTTTATTGAACAGTTCAAGTACATATTTCAGTAAGGTATGATCAGCTGAGGTATGCGGAATTCTACATTGCTTTGTTTCCGTATCAAAGTTGGAATAGCGGATTTTTACTACCACTGTGGAAGTAAGCCATTTCTCTTCTCTCAACTGGTAACATAGCTTTTCCACCATTCCTGAAAGAATGCTTCTCACAGCAAACACATCAATGGTATCCTGTGAAAAGGTATCTTCCGTAGAAATGGATTTTCTTTCAGAATACTGCATGACGGGCGTTTCATCAATCCCATTGGCTTTTTTCCAGAGCACTGTTCCGTTTTTGCCAATCAGTTGCTGCAATACGTCAGCCGGGGTCTGGGAAAGCGTTTCAATGGTACGGACTCCTAATCTTGACAGTAACTGGAATGTCTCATTGCCTACCATTGGAATCTTCTTAATAGATAAAGGATTCAGAAAAGGCTGAACATCTTTCTCTTTAACCTCCAGTTTTCCGACAGGTTTAGATTCGCCAGTTCCTATTTTAGCCACGGTCTTATTGGTAGAGAGCGCAAAACTGATGGGAAGCCCTGTGTTGTCTGTTACTGCCTGTGCCACTTCCTGAGTCCATTTATAGCAGCCAAAAAACTTATCCATTCCTGAGAGATCAAGATAGAACTCATCAATACTTGCTTTTTCCATTACCGGAACTTTATCTCTGATTACTTCGGTGACAAGCTGAGACATGTTAAGATACATATCCATATCACCTTTGATCACCATTGCTTCAGGGCATAAGCGTAAAGCCATCTTGATAGGCATAGCCGATCGTACGCCAAAGAATCGTGTTTCGTATGAGCAGGATGCAACAACCCCACGGTCACCACCTCCAATGATGATCGGTCTTCCCACCAATTCTGAATTCTTTTTCCGTTCGCAAGAGACGAAAAAAGTATCCAGATCCATATGTACTATCGAACGATTCACGTGACAAAATTAGATACTATTTGTCTCAAAATTTATATATTTGCTGGTATAAATTATACCAATGTCAATTTTTTCAGAAAACATCAGGTTTCTGAGAGATCAGAAAAAAATCTCTCAGGCAAAGATTTCAGCTGACCTTACCATTACCCGTGAACGGTATGCGAAGTACGAAGATGGTCGCTCTGAACCACCGATTGAAATCTTATTAAGGATTTCAAAATATCATAAGGTCAGTATTGATTTACTGGTCAGTATTGATATTCGTAAGTTTCCTTTAGATGATATTGTTAGACTTCCGGGTAATAAAATTATTTTACCTGTTGTAGTAGATTCAAATGGCGATAATTTTATTGAGATTGTTCCTCAAAAAGCTTCTATGGGTTATCTGAACGGATACAGCGACCCTGAGTATATGGAAAACCTTCAGAAGATGCAGCTTCCGTTTCTGAAAAACGGCAAGTTCAGAGCCTTTCTTGCAGATGGAGATTCTATGCCTCCTTTTGCAGATCAGTCCATTATTATTGGGGAATATGTTGAAAGACCTGAAGATCTCAAAGCCAAAAAAGAATATATTTTTGTTACGACTGAGGGAATCACCTATAAAACTTTTGTTAAGCGGAATTCAAGAACAATTACGGTGGCTGCGGATAATATGTTTTATGAGCCTTATGATATTCTTCTTAAAGATATTGTGGAAATATGGAGGTATGTCAGAGGAATTTTACCTCAGGACTACAAACCACATTATCTGCCTGATGAGGAGAGTCTGAAAAATCTGGTCAATGATGCCAAACGCAGTATCAGTAATCTAGAAAACAGACTGCTTAGTATAAAAACAAAATAAAACTTCCCCGAAGGGAAGTAAAAAACACAAATGATGAAAAAAAATCCCAATGAATCGGGATTTTGTAAAAGTAAAAATTTATTAAAAATTGACAATGAGCCAGCTCAGTTTATTTAATGCCGAAGAATTTTATGAGTTTCCAAAAGATCTTTTGGAATACAAGGAGCATTTTTTAAGTGCGGAAGAGGCGGATACACTTAAAGCATTACTATTAGAAAATACTCCATGGGAACAGCGTACTCAAAAGATGTATGACAAAATGGTTCTGACCCCGAGATTAACAGCATGGTACGGTGATGATAAGAAATCTTATCAACCAGCAGACAGTAACTCATCAAAGACTAATTCATGGACCCCGGAACTACTTTCTTTAAAAGAAAGAATTGAAAATGAGTTCGGATACAGATTTAATGGTGTATTGTTGAACCTTTACAGAGATAACAATGATTCGGTTGCATGGCATAGGGACAAAGAAAGCAGATATGGGAAACGACCGGTTATTGCTTCAATAAGTCTCGGACAAACCAGGAATTTCGATTTCAGAAAGAAAGACCATCATCAGAGTAAATACAGTCTGCCGCTTCCCCATGGTTCTTTGCTTATTATGAAAGGTGATTTACAGGAAAACTGGGAGCATCGAATTGCTAAATCAGTCACTCCTATGAAAGAGCGCATCAATCTTACTTTCAGATTAATTAACAATATCTGATTCAACCTTTTACAGCCAAAGGCTTCCACTTCATTCCAACCTATTTTCTTAACGAGTTTGGTCCGCTAACTTCGATGTTAAATTAAATATTTAGCATCATGGAAGACATTCAAAACACTCAACCGGATCCTTCTTTAATCAATATTCTATTGGTTTTCAATCCCAAAACCAATAAGATTGAAGCTGTGAAAACAGTAGATGAAAAAGGAGATCTGAAAACAGTACCCAACACCAAGAAGAATCAGAATCAATTTCTCAAGATTGATAAACAGGGTGATCTATTCTCTAACTTTTTCTCCAATTTTTTGAGTCAACTTAAAAATCCGACTCTGTTCAACTTTTTTAAATCGCCACTCAAAGAATCAGAGAAGATCGGAAAACAGATCCAGCATCACCTTACCCACCCCAGTACTGAGGGTGAAGAATTTCTGAAGACCTACAAAATATTAACCCCAAATACCAATACGATGAGTACAAACCCTTTATCAGAAAAAGAGTATCAGTATTCTGCTGATCAAATCGACTGGAATATGATGTCAAAATTCGGCTTAACTCAAGAAAAATTAGAAAAAGCAAATGCTTTAGATCCTATGTTAAAAGGATTTAAAACCAACGGTCTTGTTCCTGTTACCATCAATCTCGGAACAGCCCTTACCAGAATGGATGCCCGGCTTTCACTGAATACCAATGATGCCGGAGATGTGGTCATCAATATTCATGGAATCAGAAAGGAACCCAATTTCAATTTTAAGTTTCTGGGTCATGAGTTTACTGCAGAAGACAAAAAAAATTTAATGGAAAACGGGAATATGGGGCGTGTTGTGGAACTTATTAATCCAAAGACTGATGAAATTATTCCTTCCGTTATCAGCAGAGACCGTCTGACAAATGAACTGGTTGCTTATAAAGTTGAAAATATCAAAATTCCCGATGAGATTAAAGGTATCAAATTAAATGAAGAGCAAAAGCAAACTTTAATAGAAGGCAGGGCATTATATCTGGAAGGCATGATTTCTTCCAAAGGAGAGCCCTTTAATGCACATGTTCAGTTTAATGCTGATAAAAAATATGTGGAATTTTTATTCGATCATAAAGAGCGTCAACAACAATCTCATTCAGAAATTCCAAAAACATTCAGAGGCAAAGCCTTAAGTGATGAACAGTATGAGAAATTTAAAGGTGGGCAAACCATCTATCTGGATGGACTGCTGGATAAAAAAGGACAGCCCTATCAGGGTTATATCACCCTTAATCAAGAGACAGGAAAAGTAGATTTTTCGTTTCAGAATCCAACTAAAGCGAGAGAACAGGCAAAACCTATGGAGGGACACAAAACACAAACGGCAGTTAATTCAGAAGGTAAAACCAATGAAGCCACTAAGAATTTAAAAGAACCGTTACAGAAAGAGCAACAAACCCCTAAAGATAAAATTCAGCAGGCAAAACAGGATAAGCCACAGTCTCGTGCAAGAAAACGCAGCTTCTGATGTAACATAGTAACGACCGGTATGAAAGTAGTATTAGCAGAAAAACCCAGTGTCGCCAGAGAAATAGCGATAGTCTTGGGAGCGACTGAAAAGAACGACGGATATTTAACAGGTAATGGCTATGCCGTTACTTGGTCTTTTGGCCATTTACTGGCATTGGCGATGCCTGAAGATTACGGTATTTCAAGTTTTAGTAAGGAGGCATTGCCTATTTTACCCGAACCATTCAGATTAACCATCAGAAAAGTAAAAAAGGGCAAGCAGTTTTTAGTGGACCCGGGAGCATCCAAACAACTGAAAATCATTGAAAAGTTATTCGATGCAGGTGACCGTATTATTGTCGCTACAGATGCAGGAAGAGAAGGAGAGCTTATCTTTCGGTATATCTATGAATATCTGAATTGTAAAAAACCGTTTGAAAGACTATGGATCAGTTCCTTAACACAAAAAGCCATTAAAAATGGTTTTCAAAATTTAAAACCCGGAGATCAGTTTGATGGTTTATTTCATGCAGGTCAATGCAGAAGCAGGGCCGACTGGTTATTAGGGATTAATACCACTCAGGCATTGACTATAGCTGCAGGTAGCGGATTATATTCCTTAGGCAGGGTTCAGACTCCGACATTAGGTTTAATCTGCAAACGTTATCATGAACACAAAAATTTCATCAGTCAGAAATACTGGCAGATTGGGTTGCGGCATCAAAAAGATTATACAGAATTTAAAAGTCTCGGTAAACTAAAAATCACAGAAAGAAAACAAGCTGAAGATATTGTAAAAGCATTGGAAAGAAACCCGACAACAGCAACCATTACTTCCATTGATGTAAAAACGGTAAAAGAGCAACCCCCTCTCCTTTTTGATTTGACAGGTCTGCAAAAAGAAGCAAACAAGAGGTTAAATTTCAGTGCAGAGGAGACGCTGAATATTGCTCAGAGTCTCTATGAGAATAAATTTATTACCTATCCCCGAACGGGAAGTCAATACATCCCGGAAGATCTATGGCAGGAAATACCTGATCTCATCAGAATTCTTCAGGAAAAGGAGCCATATAAAAATGCAGCAGGCTCACTTCCTTGGGGAAACTTCAGCAAAAGAATTGTCAATGATGTGAAAGTTACCGATCATCATGGACTGCTCACTACTGAAAAAATTCCTTCAGCACTTACGGCAAAAGAGAATGCTATTTATGAACTGATCGCTTTTCGATTACTGGAGGTTGTTTCACAGCCTTGTATCAAAGAAATTACAGATCTTGGTTTACAGGTGCTTCATTTTGATTTTGCAGTCCAGGGATGTAAAATCCTGCAAAGAGGTTGGCGTAATATAGCCGGTATTTCTTCAGATGATTTTGAGACGGTTGAGGAGTTGCCTGAGGTCAGGGAAGGTGCAGAACTTAAAATTAAAGAAATTACGATCTTTGAAAAGAAAACCCAGTCTCCAAGCCTTTATACTGAAGGAAGCCTATTGTCTGCAATGGAAAATGCAGGGAAAAATATTGAAGAAACAGAACAACGGAAGATATTAAAAAATATAGGCATTGGCACACCTGCAACAAGAGCATCTATTATTGAGACGCTAATTCATCGGGGTTATATTAAAAGAGATAAAAAATCAATCATCCCAACTGACAAAGGTCTATATGTTCATGATCTCGTAAAAGATAAAAAAATAGCTGATATTTCTTTAACTGCAGAATGGGAACTGGAAATGCAGCGTATAGAAAATAATGAATCAAAGGCAGCTGAATTTCAAAAGCAAATCGAAAGCTATACAAAATCTGTTACTGATGAATTACTGCAGATCCGCATTGAACGGCCTGATGTTCCCAATATTATATGTCCAAAATGTAAAACGCAGTATTTGGTTATTCATGATCATATTGTAAAGTGCCGTGATATTCGTTGCAGTTGGTTGCAGTTTAGAAATATCTGCGGTATCCAAATCTCAGTATATGATATCGAAAGCCTTATTAACACAGGTCGAACTTCATTAATAAAGGGAATGAAAAGTAAGTCAGGAAAAACTTTTAACGCTTATATTACACTGAATGAAAAGGCTGAAAGCTCATTTGAATTTGAAAGAAGCTGATAGATTAATTTCCTTTTAAGCGAAGCAAACTATATTTACAATACAACTCATAGATGAGGTGAATCGGTAAAAAAAATTATTTACAGTAAATTTGCATCTGATTCTCATGTTTAATTTGAGTTTTCATGGTTATTAGTTTTTATCCCCGGTCTCCGGGGATTTTTACTTTATTGTTTTGGTATTAAATGCTGTAGCTCAGGGTGAGCTTTTATACGCTCAATTTCATTTTCAATGATCCTCATAACGTCCTGCTTAACATTTCTGTAATTCTCTTCAATAATTGATGTGAACCGGTCTTCTCCACTATCACTTACAAATGATAAAATCTCCGGTATCCGCTGATAGGATTTAGTTTCTTCAGCTACTTTTTCATTATCCACTACTATTTCTGCATGAAACATTTTCTGTTCAATTCTTTCATCAAAATTATCAGATACAGCCCCTACAAACATTCCCTGACTTAACGTTGAAATTTTGGAAGCCGGTATCAGACTATCCAGCTGTGTAGATATAGAAGTGGACGTATCATTTCTGTTGATGGTCATACTTTGTCTTTTCTGCAGGACTTTTCCAAAACGTTCGGAAAGATTTTTAGCCGTGTCTCCCACGACCTGACCACTGAATATATTCCCCACTGTATTCTGAATCACTTTACTTTCTTTATCCCCATAATCTCTTGTCAACTGGGAGAAATCCTGAAACCCTAAGCAGACAGCTACTTTATTACTTCTTGCGGTTGCAATCAGATTATCCAATCCCCGAAAATAAATCGTGGGTAGTTCATCAATAATCACTGAACTCTTTAGTTGCCCTTTTTTATTGATGAGTTTTACGATTCTGGAATTATAGAGCCCAAGTGCTGCTGAATAGATATTCTGCCGATCCGGGTTATTTCCTACACATAATATTTTCGGTTCTTTCGGATTGTTGATATCCAATGAAAAATCATCTCCGGTCATGACCCAATATAGCTGAGGAGATATCATTCGTGATAAAGGAATCTTAGCAGAGGCGATCTGCCCCTGAAGCTGGTCCTGTGCGCCACCTTGCCACGCGTCCATGAAAGGGGAAAGATAGTTCTCAAGATCAGTATAAGAAGTTAAAATCGTGAAAACATCAGAGTATTTTTTATTGAGCAGTTCAATGGCATGAGGAAAAGTACAGTATTTACCATTTTCATATATTTTCAGGAACCAGATAATAGCAGCTAAAAGAATAATGGGAGATTCCACGAAGAAGTCTCCTTGCTTTTGAATCCAGGTTCTGTTTAAATTAAGCATGATGGTATAGGCTGCTTCATAGGCATCTGAAATATCCGTCATAAAATCAGGATTTAAAGGATTGCAACGATGGCTTCTTCGGGGATCATCAAAATTAATAACATAAAACTTTGGTTTTACTTTGTATTTATCATGGTGTTTCAATACATGATTATAAGCAATTGTTGAAAGATCATCAAACTTAAAATCATAGATGTACATGGAGAAACCCTTCTCAATCTGCTGTTTGATATAATTATTGACAATAGCATATGACTTTCCTGATCCCGGAGTTCCCAGTACAATGGTTGCTCTGAATGGATTGACAATATTGATCCAGCCCTGATTCCATTTTCCTTTGTAATAGAATTTAGTGGGAAGGTTCACAGAGTATTCATTTTCCATCAATTGGGTTTCCTGCATAAAACTTTCATTCTCATTATTGAATACATCATCCATCAGATTATGTTTTAACAAACGGCTCATCCATACCCCTGATACCATTAGGAGGATATATCCTACTGACATTGAAAGCATATATAAAAGAATACCTGCCCCGCCCCATCTCAGCAAAATAGTATTGAAGAAAAACAATAATGTTCCGACTGTCATGAAACCAATAATCTGAGACCAGGTTATCTTCTCGTCTTTTACTCCTTTTGTTCCCAAACAGCTTAGAGAGAGTAATACAATGGTAAAAACTTTTGTATAGAGACTGTAAGAGAACAACCCTGCTGTTCTTTGGAAATTCAGCAGTATTCTGTTAATGATTTCCAATGTCCATCCTTTTTCATGAAAAAATGGATAACAATACCAGTAATAATGCATCAGTACCATTAAAATACTGACGGCACGCATAAAAGCCATAATTTTAGCTAAGCCCCGTAGATCATCTTCACCCTGCATATCATTTATTTTTAGAGTTAGGATGATGAATTTATTGGGTAACAGAAGTCTGTTGTCTACACTGGCAGTGTCAGGCATTATAAGGAAGCGTTTGGCACAGTGCTGAAACTTATTTTATCATGAATCATAGCATTTGTTGACCAAGGAATTTTTTACATTTGTCTTATAACAAAATATCAATGAAACCTGTACAATCAAAATACACAGAATTACTGGACAGTATCGGATCCGCTATTGAGGTTGCAAGACAAAATGCGGTTAAGGCAATCAATACTGAGCTGGTGAAAGCCAACTGGGAAATTGGCAGGCATATCGTGGAATATGAGCAGCATGGTGAGGAACGTGCAGAATACGGAAGTAACTTACTGGCAACACTTTCCAAAGATCTGAGGCAGCGTTATGGCAAAGGATTTGGCAGGCGTAATATTTTAGATATGCGCAGATTTTATCTGACCTATCAAAAATGGCAGGCAGTGCCTGCCAAATTAAGCTGGACTCATCTGGTTACTTTGCTCGGTATTTCTGATGATACGGCAAGGAAGTTCTATGAAAAACAGGCCGTGCTGGAAAATTGGGGCTATCGCGAACTGGAAAGGCAGATCAACTCTTCCCTTTTTGAAAGACTGGCATTGAGCAAAGATAAAAAGGGCGTACTGCAACTTGCGGAAAAAGGTCATATCGTGACCGATTCCACAGAGGCTATAAAAGATCCTTATGTACTGGACTTTCTCAAATTACCTCAAAGTCATCGTGTTACCGAAAAAGCATTGGAACAGAAGATTATTGACAATCTGCAGATGTTTCTTTTAGAACTGGGAAAGGGTTTTACATTTGTCGGAAGACAGTATAAGATATCACTTCGTAACAGGCATTTTTATATTGATCTTGTATTCTATCACCGTATCTTAAAGTGTTTTGTGCTGATTGATTTAAAAATAAAACAGGTTGAGCACAATGATATAGGACAAATGAATTTATATCTGAACTACTTTAAATCTGAAGAAAATGTTGTGGATGATAATGAGCCTATAGGCATTATCCTTTCTGCGGAAAAAGATGAAGTATTGGTGGAATATGCAACAGGTGGTATTTCTAATAAAATATTTGTTTCCAAATACCAGTTGTATTTACCTGATAAAAAGGAATTACAGCAAAAAGTACAGGCAATTATGCAAAAAGAAGGTTAAGTACAAGAAATCATCAGACTATCTTTTTCTTTTCTTTTTCCACTTTCGCATTTGCTGTGAAAAAACCTGTTCTTCATAGTCCTCTCCCTGCACCGTTGGCAACAATCCGGGAAATGAGTCCACTGATTCAGTGTCACGTAAATCATCATTGTCATCATTTAAAAATCCAAATAAGGGATGAAGTTGAAGGGGTAAGAATTGATTTGTTGGGGGTAATTCAATTTCTGCCTGCTTTTCATTAGAGGGTCTTTTTAAATGCTCCTGATCCTTCCATAAATCATTAAAAACAGCAGCGGAATATTCTTTTCCCAAATTTGAACCATTCCATACTGTTTTGGAGTTGTGATCGATAAATGTCATTCCATACATACGTCCGGCTTCATTTCTTCGGATTACAGTATTAATACCCATAGACCTTACTTTCTCAATAAAATCTTTTTCATGAATACTCACTTTGAGGGCATTGTCAACCCAACCCTTTATTTCAGTTTTATTCGATTGAAGAATAGATTTTTTACTTTTTAAAAAGTGAGATTCCACTGCAGGCAACTGTGCCGCTCTTCCAATCCTTGAAGCTTTCAATGGGTTTCCAATTTTATGTTTGTTTGTATCCAATGCAAAATACACCAACCCCCGCTGTAGTTTTCCATGCAATTCGCCTTCAATTTTTTCAACCGCTATATTGAAAAGTGAAAGCAGAGCATTGTACTCTCCAAGTGTTTTAAAGGAATACACATCAGCTATATTCCTGATGACAGAGGCGATCTGATGTCTAATATTCCCGGTCTGATAATCAACCGGTTTGAAAACCATGTTATTTTTCACCTTCTGCCCTTCTGCAGCTGGCAATAAATTATAGGTATTTTCGAGTTGTCTACACATATTCATCGACCGCCTTTTCTCAAATCGATCTGATATTTTCCTGCCATTTTCATCAACACATACAGACACAATATGAATATGGGTACGGTCGATATCAGTGTGTTTAAAAACCATGTAAGGTTGTTCACCGTACCCCATTCCATTCATATACTCTTCTGCCATCTTCACAAAATCCTTATCACTGACCTTATCATTCGGATCTGGATTAAGCGATATATGTAAAGTATGTTTCTCCGTCTTTTGATTGGCAGCAAGATAAGGATCGAAAGATCTCATTAGTTGGGGTATAGTATACGTCCCATCTGTGGATTCCATCATTTTATTCATCAACAAAATTTGTCCCTGTCCCTTTTCCACCTTATGATGATTATAGGCTAAGGCACCATATAAACTACTGCTTCTGCCAATTTTTGCAATCATTGAACCATCATTTTTCTATATTCCCGTTAGTAAATTCATTAGCCAATTCAATAATTTTTCGGCATAAAGCTGAAAGTTCAGCAGTATGTTTCTCCAATTGATACAGAAATGCCGCAGCTTTTTTTTCGGTAAAATGAGTATATAATAACTTAACTACCTGATTGTAATTCACGCCCACTGCTCTGAACTGGGAATAAAAGGAAGTCAGCCTCATGTAAAAATCAACAGTACCTTTATCAATTTTTACTGTTTTTATTTCTTTTGAAAATAATACAGAAGTTATAAATTTAGCTTTATTATCTATTCCAGAGGCTTCAAATAAAGACAGAAATTTGCTATTGTCTTCATCATCCAGCCGAAAAACATACCGGTGATTACAAGGGTTTATCTTTGGCTTTCGCCCACCTTTACTTCTCTTATTATTTTTTTGATCATTCATAGATATCCATTTAAAGTTTATAAACCTCGACTTCGGAGAGTGTTTCAAAGCTCCCGGCAGGGCAAGTTGTTTTGAGGCACAAAAAACAGTTATGAGGCACTCAAAACACAACTTGCCGTGTTCAGGTGAACACCATATTTATCGTATCACAAAAACTATTGTAACAAGCGATCAACATCTTTCAGATGTTGTAATAAACACCAACTCTTCTTAAAATTGTATACAACAAGGTAAACAGAAACAACCGGATATGTACAATAATCCCCCCTTCCAATTACTGCCAAATAACACCAGGAATCACCTGAAGATCAGTACTGGTTTTGAAAACTCTTTCCTTTACAGCAACACATAAAGTTGATGATGAAACGGGCAAATCATAAAAATGTAAAGTTTTACAACTATAAAAGCGCAAAAGCAGAAAAGCAGTTACAGATATTCAAAAAAAGGTATTCTCTCAACAAAACAGTTGCAGATAAACCCTGTAAAAATGATGTAAATGTATACATCTTTAGATTTTTAAGATAATACAGGAGTACCCCTACATATAAATCAACTTATACAGATTCTTACCATTCAACATTATAAAACAACAATAAATACATGCATCATGAAAGCAACAAAAAAAACTTTAAAAGTAAGTTTCTCCACTCAAAAAGGAGGTGTGGGAAAATCGACGATTACCATATTACTTGCCAGCGTATTACATTACCGATTGGGATACAATGTTTTAGTCATGGATTGTGATTTTCCACAATATAGCCTAAGCAATATGAGGGAACGTGATAAAAAAGCAATTATGCTGAACGAGTACCATAAGAAAGCTGCTATGAAACAATTCCAACTGATCAATAAGAAAGCATATCCGATTATACGCTGTAAGGCAGAAAATGCAATAGAAGAATCTACCCGATATATTAAACAAACTACCCTAGTTCCGGATATTATCTTTTATGATCTGCCTGGTACCGCCAATACCAAAGGGGTGCTGACGACCTTGAAATCAATGGATTTTATTTTTGCTCCCATGACTGCTGACCGTTTGGTTGTAGAAAGTACGTTAGGATTTACCAAAGCTTTTATGGCGCTTCCTTCCGGTGAGCATGATTTTCCGCAACAAGCGTTATGGCTATTCTGGAATCAGATTGATGGACGGGAAAAGACAGGGTTATACGAAATCTACGAAAAAGCAATTGCAACTCTTCAGATGAATATAATGGATACGCGAATTATGGATAGCAAACGATTTCGTAAGGAATCCGACCATATCGGAAACAGTATTTTCAGATCAACACTGTTACCAGCAGACTATCCGCTTTTAAAAGCAACAAGAATGGATTTGTTTGTTGAAGAATTTCAAAGAATCACAAATCTGTAAAACCCGAAAGATGGCTACAAACAATGACAACAACGATTTAGAAAAGGCTACCGTTGATGAAGAATATTTAATGCAGGTCATCAGTGGTGAACAAACCGCTCTTGATGAACAAGATCATGTAACCAAACAAGCTGTTCAAAAGTCCAAAGAAAAAGCAAAAACCAATTCTTTTAAAAAGCCGAACTATGAAGAGACCTTTTTAACGAATCGTTTTCCGTCAGGACGTAATGGTAAAGTGGTCTACATACGCCCGGAGTATCATGAAAGATTATTACGAATTGTACAGCTTTCCAGAGAAGAAAGGACAACTCTCTATTCCTACATTGACAATATTCTTGAACAACATTTTCTGGAATATGGAAACGAGATTACGGAGTATTTTACCAATCACTTTAAACCCATTTTATAACTATGGAAACTCTCATCATCATTTGTCTTCTAGCCATAATTCTGCTATTACTCCATGACAAAATTATCCGAAAACAATCCCATTTTCACAAAACTGAAGACCAAGCAAATAATAAAAACCAACCCAATATTATGGGTGAAGCAAAAACTTCACTCCATTCTATGATAATGACTTCCTCTGAAAGACAAGAAAATGAACTTGGTTTTGATCCCTCTAATTTAGACATAGAATATGATATCAGCGAAAATATCAGTCTATTAAATCCGCAGGAAGAGCCGGAATTTGGTTTTAATAGTGAACCTGATTTTATTGAAGAGGAAGAAGAATGGAAAAATTATAGAATAATCGGTGAGGATAACAGTTTAGCCCAAGGGGTTACCTTTGAAGAACTGAGCTGTGTGGAGATGTTTGTGAAACAAAATAGTTTTACCTTATCTCAAAAGGAAACAGCAGCAGCGATCGTTCAAAAAACTTATGGAACCGAATTATATACCTTACTTGAGAATTTTATGGAAAATGCTTCCTTTGAAATAACACAATTGTTAGATAGAAGTTTGGATCATAGAGAAGATGGCGGTACTTCCAAAGTACGGAATAATGATTTTCATATTGGAGGGTAGTGTCTATTGGAGAGTTTATTTAACTCCCCAATATCTAAAATTGATATAGAAAATGCTTCGATGATATATATAACATAAACTATAAGATTTTCTGCAAATCATCTTCATATTGAGTCAACAAAAACCTATTTATCTCTTCAAACTTTTTTAATTCTGTTATTCTTTTTTGCAGCCTTTGGATTTCATAATTTTTTAAAAATTCTTCATTATGCTCATCATCATAAAACTGGGGATTCTTATCTAGTATAGTACTAATTATAACTGCATCGGTATTATCAGGAAGATGAACTGCATTTTTAAGCCATTCTATAACTTTTTCATCTATAACATTTTTTGCAGCATTTTGTAATAAATATTCAATCCATATTTTAGCTGTTTTATCAATTTCTTTAATCATATTAAGGCATTCTTCTACTGAATAATAGTCAAAGTTCTCATTTGTGACTTCGACTGTCTCTGGATTTCTCATTAGGCTAAAGAAATAAGGCTTTTCTCTTTCCGGATCTAGCTCCGTTAACGTTTCAAGTATATTTTCAAATTTTATAAAAGGTCTTCTTTCATAAGGAAGAGAATTCCTATGTTTCCATAATTCTAAAATAGCCTCAAAACATTCTTTCTCTGCATCTTGTTTCTCTAAGCCAGCGGATTCTTCAGCAGCAATAATTTTTTCAGCTATATAGTGAGCCATCCATCGAGATAAAGTATCGACACTTGTTTCTAACTTAAGTTCTTTTACAAAAAGTTTACCTAAGTTTATAATTTTTCTCTGTAGTTCTAAGTCTTCCATCTGATGATAATAAAAATAATTGTTGTTTTGGTCTTGAATGTTGATAATCGTCATCGTGTTGACGATACTTGTAGGTAACATCTCTTTTAATCTCGACTTCAATAATAAAATCGCAATCGAGAGTTGTGCACACATCTCTTAAAAAACTTAATGATGCGCTTAAGCATTTACCTGATTGATCGGGATTTTCATCTAATCGATTTCGATGACTACTCCAAATCTTACAAGTCATTGAAGGTTGATCAGAAGATGGTGAATACCATTCCTTCGCAGTTTCATTTGAATTTAAATGTAACGTGTTAATAATTTCTTCTCCTATTTCATATGGAGGATAATCAATATTATCAGCATAAGGATCATACTCGTCAAATCTTTTAGAAGAGTACGAATCTTTGATCCAACCATTTAATTTAAATTTATTTGAGTAAATTTCAACATTTCCCTCTTTATAATGTGGAAGTTTGTAATCATAGGGGTCAATACATGTTTGCAAAGCATTCATTAATGCTGAAGAACTTTCCTTAGAAACCAATGCTGATCTTATATGAACACTTTCAGTTTTATCGCGTTTTTTTTCTTCCCAACCACCTTCAATATTAATCCAAATATCATCACTTAAAGAATCTGATATTAAAGTATCATAAAAATATTGTTCTGAAATTTTAAATCTCCAATTATCGTCGTCATCCTTAAACATCCACTTAGGGCGGGAAAGAGGTACAGGATCACGAAAATCTGATAACCACAGACCATCTTCGCAGGTTAAAAGATGTCTATCTAACCAATATTCAAATCCATCATTCCAATCCCCTTTAGCTATAAGAGGCATTTCCTTGAGTAATTTTGAAGCAACTACCATCATTGAATGATAAGATAAATAGAAGTTTGCATCGTCTGATCTTGGATAATCTTTTTTGCTATACCAGGTTTCTCTTTCACCATAGGATCTATCCCATAGAATATGTCTAGGATCATTCATATATCCATTTAGTTTCCCCAACCCCCATTCATTAATGATAACTTCAGCCGCCAAATCTTCGACTTGTTTAATAGAGATCCCAAATGCTTCCCCCAAGTATTTGAACCAATAATCACCTATGTCAAGCCCGAAATGGAATCCATGTTCAGTATTAACTTCATTGTTTATATGCCAGTAGCTATTTACGGTCTCATTATATGCCAAAGTTAACATTGGTAAATTACTTTTTTTGAATATATCTAGCTGGCGAACATGTTGATCAAAGTTATCATTCTTATTGGATGACATATTGAAAACTATTTCTGCGGCAAATTTTTGAATGAGTATATGCTGCTCTTCTTCATTGATTTTCACAAACAAATCCTTGTACGATCTTAATATTTCTTCATTTTCTTTAGAAACCTTTGCAAAAGCAATTAAAAGGTACATTTTCGCATGAAGTTCATAGAAATGAAATTTATAATGTCCAAAAGCTCCTGTTTTCCCAAATTCCAACCATTTAATTAAATCATCGAGAATGTCGGAACAATTCAATTTACCTAACATTCTAATGGTATGAACGGCATTCCAACGTTCATTTGATCGAGGAGAACCAAGAACAGACCAAATAAAACCAGCAATTTGATTATTAATAGAATCGGAAGTCTTTAACCACTCTGCCCATTCACCATCACCAAAATCTTTTTCTATGTGAATTTCACATCTTTTTAATGCATAGTCAGTTAATTCTAACGCATCATTAGGATCAATAACAGGACTTGCAACGCTTATAAAACCAAAGAACATTTCAGCATTAGAAAACTCATATCCACTTGCCAAGCCATCAAACATACCTTTCTTAAGAATATCAACATCTTGTTCATTTAAATTCAATTCCTCAATAAGTATATTAAATGAATATTTATTAGTGAGCTCATATGCATATTTTTCACCAATCCTTTTCAGAATGATTGGCCATTTTTTCTTAAAACTTATCTTGTCTTTCCAAATATCAAGGAGTAACTTGAAAAAGAAACTAATCTCATAGCGATTTAGAGTAGAAATAAAAACTACGTCAATAAATTTAAAATAATCCTTACTATCTAACCTTTTAAAAACCTCAACCCAAAAATCTTCAATATTTGAAAATGTACGTTTTCTTTTTATTCTAAATAATTGTAAACATTTTTCAAAATTTTCACCGATTAGTAAATCTACATCTTGAAATAGATCAGTCCATTTTATATCATTGATATTTTTATGTGATTTCGGAACAATACTTTCAACGGATTGTTTTGATTTACTATCTGCTCTAGTTTTTTCAACAAAAAGTAATATATGATTTAAAGCTGAATCATTGATATTTGAGTCTTTAGCTAATTGTTTAATTATTTTATAATATTCAAGTTCTACTCCGCCAATCTGGAGCAGATTTACAGCATCTGCAAAAATTTCATTTTTAATTTTCTCTTCCTTTTCTTTATTTAGACATAAAGAAAGTAAGTTTTCAAATTTATTGTCTGAAAAGAGCCTCGACATTGCCCATGCCGTAGATGGAGATATTTTATCACTCTTTAAAAGTTCATATAAGAGAGCTTTTAGCTGATAATCAAATCTACCAATACTTCTATCGCGCCATCTGCTTACTGCTGCTATACCCACACCACTAGACATTCTCGTACAAATCGCAATAGCCTTACCTCTATCTATAAGATCATTACCACCATAATCTCCGACCACTTCAGCACAACGAATAAACCTGTAAGCTAGTCTATCAGAAACATTATGTGATAAACATCCATGTTTAGATAATGAACTTATCCCTTCCCATCTCAAGGCAACCTCATCTCCAAATTTCGACAAAATAGCTAAAGCCTCTTCAAAATATATGGATGCATCTTCGGGAGCCGAACTCAACACAGCTCTTGCTAGACCGATAAATCTCTCACCTTTTTGCGTAGGATCATCATCAGCCATAGTTTTAATTCGAGTATAAAACTTTTGTTCGAGATCCTCTTTAATGAATGCAAGATGAGAAACTCTGAATGCTGTTCTAACTATTGCGAGTTCATCAGGAATCCATAAACTATTATTATCTTTTATATAATTTTCATAAAAATACTTTATATTATCATAATTCAAATTTCTAGATAGTATAATTATCTCTGACTGCACAAACGCAATTTCGTTAGGTAGTGTATCATAAGATTTATATCTGCCTGATCGAGCTTTTATTGATTCTTCTTTTACATTAGTAACTTCCGCCAAAAAATTTATATCGATCGAACCAATAATCTTTATTCTAACAAGATACCATGGTAGTAATCCCAAAATAACTTGTTTAAAATCCTTGACCTCATTGCTTTGCTTATAATTCTTTTTATTTTTATCAATCAAATTCTTTGGTAATATTGACTCAAAATCAACTTCTGACCTTCCGGTAAAAAAACTTCTAATCGCTAATGTTCTAAGGTAAATAGTTCTTTCTGTTGATTGATGGTCACTATGAACCAAAGAAGAGGCTCTTTCTGGAACATAATGCCTTAATATTCTAAGAAGTACACAAGCTTCAAAGTTATGGTAAACACAAGCCTCAACAAAGGATATAATCGAAGACGTTAACCTTGTATTTCTATGAAATTGATCTAGTTTTTTTATTCGATATTTTGAGGAGGATAAAAGGATAATACAATTTTCAAGATATTTTTTTTCTGGAAAAACTCCAACTTTTAAAAGTTCATCAACTATTGCAACCATATAGTAAGGTTCTCTTGTACAATGTTCTAGAAAGCTGTTAATATCCTTAAAATTACCTATATCAACCAATCTTTTAATTAGGTCTTTGATAATAACGAAAGCATAGTTTTTATCAGTTAAACGATCAATAAACGCAACACATTTTTTAACACCATTGATATTGAATGATGAATAAGCTATTTCTAAAAAATCGTTTGACGTAACCAGATTTTGACGAATATGATGCTCATTATTATCTATATCCTCGTAATAGATTTGCAGCCAATTTATGGCAGCTCGTAAATATCCTCTCGCTTCTCCTTTATACTCTTCAATTCCTGAAAGTAACGAAGCTGTATAAATATTTTCAGAACCATTCCATTCTCCTTTTAGTACTCTTTTAAATGCAATATCCTGAACTTTCTGTTTTTCTTGCAAAGCAATTAGCAGATCTATATTGGTTTTAAAAAGATCAAGCTGTCTCTGATTGCCTGCCATCTCTTCTCCCGCTCTAATGGCAATTTTGATTGCATCATTATAGTTTTTAGCACGCAAGCTTGCACGAAAGGCAAATTGTAATCGATATACCTTGACATTTCTTGCATCAATTGGATTGTCTTCTGGCAAATAGTCTTCAGACAAAGAAAGTTGTATAAGCTCTTTATATTTTTCTGCGTGTAAATAAAAATGGGGTAACACTTCTGAAACATAAGGATAGCGAATTGCTAATGGTTCTAATAAATTAATGTATGTCTCGAATTTTTCCTTCTTTGCAAAAAATGTTTTTCTAAACCAAGTTTCAGTAGGCTCATCACGAAATTGCACAGATTCATCATAGAGCCACAAAGAGCGACCCATATCTGAAATAAAGCTTTTGATTGCATCTACACTTACGCCAGCCGCTATAGCTAAAATTTTTATAGGAATATAAGGAGGTAAACTTGCTAATCCTATGCATATTGCTTGTATTTGTGTCTGATACGAATCAGATAACAAATCTTTTATTTTTGCAACTGCGTTGTTCAATTGAAATTCTATTTGATCTTCAACCGTTTTTCCACCTGGACCTAATTGACTTAGTAAATCAGAGACGCATGAGACACCAATTGCCAAAGCATTAGCCTGAACTCGGGGATTTCCACTTGTCAGGCGGTGAAACTCAACTCCATCCTTATGACTCGCAGTTGGAAACCATCTTTTTAAATTTAATATTGTTTCCTCTTTCGAAAAGGGTTTAAGCTGTAACTGACAGATGATAGATGAAGGTCTTAACATTTCTATTCGTTCAGTTCGACATAATAAAACAAGCTTACATCCTTCAGGTATTTCTTCTCTCAGTAATTCGCTAGCAAAACAAGGATTATTGTACTCCTTTGCCGCCATTTCAGCATTATCAGCAGCATCTATTAATATATATAATATTGCAGAATCATCAATTTCTTTCAATTTTTTTACTGCTTGTCTAACCCTCAATAGAAAATTCATCATTATACTACTTTCAAGTGAATTTTCTTGAACGACAAGTGTATCACAAAGTCCTTTTATTGCTAATTCATTTATTATTTGAACTAGCCCATCACGATGCCTATGTCTAGGTTCGCTTCGATTTCTATAGCTCCCAGCTCCAAAACAGTCATAAGCTATTGCCAATGAACTAGAAGATATTGACTCAACAAGTTTTTTACAAAAAACAGATTTACCCACACCTCCAGGCGCATGTAAAATTATTGGATGTGAGGAATTTTGAATTTCTGTAATAAGGCTATTATGCTCCTCTCGTTCAATAATAGTTTCAATATTTTCCCACCTTGCTGGCGCTGGAAATAATACTTTTTCAGAAAAAATGTGAAATCGTTTTAAAATATCTTCACGATTAATAATTCCATTCGAATGGGGCAGTACTCTTTCTTGTACAAGAGCAACAACACTTTCAACTTGAGCAGTATCTATAGCTCCAGCAAAAAGTTGTGACATTTCCCATTGTAACTCATTTTTTTGAAAATTATAATCCCCTTCTCCATCTTGAAATTCTAAGATCGAGCAGAAATGAGATAGATTTTCAGAATTTAACCCTGTATATTTTTCAATAGTCTTTAAAAATCTCTTATTTACAGTGTTATTTGTTGCTAAAGAGAATATGTTTTGTTTGAAAAAACTGTCTACTGGTCTATTTGTTACAATATGGAAAGAGAAACGGGTAACATCTTTTTCTTTTAAATGCTGAGAAAATCTCTTTGCAAACTGTTCTATAGTACTTTGTAAATCACTAAGAACAAAAGGGCTATCTTTTTGCTGTGTCGTATGCTTAAGTTGATAATATTTAATAATCTTGAGATCATTCTCTTCTTTATAGTACTCGGAAACGTCGATAGCATACTCTCCTTCTTTTTCATTTTCTTCAGATCCTTCTATTACTATAGATCTTAAAGAAGGATTTGGATGTATTAGTGATAAACAACGGCGTGCAGCCCATCTGTAATGGAAAACATCACCTGCTCTCGAATAAGCAACTAAATCATTTGACATTTATTCCTGTACTTTAAAATTAAAAAGCAAATACTAATATAGAATTTTTTAGTCAAAAAAGTCTTTCAACGACAAACAATTCCCCATAGTACAAGATATTTAAAAAGCATTTCTATATCAAACACCTTTGTCTCAGAACCCTTAAAGCACGGGTTTTCATAATCATAAAAATCTATTCATTATGAAAAGACAAAGAAAAAAAATCGTGTTAACAGCATTGCTTCTGTTAATCGGATTGAGTACGAATGCTCAGGGAAATGGTTCTGCCGGAATCAATGAAGCAACTCAAATGGTTACTTCCTATTTTGACCCTGCAACGAAACTGATTTATGCCATCGGTGCGGTGGTCGGCTTAATTGGCGGGGTCAAGGTTTACAACAAATTCAGCAGTGGTGACCCTGATACCAGTAAAACTGCTGCCAGCTGGTTTGGAGCTTGTATTTTTTTAATAGTTGCAGCTACCATCCTACGTTCATTCTTCCTTTAAAATCATTGATGATGAATACCTATCATATCAACAAGGGAATAGGAAGAACGGTTGAGTTCAAAGGATTGAAAGCACAGTACCTGTTCATTTTTGCAGGAGGATTATTGGGAATACTTGTATTTATCATGATCATGTATATGGCTGGTGTCAATACCTATATCTGCTTACTTCTTGGAGGAACTACTTCTGGTCTTCTCATTTGGAAGACCTTTTCTCTCAACAGAAAGTATGGAGAACATGGATTAATGAAATTGGGAGCAAAAAAGAAGCATCCAAGGTACATCATCAGCCGAAAATCCATTTTCAGGTATATCAAGGTACAATCTAAAAAAGCTACAGCATGAGAAATCAATCCAAAGCGACAACGCTGGAAAGCAGATTTCCACTGCTAGGTGTAGAAGAGAACTGCATTATTTCAAAAGATGCTGATGTTACGGTTTGTTTCAAGGTAAGGCTTCCGGAACTGTTTACGGTAGTGTCAGCTGAGTATGAAGCTATCCATTCGGCTTGGTTTAAAGCCATAAAGACATTACCTGATTACAGCATCGTTCACAAACAGGATTGGTTTATCAAGGAAAATTACCGTCCCGATTTATCTAATGACGATCAAAGTTTTCTATCCAAGTCTTTTGAAAGGCACTTTAACGAAAGACCTTTCCTGAATCATTATTGCTATCTGTTTCTTACCAAAACAACAAAGGAAAGGATGAGAGCGCAGAGTAATTTCTCATCACTTTGTAAAGGAGTTTTGATTCCAAAAGAGATCAGGGATAAAGAAGTGATCAGCAGATTCATGGAAGCGGTTGATCAGTTTGAAAGGATTATGAATGACAGTGGGTATGTTTTTCTTGAAAAAATGACCGCTGATGAAATTACGGGAACAGCAAAACAATCGGGATTGTTAGAACAGTATCTGACTCTGTCGAGAGAAATTAATCCACCTCTCCAAGACCTCAACTTAGCAGCAGAAGAAATGCGTATTGGTAACAACCGCATCAGCATGCACACTCTTTCGGATACGGATGATCTTCCGGGTACAGTTTCTTCGCACAGCAGATACGAAAAGTTAAGTACCGACAGAAGTGACTGCTTACTCTCATTTGCATCTCCGGTTGGGCTGCTACTCAGCTGCAATCACATCTACAATCAATATCTGTTTATTGATAACAGTGATGATAATCTGAACAAGTTTGAAAAATCCGCCAGAAATATGCATTCACTGGCAAGGTACAGCAGAGCCAATCAGATCAATAAAGAATGGATTGAGAAATACCTCAACGAAGCTCATTCTTTTGGATTACAATCCATCCGTGCTCATTTTAATGTGATGTCGTGGTCTGACTATCCCCATGAATTGAAACAACTTAAAAATGACACAGGAAGTGCTTTGGCACTCATGGAATGTAAGCCACGGCATAATACAACAGATACTGCCACATTATACTGGGCAGGAATTCCCGGGAATGCAGGAGATTTTCCGAGTGAAGAAAGTTTCTACACGTTTATAGAACCTGCCTTATGTTTTTTAACTGAAGAAACCAATTATCAGGATTCCCCTTCACCTTTTGGGATAAAGATGGCAGACCGATTGACGGGAAAACCTATCCACCTGGATATTTCAGATCTTCCGATGAAACAGGGAATCATTACCAATCGAAACAAGTTCATTTTGGGACCTTCGGGGAGTGGGAAGTCTTTTTTCACCAACCATATGGTGAGGCAGTATTATGAGCAGGGAGCCCATGTTCTGTTAGTCGACACCGGAAATTCCTATCAGGGGTTATGCGAACTGATCAAAGGTAAAACAAAGGGTGAAGATGGAGTTTACTTTACTTATACAGAAGACAATCCGATTGCCTTCAATCCTTTCTACACCGACGACGGTATCTTTGACATTGAAAAGAGGGAAAGCATCAAAACACTTATTCTCACACTATGGAAAAGAGATGATGAACCGCCAACCCGCTCCGAAGAAGTTGCTTTATCAAATGCAGTCAGCGGCTATATTGATCGAATCAAAAATAATGAGCAGTTCTCTTCATTTAATGGCTTTTACGAGTATGTAAAAAATGATTATCAAAAAGTATTAAAGCAAAAAAAAGTCAGGGAAAAAGACTTTGATATTGCCAACTTTCTGAATGTTTTAGAGCCTTATTATAAAGGCGGAGAATATGATTACTTATTGAATTCAGAAAAGCAATTAGATCTTCTTTCTAAGCGATTTATCGTTTTTGAAATTGATGCGATCAAGGATCATAAAATCCTTTTTCCCATTGTAACCATTATCATCATGGAAGTTTTCATTAACAAAATGCGAAGACTGAAAGGAATCAGAAAACTGATCCTGATTGAAGAAGCCTGGAAGGCAATTGCTAAAGAAGGAATGGCTGAATACATCAAATATCTCTTCAAAACTGTAAGAAAATTCTTTGGAGAAGCCATTGTCGTTACACAGGAGGTGGATGACATCATTCAGTCTCCCATTGTTAAGGAAAGCATCATCAACAATTCAGACTGTAAAATCCTTTTGGATCAGCGGAAATACATGAACAAGTTTGATGACATTCAGTCTATGCTGGGTCTTACAGACAAAGAAAAAGCACAGGTTCTTTCCATCAATATGAATAATGATCCGAAAAGACTGTACAAAGAAGTCTGGATCGGATTAGGAGGAACGCACTCTGCTGTATATGCCACAGAAGTTTCTACAGAAGAATATCTGGCTTATACCACAGAAGAAACGGAGAAAATGGAAGTTATGCAGCTGGCCTCTGAACTTGATGGCAATGTAGAGCATGCCATCAAGAGGATTTCTCTTAAGAGAATCAAATCGAATACAAAAGAAACTTAAATCATTAAAATTTTACAACAATGAAAAATTCAATCATTACAACAGTTATGGTTATTGTATTAGCTATAACATCATTTGCAAAAGCACAATTTGTGGTTACGGATCCTGCTAATCTGGCTTCAGGAATACTCAACTCCGCCAATGAAATTGTACAGACCTCATCGACTGTTTCGAATGTAGTTAAGAACTTCAATGAAGTGAAGAAGGTGTATGAGCAGGGTAAGGAATATTATGACAAACTGAAAGCAGTAAACAATTTAGTAAAAGATGCCCGTAAAGTTCAGCAGACTGTTTTATTGGTGGGTGATGTTTCCGAAATGTATGTCAATAATTTCGGAAAGATGCTGAATGATCCCAATTTCAATGCTCAGGAGTTGACCGCTATCGCTAACGGTTATTCAACACTATTGAACGAAAGCACTGAACTGCTTAAAGAACTAAAGCAGATTGTCACTTCTACCAATCTATCATTGAATGATAAGGAAAGAATGGAAATTATTGACAGAGTATATAAAGAGGTGAAAGATTATCATAATCTGGTAAGATATTACACCAATAAGAATATCTCTGTCAGCTATCTGAGAGCTAAAAAGCAGAACAACGCGCAAAGAGTTCTCAACCTGTATGGTACTGTTAATCAAAAATACTGGTAAGATGGAACCTACTAATTTACATGAGGTGCTTCGTTCCGTGTATGAAGAGATGATGCCGATGTGTGCAGACATGGCAGCAGTAGCAAAAGGAGTTGCAGGGCTAGGAGCATTATTTTATGTGGCTGTAAAGGTTTGGCAGGCATTAAGCCGTGCCGAACCGATTGATCTCTTTCCTATGCTCAGACCATTTGCCATCGGAATCTGCATTATGTTCTTTTCAACAATTGTCTTAGGCAGTATCAACGGAGTATTAAGTCCGGTCGTTCAAGGCAGCCACTCCATGCTGGAGGGTCAGGTATTAGATCTTAATGAACTGCAACAGAAAAAAGATCTGCTGGAAAGGGAGGCTATGCTTCGAAATCCTGAAATGGCTTATCTCATTTCTGATGAAGAATTTGACAAAAAATTGGAAGAACTGGGATGGTCACCTTCTGATTTGGTGACAATGTCGGGAATGTATATTGAAAGGGAAATGTTTGCCATTAAAAAAGATATCAGAGACGGTTTCAGAGAATTTCTGGAAATACTCTTTCAGGCAGCGGCATTGGTGATTGATACAATCAGAACTTTCTTTCTCATTGTGCTTTCGATCCTTGGTCCTATTGCATTTGGCATATCGGTTTGGGATGGTTTTCAGTCTACGCTTACCCAATGGCTGACCAGATACATCAGTGTATACCTATGGTTACCGGTGGCTGATATGTTCAGTGCTATCCTGGCAAAGATTCAATCCCTTATTATAGAAAGGGATATTGAAATGCTGGCAGATCCCAACTTTATTCCAGATACTTCCAATACGGTCTACATTATCTACATGATCATTGGAATCATTGGCTATTTCACTGTGCCTACCGTTACAGGCTGGATCATTCAGGCGGGCGGAGCCGGAAACTTTATGCGTAATGTTACCCAAATGGCACAAAAGTCAGGAAATGTTGCGGGTGCTACTGCTGGCGCAGCGGCAGGTAATATTTCAGGACAACTCCTTAAATAATCAAAAAACAAAAAAATGGAATTTAAAACCTTAAGAAATATAGAGAACAGTTTTAAGCAAATCAGATTGTTCACCTTTGTTTTTGCCATCCTTTGTTTTGGAGTTGTCGGCATTGTTGTGTACAAATCGTACAGTTTTGCAGAAGAACAAAGACAAAAGATATATGTCCTTGACAATGGTAAATCACTGATGGTTGCCCTATCCCAGGATATGTCTATCAACAGACCTGTAGAAGCCAGAGAACATGTAAGACGTTTTCACGAACTCTTTTTTACAGTAGCTCCTGATAAAAGTGCTATTGAGAGCAATGTAAAAAGAGCTTTTAATATGGCCGACCAATCTGCATTCAATTACTATAAGGATCTCTCTGAGAAAGGGTATTACAATAGGATCATCAGCGGAAATATTCAACAGCGCGTTGAAATTGACAGTGTAGTAGCAGATTTTAACAACTATCCCTATGCTGTAAAAACTTATGGGAAGCAATTCATTATCCGCGCAAGTAATTTAACGATCCGAAATCTTGTAACGAATTGTCAACTGGTCAATTCCGTGAGGTCAGACAGCAACCCTCAGGGGTTTACGATTGAAAAATTCAATGTCATTGAGAACAAAGATGTTGAAACTGTTAACCGATAAAAACAGCTATATGAAAAAATTAAGATTAAAAATAGAGGAATTCGTTAAAAAAGCAGAACGGAAATGGAAATCTTTACCTACCAAACGACAACGCTCTTTGACCAAGATATTTTTTGCAGGGTATGCGATAATGACGATTTTAACGGTTATTCATCTATGGTCAAAAGATTCAAAAAGTCGAACCATTCTTTCAGTTGGACATATCAATAACATTCCAAAGAAGATAAAGATGCAACATCAGCCGCTTGAAAACCCAGCTAATTATTCACCCCATAAACATCCCCATGAAAGAGACAAGTCACATCAGAATCACTGAAGGAAGTATACATTCCTCAGACGAAAATGAACCTTTGGATCGTAAGCCAGGGTGGGAAAAATTTAAAAAGCCGATCATTTACTTTTTAATGTTCATTGCTTGTATGGGATCCTTGTATCTGATTTTTAAACCAAAAGATGATAAAACAACTAATCAAGAGGTAGGTTTAAATGCTGAAGTGCCACAAGCCGCGGATGACAAATTACAAGCAGATAAGCAGAAGGCGTATGAGCTAGAATTGTTGGAGCAGAAAAATGAAGAAAAAAGAAATGCTATGACAAGCCTCTCAGATTATTGGAGTGAATCAAACGGCTCGAATCAGCTGACCGCTCTATCTCCAGAATCTTATAACAATACGAACGCAGATCAGAATGCTTTAAACAGCTACCGTAATGCACAACAAACATTAAGCTCATTTTACAGCAAAGACGACCATGAGGTTACTCAATTAAAAAGGGAAATTAACAGGCTTAAGAATGAAATTTCACACAAGGATGCAGTTCCAAGTACTGTAGGAATTAATGATCAGTTAGAATTGATGGAAAAGTCTTATCAGATGGCTGCAAAATATCTACCTGCGCCAAAACAGCAGGAAGAACCTGAACCTAAGAAAACTTCCGAGGGAGTGCCCGAAGAAAACAAAGTTAAAATAACGGCAGTACAACTTCAAAAACGCAACGTCGTATCCAGTTTGTATCGAGAACCTTCAGACAGTACGTTTTCAGCATCCATCAGTCATAATCGATTTGCGGGGTTACAGAATGAACAGGAAAATACTGTACCCCAAAATAACAACAGTATCCATGCAGTAATACATGAAACCATGACATTGGTAAATGAAAGTATGGTGCCCTTACGACTAACACAAGGTTTGCTCCTTGGAAAGACAACCATTCCTTCAGGTACTGTGTTAAAAGCAGCAGGAAAGTTTCAGGGAGGAAGATTGTTACTCGCAATTTCAAGCATTGAATACAAAGGCACTATAACCCCTGTCGAGATTAATATTCATGATAATGATGGGCAGCTGGGGCTTTACATTCCCTACTCTTCAGAACAGACCGCTATTAAGGATATAGCATCCAACATGAGCCAGAATTCCGGCACCAATATTATGATGACCCAATCGGCAGGACAACAGGTTGCTGCCGATCTCACCAGAGGTTTGGTTCAGGGAGTTTCAGGATACTTTCAAAAGAAAGTAAGACAGCCTAAAGTTACTGTTAAGGCAGGGCATCAGGTGCTTTTAGTTTCAAAAAAATAATTAACCTTTAAATTAAAATTAATGAAAATACGACTTAATATATGTTTCTCGGTTCTGTTGATACTCTTCGGTATCTGCAGATTAGCAGCTCAGGAAAATTCAGGTTTCGCATCGCTTTCTCAGGCCAAACTGGAACCTTACAAGATGGAAGTTACGTACAATAAAACAACACATTTATTATTTCCATCTCCCATCCGATACGTGGATCTGGGAAGCGAAAATTTGATTGCCAATAAAGCGGACGATGTAGCGAATGTTCTCAGAATAAAATCCTCAGTAAGAGATTTCGACGAAGAAACAAACTTTTCGGTCATTACTGAGGATGGTAAATTTTACAATTTTGATGTTTTTTACAGTTCTTATCCAGACACTCTGAATTATGACCTTCTGAAATTACAACGAAATCAGGAAAAAGAATACTCTACAGATGTCCTGTTTGAAGAACTTAAGGGAGAATCTTCATCATTGACTGAATTATTGATAAAAACCTTGTACCAACTTCCCAAAAGAACAGTAAAGCACATTGGTTCAAAAAGTTTTGGAATTCAGTTTCTGTTAAAATCTCTGTATGTACATGAAGGAAAGTTTTATTTTATTTTTCAAATTAAAAACAAAAGCAATGTTTCTTTTGACGTTGATTTTGTCACTTTCAAAATTACCGACAAAAAGAATCTAAAAAGAACTGTCGTTCAGGATAGGGTATTATCTCCTCTCAGGACTTATTCTCCTAACCCTACAGTCAACTACCAATCCGACGGTGAATTTCTTTATCTCATGGACCAGTTTACGCTTTTAGAAGATCAGATAGTAGAGATTGAATTGATGGAAAAAGATGGCGGACGACATCAGAAGATTCAGATAGAAAATTCAGATTTGATCAGTGCCAAAGTGGTCAATGATATTCAATTAAAACTAAACTAACATGAAGAGTTTATTATCGTTAATAACAGTGTTTTTATGTTTTTACGCAGTCAAAGCACAAAGAATGTTACCGAAGCAAAAAAGTATCGGAATCAATACAGGATTACTGTTGAAAAAGTCATCCGGAAATTATTTCGTCAATACCGATTTTATTATCTATTCAAAAAAAGGGAACTATTCGATTTATTCATTTGAATACGGCAGACAGATCATTCCGTATAAAAAGATTGATGTTCCAGTTGAAAACTACAGTCTTGAATTCGGTTATAGTTTTAATTTGATTGCGGATCTGACAAAAAGCTTTTTAATCAATTCTACATTTTCCGCCACCGGAGGATATGAGAATATTAATAAAAGTGAGACACTACTCTATGACGGAGCCGTACTCTTGAATGAATCATCGTGGGTGTATGGGGGAAGTGTAAAACTTAGTGTTGAAACCTATCTGTCGGATCGGATTATTTTAACAGGCTTTTATAAAGCAAAAATAGTATAGAATACTTCACTTGAAAAAATAAGACCTGGCGTTGGTCTTGGAATCAGATTTAACTTATAAAATAAAGATTATTATGAAAAATGTAATCAATATCAAAAAACATTTATTTGCCGCTATGTACCTTATGGCAACTTTGTTTGCAGTCGAGCTTTGTTTTTCATCTTGTTCAGAAGATGAATTACAGGTACAGAAAAATTTTTCGTTTGAAGTGCAAATAATGCCTGTTTCAAAATACATTGCTAACGGAGAAACTGTGGAAATCAGATGTCGCATTATTTCTGTTGGTAACTATAGTGAAACTGAGTATTTCTTCAGGTATTTTCAGTTTGATGGAAAGGGTACATTACGTTTATTCAATGAACCTCATTTTTTACCCAACGATTCATATCTCCTGACTGAAAAGGAATTTAGGTTATATTATACTTCTGAATCAACAGTATCTCAAAGTTTTGACATTTGGATTTCAGACAATATGGGAAATGAGCAAAAGCTGAGCATACAGTTTAGTCCTCAAAACGCAGAAACTGTATAATGTAAAATATAATGTATTAGGCTATTTCATCAGAAATAACCTTTAATTTTTCTTCCCATTACAGGCTGTAAGAAGTAGCCTCTCGAAATAACTGTAACCTTTTTGAAAAAATTTAAGTGAGAAAATTTTCATCAATAGGGTTACTCTTAATGACTTGCAAAAAGACGTTTCCGACCACAGGAAGGAATTGTCTTTTCGCCGAAAGTTTTAAATAAACGACAATTCAATATTGTCGTTTATTTTATTAGTTAGAAATTTTACAAATATCCGTTATCAGCAAAAGACAGATAATCTGTCGATGTTAAAATGCAATGATCTAGTAATTTAATATTTAAGAATTCGGATGCATTTTTTATATTCTTTGTAATTTTTAAATCTTCATTAGAGGGTTTTAAATTTCCAGATGGATGATTATGTGCTACAATTATAGAAGAAGCATTACAGAGAAGGGCTGTTTGCATAATTATCCGAACATCCACTATAGTTGAAGAAATTCCGGATTCAGAAATCTTTCTTATTCCTAAAACCTTACTACTCTGATTTAAATATAAAGCGAAAAAAGATTCTCTATAATCTATTTCATCAGAATCAAAATGTTGTCGAAATACCTCTGCCGCATCATATGAATTACTGATTACTTTGTCGGAATTACCTTTTCTTGAATAGCTTAATTTTATTTCATTTACAATATTGAATTTCATTTGATATGCTCCTATACGGTGGAGACTTGCATTTACCGTATGTTTTAATTAATAAATTATTTTCAGTTCATTTTTAAAATGTCTACTCCAAAATGAGCAACGTTTTCACAAAGCTCAAACGCTTTTAGAGACTTCATTTGAGCTGTTCCGCCCATAACTATGGATTGTAATTTGGCTTCGTCATCTTTGTAGGTTTTTACATTCTGATAGAAACCTGTTACCGCATTGTAAGCACCGAATAAGGTCCCTTTCGTGGTTTCCATTTGTTGGGCATCACTCATCATCGCATAGGCAAATGCATCATCCACTGTGTTTTTAAAAACCGTAGACAATTCTTCACCATTTCCTTTCTGCAGATGGTTTAAAGTTTCTTTATTGGGGGAAAGTGCCAATTGAATTAATTTTTTCATTTCAGCGTCACCAATCTTAATTTTTGCCCAATAATTAAAAGATTCCTCTAATTGATTGCTTAGTTTATTTGCTAACCCCATGACTTTGTGAGCATCTTCCAAACGTTGTTTTGCGCCTGATGTATGTCTTATCCTTACGACATTACTCATATTTTTGAGTGAAGCATTCAAAGTATTTTGGCAAACAATACGAATGGGAGTAAATGCAGCGGTAATACTTCCACTTCCGTCATGTGAGGTCGTCAAAAAAATGTATTTTTCTGTAATGTCGTCCCCGTTTCCTACGCGGATATAATCGGGAAGTTTAGCGGTAATAAAAATTCGCTCTCCATTTCCCAATGCTCCCGCAGTCTCGTACAGAATACCATTACCACCTCCTACAATAGAATCGAAGAAAGAAAATGCTTCACGGTTTTGTACAATATGATAATCTTTACCAACTACACCTAATACAGTATTATTATCAGTGCGGATATTGGCAAAATAGTTTGGAACTTCCAATTCGGAATCACTCACTTTTAGTCCGTCTTGAAATTCTACTAGCCCTGTACCTTTCGTAAATAGAGGAGATTTTTCTACCTCGTAATCAAGCCCCGCAAATTTAATGGCTTCTTCACTTGTCGGATGTTCTTCTACAATCTGCCCTAAGTTGTGCCATACTTTTTCTTTTACGCTGAAAAATGAATATTTTCCTGTTCGGTTGTTGAAATTTAAATTATGTGCCATGATATTGTTATTAAATGTTATAAAATTGTTTTGATTGACTTAAAATGGAAGGTCATCATCCTTATCACTTTCGTTGGATTTAGGTTGACCGATTTCCTTATCATTTCTCTTGTTGATGGGTGTAGACTTACCTTCAGTTCTTTTATGACTACTGTGTAATTTAATTTGTGATGTATGGAAGTTCAGACCAGCGTGTGCTTGTCCATCTTTTCCAATCCATGCTCTTGTGTAAACTCTTCCAATAAGCTCCACTAATGTCCCTTTCTTAAGTATTTCAGCTACTTTTGAAGAAATCCAATAGGAGCAGTCAAAAAAAGTTGTCTGTTCGATTCGCTCGCCTTGTTTGTTGCGATAATTGTCATTGGTAGCAATCGAGAAATTGACTACTTGTTTTTTGTTTGACAGAGTGCGGACTTCAGCATCTCTTGTCAGTCTTCCGATAATGTTCATAATTGTTCTTTTTAAGATTGCACATTTTGATATGTTTTGAATCTCTTCTCCTTCCTTTCTCTGAAAGCCCTCGTGGGCTTCGCTAAATATTTTTCAAAAGAAAAACCGGAAAAAAGAAAGCAGATAATTTTATAGGGCAATAGAAAAAGTCAAAAGGAAACGGAATAATTGGAGGGTACCTTTAGGGAGGAAACCGTTTATGCCGTAGTCTTTTGACTGGATTAAGTAAGGGCTGAACTGTATACCTTAGCTGCCTTTTTACCGGTTTATTGAGAAAATATTTTTATCTATAATAATTTAGCATTGTCTAAAAGCACAACTGAAATTTATCCTACTAGGTTCTACACACCTTATACTGAAAATTTAAACCTACAAGAAAAGCCGCTCGTTTTTCGGTTAACATAAGGTTTTTGGAAATTGCTAATGGTAAGATCGGCCAACAACGGACATTAATATCCATAAAAAGCAAATTTCTCGTTTTACACTGTCAATAATTATACTTTAAGTCAGAATAAAAATGAATACTGTCGGTATCTCTACATACACATAAAATTCATGAAGAGAAATCACCATATAAAGACAAGAAAGGATAATTCTATTAGTAAAGAATTACCACAATCTTTATATCGGTACAATGGCATTCAAAAGCTTTCATTCGAAAAGTCAAAAAAAATACTTTTAGATTCTGGCTTCAAATTAACAGATGAGGAGGTAAAGGAAATTTCCGATATTATGCATAAGGTTGCAGAACTTATAATAAAAGAATTCATTTCTAAATAATTCATATATTGCACTGATTACTATCACTTTGAATAAAAACAGAAAGATTATGCAGATAGCAGATTTATACATAAGAGTGTCTACTGATGAACAGGCTGACAAAGGCTATTCTCAACGTGATCAGCATGAAAGATTGGAAAGATATTGTCATCAAAACCAAATTACTATTGGACAAGTAATATTCGAAGATCATTCAGCTAAGAACTTCAATCGCCCAGAGTGGACTAAATATATCAATTATATCAAAAAAAGAAATCTGAAATCCAACTTAGTTTTATTTACTAAATGGGATCGTTTTAGTAGAAACGCTGGTGATGCCTATCAAATGATAAAATTACTGTTGAGTAATAATATTTCACCTCAAGCTATAGAACAACCTTTGGATATGTCTATACCGGAAAACAAAATGATGCTTGCCATCTATTTAGCTGCACCAGAGGTAGAAAATGATCGAAGAGCACTTAATACTTTCTATGGGATGAGAAGAGCTCAAAAAGAAGGAAGACTGATGGGCACCGCGTCTTATGGTTATATTAATAAATGTACTGAAGATGGAAGAAAATATGTAGCCCTAAAAGAACCTGAGGCTTCAAATATGCGGTGGGCATTTAATGAAATTGCTAAGGGTAAATATGCGACCAACCAGATAAGACTTAAAATGAATAAGATGGAAGGCGCAAAAATTAGCAGTACTTCTTTTTACAGAGCAATAAAAAATCCGGTCTATATTGGCAAAATATATATTAAAGCATACAAAGACGAGGAGGCCTGTATTGTTGAGGCCAATCATGAAAGTTTGATATCAGAAAGCCTATTTTATAAAGTGCAGAATGTTTTAAGTGGAAAAACTTGGACTGAAAGACCCAAAGGTAAAATTATCACTGCAAATGAATTTCCACTGAGAGGCTTTTTAAAATGTCCACGATGTGGAGGACATATTTCAGGTAGCGGATCCAAAGGCAAGAAAAATGTTTATTATTACTATCACTGTAATTCTAAGTGCGGCTATAGACATAGCTCAGACAAGGTTAATTCTGCCTTTGAAAAAGAATTAGTGAAATATGATTACCATGAAAGCATAAATACGTTATTAAAAGAGATAATATTAAGCAATTTTAAATACATACAGGAAAATATTGATGGAAAGAAAAGGGAACTTTCCGAACAGATTGTTAATTTAACCAATAGGTTATCTATCGCTAGAGAAAAGTATCTCGAAGACAAATTGGATTTTGAGGATTATCAGATTATTAAAAATGAAAGTAAGAAAAAAATTGATGAGCTTGAAATGGAACTTCAGAATCAAAGGCTATCACGTAAAAATACAGATATTAGAGCAAAGCTTGACCAGGTTCTAAACATTTTGCCAAACCTTTCTCAATTGTACATTAAAGGTGATAATGAGACAAAAAATTCTATATTGTGTTCGATTTTGGCCGAAAAACTTGAATTTCAAGAAAATGATTTTCGAACACCCAAATTAAATTCCGCACTGACCCAAATATTACTGATTAACAACCAGTTACAAAGTAAAAAAAAAGAAAACAGCACTTCTAAAAATGCTGTTTCCCGCAGAGTGACCGCAGAAGGATTCGAACCCTCACTGTCGGAGCCGAAATCCGAAGTTCTATCCATTAAACTATGCAGCCGTATTCATAAATTATGAATAATTAGAAAGTGATCTTCACTCCTCCCAGAATCTGTGCACCCAGGACTTTATATCCTTTGTACGTCTGGTATTTTGAGCTCAGAAGATTATTTCCGAGTGCGAAAATACTGAAATTTTTGTGAATTTTATACTCTGCGGAAAGATTTAAATCAGCATACCCCCCAACTTTATCATTTGTGTTCTCCGTAGACTGGAAAATCATCCCCGGATTTGCCACACCTTCGATGGTATAAGAGTTTGTTGTTCTGTCACTTGCAAAGATCCCTTTGAATCCTAACAGTAGTTTTTTGTCCAGCATCGTATATTTTGCTCCAATGCTTGCATTCAGTAAAGGAACGTTATAAATATTCTCGTAATTCTTCAAATTGTACTTGGTGAACCTCAATTCCCCGTCGATGATTAAGTTTTCCAACGGGAAATATTGCACACTTCCTTTGATATCGCTTACATTTCCGTCATCATATACTGCAGAAAAAGTATTGGCGAAATTGTATGCAGAACGGTTCAGCGTATACACGTCATCAAAAATATTGTTGGCTTTGAAGAACATAATATCTCTCATCTTTCCGAAACCTGCAGAGAAGTCGTATTTGAACGTTTCATCAATATCCCCTCTCAATCCTACATAAAAATGATATCTGGTCTCTGTTGGCTTTAAATACTGGTCAGAAAGCACAAATGGATTAGCCTGTAAAAGGTCACCGTAGGTATTAAGTTTCAGACCGCCGTCTACCCCACCATAGAATTTAAATTCTTTCGCAGCAGCAAACTGGAATTCAGCCTGCGGGAACCAATAGGTTTTATTGTTTTTCAGCTGCTCAGCCATCAGGTTGTTCGAATTCTTGGCATTCAGAAAAGAGAATGAGGAACCTAACATCAAATAAGAATCTCCTTTTCTGAAAGTTACTTTCGGAGTAAGGCTGGTATTGAAGAAGTTAGCAGAATTCTTGTCTCTGATTGCAAAATCTGTCTTTACAGCTTCTAATCCTACGCCAAGGTCAGCGTTCAGATTAATACCTGATTTTCCTAATTCTACAGCATGTTTTGATAAATTAGCCAAAATGGAAACCTGATTTTCCTGGGCATCAAAATGATCTTTAAGGAATGATGATTTCACTCTTACATCATTCAGAATTTCATTGGAATAGAAATCATAATATCCGTTGACCTTAAACTGATTCACTTTCTGCTTCAGATCAACATCTGCAGAAGGTGTCATCGCATAGATCCCGTAATAGTTATAGTTATTCAGCCCATACTCAGCATTGATATTGAATTTCCCTTTCTCCCCGTAAGAATTAAGGAAAGCCCCGAACGTAGCTGAAGTTTGCTTGGAATTCCAGTCATACTCTTTTTTAAGGCCATTCGTAGAAAGCACATGTACATCTCCTCCTACTTCAAACTTATTTTCAAGGGTCTTGGAAATGTTTCCGTCAAGCAGGATCTTCCCATAGTTTCCCATTCCGAACTGAACATAATTATTCTGGGCTGTTCCGTCAAATTTCGGAGCTACATCTTCACCCTGAATGGTTGATGTTTTGAAATCTGAAACCGCAGGAACATCCGTGATCGTGTATTTCACAGGATTCTGGGACTTCTCTTCCGGCGGATAGTTCTTAATGGTTTCTACAGAAGTTTTCTTCTTCTCGATCTTCTTCACTTCCGGCTCTCTTTTTTTGTTAAGAACCAGTTTTTCCTCCTTGATCTGGGAAAACGCCACCGACGAAATTCCTAAAAATAATATGGATAATAATTGAATTTTTCTGTTCATTACTATGAGTGTATTAATATATTCATATAAAAAGTATAATAACTATTTACACGAATAGGATACTACATTTTTACTTTTTTATCTGCTTTTTAACCTCTTTTGCCTCAGCAACAATTTCCGGGAAGTCCTTATAGTTTGCAATGATCTGATCGCATGTATAACTTGCCTGGTAATTATCTTTCAGCCCTATATAGTTTTTCGCCATCAATACCAGAGCTTTTGCCCCCCAATAGTCTTCTGATGCATAATTATTGGCAAGCTTAAAGATTGTTTCATTTGAAGATTTAAAAGCTTTTCCTTTGTTCTGGTAATAAGCTTTTGCATATAATGCTTCTGCAGCTACCGATGTATTGGATGATTTTTCAAGAGAAGTATAAGCAGTCTGTGCATCTTTGTCCTTTCCTGAGTTCATCAGACTTCTTGCCTTGATCACTTTTGCCGTTTCAATTACAGCAGCAGAGTTCTTGGAATTGGCAATAACTGCATTGGCTAATTTTTCAGCTTCAGAGAAATTCTTTTCATCTGCATACAGTTTCATCAGCTCAACATTTGCATAGTTCTTAATGCTGATATTGGATGAGTTTTTGATATCCTCCAGATACTTTTTCGCTTCAGCAGTATTCCCTTGTGCAATGAAGATCTGAGCTAAACGAGTTTTTGCATCATCCTGGTAATCATTCTGAATTCCAGCAACTTCCTGAAGCACAAGTAAAGCTTTAGTTGAATTATTGGTCTGATAATAACTTTCTCCCAATTCATACTTCGCCTGGTACAATCCTTCACCTGTAGGGTTTTGTGTCAGATACTTTTCATAATAAGAAATGGCATTCTTATAATCTTTCTTCGCAAAATATTGTTTACCTGTAGACAGGTTGATTTCATCAATTTCAGAAGCATCTACATTCACTCCTACATTTCTGGCGAAAGCTTCATATCCTGAAACATCTCCGTTTTTCGTAAAGAGTGGTTTTGCTGCCTGAACGATCTTCTGGGCATATGCTGTATTTTTATACTGTTCTCCCAGAGATTTCAATTCAGAAAGTGCTTTGTCATTCTGATTCTGGTCAATATAATTCTGCGCTCTGTAGATGGATGCATTGGCGATAAGGTCTTTGTCGGAAGATTCTTTAATTACTTTTCCAAAATAATCATTGGAGTTGGCAAAATCATCCTGAGCTGCATAGGCAGTTCCTATTTCATACTGTGCATCATCGTAATATTCAGAATCCGGATATTTTGATAAAAGGTTTTTCAGATTGGTAATCTTAGCCTGGGTATCTCCTTTGAATCCTAAAGCCATTGCTTTCTGATAAACCGTATAATCTGTTGAATCTTCATTCTTGTCATAGATAGCAATCGCTTCGTTCAGATCATTATTGGCATAATGAATGTCTGCCAGTCGAAGCTCCGCATCATTTTTAAACTCAGGTTTCGGATTGGCCAGGTACTGTTTGAAATAGGTAGCAGCCTGGTCAAATTTCTTAGATTTAAAATAAGCATATCCTAAATCATACGGCAGCTGCTGTTTCTCCGGGAAACTTTCATTAAGAAGCTTTTCATAACGAACAATCGCAGACGGATAATTAGCTTTCTGATAATATACCTGTGCCAGCCAGTATAATGCTCTGCTGTTAAATTCTTTATTGATATTGAAAGCAAGACTTCTTAAGAAATACTTCTCTGCTTCATCATAATTTCCTTTGTTAAACTCTTCAGTTCCCAATAAATAAGAAACTTCCTGATCCACTTTATTGATATCAGGAGTTGAGCTCTGCAGCTTGTCAATTGCATTCAGGGTTTCTTTATAGTTTCCGGAATACAGATAAGATTTCACCAATAGCGATCTCATTTCTGAAGCATTGGCAGCATCCTGGTTGTCGTTAATATAGCTTTGAATAACCGCCGAAGGACTTTCAAACGGATTTCCGATATCGTAGCTTAACTTAGCATATTGCTCATGCGCCAGCTTTTTCACTTTCGCATCATAATCCATCTGATAAGAAGAACGGAATGCAGAAAGGGCCTCCTGTTTTTTATCCACTGCCAGATAGGCGTTCCCTAACTGATAGTAAGCATTCTGTGCCAAAGCCGAATTGCTGTTCAGAAGCTGGTTGTAATAAGAAACAGCTTCATCATATTTTTTTAACTGAGCCGCCACAAATCCCATCTCATAAAGATCATTTTCAGACGGGTTCTGCTGTACGCTCAGATAATCTTTCAAGTGTGGGTATGCAGAGGTATAATCATTTTTCATAAAATAACTCTCCCCGATGATCTTATGTACTTCTGCCTTATAAGAATCTGAAATATTTTCATTGAGCAAAGCATTTCCTTCAGAGATGGCCTTATCATAATTCTTATCGTTATAGTACATCTGCACATAATAAGGACGAACCAGCTTAGAGAACTTATCCTGATCTTTTACAGAATCAAAATACTGGAAAGCTTTATCATTCTGCCTGTTGCTGTAATACAAATGCCCCAGCATGTAGGCAATATCTCCTTTCTGGGACTGATCAGCTGTTTTATAAGCCTCTTCCAGTGCATCCGTTGCTCCTTTAGAATCACCGGTCATGAATTTGGCATAGCCCAGCTTCAGGATATACTGGGTATTCTCTTCTTTTGAAAGCTGATACTGATTGACTTTTTTTAAAGTTTCCAATGCTTTGTCAAAATCTTTCTTAGCCAGATAATAATCTGCCAGCGGTAAATTGGCCTGGGCAAAATAAGCAGAATTCGGATATTCTTTCATGAAAGCCGTCAACCCTTCTTCAGCATGATTTTTCTGAAGGATAACCCCTATCACATTATCAAAAAACTGCGCCGCCTCCTTTTTCGAACGGGACAAATTCTGGTTGTAGAAATATTGTCTTGCGTATTCGTATTGGGAGGCGTTGTATATCTTGGTCTGGTAAAGATTTTCAGCTAGATTGAATCTGTAATTTTCTTTCTGTGTAAAATATTGGGACTGTTGAGCCTCGGAGATTCCGAAATAGATGACTGCAGCCGCTAAAAGTATTTTTTTTGATTTCATTCTTCCCGATATAAGAAAATTAGTCTAAATAAGTTAACGAAAATATTAAAAACTTATTGTTTAAGCAAGTTTTAACAGATTTAATGCCTGGAAATTAAAGATCTCACAACAATAAAAAGATTTCACTGTCACATGATAAAATTTCTTACTTTAGTCTGATAAAATGTAAACAATTTTAGAAAACAGTTATCAAAAATATATTTTGAACTGATTCTTTTTGAACAGCAGCTAAAAACATACCATAAACACCCTATTCCATGAAATTTAAGATACTTTTAGCATTAATTTTTGTAAACCTGATACAGGCTCAAAAATTTTATTTCCCCCAAACAGCTGTAACTGATTCACTTATTCTGGAAAAACAGATGCCGGCACTGGCCTCACAAGTGATTCCTCTTCTGCAGTCGGAGAAATATAAGCCCAAAAATGATGTAGATTTTTCTGATGCTCTTTTCCGTTTACAGATCGTGGCGAAAGATTATAAAAAATCTCTGACCACCCTTGCTGAAAACCGTAATCAGTTTGCAGATCATAATATGGGGGACTACAGATTCCTGGGTTATGAACTGTACACCATGGCAAAACAGGCTGAAGCAGATCGAAAGATCTCTTTTTCCCAAGCGCTTCAGGCAGTATTTAACAGAAAATATGAGAGTCTTCCGGATAAACTGATCCCCAGAATAGGTCTTGCCGTTGACGGAAATGTAAGCGAATCAAGAAAGCAACTGAAAAAAGCACTGGAAAAGCAAAAAGGAAAAGACAGTATTGATTACAGATCAGCCATGGCTTTATGCAGAAGCTATTTAAACCATAAAACCTATTCAGGCATCAAACCTCAGGTAATGCAGCTGCTGGCCTCAAAAGATCAGGAAAAATTCATTATTGAGAAAAAAGATCTTAAAACAAAAAATGGAAATACCCTGACCATCACCATTGTCAGAAAAAAAGAGAATAAGTCTCCTCTTCCCGTTATTTTTACCAATAATATCTATGCAGGACTCATCGATGATTTTTTTGGAAAAAGAGCTGCAGTCTATAATTATGTGGGAGCGGTAGTCAATACCCGGGGGAAGAGAAACAGCAATGATGAAAACAACCCTTTTGAACATGAATCACAGGATATCTATGAGGTAATAGATTGGGTAAGCAAACAGCCTTGGAGCAATGGTAAAGTGGGAATGATCGGTGGAAGTTACCTAGGGTTCAGCCAATGGGCGGCCGTAAAAAAACTTCATCCGGCACTAAAAACAATCGTACCCCAAGTTGCCGTAGGAATCGGGATTGATTATCCGGCTCGGAATAGTATTTTCATGAGCTATATGCTTCAGTGGATTCAATATGTCACTAATAATAAATTTACCGATGAAGCCGACTTTGCCAATTCCGTAAAATGGGACTCCATTAATACAAAATGGTATAAAAGCGGTAAAGCATTCAGGGCTTTGGATACGATAAGCGGCAAGCCAAGCAAAATATTCCAGCGGTGGCTGGATCATCCGGGCTATGACTCGTACTGGCAGAAAATGGTTCCTTATAAAAAGGATTTTTCTAAAATCAATATTCCTATCTTAACAACAACCGGGTATTATGATGCTGATCAGATAGGCGCTTTGTATTATTTTAAAAAGCATCATCAATATAATAAAAATGCAAACCATTATCTGGTGATAGGCCCTTATAACCACGGAGGAGCACAAAATTTCGGGTATACTTACCTGAACGGCACCCCTATTGATCCTGTGGCCAGGATAAGTATTGATGATCTTGCTTTTTCCTGGTTTGATTATATTCTTAAGGATGGCAAAAAACCTGATATTTTAAAAGATAAAATCAATTTCCAGGTCATGAATACCAATACATGGAAACATGTTTCCGATCTGGAAAAGATGCATACCTCAACTCTTAAATTTTATCTTCAGGACCGTAAAAATTCCGCATCAGCATTCAATAAACCTGATATCAAGAGCTTTACAAAACAAACTGTTGATTTAAAAAACAGAGAAGAGAAGGATATCTATTATAAAATCAGCAAAAAAGACAGTATAAAAATGAACAGCTCCCTTGCTTTTGAAAGCGAAGTTCTGGATAAAGATATGATCATCAGTGGAAATCTTGCAGGAGTTTTTAATGTTTCCATCAACAAAAAAGATTTTGATACCGATACTTCGTTATACCAGATCCAGCCGGATGGGAAGCCATTTCTGCTGTCAACTCATATGATAAGGGCAAGCTATGCAAAGAACAATGAGGTGCGCCAGCTTCTTAAGCCTGGTATGATGGAGCAAATTCCGGTTAATAATTCGTTTTTCATCAGTAAAAAGGTAGAAAAAGGAAGTAAACTTCTGCTATTGGTTGGGGTCAATAAAAATCCTAACTGGCAGATCAACTACGGAACCGGAAAAGATGTAAGTGATGAAACGGTAAAGGATGCAGGGGAACCACTGGAAATAAATTGGTATAATGACAGCTATGTGGAAATACCTGTTTATAAAGATTAAACCCATTTGAGCCGTTATTTTTACTTAAATGTTCTTAACGACTGTTAACATCAAAATAAAAAATCATTACATTTGCTTTTTTTCAAATCAAATATAGTTATTGAATGAGTCAACTTTTTAGAAGAAAAATCTATTCGGATACAGATACTTCGACGGGACTTTTAAGGGTCTTAGGTGTATGGGACATCGTATTTTTTGGTATTGCGGCCATTATTGGAGCTGGGAGTTTCAGCAGTTTGGGAGAAGCCGTTTTCAGAGGTGGCCCCGGTGTTATCCTTCTATATTTGATTTGCGGTTTTGCCTGTGGTTTTACAGCATTATGCTACGCTGAATTTGCCAGCAGAATTCCCACGGCAGGTTCCGCTTATACTTATGCCTACGCCAGTTTTGGAGAATTAATTGCCTGGATCATCGGATGGGCCCTGATCATGGAATATTCTTTCGGAAACATTTATGTAGCCTTCTCATGGTCTGATTATTTCACCAGTTTTCTGGGGCGTCTCGGAATGCATATCCCTGATTATCTGACATGCAGCTATACAGAAGCCAGAAAAGCTGTTCAATACGGCTCTGAAAATAAAGAATTGCTGAATGCATGGAATACGGCCCCACTGATCGGAAGCTTAAAGTTTATTGTTGATATCCCGGCTTTGGTCATCAACGGCCTGATAACATGGCTTTGTTATGTGGGAGTGAAAGAAAGTAAAAATTTCAACAACTCTCTCGTAATCCTGAAGCTTGGTGTGATCATCCTGGTTATTCTGGTAGGTTTTGCCTATATCAATACAGACAACTGGACGCCGGTAAGTCCTGCGACAGGAGTACCGTCTTTTATGCCAAATGGTTTTGCAGGGGTAATGAGTGCTGTTTCAGGAGTGTTTTTTGCCTATATCGGCTTTGATGCACTAAGTGTACTTTCTGAGGAAACAAAAGATCCGCAGAAGACATTACCGAAAGGGATGATTATCTCCCTTGTTTTATGTACAGTGATTTATATTGCTCTTACTTTGGTGCTGACCGGAATGGTAGATTATAAAAAGTTTGACGGTGTAGGAGATCCTCTTTCTTTCATATTTGAAAAGACCAATGCCAATGTAGCGTGGATGGAACTGATTGTTTCTTTTGTAGCTATTGTTGCCATTACTACCGTATTGCTGGTTTTCCAGATGGGACAGCCAAGAATCTGGTACGCCATGAGCCGTGACGGGCTGATGCCACAACGATTTCAGAAGATACATCCTAAATACAAGACACCTTCTTACGCAACGATTGTTACCGGAATTGTAGTAGGAATTCCAATCTTATTTACGGATAAAACATTCATCCTTGACTTTACCAGCATCGGGACAATTTTCGCATTTGTACTGGTATGTGCGGGAGTGCTTGTTCTGCCTGCCAAAGAAAAAATAAAAGGCAGATTTCACCTTCCTTATGTGAATGGAAAGATTATTTTCCCTGTTATTTTTATAGGAGGCTTAATTGCATTTTATTACTGGCAGCCGGAGTTTTTCCAAACTCTGATGGACTGGTCAGATCCTAAAGAGGGTGAATTCAGAGCATCTATCTTCTTCTTTATCCTGATCAACCTGATTATGTGTATTGTAGCATTTGTGAAAAATCTTTCGTTAATCCCATTGATCGGTTTAAGCTCATGTTTATATCTTCTTACCGGAATGAGCCATGAAAACTGGTTCTGGTTCGGAATGTGGTTCCTGATCGGAATGGTCATTTACTTCTGCTACGGATATAAAAACAGTAAGCTTGGAAAAGAATTAAACAGCAAATAAATAAAAATAGCTAAGCAGCAAAACTGCGGAAAGGCAAAATAACAAAAAGGTTACTCTGTAAAGAGGCTGATTTGTTGTTTTGCCTTTTTCTTTTTTGCGTCAAATTCAACTTTTTAAATCCGGACAATAATATCTTCAGTTTTTGAGACGGGTATAAAAAATCGGCAGAATTATTGCTATAACACCATTATAATCAATAAACTAAACCGCCATGTCTGAAAGAATCAAAACATACAGGGAGTTTTATCAGTTTTATCTTACCGAGCACAGTAAAACAGGAACCCGGATTTTCCATTTTATCGGAACCCTGCTCGTATTTTTCGTTATAGGATATGTTATCAGCTCAGGAAAAGAAAGGTTTTTATGGTATATTCCTATTTTCGGATACGGGTTTGCCTGGTTCAGCCATGCCGTGATTGAAAGGAATAAACCGGCGACTTTCAAGTATCCTTTATGGTCTTTAATTTCAGATTTCAGACTGTTTTTTGAATTACTGACCGGTAAGCAAAAGTTTAAAGAAACTATTCCTCATAATCAATCTGCAGAGGAATAAAATTGCCACGGACATACAAATCTTTTTTTAATTTGCATGTCCGTGGCAATTTATTTTCTCGTCAATCAGACTCTTCAAACATCTGAGAAGGTCAACTTCTTTCTAATACTGTTTTTCAAGAACATCATAATGGATCATATTCAGTACCTTTTCAAGCTTTGGGTCTTTATCTTTCACCGGTGTTGGAATATAGCTTGAAAAAGTCATCGTATTATCTTTATTAAAAGAAACCATAACCTCTTCAATAATGGTATCCTTACCTATATAAAACTGAATTCTGTTGTCAACAATTTTCCAGAGACTGAGTCTCGGCTCAGACGGCAGACAATTTCCCGTACCTCCTTCAATATAGTTGTAGATGGCAAACCCATCGTCTCTTAATGTATAATTTCTCATTAAAAGGCAGTTGTCAAAATCTTTTTTTACCCTCGTTTTATTTTCATAAGATCCTGATTCTTTAAGCTTCCAAAATCCTGTAATATCTTCTTTCTTCAGTTTTTGCGCACTCAAAAGAGTGGAAAAAGCCAAAAGAAAAGCAGTGAAACCTATTTTTATCATCATTTCTTCTTTTTATTTTTTACTGTTTCTTTTATTTATATTTTTCAGATTCTTTATCCATATCCTCCCCAGATTATAAAGGCTTTTTGAAAGCTATTCGGGGTTTCGGCGGCAAAGCCGCCGAAACCCCGAAAACACCGGAAAACAATCTTCAAAATTCAAATCTTATTTTCTACTTAAATTTCTTTTTAAAACTAAACTTAAGCCTATTCATCAATCCCGGTTCTATAATATCAATTCCCAGCCCGAAATTACTGTCAGCCACAATATGGTGATCAGCCCTGAATTTTTCAAACTCATTCTGTGGGATCTCAACATTCACCAAAGGACTTGATTCTATATACACACTGGCTCCGTTTTTAGTAACTTTCTTACGGCTTTTATAATCAAAATAGGGGTTTGCTATTGTACATTCCTGAACAGTATATTTTTCATCTGTATCTATTTTCTGGTCTGTATACAGGTTAATTTCATATTTCTGACTGTCGAAATTATGCCAGAAAGGGATGTCTTTATGCATAAAATCTCTCACATTTTCTTTGACAAGATTCCGGTCAAAATACATCAGAAAACGGTTATTCTGTGGATCTGAATAGTAAGGATTTTCAACAGTGGCTGTATATTGTATCTTAAATTCATTCAGTTTTTTATCATCACTCACAATATCAATTGCCGCATCCCGGAATACATTTCTCAGGTCCGTTCCGTTCCGGTCATTGGAATAATTAAGACAATAAAAAAGGAAACTGTTCCAGCTGTCTATGATCTCTCTTTTGTTGGTGCTTTTAAAATACCGTCTCATGGCATTAGCCCGGTTACCTTTACAGACAGTAGTCAGCTTCAGTTGTCCGGAATTGCCCTGCACATTAAAATCCACTTTCTCATCAATACAGAAGTAGTCATATCTGTAAGGCTTTCTGATCTGCAGTTCCTGATCAGGTTTCACTTCCAGATAATGCATAAAATATGTAAATCCCCTGTTTTCAATCAGCCCGAATTCATCCCGGATGGTAGCATCTATAAAATGTTCTTCACCTTTGTAAATTACTTTTACAACCACATGATTGAAGCTCAGCAGAGACGGCAGATAATATTTAATATAATAATCTGCATTATAGTTTACCAATACCACTGAAGCGTCTACCCCAATATAATCGAGAACTACTTTCATTAAAACAGATTTCGCCTTACAATCCCCCTGCTTGTTTTCGTAAGTAACAGATGGCGCCTGTGGCTTATGCCCGTTCATCTCATCAGCATTAAATACATAATAAATATGATTCTGAACATATTCTATAGCAAACTGAAGTTTTTCATCCAGATCAGTAATTGCATCTAACTGCTCAACAAGATTCGGAGCAAAGCTTTTTAAAGAAGAGGCATTGAAAATTTCCTCATAAAAAGGAACAATATAATTGGAAAGTTCTTTCCATTCAGCCTCTGTAGCAAAATCTACAAAAGGAAAAATTTCACGCCCGGAATCTACAGGATTGACATAATTTTCTTCTTCAATCACAAATCGCTCTCCTTTCTTCAGATAATTAATTTCCGGTTCCAGCACATTTCCTTTTTCATCCCGGAAGAATGTTTTTTTATAGGCTATTGTCTGCTCACGCTCATTAATAAAAGAAAATTTAAAGCTCCCATAGCTCCAGTAATTATCAGGGCTTACCCAAACATACTTTGAGAATTCCTTTCTGAGAAAATCACGGTCTGTAAAAACTTTGATCCTGGAATCCTCTAAAATCAACACATCATACAATCTGAGATCTTTGATCGTAATATTGATTTTTTTATTGCTGCTTAAAACCCCGCCTCCGCTTTGATTCTCACTGTCCAGGACTTTGATTTTCGTATCCGGAATCTTATCAATCAGTACTCCGTCTCTCAAAACACTGATTCTGTGAAGCTGATAAACTTCATTTTCTTCTACGATAATATCCGAAGCAGAGGCCCGTTCAAGATTACCAGGTTCATTCAGCGTGTAAGCCATACAGACATATTCACTGTTTTCAGTATTGCTGGTATAATATTTCTTATCTAAAAAATAGCAGTGATCTCTGCCTTCATCGGTTTGTTTTCTGACAAATTCGGAATCTTTTATTCTATTGATAATTTCCTGATCGTCAATATATCCTGCCCATATTTCAGGTTTCTGAATCCTGTAGTTTTCATTTTGAATTTGATGATCCATATGTAATAAAGAATTATGTGTTTTGATTATGATCATTAAGATTCTCAAAATAAGTGATTAAAAAACTAAAAAGCAATAGCAGAAGTACTACAAATTTTTAAAACTCAATTTCGGCATGGTAATTGCGAGGTATGGTTCAAAAATAAGGTTTATGAAAATGATCGCAACAATTCTAAAAGGGACAGTTCCCGCATTAGCATTATTTGCTATGACACAATGTACAACTACTGCCGGAGCTTCTGCTGCTGATGAAAAAACATTCATCGTAGGACCACAAACTGCAGACTGTACAGGGGTAGCTCCTATGAAATGTCTGCAGGTAAAAGAAACGGCGTCAGGAGACTGGACAAATTTCTATACCAACATTGAAGGGTTTACTTACGAACCGGGATATGAATATGTATTAAAAGTAAAAACAGAAAAAATTGCCAATCCGCCGGCAGACGGTTCTTCTATAAAATATACTTTGGTAAAGCAGGTTTCCAAAACGAAAAAAGATGCTGCCACAGCCAATGAGAAAACACTTATTATAGGTGCACAGACTGTAGACTGCTCAGCAGGTGCAGGCCGTATGAAGTGCATGCAGGTGAAAGAAAAAGAATCTGACAGTTGGCAGAATTTCTACAGCAATATTGAAGGATTCACTTATGAACCCGGATATGAGTATGTATTGAAAGTGAAAACAGAAAAGATCGCCAATCCACCGGCAGATGCATCTTCAATAAAATACACATTGATAGAACAGGTTTCTAAAACAAAGAAATAAAATAGAACGCTTCAGAAATTCTGAAGCGTTTTATTATTTTTAGAAGGCTGGAAGATCGAAGCTGGAAATTATGATCTGATAACAACAATTTTTATCCCTATGTATAAATGTTCATCTAAAAATCAGCTTTAAAACAAATCTCTATCTCAGCCTTCGACTGCAACAACTTCATTCTTCCGGTCTTCATCTTCCTTTCTTAATATCCTGTTGCTTTTTCAGGAGGATCAGGATACTTTCCTTTGGTTGCTTCTCCTACAGTATTGGCTGTTGTCATGGCAACTACCAGATCATTCAGCATACCGCTTGCTGCCGTTGGTGAGTTGGGAAGAAGTACAAGATTACTTCTGTTGCTGGCTCCCACAGAATGTAAAGTATCATAATGCTGGGTTACCACAATAAGTGCAGAAGCTTCATGAGAATTGATATCCACATTATTCAGCATCCTTACAGATTCTTCAAGTCCTTTTGCAATTTCCCTTCTTTGGTCGGCAATCCCCTGCCCCTGTAATTTTTTGGATTCAGCTTCTGCTTTTGCAACGGCTACAATTCTGATTCTCTGGGCTTCAGATTCATATTCTGCAGCCGTTTTTTCTCTTTCCGCCGCATTGATCCTGTTCATGGCATGTTTTACCTGCTCATCCGGATCAATATCGGTTACCAGTGCTTTGATAATATCATATCCGTAGCTGTTCATCGCTTCCTGCAATTCACTTTTCACTGCCACCGCAATATCGTCTTTTCTTACGAACACATCATCGAGCTTCAGTTTCGGAACTTCAGCACGCACTACATCGAATACAAAAGAAGTGATCTGATTTTCCGGATTTTCCAAACGGTAATAGGCATCTCCTACCTGGTTTCTGATCACCTGATACTGTACTGATATTTTCATTTTGATGAATACGTTATCCAGTGTTTTGGTATCAATCATTACATCCAGCTGCTGGATTCTCAGATTAAGTCTTTTGGCAATCTGATCAATGATAGGAAGTTTCAGATGAAGTCCTGAATGCTTTACTGCCTGAAATTTCCCGAAACGCTCGATAATAGCTGCCGTTTCCTGCTTTACCACAAAGAAAGAAGCGAATAGAATGATAAGCCCGAAGATGATAACGGGCGCCAGATAAATTCCCATAGTTCAGTTTTTAGTATTGTTACTGATAAAGATAGAAATAATATTTGAACCTGGGTATTCTGTTTTTTTGCAAGGAAATTGGGGACTGAAAGAAAGAAGTTGTCAAGACATCAATAGCAATTCATCTTCAATATATTGAAACAGGGTATCATATTATTATGAAACCCATAATCACTTCCAATATCCTTTCTAGCCATATTAAACTGTCATTCCGATATCAATTCCTTTGATCTTTCTGTAGAGATCCGTGGCATAGTTATCTGTCATTCCTGAAACAAAATCAATGATCCCAAGAACTTTCTGATAGTCTGTTCCATGATCATATACAAACTGCCTTGGCAAAAGTTTCAATGCTTTTTTATCATAAGACTTTCTTTCTTCCTCAGGTTTAAGAATGGAAGGAATAAAGTGATCCAGCAATTCATACATTACATTGTAACCGGCATTCTCAATTTCTACAACAGCTTTATGATTGTAGATTTTTTCAATGGAAAAAGATTCTATATCCTGCAAAGCATTGTTTTCAGATTTATAAATATCCAGAAGTCCTTTATCCAGGTTTCCTGTCAGGATGGTTTCAAAATTCTGCTTGTAAATCTCCAGAGATTTATTGATCAGGGCATTGATCGCTTTTGCTCTCAGATAAGAGATCTTTTCATTTTCATTGGAGATGGAAGCCAGTTTGCTCTTCACACGCTCAATATCATTGCTTTCAGATTTCACAAGTTCGAAGAAAAGGTTTTCGCAGTCGGAAGTAGATACAATTCCCAACCTGTGGGCATCTTCCATATCAATAATATTATAGCATATATCATCAGCTGCCTCTACCAGCCATACAAACGGATGTCTTTTGAAAATATGAGGTTCTTCGCTTTCAGAAATAAGCTGGGTTCCTTTGGCTATTTCAAGAAATATATCTTTTTCATTCTGGAAAAAACCGAATTTCTTCCTGTGAATGATTCCTTTTTTCTTGGCTATAGCCTCACACGGGTATTTAGCGATACTTGCCAGGGTAGAAAAAGTAAGCTGAATACCTCCTGCATCTTTCCCCTGTTGCTGCTGAGCAAGAACTCTGATCGCATTGGCATTTCCTTCAAAATTCACAAGATCTGCCCACTCTTTTTCATTGAATTTTGATTTCAGATCTTTTTCATTCCTTTCAAAATAGCTTGCAATAGCATCTTCCCCGGAATGTCCGAAAGCGGGATTTCCTACATCATGGCACAAACAAGCTGCAGCAATTACATTTCCTAAATTATATAAATAAAAATTCTTTGAATCTTCAGTAAGTTCATTATTAAATTCCTCAGCAATAAATTCACCGATAATACTTCCCAAGCTTCGTCCCACAGAAGATACTTCCAGGGAATGCGTCAGCCTGTTATGTACAAATACACTTCCCGGAAGAGGAAAAACCTGGGTTTTGTTCTGCAGTCTTCTGAATGCGGAAGAGAAGATAATTCTGTCGAAATCTCTCTGAAAATCAGTTCTTGAAGCTTTGGTATGTGGATTATTTCCTGTACGTTGATTGGTGAAAATCTGGTTTAAATTCATCATTTTTCAAAATTACTCCAAATTTTAATTGTATGGAATAGTATTGAGATTTTTATTAGAGAAGAATCAGGTATTAGGAAGGAAGTTGGAAGAAGGAAGTAATCAAAGTCTGAAAGTATAAATAGCTCTGTCTGATGGTACAATACGTTACCATTATATTTCGTCCTGCTTTTAGTCTGTCTGTTATTCAGAAAATCTATGATTATAAATGCTTTTTCAACATCAGGAAACAGATGAAAATAGTTTACATTTGATAGGATTAAAAAACAGGATTAAATTTTTTTGAAAATGACAGATAATACATGGCTCAACAGATGGGATGAAAGATATAACAGCGAACAGTTTGCCTATGGAACAGAGCCGAATCACTATCTGAAACAGCAGCTGGAAAATATCGCCCCGGGCTCTATCCTGTTTCCTGCCGAAGGTGAAGGACGGAATGCTGTTTTTGCAGCTAAAAAAGGATGGCAAGTTTCTGCTTTTGATATCAGCACGAATGGACAAAAGAAAGCTTTACAGCTTGCCGGACAACATCGGGTAGGTATAGACTACCAGGTAGGAGAACTCTCTGCTTTGAATTATCAGAAAGAACAGTTTGACGCTATTGCGCTTATTTATGCTCATTTCCCTGCTGATATAAAGTCTTCCATACACCAAATGCTCCATCAGTATTTACGCAAAGGCGGTCTTGTTATCTTTGAAGCTTTCAGTAAGAATCATCTTCAATATATTGCCAAAAACGAAAAGGTAGGCGGCCCTAAAGATATTGAATCATTATTCTCCATTGATGAAATCAAAGCTGATTTTCCGAATTATGATATCATAGAACTTATGGAAACTGAAATTGAACTTCATGAGGGTCTGTTTCATAACGGAACCGGTTCTGTCATACGATTTGTCGGAAAGAAAAAATAAGATTGTAAGTAGCATTCCGGCACATGATTTACGGAACGGTATTTGAACTTCTACCGTAAAGAGAAAGCTATGCCTGAAGGTCCATCTATTATTTTAATGAAAGAAAACCTGCAGCCTTTTGTTGGTCAACAGGTAACAGAAGCTTCAGGTAATGCCAAATTCGACAAAGAACCGTTCGCTGGTCAGACCTTGCTTGAGATCCGTACTTTTGGGAAACAGACTTATCTTGTTTTTGAGAATGCTGTAATCAGGATTCATTTATTAATGTTCGGGTCTTACAGTATTGATGAACAGACCAAGCCTGATAAAAGCCTGCGTCTGTCTCTTATTTTCTCACAAGGTGGAATGTACTTCTACACCTGTTCCGTTAAAACTGTTGATCCTGAATTTTTATCTTCTATCGATTGGGAAGCTGATGTCATGAGTGATCAATGGAGTCCTGAAAAAGCCGAAAAGAAGCTCAAATCCAATCCCAAAATGATGGTTTGTGATGCATTGATGAATCAGGATATTTTTTCAGGTGTCGGAAATATTATTAAAAATGAAGTGCTTTTCAGGATTGGAGTGCAACCGGAAAGCTTATTGGGAAATATTCCCGCCAAAAAACGAAAAGAACTTATTGCTGAAGCCAGAAACTACAGTTTTGATTTTCTGAAATGGAAAAGAGAGTTTGTTTTGAAAAAACACTGGCTGGTTCATACCCGATCAATATGCCCGGTTTGTGGACAAAAACTGATCAAAAAACAAACGGGTAAAGGAAAAAGAAGGAGCTTCTATTGTGAAAAAGATCAGAAGCTTTATTAAATGTATGATCCGCTACCCTATTACTCATTATTTATAAGACACTAGTCTGAATTCAGAAGACCTCCGGCAAATTTTGCAAAAAATTCGGTTCTGTAAACTTCTCCAAGAGGAATTTCGGAGTCTTCTATATAGATATTATGATTATCAAATGAATCAATATAATCTCCATTCACAACGTATGATTTACTTACTCTGATGAAATTTTCCCCGGAAATTTTCTGATGAATGGTTTTCAGGTTCATAGCTGTGATCAGCTTCTGCTGACGGGTATGGATGACAACATAGTCTTTAAGCCCTTCTATAAATTTGATATCTGAGAAGCTTATTTTGTAAAATCTTCTTTCAGCTTTAATAAACAAAAAATCTGCTGTATTGGATTCTACTGTATTTTTCACTGTATCTTTGGATAAAAGCCCGGTATACAGCACTGCCTTATCAATGGCTTTTTCCAGTCTCTGAGGATCGATGGGCTTCAGCAGGTAATCTACTGCTTCCAGCTCATAGCTTTTCAAAGCATATTGAGAATAGGCTGTTGTAAAAATAATCAGGGATTTTTTGGGAAGCATTTCTGCAAACTCAAGTCCGGTCACCATTGGCATTTCGATATCAAGAAAAATAAGATCCACTTCATTATCCTTCAAAAATTCAAGTGCAGAGAGTGCATTTGAAAACTCCCCCAGAATATCAATTTTTGCATTCTCTTCGATCAGTGATCTCATTTCAGCCCTTGCTAAAGGTTCATCATCTATTATTATACAATTCATCATACGGGAATTTTTAAGTTGACTATATATTCTTTATCTTCTGACTGTATATTCAGTTCAAAGGTGTTGTTATAGAGCAGCTCCAGCCTTCGGGTAATATTGGCAAGCCCAAGCCCGCTGTTTTTTTTATCCGGAATTATATAGCCGACGCTTCTGGAATTGACACAGACAAAATGAAGCTGTTTGTTTTCAATATGGATCTCTATTTTCACATAAGATTCTTCTCCACTGATATCTACACTATGCTTTACGGCATTTTCAACAAAAGTGGTAAATAAATTCGGAGGAATAAAAGTACTGTTCAGTATTCTTTTATCCAATGGGGCAGCAATATCAAATGAAAAATGATCACGTCTTATCTTTTCAAGGTTTAAAAAATTGGAGAGGAAATCAATTTCTGAGGCCAGTAAAGTTTTTTCTTCACTGTTTTCATACAGCTGATACCTGAGAAATTCGGATAATTTTACAATCACCACCGAAGCTTTTGCGGGATCTGTGCGGATAAGTGCCTTCACATTGTTCAGCATATTAAACAGAAAATGGGGATTGATCTGATTTCTGAGCTCATTCAGTTCCATATTCAGCGTAAGATTGTTCAGTTCGTTAATCTTTTTATTATCGCTAATCCACTTCTGTAAAAGTTTTATGGTTGTCGTAGTAAGGATGATGGGAATACACATCAATACCCCTTCATAGATTCCTCCTTTTTCTCCTTCTTTATGCACTGCTCCTACCTTAAAATCTGCAAAAAAAAGTTTAAAACCGTATCCGATAATATTAAGCCCTACAACTCCCATCAAAACAATAAACACAAGGTAGGTAATGTATTTTGTCTTAAAGAAAAACCGGGGAACCAGTACATAAATATTAATGTATACCATGGCAATCAGTATAGCATATACAAAGAACAGAACATAATATTGATAAATTCCTGAATATCCATGCCAGAATCTGGCACTGTATATTAAAAAGAAAAAGAATATCAGAAACAGCAAATGTCTCCGGAAGGTATACTGCTCTTCTACCAGAAAATCCATCACTGCTGTTTCTTTAAATTTCCAGGAACTGTACTTCATATGCTCAGACAGGGTTTTATCATCAGCAAAAATAGACATTACTTCACGTTGTGGCATAATATTATACAAAACCTCACTTTTATTATACCAATTATGCTTCTTTGATTTTGTATAAAATACCGGGTGTTTGGTATAAAAACAAATTCATGCACTCTTATTCTGTTTTTCTTTGCATTATTTAATCAATGCATATGGAATTAGCAGTCTTTCAGGAATTAACCAGGGAAATAACCTCAGAATGTTTTTTTATGACAGCATCACAGCAAGAAGAAAAAGTAATACAGCTCATCGACCTTCATCATTTTATAGAATGCTTTGATCCGGAAATCAAAGTACTGAGCTACATCCGCCATCCTATTAATATTATAGAACACCACGGAATAAAGAAAGGTATTGTTTTTTATGATCTTAAAAATACTCCTTTTCCGGACTGTAATGATTCTGAAGAATTCAAAAGACGAAACGGACTTTCAGAATTATGGTTTGTATTTGTAGAAGAGACTTTTGTTACAGACACAACTATACATACAGACTGCATTATTGAAAACAGCCTGGATATCTTCTATGACAGGATCTTTTTATTCAATTTCTTCCAGTCATTGATTTATTCATTACACTAAAAGGTCTACGTATTCATTTTCAAACAGATGCCCATCATCATTTGATAAAATTAAATAAATGTTTAATTTTTTAGGATTAAATATTTAACTATCTCCGTAAAATGCGATCTAAATACCGAAGCCACTTTTAGAAAAATAATTTTCACAACAAGTTTTTAATACAATTAAAAACCTGTTTAAGGATATCTATAATAAAAGAATATGGCCATACCCAAACAAATATTTCAGACTTTCAAGACAAAAAAGCTTCCATTGATTACGCAATTTCATATCTGGAACATGAAAAGAAAGAATCCTGAATATCTCTATTTTTTCTATGACGACAACGATATTGAGAAGTTCATCACCGAAGAGTTTCCGCCCAGGTACATAAAAAACTATCATAAACTTACCATCGGTGCAGCCAGAGCTGATTTTTTCAGATATGCCATCCTGTATAAAAAGGGAGGAATCTATCTGGATATCGACAGTACGATAACCAGACCTCTGAGACAACTCATCAATGAAAGCGACCAGGCTGTCATCAGCAGGGAAAGGCATGACAATTTATATGTTCAGTGGGGTCTTATCTTTGCCAAAGGCCATCCGTTTTTAAAGAAAGTACTGGAGCTGATGCTTGATAATATAGAAAATCACCGTTATCCCAATGATGTACATGCCACTACAGGTCCCACCGTATTCAGTGAAGGGATCAGGCAGGCACTACAGGAAGATCCGGATATTTCTTATACTCTTTTTGATGGCATTGAGTTCCGTGGATATTTACAGTTTAAATACAAGCTGGGGAAATTCTTTTTATACAAAAACAGATCCCAACACTGGAAAAAACTCCAGACTACGCAGGATATTATCGCTTAATGGGTACCCATCTTTGAAAAAACATTGATGATAATCACTCCAATCACAATCAGTGCAATTCCGATAATGGCCGGCAGATCCGGAACCTGTCTGAAAGCAATAATCCCGATCATTGTAATAAACACGATGCCTACTCCAGACCAGATGGCATAGGTAATTCCTACCGGAATCTGGCGAAGCGTGAGGCTCAGAAAATAAAATGCGCAGGCATATCCTATTACCGTGATTACTGAAGGCCACAGTTTTGAAAATTCTTCAGATTTCTTCAGAAAAGTAGTTGCTATGATTTCAAATACAATTGCTAAGGCAAGGAAAATATAACTGCGTCCCATAATTCATTCTTTGTACAAAAATACTAAAAGCATTCCAGTACTTTAAGACTACTGTCAGATTCAAATGACCTTATCTGTCACCCTATTCCACTTTTTGACAGAAAAAAGAGTGGGCACTGTCATAAAACCGATAATGTGACAAAAGTGTTTATTAAAAAAATTAAGTCGAAAAATAAATTTTCTTAACATAAAAACGACTTCCCTCAGATCAATTTTAGATCGGGAAAGTTCGTTACACATAGGTATTATGCTGAGCATTATTTATTTTTTGTTTTATCAACTCTAATATATAAGCTACGAAAGGCTTACCATTTTCTCATAATTTTACAGACAGAACAATAAATATATCAATAAATTCACAATAATACATTAACTTATTGTAAACAAAAAATCATACAAAAATTAAATAATCAACACATAACACACTGATATACATCATGGTATTTTACTTTGGCACGTGATTTGAAAGCTGTAATATTGCAATTGAAAGATTGATAAAAAAAAGTCAAATAATTAAAAATAAAACAAAATGGTAACTTACATCGGTATTGCAACATGTGTGATTGTATTCGCTTCATATTTTACAACAGCAAGAAGAGAAAGAAACTAATTCTTAAAATAAATAAGCCTATAGCAAAACTATACTAATTATATTGTTTTATGTTTTTGCTCTGAGAAATCAGACCTGCTCTTTTACTCACAGGGTAAAAGGGCCCAAAAACATAACAAGAAGATCTTAGTTTCATAACAAATTTTAATATCCAAATGAGTAAAGCCGGGCAATAGTCTGGCTTTACTTTTTTATTAGAACGCAGTCTTTCACAGATGTAAGCAAATTCTCTATCTATCTGTTTTCTCTTTCTGGCCTACCTCTTTATTCTCATTCAGGATATATTACAGCATACAATAAAGCTTTATCTTTGTTTATTCAAGAATCATCCAATCATCATGAATTTATACAACCTTATTATTCAGGATAAAGAACCGGTTAACCTGAATGAAGTATTTCTCGATAAAGATAACAGAGATCAGCTGATACAGCTTATCAAAGAACACACTTATATCAAGGAACTTCAGGAATATGGTCTTCCGGTCAACAATAAGATCCTGCTGCAGGGAAGTTCGGGCTGCGGAAAGACAATGACTGCAAAAGCCGTTGCCAATACCTTAGGAAAAAACATCATTATTCTGAACCTGAGCAATATTGTTTCATCCAGGATCGGGGAAACTTCCCAGAATATTAAAATGATCTTTGATAAGGCTGCAAGAGAGCGGTCTGTACTTTTTCTTGACGAGCTGGATCAGATCGGAAAAGCAAGGGGAAGCGATGATAAAGATGTAGGAGAAATGCGAAGACTGGTCAACACCCTTATTCAGCTGATCGATTATTATCCTGAAAATGCCCTGTTACTCTGTGCTACCAATCATCCTGAAATCATAGATACTGCTTTATTGAGACGTTTTCAGCTGAAGATCAATTATAAAATGCCTTCTGATGAATTTCTTGACACCTTCTATGATCAATTGCTAAACCGGTTTCCTGAGGATATGAGAACAATCGAAAGAAAATATTCTGTTTCGTTTGCAGAAGCAAAGGATCATGCTTTAACGGCTGTAAAGGCTGCTTTGATCAAAAAACTGGAATCCAGACCAATTATTCAGTCATGAAAGAAGATATTCTCCACAATCTGACGATCATCAATGACCGGATAAAAACTGCCTGTGAAAGATCCGGAAGAGACCCGGGAGAGGTAAAACTATTGCTTGCCACCAAAACTGTTTCTGCGGAACGGATCAAAACAGCTTTAGAACACAGGCAAACTTTAATTGCTGAAAATAAAGTTCAGGAGCTGAAGGAGAAATACGAAGCTCTAAAAGATATGCCTCATGAAAATCACTTTATCGGACACCTGCAGACCAACAAAGTGAAAGATATCCTTAAATATGATGTGACCTGCGTTCAGTCTCTTGACCGGATGGATCTGGCTGAAAAATTACATCAGAGACTTTCTGCCGAAAAGAAAACGATTGAAGTTTTAATCCAGGTGAACACTTCAAATGAAGAAAGTAAATTCGGTATTGCTCCCGGTGATGCTGCCGAATTCATACGGAAAGTTTCAACATTTCCGACATTAAAAATAAAAGGATTAATGACCATCGGCCTTTTCAGTGCAGAAACAGAAAAGGTCCGGAAATGCTTTAAAGTACTGAAAAACCTGCAACAGGAAATGATCCGGGAAAACATTCCCCATGTTGAAATGACCGAACTTTCTATGGGGATGAGCGGCGATCTGGAAACCGCCATTGAAGAGGGTGCTACCATTGTACGGGTGGGAACTGCTGTTTTTGGAGCAAGAATCTATCCGGATAGTTATTATTGGGATGAAGGAAAAAACAATATTGAAAAATTGTAAAACACCATATTTTTTAGTCTACAAACTCGGTATAGTTTTTGATGATAAAACTTTAGTAACCAAACAAATACATTGTATGATTAAAAAATTACTCCTGGGCTGTCTGCTGATGACAGTATTATTCTTTTATTCATGTGAAAAAGAAAACACACAGATGAAAAGTGGAATCTCCATTGAAACGATTTCAATGATAACCGTTCTTACGATGGGTGTAGCCATATTAGTTGCCTACAGCTATAAAAGAAGATAACAGAAATAAAATAAGAATTACAAATCACTTCTCAGTTTTGGGAAGTGTTTTTGTTTTCATCAAAAAGAATTTGGCCAAATTTTCAGCCCCACATCTTAATATCCACTACAATTTTCTATCTTTACTCATCATAAACCTTCAAATAAGCTTAAAACCACAAATGGAACAAAAGATACATCAGGGAAGAAACGTAAAAAGATTCAGAGAAATGCTGGGCATCAAACAGGAAGCTCTGGCACTGGATTTAGGTGATGACTGGAACCAGAAGAAAGTCTCATTATTGGAACAGAAAGAAACGATTGAAGATCCACTTCTTCAAAAAATCTCTGAAGTTTTAAAAATTCCTGTGGAAGCATTTCAAAATTTTGATGAAGAACATGCTGTAAATATTATCGCTAATACTTTTTCTTTAGATAATGGTTCAATATTCAATGCACATAATACTAATCCTGTATTCAATCCTGTAGAAACCATTCTTAAAATACATGAAGAGAAAATCGCACTTTACGAAAGAATGCTGAAGGAAAAGGATGATATGATGACCAGACTTGAAGAATTAATCAAAACGAAATAGAACAATCATCGCTGCTTTGAGATTGCTTCGCTACGCTCGCAATGACAACGGCCGTACAAGTCTCGCAATTTGCTGAAAAAACACATCGTTTAAGCTTTGCTGAGTGGAACGCCTTTGCGAACGTTATAATCAGTTAGTAGTCCAAATCTTTGCGAATTTTGTGTTAAAGAGATTGCTTCGCTTTGCTCGCAAGACTATAAAAACAAAAATCCCTCTCATTACTGAAAGGGATTTCTTATTGTTAAAAAAACTTTTAATTACATATAAGCTTCAATCGGCTCACAGGTACATACTAAGTTTCTGTCTCCGTAAGCTTCGTCTACTCTTGATACAGAAGCGAAGAATTTGTGGTCTCTTACCCACTCTAACGGATAAGCAGCTTTTTCTCTGCTGTATGGTTTATCCCAAGAATCAGAGATTACCAATTGTTCTGTGTGAGGAGCGTTTTTCAATACGTTGTTTGCCGGATCAGCTTCTCCGTTTGCAATTTCATCGATTTCTTTTTTGATAGAGATTAATGCTTCAGCAAAACGATCAATTTCAGCCTTGCTTTCAGATTCTGTAGGCTCAATCATCAGTGTTCCTGCAACAGGGAAAGAAACGGTAGGAGCATGGAAACCATAATCCATCAATCTCTTCGCAACGTCAGCCACCTCAATTCCTAAAGATTTGAACTGACGGAAATCTACGATACATTCGTGCGCTACTCTTCCGTTTTCGTTTGAATATAAGATTGGGAAGTGTTCTGCTAAGATTTCCTTAAGGTAGTTAGCATTCATAATAGCATGTCCTGTAGCCTTTTTAAGACCATCCGTTCCTAACATTTTAATGTAAGCGTAAGAAATGTTTAAGATCAATCCTGAACCGTAAGGTGCAGCAGAAATACCGTCAATAGCTTCTTTAGCTCCGATTCTGATGTTTGCGTTAGAAGGAAGGAAAGGTACTAAGTGCTTAGCAACACAGATAGGACCTACTCCAGGACCTCCACCTCCGTGAGGAATGGCGAAAGTTTTGTGAAGGTTAAGGTGGCAAACGTCAGCTCCGATGTTTCCAGGACTTGTAAATCCTACCTGAGCGTTCATATTGGCACCGTCCATATATACCTGTCCTCCGTGCTCGTGGATAAGGTTGGTAATTTCTTTAATGTTAGCATCAAAGAATCCGTAAGTAGAAGGATAAGTGATCATTACAGCAGATAAGTTCTCTGAATGAAGTTCTGTTTTAGCTTTAAGATCTTCGAAATCAATTTCTCCGTTCTCAAGGTTTTTCACAACTACAATCTTCATTCCTGCCATTGCAGCAGAAGCTGGGTTTGTTCCGTGTGCAGACTGAGGAATCAATACCACGTTTCTGTGGTGGTCTCCTCTTGAAATATGGTATTCTCTGATCACCATCAAACCTGCATATTCACCCTGAGCACCTGAGTTTGGCTGTAAAGAAGTTCCTGCAAAACCAGTGATTGTTGCCAGATCTTTTTCAAGCTCTGCAATCATCTGCTGATATCCTCCAGCCTGATCTACCGGTACGAATGGGTGTACACTACCCCAATCTGCCCATGAAAGCGGTAACATTTCCGTAGCAGCATTCAGTTTCATCGTACAAGATCCTAAAGAGATCATTGAATGCGTCAATGATAAGTCTTTTCTCTCAAGACGTTTGATGTAACGCATCAATTCTGTTTCCGTGTGGTATTTGTTGAATACTGATTCTGTAAGAATTTCGTCTTTTCTCAGGTTTTCTTCCGGAATGCTGTATCCTTCTTTGATTTCCAGTTTGAAAGTCTGCTTGTCTTTGAACTGAGCAAAAGAAGCCATCAGATAATTTAGTTTCTCCAATGTTGTGCTTTCGTTGATCGCAACACTTACTACCCCTTCTGTAAAGTAGTTAAGGTTAAGTCTGTGATCCTGCATCATTCTCATCAATCTTCCTTTCTCTTCTTCAGACATTGTCATTTTCACGGTATCGAAGATCGGCTCTTCTACAACCTGATATCCTAAAGCTTTAAGACCTCCTTTCAAAGCGTTTGCTTTAAAGTGGATCTGATCAGCGATATAATTTAATCCTTTTGGACCGTGATAAACAGCATACATTCCGGCCATTACCGCTAAAAGAACCTGAGCTGTACAGATATTGGAAGTAGCTTTCTCTCTCTTGATGTGCTGTTCTCTTGTCTGTAAGGCCATTCTCAATGCACGTTTTCCGTACATATCCTGAGAAACCCCGATGATTCTTCCCGGAATATCTCTCTTATAATCTTCTTTACAAGCGAAGAATGCAGCGTGAGGACCTCCATATCCTAATGGAATACCGAATCTCTGTGAAGTTCCCACAGCACAGTCAGCACCCATCTCAGCAGGAGATTTAAGCTTTACCAATGCCATTGGATCACACGCAACAGCTACCTGAAGATCCAGTTTTTTATATTCTACGATATCTTCAGTATAATCTAAAACGATTCCGTTTTTACCAGGATATTGTAATAAAATACCATAATAAGAACCATCAAACTGATGTGTTTTATGATCACCTATTACGATCTCAATTTCTAATCCTTCCGCTTTTGTTTTCAGTACAGAAACTGTCTGAGGAAGGACAAGGTCAGAAATAAAGAACTTATTAGCTCCTGCTTTTTTCTGGTCTTTAGATCTGTTGTTGAAGAACATATGCATTGCTTCAGCCGCAGCAGTAGATTCATCCAGCAAAGATGCATTAGCCAGTGCAAAACCTGTAAGATCGCATACTACAGTCTGGAAATTAAGAAGAGCTTCAAGTCTTCCCTGTGCAATTTCTGCCTGATACGGTGTATATGCCGTATACCAGCTAGGGTTTTCAAAGATATTCCTTTGGATGGCTGAAGGTAAAAGTGTATTGTGGTACCCGAAACCGATATAGCTTGTATAATCTGTATTCTTTGACGCCAATTCTTTTGAATGGTTCAGCATTTCGTATTCCGAAAGTGGTTCTGAGATCTCAAGATCTTTTTCTAAACGGATAGAAGAAGGAATGGTCTGAGAAATTAACTCTTCAATACTAGAAACGCCAAGTTTTTCCAACATCGCCTGTTTATCGGCTTCATTAAGGGAAATGTGACGGCTCACAAACTGTTCTGTATTCATTTTTATTTATTAGATTTTGTTTGTAAAAAGATGGGTAAAATTACAATTTTTTACAGGATTGTACAAGAGCCTGAAACCGGCGATAATTCACTAAACTCCCGACTCCGTTTTATAAAATTATCTTTTAACAGACTTCCTGAGAAGTTTATTTTATTTTAAACAAATTTTATAATGATTCAATAAACAATCATCAAAAATAACATCATTTCACCATCAATAAAACATCACTTAACCTCTCAGAAAATTTGATCAGACTCCTGCTTGAAATAATTTTTTAAACAGTTTTTTTATTTTAACCGGAAAATAAAATTTAAGATTTATTGAATAAAACCCGTTGTCATTTTTATTGATTTTTACTTGAATTAATTCTTTTAAAAACAAGTCCTGACTGCTATTCATCAGGTTTAAAGAATTTTATGAAAATTTATTAATTATATTTATTCTAAATTAATATATTTGCAACATGAATATGATTGTCCCATTTAAGGTTCCGCCTTTAGCTCCTGTCTATGCATTCAATAATGAATTCAATAACGAAGAAATGTTCTGTGAAAAGAAATCCTGTTGTAAAAAATTCAAAAAAGGGAAAAGATGTAAAAAATGCCCGGGAAGAAAGAAAATGGCATAAACTAGCTGAAATTTCTGATCAGCATATAGATCGCAATTGCCAGGATAATAATTCCCCAGATCAGCATCATAATCTTAGGCTGACCTGATTTGTTAATTCTTGTTCTGGGCTGTGGCTTAAACATTTCTTCCACCGAATTTTTGAATTTTTCAGAATCGTTCTCAAAAACCTCTGTAATGGTAATACCCTGAACTACCGTTTTATGCAAAAGAGAATTCGTTGCATGAAGCAAAAGCTGGAATTTACCGTCTTTAAATTCTGTGATTTTAAAGATCCTCTCTCCATACGGCTTTTCCAATCCGAAAGGCAATACTTTCACCACATCGGCATTACTCGTCTGCCAGCTGATGATAATCTCCTCTCCTTTTTTTGCGTGAATTTTATTGGCTGTAAATGTTTTTATAGCAGGTGGAATATTATACCTGAAACTTCTCTGATGATTTTCCAGATTCTGATCATAAGTACGTCTAAGTGCACGATCACTTAAGGTCTCATATGCTTCCTGAATCTCACGGAAACGATCAGCAAAAAAGTCATCGTTTTCATTTTTATCAGGATGGTATTTTAAAGAAAGCTTCCGATATGCTTTTTTGATGTCTTCTTCTGAAGCATCCTGGGATATACCGAGAAAATAGTAGTAATCTTTCATTGAGCAGTACAAAAATAAGGATTTATTTTTCTTTGTGTTTGATGTTTACAACAAAAGTTTGCTGGAAATAGGGATCAAAAAGTCATTGCGAACCGAAGGTGAAGCAATCTCAATATAGTTCGTAATCCATTGGTTGAAAAACGCAAAGCCGCAAAGTTTTTTCACAGCAAGCTGTATATTTTAAGGCGCAAAGATTTTATCTCCGATAAAATTTCAAAGGCGAGTTTGTCATTTCAGGCAAGCAAGGACTCTCTACTTCATATTAATAGTATTTCTCGCAGATCTCGCAGATCATTGAGTAGTAACTTCAATCATAAGAACTAAACGGTAATAGCCCAACCAGTATTTATTTACGGGAAGCCCAATCCTTAGTGGGAGTGATCCAATCATTGAGAGCTTTGAAAAGGAAACCATGATTCAATCCTGTATTTAACTCTATTTCTTTAAAATCCTTAATCCCAGATCTGATCAACCTCTGTTCCTGAGACATTCGCACATGCCCTTCATCTGATTTCTCCGTAATGGAAAGAACTCTTCCGTATAACCTGAAGTTTTTGTCTTTTTCCAAAGAATCATCTTTGAAGCTAGCGCCGATGAAAACAAACTTCAATTGTGGATTTTTTTCATAATAAGACACATATTGTGCAATATAACCTCCCTGAGAAGTTCCTACCACTGTTATTCTTCCAGCTGGAATTCCTTTTTTCAGGAGACTATCAATCTGTTTCTTTACCTTCTCAGCATACACCGATGGATCTGTCCCCGCTTTTCTTTTCTCAGAAATAACAACCGTATTTTGATCTCTGAGTTTGCTGAGTATTGTTTCATATTCTGCGACTCCATATTTAGGATGCTTTTCCTCAAAAGAATGGTCTTCCAGAAATTTATTATGTAAAAAGAAAATGTATTGTTTTTGTTGTGGTTTTTGCCCAAACAATATGATCGAAAAAAACGAAAGTATTACAATAAAAACATTTCTGAACCTCATCATAACCTGATTTTTATAATTGCAAAGACACAAATGTAGCATTAAAAACTTTTCCAGGAGTTGTTTTTAAATAAAAATTCCGGCTCGGGAAGCTTTGCTTCCCGAGCCGGAATTAAACAATTTCAATTTAGTCCTGCATAGATTATGCTTCACACATATTATCCTTTTTGCAGCATCTTGAATGGAATTCTTTTTTGAATTTCCCTTTCAGTTCCTGATAGTCTTCGTCATTCATTTCTCTGATCTTATCTGCCAGTCCGAAAGGTGACTTTTCTTTAATTCCGTACTCATCAAAAATACCTTTGATAAATCTTTTTCTTTGTATTGCTTTTTTAGCGATTAAGGCTACACCTACAACGGCTAATGCTCCAAGAGCTCCTTTTAATGCTGAATTTTTCATTTTTTCAAAATTTTAAATTTTACTACTTCTTGTTTTTTATAGAGACGAATTAATTTAAATTTTACTTTACTACTTCTTTAAAAATTTCAAATTATTCGTTGTTTCTGTTAAAGAATCCACCTGAGCATTTATTTCTCCAAACCTCTTTGAATTTCTCTCTTTCCTCCGGGGATAGACCTTCCATTTTCTCTCTCATTTTTCTTTCTTTAAAATCTCTCATTCCCTTGCCGAAATGGAAACCGCCGAAAAGAATTTTGCTTAGGATCAGTATTCCCATAGCCTGCCAGAATGTAATGGATTTTACCCCTAAAATTTCAGGAAGCAGACAGTTCCAGAGCGACATTACAATCCATGTAACGGCCAGAAGGATCAATGGCGGACACAGTAATAAAAAAATCCAGCCTTTTTTGTGTTTATGATTCATAATTTCTTTTTCTAACTTTTTAAATCTTCGTATAACTTTCTCAATCTGTTTCTCAGGTGCTTCACAGCATAGTTTTTTCTACTGATGATGGTTTTGATGTTTTCTCCCTGTTCATCGGCGATCTCCTGGAGGGTTTTGTCGTTCAGTTCATTTTCTACGTAGACCAGCCTTTGTTTTTCGGGAAGTTCATCAAGCGCTTCAAACAGTTTTTTCCAGATCTCATCCTGAAACATCTTCACTTCAGGGCCTGCACTTTCATCCATCAATAAAATATCTTTGATGGAAAAACTGCCGTCTTCATCTTCATAGACAAAGTCTTCAAGATTTTCTGTTTTCTTTTTTCGGTAACGGTCTGTAATTTTATTTGCCGTTACCCTGTACAGCCAGCCTCCAACGTTTACGATCTCAGAAAGATTCGTAAGGCTACTGAACTGATACCACACTTCCTGCAGAATATCTTCCGCATCCTCCGTATTTTTCACTTTCGGACGAATATAGGACATCAGCTTCCCTCCGTAGTTGGAAACGGTCTGCGAGATGATGCTTTCTTTCTCTTTCTGTGGCATTGTTATTTTTTCGACAACCTCCATATTGCTATGACGGCTCTCCTTTTGTTTTTACTTTAATAAATTTAAAATATTTTTCTGGAAATTCAATTTTTCTTTTATTCATCAGTGTTTTTATCTCATAAATTTTCAGCAACTTACGCATCAGTTATTTTTTCAGAAGCTTTTTCCCGCCATCCGCTCATACTCCTCACGCCCAACTCTCCCACACTCTTAAGCTCCGGCTCTCCCACTCATGTTCCGGGGTAACCGCTGCTATCGGGGCTAAGTTGATGATTGATGATTGATGAAATTATAAAACAATATTGTTTTTTCTTGGAAACGCAAGGGCGCAAAGTTTTTCTAATCCTTGTGCAAAATGATAAGACTCAAGAATATTTCGGCTTCGCTCAATATATGATTTTCACCAAGCGATCTATTATTATTTTTCTCGCAGATCATGCAGATTGCGCAGATTTTTTTTCATGATCATCTGCTTCATTTGCAAAATCAGATTAGAGGATTTAAAAATATGCAGTGTTCAATTTTATCGGAGATAAAATCTTCGCCTTAAAATGTACAGCTTGTTGTTAAAAGACTTAGCGTCTTTGCATTTTTCCAATTATCAAAGTATAATCATATTGAGATTGCTTTGCTTGGCTCGCAATGACATTAACCATAAAAAAAGAAACGGAAGACCTTAATCTTCCGCTCCAAACATTGTTTAATTAATAGTTTATTTATTAAAATTTTCTGCAAAAAATCCCAGCATCGATTTGTAGAGTTCTATTCTGTTCGGTTCTTTTCCAAATCCGTGTCCTTCATCATATTTTACCAGATAAGGAACTTCAAAGCCTTTGGCACGCATTGCCTTTACGATCTGATCAGATTCGTTGATATTTACTCTTGGGTCATTAGCTCCCTGCACTACAAATAAAGGTTTCTTGATCTTATCAATCTGGAATACCGGAGATACCTCTTTAGCAATTTTAGCTTCTTCAGGGTTGTCAAGATCATACCAGATCTGCTTTACCATTTCTTTATAGGGCTTCCAGTATTCCGGGAAGGAAGCAAAGAAGGTAAAAATATTGGAAACACCTACGTAATCTACTCCACAGGTATACAGGTCCGGAGTTTTGATCAGCCCCATCAGAGTAGCATATCCGCCATGGCTTCCTCCGTAGATGGCTACTTTATCTTTATCTGCCCACCCTTGTTCGATTGCATATTTCACTCCGTCTTCCACATCATCCATCGCTTTTCTTCCAATCTGCTTATAACCTGCTTTCTGGAATGATTTCCCATACCCTCCGGAAATTCTGAAGTTGACCTGAAGTGTAGCATAACCTCTGCTTGCAAACAACTGTGCTTCCGGATTGAATCCCCATCTGTCTCTGATTCCCTGAGGACCACCGTGAGGGTTAACGATTAAAGGAACTTTTTTCCCTTCCAATGCTGCTTTAGGCAGTGTGATATATCCATGAATGGTCAATCCGTCTCTGCTTTTGAATTCGATGGGTCTCATCTCAGCCATATCTTCTTCCTTCAGCTGCGGCATCAGGTTGTAGAGAAGCTTTGTCTGTTTGGTTTTTGTGTCGTATTCGTAATAGGTTCCATATAGCTTATCACTTCCTACAACAACCAAAAGTTTGTCATTATTATCATCGGAGGAAACAATCGCAAATTCCTTATCTCCAAATTGAGATTTTAACTTGTCATCTATTTCTTTATAAAATTTACTTACCGGAACCGTTTCTCCTTTTACTCCCTCATAGCTGATATAGTCAAGTTCATAGTTTCTGTTTTTACCGGCTGTACTTATTGAGCTGACATCATATACAGGATTGGAATAAATCTCTTTAACCACAGCATTTTTCTTTAGGTCATAGAGCACAATTCTCGCTTTATCACTATCCAGATTGGTCACTACATAAGCTTCGTCTTTATTTTTGGAGTTTTCATTAAACTCAATGATTCCAAAGGTGTCAGACCAGTCTGCAGATTTAATCAGGTTAAATTTTCCGGTCTGCAGATCTTTATAATAGGTTTTTGTGGTTAATCCGTTTTCAAGAACGCTGTAACCTCTCAGATTTCCATCTTTATCAAAAAGATAGTCGTCAATAGGGCTGTTGACATCTTTATTTTCATACAGCTGAGTCATTTCTCCTGTAACGAAATTGATTTTAAAAGGTTCAAAGATCTGTTTATTATTCTTATTCATCGTTACCACAACGAAATCAGTATCTTTTATAGGAATAATCGCCTGTACTTTTACTCCGTCAAATGGTGTTAAATCCTTTTGATTTCCTCCATCTATATCAGAGGCGTACAAATGAATATTTTCATTTCCTCCCTTATCCTGTGTATAGAAAAGTCGTTTTTTGTTCAGCCAGCCATAACCTTTGATCAGATCATCTTTTTCCACAATAGCTTTGGTCACTTTTCCGGAATTCAGATCTTTGACGTAAACATGATTCTTTTTGTCCTGGTCTTTTTCTTTATAAGAAAGATATTTCCCGTCAGGAGATATCTTAAAGGCTGAAGCTTTTGGTCTTGCAAAATAATCTTCAACTTTGTATTTAAAGTTTCCTTTGTCGTAAGAAACAAGCTTTTCAAGATTGGCCCTGGATGATGGCAAAGTTGGATCCCCGGGCAATTTGGCAGTAGAACTTTGTGCATTGATCATCATGGTAGACAGTACAATAATAGCTGAACCGAAAATTTTATGATTTAAATTCATAACTTCTGTTTTTTAAGGTTAAAGTTACAGATACATTTAAGTTTTATAACAATAAAAACAAACGCTCTTATATAATTAGACATTTGATATCATTAAGATGTTACATCGTCCTCTATTTATTCTAAAATAAAAAGACAGCAGAATGTGCTGTCTTTTTTATTACTGTAAATAAATTCCGAAATACCAGGTCCAGACGATTAAGATCATCTGCATGGGAATTCTCTGATAGTAGAGGTAATTCATTCCGGGTCCGGTATAATCTGCTTTGAAAATATTAATATTCTTTCTGGAAGAATTGATATTGGCAATAAAAACAAGAATATAAAAAACAATCAGTAAGACGGCTGTAAGCTCCCGGATGGAGGGGATCATCAAACCTACTCCTGCAGCGATTTCTATAAAACCCGTACAATATACCCAAAACATTTTAGCCGGAATAAAATCAGGAATCATCATCGCCATTCCTTTCTGGAATTTAAAATGAGAAAAACCTGTAAAAATGATAAAAACGGCCATCCCCAGATTTCCCGCAAATAAAAAATCAAGGTTTCCCTGAAAGATCAATGTTCCCAGTAAGGCCAGCAGGAATGTTCCGAAAAGAATGATCAGCAGCTTCATATTTATACGGAATCAAAGCTTACCCCTTCCGCCAGACTTTTCACTACCAGTAAACCTTTGGTAAAGCCAGTGTTCATATGGTCCTGCCATTGCTTATCGACCTGAACCTCAGCATGAAGTTTTGTTTTGCCATCAAAGTCAATTAAAAAATATTTTTCAAAAGAGCCGTTCCATTCCATGACTTCTTTGCTCTGGGTATCTTCGTTCCCGTCTTTATCTACCATTCCTAAATGTTTAAAGACCACCTGATTGGGTTCGTCCAAACTATCTATGGTAGACACCATTCCTTCTCCCTGGTTATTGAGAAAATAAGTTTTTCCTCCTACCTTCCAGTCGGATTTCATGGTTGAGCCTGCTCCGAAAAACTGGGTCCATTCACTATAGGTTTCTGGGTTCCAGAGGATGTCCCAGACTTTTTGCCGGGGAGCATCTATTATTGTTTCATAAGATAAGGTTTCCATATTATAAATTTTAGTGGTTGATTTGGTTTTATATTATTCTTCCGGTGCTTAAAGCTGATTTTCTGACAAATGCTTGATGATGGATAGGGCTTTGGGAAATTTTTCTTCAAAGAAAGCTTTAAATTCTGCAGGGGTCTTAATTTTTGTTTTCAGCAATGTTCCTTCTTCATTTTCCTCAAGAAAGTAAGCTTCTGTAGATTCTCCCCAATCCTGAGGAACTTCGATGCCTTCATAAATTTCTCCAAGATGTAGAAATGTGATTTCCTCATTGGGAATCATTTTCTCTACTCTGCTGTACATTCCGTTGTTTTTGGGATCAAGAAATTTAATGATACTGTGTTCCTCCAGCGTTCCTTCATAAAAAGAACCTTCTGTAAAAGCCGTGGTCCACTGTCTGTATGTGATATCTCCCCAGAGTACGCTCCATACTTTTTCAGGTTCCGCATTGATCTCTATTTCATATGATAATTGTTCCATATATTTTTTTAAGTTATTAAGTGGTGAATAATAAGTGACTGAGTCGAGAGGGATTGAGAATGTGAGGTTATTGTGAGGTTATTTCTAACTTTCTTCTATCCGCCGACAAAGTCACCTCCGTTGATGTGAATGATTTCCCCTGTAATGTAGCTGGCATCTTTGGAAGCAAGAAATACATAAGCCGGTGCCACTTCCGAAGGCTGCCCGGCACGCTTCAACGGGGTATCTTTCCCGAAAGTTGCAAGGTCATCAAAGGCTTCTTTTACAAGAGGCGTCCATATGGGACCGGGGGCAACACCATTGACCAGAATTTCTTTTTCTGCCAGATTATCAGCCAATGAACGGATGAAGGATAGAATAGCTCCTTTTGTAGCAGCATAATCAATCAGATGATCACTGCCACGGTAGGCTGTAACGGATGTTGTACATATAATTCTCCCCCCTTTACCAATCATCGGAAGAAAATTTCTGGTGAAAGATATCATCGAAATGATATTCGTATCAAAAGTTTCCTGAATCTGTTCATCAGAGATTTTTTCAAGACTATTTTTTGAAGTATGAATCCCGGCATTATTAACAAGAATATCCAGATTTTTCCATTCTGTTTTAATCTTGTCGGCACATTTGGTTCTGAAAGCTTTCCGGGTAAGATTTCCTTTGATCAAAAGACATTCCTGCCCTTCCTTTTCTACCAGTCTTTTGGTTTCTTTGGCATCATCATCACTTTCTTTGTAGATGATGGCAACATCTGCACCTTCTCTTGCAAAGTGAACGGCTACAGCCTGACCTATACCACTGTCTCCCCCGGAAATGACCGCTTTTTTGCCTGACAGTTTCCGGCTTCCCTGATAATCGTCCCGGATAATTTCCGGAAATATACCTTCTTTAGGGACTTTTGACTTAGAATCTGATTTGTTCTGTGTTTTCATATGCAAATCTTTTCTCTAAATCACATCAAACAATACGCCGAAATGACTTTAAGAGTTATAAGCGTCTTCTAAATCCTGAATAATAATTTTCTGCATTTTCATCATCGCCTGAACTACTTTATATGCTTTTTCCTGATCAGAATCATTCATCAGCTGAATCAACCTTTTAGGAACAATCTGCCAGCTAAAGCCATATTTATCTTTCAGCCAGCCGCACATACTTTCTCTTCCTCCATCTGCTGTAAGTGCATTCCAGTAATTATCAGTCTCCTGCTGGTCATCTGTCATGACAACCATTGAAATACCTTCATTAAAATCAAATTGGTGATCATAAGAATTATCCATACAGAACAGACTGTAGTTGTTAATTACAAAGTGAGCATGCTGTACATTTTCTGCCGGTTCCTGAATATCATGACCTTCACCTCCGGCTCCATAGGTGAGTATATTTCCAATATTTGAATCTGGAAATGTCTTTGTATAAAGCTCCATGGCTTCTTTAGCTTTCCCGTTATTCTGGTGGATAAACATCAGAGTAGGAACTATTTTCTGTTCACCGGCTTTTTCTCCAAGAAACAGCTGCCACGTCACTCCGTACTTATCCTGTACCCAGCCGTATTTTTTACTCCAGGAATAAGATCCGAGCTCCATCAAAGCTATTCCGCCTTCAAGTAGCTGATCCCAATATTTCTGAACCTCATCTTCCGTTTCACAGATTACCATAAAAGAAACTGAAGGGTTCTTTTTAAACTGCGGACCACCGTTCAAAAGCATCAGCCTTTGTCCGAAAAGATCAATATTCATCACTACAGGAGTGTCTGCTGTAATCTCGCCTTCAAATACTTTACAGTAAAATTCTGCAGATTGTTTGGCATCTCCGTCATACCAGAGACATGGAAAAATATCGTTATTCATAAATGTTAAGTTTAGTTTGTATGTTTTTATTTGTAGGCCAATCTTAAAAGTTTTACATCATTTATAGTATTGAAATCCTTCATTTCGCTTCTGAATTCCGTTCGCAAAATCTTTGATTTGTATCTGGCGTGATAAGAACTGCTGCAATTATTTTATATCAATAAATAAATGTGTTAAAATGTAAAGCAAAAGAAATCTGATGTCTTTACGTCTGTAGATTTACATTTTCTATTTCGCAATGACACAGCAACAACTTTATGCTTATAATTTTTATGTTTCTTTAAAACACATCTGATGCTCCTTCATGTGATCTTTCAGCTTCATCATTGTATTTTTTCCGAAACCATGCAGCTGTAGAATTTCCTTTTCAGAATAGTCTGACAGCTTTTCCAAAGAATCTATTTTTTCCTTTTTCAAGGCTCGTCTTGCAGGTATTGCAATGACTCCCAGAAGAAAATCATCTTCAGGATCGTAGCTCACAGCATAAATGGAATTCAAACTCTTTGACATGATAACTAGATTGATCATGGCTACAAAAAATATTTTTAATGATTCTCAACATACTTATGGAAATTATTGAGAATAGCATACCAGCCTTCCCGCTGCATTTCCACAGAATTTTGTTTCTCCGGATCAAAAATCTCGGTAACTTTAGTTGTATTGTTGTCTATTTTATCAAAAATCACCTCTACTTTTCTTCCGTCTTCCATATGATATTTTATCATCTCATGGGGAACAACTTCATCGTATACACCTTCAAAATCAAATGCAAAGCTTTTATCTTTAGCTTCCATTCTGTTTTTGAATTTACCTCCTACTCTCAGGTCATTTTCAGAACTTGGACAATGCCAGCTTTCATGGGCAAAGTTCCATTTTGTAATGTGTTTCGGTTCGTTAAAATAATTCCAGACCTTGTCTACGGGTGCTAAAATTGTAATGTCTATTGTAATTGGGTCCATAGTTCTGTTTTTTAATAGTGGAACAAAAGAGCTGCCCATAGCGGGCACCTCTCTGATAATTGAGTTAAAGATAAGATTATTTTGCGTATTCGTCATTATAGTTCACCATCCAATGAACACCAAATTTATCCTGGAAGCTACCGAAATAGTCTCCCCAAAACTGGTCTTCAATGGGCATTTCTATGTTTCCTCCTTCTGAAAGGCCTTTAAAAAGCCTGTCTGCTTCTTCTCTGGAATCCGGAAAAATAGAAACATAGTTATTATTCCCTACTGTAAGGGTCTGCCCAAATCCGGGAACAATGTCTGATGCCATCAAAAGGTCTCCACCAATGGGCAATGCAATGTGCATGACTCTGTTTTTTTCTTCATCTGAAAGATTTTCTGTACCAGGGGCATTTCCCATTTTATGAACCTCTCCTGCGAATTCTCCTCCAAAAACAGATTTGTAAAAATTGAACGCTTCTTCAGCTGTTCCATCAAAATTTAAATACGGATTTAACTTAGCCATGATTTTTAATTTAAAAGTTATTGTTTGTCTTTATTAAATACAAGTGATCGCAATGATTTCACGAATGACACCAGTATTTATTGATAATGAATTTTAATCGTTCAAAAAGCTTCCGACTTCACTGACTGTAAAATCAATTAAGTTTTTGTTGATGCTTCCATCAAAGTCAGGCATCATATAGATCCCGTGGGTTGCCGGAAGGATCATTAGTTTTGCATCTTTTACAAGCCTCCACATTGCTACGGTATGCTCCGGCTTCATCACATCCTGATCACCACTGATGAACAATACAGGTGATTGTATAGAGGTTAGCACCTTATCCTCCCAATCTTCAAAAGTCTGCATTCTTTTACAGTCTTTATCAAAGAGATTTTCCAGTTTTGAAAAGTCCGGATTAAGGTTCAGAAAATTAATTTTGAATGGTTCCGGCATAGATTCAAATGTGGCATCCATCATGCTCTCGAAAAAACCGTCTATCATTCCTTCCCGCTTATAAAATGCTGAGGCAACAACGAGTTTTTCTACAATTCCCGGATGCCGGTATCCTATCTGCATCACAGTGCTTCCTCCGTTGCTGAACCCCAAGAATGACGCTTTATCAATGGCCAGTTCGGCTAAAAGTGCAGCAACATCGTCAGCATCCTGTTCAAAGGTCTCAGGAATATCACGATGGTCACTCCGGCCATGATTCTGCAGATCTACTCCTATGAGCTGAAACTGATCCTGAAGTCTTTCGATGACTTCTTTAAAATCATACAAAAAGGAAGAACCACCGCCATGAATCAGCACCAATGGTTTTCCTGATCCGTAGATCTCATAATACATCTGAATTCCATTGACTTTTTTATAGCCTTTTTCTACAGGATCCATCACTTAATATTTCAGGTTTTCGTCCACATCATATTTCATTCCCGGATAATCCAGGATTCTGCGCATCAGACCTATCTGACCGCAGAGATAATCTTCACGGCCGATACACATCCCGATAAAATTGAGTTTTGTTTCTTTAATAAAAGGAATATTCATTCCTATTTCGAAAATCTCATCCAGTTCTTCATCTGTTACTTCGTGAAGTTTTTGATATACTTTTGCTGAAATTGTATGAAAATTTTCTTTCAATTCAGCCAATGTTGGATATTTAAAACTTTCATCCAATGCTTTTCCCTGAAAAAACAAATCATTATACGGATCCTGAACCGGCAGTCCCAGTACTGCTCCCAGGCCATAACGCATGTTGATAAAGTTTCCTGCCATCCATACAATATGGTTCGTTTTATTTTCAATTCTTTTCAATGCATCTTCTTCAGAAATTCCGTCCAGAACATTGAGAAAGCTTTGGCTATGCATTCTGTAGGCCGGAATAACGAGTTCTATTTTTTTTGATTTTGGTGTGTCCATTATTTTGTTTTTTTATATTAGAAATAAAAGATCGGATAACGCAAATGCGCAAATAATTGGCAAACTAAGCTTTTAAATTGCAAAGATTTTTATCTGCGATAAATTGAGTACTGCATATCTGGATTCTCATCCCAAACACATTAATAGCTGCAATAAAAGACGGTAATGGAATCTGACTTTACAGTATAGTATTTAAAGACTTTTACAATTTCTGACCTTAAGAAGTCTTCTGTTCATTTATTTTATTCCACCTGATTTTCCCAGCAATCTTCTGATATACCCTAACTGCCCGCTGTGGTAATTTTCATGAAAGCAAAGGGTAGCAATATCGCTAATCTGATCCGTACTGAAACGTTCAAGTGTATTGAGTTTAGCTTCCAACTGGTCCTGAGATCGTTTTAAATAAGATTTAAGATCTTCGAAATCTACCAATTCATCTTTTCGCTCCAGAGGAATCGCTCCTCGGTTATACCCTGAAAATGATTCTCCGTCCCATACAGCCTGTTCACCCAGCATATTCAGAAAGCCATTTCTGACATAAATTAAATGTCCTAAAACCCAATTCATGCAATTGGCCTCTCCATCAGGAAAAATCATTGATTCTTCATGAGTAATGCCTTCCGTATTGATTGAAATCACTTTGTAAGTAATACCTATCTGATGCTTCACCAATGCGATCTCGTTTGACTGTATTTCCATATTGATCGATTTATTCCGTTGGCAATTTCGACATATCCGCATGCATCACTTCCCACTGATGTCCGTCTATATCGGCAAAAGCACTCTGATACATCCATCCGTGATCCATAGGTTCACTGTACTTCGAACCTCCGTTTTCAATAGCTGTATTTACGATCCAGTCTACATCTTCCCGGTTGTCTACCCCAATGGCAAGAAGCACCTGTGTGGTATCTCCTTTCGCAAAAGGTCTGTTGGTAAAGGTTTGAAAAAATTCTTCTTTCAGAAACATGGTGTAGATATGATCTTCTTTCATCACTACACAGATAGCCTTCTCGTCTGAAAACTGCTCATTGATTGAAAAACCCAGCTTTGTCCAGAAGTCTCTGGTTTTCTGTACGTCTTTTATGGGTAAATTGACGTAAATCTGATTGACTTTCATTTTTTTGTAATTTTAGTGTTAATCTTTAATCCAAAATTACCAAGGTCTGATGAAAGTCTACTTGCCATAAGACAAGATTTAATTTTTTCTGGGATGAGAAACCAATTCTTTACGGATACGGCTTAGAGAAGTGTCTGTTACTCCAAGATAGGAAGCGATTTGTTTTAAAGGGGCAAACTGTATGACTTTTGATTTCTGTTCCAACAGGTTCAGGTATCTTCTGGTGGCTGAAAGGGTAAACATTTCTACAGATCTTTGTTTATAATCAAAAAGTTCTTTAGACATCCATGCTCTTCCCCATTCCCTGAGATTCGGGATTTTATGAAACAAGTCCTGGAAAGTATCGTAATCCAGCTTCCAGCATTCACAGTCTGTAATGCAGACAATATTTTCCTGAGACGGCACTCGTTGAAACATTGATAAAACCTCAATAATGACTTCATTCTCTACAAAAAAGTGTGTGGTCACTTCATTTCCGTTAAAATCATTAACGAATGAGCGGGCCAGCCCACTGTCCAGAATATAATATTCATTGGCTGTTTTCCCTTCTTCCAGAATAAAATCACCTTTTTGAAAAGATGTTTTCTCATGAGCCTTAAATATTTCATCAAGCTCTTCTTTCATAAAAAAAGGAAAATCATAGCATATTTCCAAAGACTTATGGGTCATCAGGTCAATTTTTTTTAAGTGATTAAAAGTAAAATTTTTAATTGAATTAACAATAATAATTATTAAACAAAATAATCAAAAAGTGATTTCATACTACATAGTTCACTGAATTTATGACAACTTATTGAATTCAAATAATTAAACAGCTGTTTTAATTACCGCAAAATACCACTCCGTCAAATCGTAGATCTCCTCCTGCCGGTAGAGGGAATCGTTATGTGGGTACCTGTCATTCTGTAACGGTAATTAAGATTTTTGAATGGGTTAACTGATCTTCATTAAAATAAAGACAATTGAATAGGCTTAGGAGGGCTTGGTTTCTGAGCATCACCAAACACAGTCTTTCCACCAAAGCGCCATGAATTCTGTCTTTCTTCTTCAATTACTTCCTGAACATCAAAATCCGGGGTAAAATCTTTTTCTGCTTTAGTAATAATCTGATGAAGCTTATTCAACGAGTTCAGTTTATCGGAGTTGCCGAGTTTTGATTTTTCTATTCCTTTTCTGAGAATACTGATGCTTTCATCATAAGTGTAGGTTGGCACCGGGAAAGGATGTCCGTCTTTACCTCCATGGGCAAAAGAAAATCGGGCCGGATCAGCAAATCTTGACGGAGCTCCGTGAATAACTTCACTCACCAAAGCCAATGACTGCATGGTTCTGGGGCCTACTCCTTCCAACATCAGCAGGTCTTCAAAATTCTGAGGCTGCTGCTCACGGGTCACATACAAAAGTGCGCCCAGGCGCTTCAGATCTACATCAGAAGCCCGCACATCATGATGCGCAGGCAGGATCAGTCTGGAAAAGTCTTTCATAACTTCTGCCGAATCTGTGTGCGAAATATCCAAAATCCCCTGTCGGTTCTCTGAGGCATCAGCATCGGTAAGATTCAGGATCTTTCCTCTTGAGACACCGTTAATTCCCGTATGAGGTTCTTCAATAAATGATTTTATATGTTCAGAATGCCAATGATAGCGTCTTGCCGTACCATCGGATTCGTGCATTCCCTGCTGAATAACACTCCAGTTTCCGTTATCTGAAAGAATGAAATTGTGCAGGTACAGCTGGTAGCCATCCTGAATGGCGGTATTATCCACTTTTGCCGAAAGCTTACTGGCTCTTACCAGCTCTGTTCCGTTCAGACCTGTCTGATCTGCAATACGGATCAGCTCTGAAGGAGTTTCCCTGGAAAATTTTCCTTTTCCGCCACAGATGTAAAGTCCCAGAGATTGTGAATTGGGATTGATGGAACGCTTTAAAGCTCCCATCACAGAGGTGGTAATTCCTGAAGAATGCCAGTCCATTCCCATCACTGCTCCAAAGCTCTGAAACCAGAACGGATCAGCCAGACGGCGAAGCACCTCATCTTTACCATAATCCATCAGGATAACTTCTATAATAGAAAGCCCGAGAACAGACATCCGCTCATACAGCCATGGCGGTACTTTGCCATAGTGTAAGGGTAAATCTGCTGTTCCTGAACGTTTCATATTTAAATTTAAAGAACAAAGGTAGTTTTAATATTCTGAAATAGTCATGATCTGAATCACCATTTCAGGATCAGTGAATAGAGAAAAATTCTAAATCTTTATGTTTTTCTTCATCAAATTCTTCCTCGAACGTAATTCTATTTCCGGAAGGATCAATTACTGTAAAAGAAACCGCACCATAGAATGTTTTTTCAAGTCCGGGCCGGTTGTATTTGTATTTTTTATCAATGAGTTCTTTATGATAAGCAGGAACACCTTCACCCCATATTGCCACTCTGGCTCCCGGAGAGCCGTCACCATGATGCTCACTTAAATGAAAGATAATATTTTCCTTTTTTACTTCCATATAAACTGGGGTGTTTTCATCAAAATAATGCTCCCAGACGATCTCAAACCCCAGCCAGTCTACGTAGAATTCTTTTGTTTTCTGATAGTCGAAGATTCTAAGAACAGGAATTATGCGTTCTGCTTTCATAGTGAGGAAATTTATAGGTGAGAAAGTATATTAATGAGTTTTCCGAAAGGGTCTTTCACAAAAAAACGCCGGACACCCCACTCTTCATCGGTAAGATCATAGGATATTTCAAAGCCGGCTGCTTTCATCTGATCATAAATACTCTCTACATGATCTACTTCAATGGAAAGATCTGGTACTTCGGTATTATTTCCGCCCTGTACGGCAAAACTGATCTGGACTTTTGTTTCTTCATCATTTCCGAACGTTTTGATCCAGCCATGATCCATCAGAATATCAAGTCCTAAGATATCATGATAAAAATGATCTGCCTTTGAAAGGTCTTCTGTTTTGATATTGGCTACAATTCTTTTAACCATTTTAAAACTGCATAAAAAAAGCCTTGTGAAATTACGTAAAATTTCCAAGGCTCTACAGGTTGGCTGTAATTATTTTTTAATTTTATAGTGAAGAAGCAGCTTCTAAAATCAGCCTGGTAACTTCTTCAGGATGTGATGCTAACGAAGCGTGTCCTGCATCCAATGAAATTATTTTCTTAGGCTGAAGACGTTCTGCCATTTCTTTTTCGGTTTCTGCCGGAATCATACGGTCTTTCTCCGATATCTGATACCAGCTTGGTTTTGTCTTCCATGCCGGTTCTCCTGCTGCATCTCCAAAACACTGCCCATGAATAGGTTTCTGCGACAATGCCATTACCAAAGCCTTTTCATCATCAAGATCCTGACAAAAAGCAGATTTAAATTCGTCATATTTGATCCACAGGAATCCTTTGCTGTCCGGATAAATACTTGCTCCACCCGGAGATTCCCTTCTTCCTAAAAGAGATCCTAGACTGTCTCCTGCATCAGGTGCAAAAGCAGCGATATACACCAGTCCGGCTACTTTATCATGATTTCCTGCCCCCGAAATAACGGCACCTCCATAGGAGTGGCCCACCAAAAGGACTTTTCCATCCTGGGCATCAATAAGATCTTTTGTCTTATCGATATCATCCTGTAATGAAGTTAATGGATTCTGTACACTTCTTACCCTATATCCCTCTTTTACCAGTGAAGGGATAACGTATTGCCAATGAGAGCCATCTCCCCAGGCTCCGTGTACCAAAATAATGGTCAGATCTTTTTGTTCCATGATGATTTTTTTTAATTTCCTGATAACAAAGCTACGTGCTAAAATTTCAACAGGCGTTAACTTAAGTTAATTAACCCGGATCAGTCTGAAGAAAATAAGATTAAGGTGGCTGGAAGAATGAAGCTGGAAGTATTGTCCATTCTATACCTTGTAGTCTCCATAAGACCTCAATTACTGATTTCAAACAATACGGCTTCTGATACGGCTAAGGGACTGCTCCGTTACTCCCAGATAACTAGCAATGTGTTTCTGGGCTATTTTTTGAAAAAGTGCCGGCTGTTTTTTTAAAAGGTTTAAATATCTGTTTTCAGGAGAATAGCACAGAAGATCGTCTATTCTTTTTTTGGCATCCAGATAGATCTTCTCGCTCATCACCCGCCCGAATTGCTGCCAGTAAGCTTCTTTTTTATATAACCCCTGAAGGTCATCTTTACTCAACAATAAAATTTCACAGTTTTCCAAAGCCTGGATGTTCATATTGGATACGGTATCGCAGAGTATGCTTTCATAATCGGTAAAGAATTCATTTTCGAAATAAAAACCGAAATTGATTTCACGTCCCTGATCATTGATGTAAAAACACCTGAGCGTTCCTTTCCTGATAAAACCAAGGTATTTGCATTTTTCTCCTTCTTTCAGGAAGAAATCGGATTTTAAAAGACGGGTATCTTTAAGCAATGCATAAAATTCTTCAAAATGTGCTGCATCTACCTGGAAAAGGTCGCCATATCTTTTATAATTTTCTGACATCATTTGTGGATTATTTGATTGTACTCCTTTCAAAAAAAGCCTTGTAAAAATTAATTTCACAAGGCTTTTTTACAAAAATTATTTCTATTATTGATTCAATGCGGCAAGAGCTGCATCGTAATTAGGTTCGTTGGCAATTTCAGGAACCTGCTCAGTATATACTACTTTATTGTTTTCGTCTGTAACGATCACGGCACGGCTCAATAAACCTTTTAAAGGTGAATCTGCGATTGTCACTTCATAATCGTCTCCAAAGCTGCTTCTGAAATCTGAAAGGGTTTCTACATTATTCAATCCTTCAGCAGCACAGAATCTTCCTAATGCGAACGGAAGGTCTTTTGAAACATTGATAATTACTGTGTTATCAAGTTTTGAAGCCTCTTCATTGAATTTTCTGGAAGAAGCGGCACAAGTGGGCGTATCAATACTTGGAAAAATATTGAATACTTTCTTTTTTCCTTCAAAAGTTTCAAGTGTTTTCACATTTAATCCTGAATCTACCAGAGCAAAATCTTTAACGGTGCTTCCTACTGACGGTAATGTTCCTATGGTATGTACTTCATTTCCTTTTAAAGTGATAGTCGTAGACATAATTTTATTTTTTAGTTTTTCAAATTTAATCAAAACAAAAAGCTTTTCATCTCAAATAAAGGTTAAATAATTCTTAAAGTGAAAAATCTCTGATTCTATGAACCCCAAAATTTAAATTTTAACTAAATTTGTGGGACTTTAATTTCAAATAATAAATAACAGTATAATGTCAGAAAAATCAAAAATCTATTACACACTTACTGATGAAGCTCCAATGCTGGCTACACACTCGTTTTTACCGATTGTAAAAGCTTTCACCAAATCAGCAGATATTGAGATCGCAGTACCGGATATTTCTTTGGCAGGAAGAATTTTGGCTAACTTCCCGGAATTTTTAAAGGATGACCAGAAAATTGGTGATGCTTTAGCTGAATTGGGAGAATTGGCAACTCAACCAGATGCTAATATCATTAAATTACCTAATATTTCGGCTTCTGTTCCTCAATTGGATGCAGCTATTGCTGAATTACAAGGGAAAGGTTTTGCAGTTCCCAATTACCCTGCAGAGCCTAAGAATGATGAAGAAAAAGCAATCAAAGCAAAATATGCTAAAGTATTAGGAAGTGCTGTAAACCCTGTATTAAGAGAAGGAAACTCTGACAGACGTGCTCCGAAAGCCGTTAAAAACTATGCTAAGGCAAACCCTCACAGAATGGGTGACTGGGCTTCTGACAGCAAAACTGACGTAGCTCACATGAATAATGGTGATTTCTACGGAACAGAAACTTCTACAACATTAGAAAATGCTACAAAATACAGAATCGTATTCAAAGGAAACGATGGTTCTGAATCTGTATTAAAAGATTTCGCTGGTCTTCAGGCTGGTGAGGTAATTGATTCTTCCGTAATGAACTTAAATGCATTAAGAGCGTTCGTTCAGGAAGCTATCGAGGAAGCTAAGAAAAGAAACGTACTTCTTTCTGCTCACCTTAAAGCAACGATGATGAAAATCTCTGACCCAATTATTTTCGGGGCTATCGTTGAGACTTTTTTCAAAGAAGTATTTACAAAATATGCTGAGACTTTCAAGTCTTTAGATATTAATCCAAATAATGGTCTTGCAGATCTTTTCGACAAAATCAAAGGAAATGCTCAGGAAGCTGACATTAAAGCTGATATTGAAAAAGCACTTGCTGAAGGACCTAGAGTGGCAATGGTAAATTCTGATAAAGGAATTACTAACTTCCACGTACCTTCTGACATCATCGTTGACGCATCTATGGCTGCTCTTGTAAGAGGTGGAGGTAAAATGTGGAACAAAGACGGGAACGAAGAAGATACTGTTTGTATCATTCCTGACCGTTCTTACGCAGGTTTCTACCAGTCTGTCATTGACGATATGAAAGCGCACGGAAAGCTTGACCCTACTACAATGGGATCTGTTCCAAACGTTGGATTAATGGCTCAGAAAGCTGAAGAATATGGTTCTCACGACAAAACTTTCCAATTAGCTGCTGACGGAACTGTAGAAGTTCAGGATGAAGCCGGAAACGTTCTTCTTTCTCAGAAAGTAGAGAAAGATGATATCTTCAGAATGTGTCAGACTAAAGATGCACCTATCCAGGACTGGGTAAAATTGGCAGTAAACAGATCAAGGTTATCTGATACTCCTGCGATCTTCTGGTTAGACAAAGGAAGAGCTCATGACAGAGAAATCATCAAAAAAGTAGAAAAATATCTGGCTGATCACGATACTGCAGGTCTTGACATCAGAATTCTTGATGTAAAAGATGCTATGACTGAAACTTTAAAAAGAGCAAGAGAAGGAAAAGATACAATCTCAGTTTCAGGAAACGTATTGAGAGATTATCTTACTGACCTTTTCCCGATTCTTGAGCTTGGTACTTCTGCAAAAATGCTTTCTATTGTTCCATTGATGAACGGAGGAGGTCTATTCGAAACAGGTGCCGGAGGTTCTGCACCGAAACACGTTGAGCAGTTCTTAGAAGAAGGATATTTAAGATGGGATTCTTTAGGTGAATTCTTAGCACTTCAGGCTTCTTTAGAGCATTTGGCACAGACTCAGGGGAATACAAAATCTCAGGTTCTGGCTGATGCATTAGATGAGGCAAATGCAAAATTCTTAGCTACAGATAAGTCTCCTGCCAGAAAAGTAGGTCAGATTGATAACAGAGGTTCTCACTTCTACCTTGCCATGTACTGGGCTGAGGCGTTAGCTAACCAGACTGCTGATACTGAATTGGCAGCTCAGTTTGCTCCGGTTGCACAGGCAATGAAGGAAAATGAAGAGGTAATCAATGCTGAATTAATTGGTGCTCAGGGTAAACCTCAGAATATTGACGGTTACTACAAAACTGATACTTATAAAACGTATGAAGCGATGAGACCAAGTACAGTTTTAAATGAAATCATTGACGGAATCTAATTTTTAGAAACTAAATCAATTATACAAAACCCTGCAAATTGCAGGGTTTTTCATTTTAAAAATCTTGTTTTCAGTATTTTGGAAACATTTTTGTATATTTCTTTTTCATAATTTAAAAAAACACAGATATGAAAGCCATTCATTTTATTTTACTATTGCTCTTATTCAGCAGCTGTTCTTCTGCCCAGTACTTTAAAGTAATAGAAGCAACTCATACAATTGCTATTGGAGGGTTACAGGGAGCAAGATCAGAAAATTTCAATATCATGATCAAAGACAATCCCCAGCTTGATATCAAATACCTTTTGGTGGGAGATACTGAAATAGTCTTAAAAAAAGAAAATAAGAATGGCATTACCTATCTGCAAGGAGTATATTTTCCCGAGAGCCCGGAATACCCTACTATAAATGAAAAAAATGGAGATACAGTCTCTGTACCTGGGAAAAATTTTGATCTGAATAAAGTCTATCTTGTATCTGAAAATGTAAAAACCAAGAAAACAATACAACAAAAAATAAAAATTCTCAATAAAAAAACTCAAATACAGATAAATAAACAATTTTTACCTCAATAAATTAAAAAAATTATATCACAAATGTCTTTTTAATCATAAAAATTCATATTTTTACGCATCAAAAAAAACATTTATGAAATTAAAATCAATTTTCGGAATAGGGCTTACTGTAGCCTCATTGTATTTTAATGCTCAACAGCATCCTAAAGGCAAAGAAAATCCAGATACAAAAGTAAATAAGAAATATCTGAAACATATTCAGGATATTACAACTGCTTATCAGAAAAATGTAAAATTTGCCAGGGAACACCATCAGAAACCACCTGATGAATATTACCTACAGGATTTTATCGCTACCATGGACCCTGAAACCGGAACGGTGAATAACCAACGCTATGTAGATCTTGAAAAAAACGTAGAAAGTGGAAAGTTTCAACCGCAAACTGATCTTAAGCTATTCAATGGTGCTAAAGGAAATGGAGGTACTGCCAATAAAAGCATCACTAATCTTTGGGTAGAGAGAGGTCCTTATGCTGTAGGAGGAAGAGTGAGAGGGATTATGTTTGATCCGAATGACTCTACCGGTAAAAAAGTATGGGCAGGTGGAGTTTCCGGCGGATTATGGTACAATAACGATATCAGCGATGCCAATTCTGAATGGACACTGGTAGATGCTTTCTGGTCCAACACTACTGTATCTTGTATTACTTCAGATCCTAATAATCCGCAGGTTTTTTATGTGGGAACAGGTGAAGTGGAAACCGGAGACTTCAGTGGGCTGGGCATCTGGAAAACAACCAATGGCGGAGCTACCTGGCAGCAGGTTTTCAATTTGGAAAACGGTTATACTTCCGGAGTAAAGAGAGGAATGTACAATGTTCCTGCTATAAAAGTAGTGAACAATAACGGGGTTTCAGAAGTGTATGCCGGAGTTGCAGGGACGTATTTCGCAGAGACAGCTACGTTTGCCGGTTTATATGAAGCCGGTTTGTATAAATCTACTGATGGTACCAATTTTACGTTGGTCAACAGCTTACTTTCCACAGCTACCCGTGGCTATGACATACAGGATATAGAAGTAGGTGCAGACAATTCTATCTGGGTAGCTACAAGGCAAAGCCGCTTCACCGGATCTGCTTCCGGGGGAAGAATTTTCAAATCTACAGATCATGGTGCTACTTTCACGAATGTTTATAACGTAGGAAACAACAGTTCAAGGGTTATGGTAGAGGTTTCCAGTACCAATCCTTTGAAGGCTTACGCCCTGATGCAGGGAGCAACAAGTGCTGAACCTGTAAGAATTGCAAAAACTACAGACGGCGGTACTACATGGATCTCCACCGACGTAGCAGGATCTGGAATTACACTGCCTAATCCTGTGGACACGTCACAACCTGACAATGATTTTACCCGAGGACAGGCCTTTTATGATCTGGTTATTGAAACCGATCCTGATAATGATGAACATGTATATGTAGGAGGAGTAGATTCTTATAAAAGTACAGACGGAGGTGCTACCTGGACCCAGTACACCAAATGGTCCAATAACAATGTGATGGGAAGTACCAGCATTTCCCTGGTGCATGCCGATCAGCACGCTCTGGTTTTCAATCCAAAAAATACAAGTCAGTTTGTAATGGGGAATGACGGAGGTATTTTCTTTGCTTCGGATAAAAGCAACCTGGCCAATACTACAGCTCTCGGAATGAGAAATAAAAGGTTTAATGTGACTCAATTCTATCACGGAACATTAAATCCTTCTTCTACATTTGCCAATGAAGATATGATTCTAGGGGCTCAGGATAACGGAACAAAAAGACTGTCCGGGGTTGCCTTAGCCAATAACTTCTACAACACTTCGGATGTATATGGTGGAGATGGTGCTTATACGGCCTTCGATGACCAGAATAAGTACTATATCGCATCTTATGTTTACAACTACCATTTTCTTTTCAATCCGCAGGGAAGCTATTATCTTTTGGCTGCCGCTCAAAGGGATCCAGGATTATTTATAAACCCTCTTGCTGTAGACAGAAATCTTGACATATCTTACAGCAATGCCAATACATCCAGCTCAACCTCAATTGTACTGAACAGAGTAAGCGGGCTTGCAAGTATACCATTAAGCCTTACGAGAACCCAACTTACCATTGCCAGTGTAGCAGCCGGTGAATTTGTTACAGATATTCTCGCATCTCCTTACACCACTACAAGCAGTACTCTTTTCATTGGACTCTCATCAGGAAAATTATATAAGGTGACCAATGCTGATACTACTCCGGCAACTTCATTAATCAATTATAATTTCGGAGGTTATATTTCTGATGTTAAACTCGGAGCATCTGAAAGTGAGATTATGGTCACTGTTTCCAATTTTAATAAGACCAGTGTATTTTACACTACTGATGCCGGAACAACCTGGGTATCTAAAGAAGGAAATCTTCCGGATATCCCTGTTAAAGCTATATTTATGAACCCAGAAGATAACAATGAAGTGATCCTGGGAACTTATTACGGAGTATGGGGAACTGCAAACTTCCAGTCTTCTTCTCCTACGTGGGCTTTATATTCCGATGGTTTAGGAAAATTTAAGGTAAATCATTTTGATTACCGCCCATCAGATAAGACCATCCTTGCGGTGACGTATGGAAGAGGAGCTTTTACTACGAGAATCAGTAATACAACTTTAGCTACTTCAGAATCACATCATAATCAGTTTAACAACCGTGTATATCCTAATCCTACCAGAGGGCCTATTCATGTAAAACTTGAAAACGGCAAACCGATGGATATAGAGATTTATGATGCCTCCGGAAGGCTGGTTGTGACAAAGAAAAATATCAAATCTGATGAAGAATTCAATATTGAAAACCTCGGCAAAGGAGATTATGTACTGAAAGCTTTACAAAACGGCAGTATGGTATATACTTCGGTGATTATCAGAAAATAATTCTTAAACTTTTACATGAAAGCAGAAAGGTAAGACTATGTTTACCTTTCTGCTTTCTAATATTCAACAGTAAGATTGATGAAAAAAAACTATATTATTGCTCTTTCATTATGCTTAATGGGATTTGCCAATGCACAGGAAAAAGAGAAAAGCATTGATGAAATAGAGATTCATGCAAGAGCTAAAGTAGCCAAAGAACGGGAAGAATTCAAAAGACACGCACAATCTACAGAGGTTATTTCCGATTATGAAATAAACCGTAACAATCCTGCATTCATGGAACAAAGTCTTGGGACGATGGCCGGCGTTCAGGTTGAAAAAAGAACACAACTGGGCGGACAGAGAATTGTAGTAAGAGGATATGGAAACGATCAGAAGTTTAACAATTGGGGAATTAAGATGTACCTCAACAATATTCCTCTTACCGGAGCAGATGGGGTTACCGTTTTAGATGATGTTAATTTCGGGCTTATTAACCGTATAGAGGTTATAAAAGGGCCGGCAGCCACGTTATACGGAGGAGGTTCCGGAGGGGCAGTCAGGTTTTATATACAGCCTGAAACCAAAAAAGGCACTTCTATCTCCGAGCAGTTCAATACAGGGTCTTTCGGATTGTTTCAAAGTTCAACTTCTGTAACCAACACAGGGGATAATCATTCCATCACAGCCAACTACGGACATATCGGAAGTGACGGATATCGTCCTAACGGTAAAAGCATCAAAAACTTTTATAACATCAACGGAGAGTTTAAATTGAACTCAAAACAGAAGATCACCTTACTTGCTACCCATGGAAATTCCCTGGAACAGGTTTCCGGCCAGATTTCCTATGATGATTATTATAATGGAATCGACAACGGAAATTTCGCCTACATCAGAAGAGGTGCTAAGACAAAATTCGTTACTTCCAGAGTGGGAGTTGGTCATATCTGGCAAATCACCCCCGATTTAAAAAACAGTACAACCGTATTCTATACAGGAACTACCGGCGATAGAATTGCTGCGGGAGCTTATGAAACGTCTTCTTTTTCCAACTACGGGGTAAGATCTGTATTCAACTTCAATAAGGAGTGGGATGATTTTAAAAGTCAGACAGAGTTTGGAATCGAAATACAGCAATCCCAGTCTACCATCACCAATTACCGGTATAAAAGTGTAAAGAATACTGAACCGCCTATTCTGAGACCTCTTTCTGACGGATCTTATTTTAAAAATATGAATCATCAGAACAACTATTTTGCCGTTGAAAAGTTCACTTATAAGCCCTGGGATCTGATGTTCCTTGCGGGGGTCAGCATCAATCAGATTGGATATAACAGAAAAGACCTTCTTGCTCTGCCAGGTTTATTTGCAGCAAGTGTTGATAAAAAAAACCTGTCCTTTGATAAAAAATTTAAAGCAGTAGCTACTCCTCATTTTGCACTTCAGAAAGTATGGAAAAATCAAATATTTAACCTAAGCTACAGTGAAGGATATAACGCTCCTACTTCTGCCACTGCCTTTATAGCCGGGCTTAATGTGACCAATGACAACCTGGTTGCAGAAAAAGCAAAAATGTGGGATTTCAGTGTACAGGGGTTGATTGAAAATACTTCCATAGATTATCAGTTCTCGCTGTTCAGTATCAATATTACAGATAAACTTACGCAATTAGGTGGCACAATGCCCAATGCAGAAAAAACACCTTATACGTATTGGGCCAATACCGGAAATCAAAAAAACAGAGGATTGGAAATGAGCATAGGATATTCTTACAAACCTGCCCGGTCTTTTGTTTCAAAAATTCAACCTTTTGTCAATTATACTTATAATGATTTTAAATATTCCGATTTCAGTACCTATTTAAAGGAAGATAAGCAACCGGCAAGAGTGAATGTTTATGACAACAAAAATGTAGTGGGTGTACCTAAAACCAAATTATCTGCCGGATTGGATTTTGAAACCCATTTTGGACTATACTGGCAAAACACCTATAATTTTATGGGTGGTGTCTACACCGACTTTGCTAATACCAACAAGGTAAGAAGTTTCGGACTTTTAAACTCAAAAATAGGATATAAACACAGCTTCAACAAATGGGATCTGGATGTTTTTGTCATAGGAAACAACCTGACCAATCAGATCAATTATACGTTCTTATTCTACGGAAACAGCATCAATGATACAGACGCAGATAATCAGTACAATAATGCTTCGGTTTATACCGATGTGAATCCCGGCCCAAGTAAAGCCTACTTCTTTACAGGATTTAATATAAAGTATAATTTTTAATAAATACAAAAGCTCCTGAAAAGGAGCTTTTGTATTTTTAAGGAATAAATTTAAGTTTGGTCTAAACGTATTTCTTTAACCATCCTCTCAATTTTTTTGATTCCCCTACTCTTCTGGAAGCCATACATAATTACTACCACCACCTCAATTCATAAAACTTTCAGCGATCCATTCAAATGCCGGGTCTTTTATTTTTGTAAAGCCTAATCCCGGCCACGGCAGATGGGAAGCCAATGCTCTGGTTCTGGAATCTGCCAGTTGTTTGAGAAGTTTTTTTCTCGAAGCCGTTGCGATATCCAAATCGGTATCTCCGGAAAAGCCCCAGTCAGGATGAGGAAAAAGAATAACATCCGAGTGAATAAGATCTGCAATATATACCAGTTTTTCATTTCCGGAAGACAATGTAGTGACCGTTAAGCCGGGAGTATGCCCGGGAGCCAGCTGAAAGCTGAAATGATTGTAAAGCGTGGTGCTGAGATCATAAAATTTCAGTTTCGGTTCAATGACTTTCAAAATATTCTGAATGGAAGGAATAATCTGCTTAAGAACTTCAGGATGCTTCTTCAAAGCACTGTTATTAAAATCTTCAACGGAAGCATTCCTCCAGAAATCATATTCCACCCTGGAAATAAAAACAGATGCATTGGGAAAAACAGGTTTATTCTGTTTATCAACAATTCCGCCTATATGATCAGGATGAGCGTGGGAAATAAAGACATCGGTAATATCTTTGGGGGTAAACCCTGTTTTTTGCAAACTCTTTAACAGAAATCCGGTTCTTTCATCAGCAAAGATTCCCATTCCGGTATCCATCAGAATCAGTTTGTCTTTTGTTTTGACAAGCAGAATATTGACTGCCATATCAATATAAGTATCCGGACGAAAGCTATCTTTCAGAATTTTTTTCAGTTCAGAAATAGCAGCTCTGGGGGCAAATGAGTTCAGATCTTCTTCGTGAATGTATCCGTCGGTAAGAATAAACAGATCCAGCTCCCCGAGTTTTATTTTTTTCACCCCCGAAAGGTCTTCCCCATTCTGTTCAGCAACAGTTTTTGTTTCAGCCAACACGGTGGAAAAAGTGATCATGCTTAATGTTCCTGCCAATAATCCGTTTTTTAAAAGTTCTCTTCTGTTCATAACGATAAAGTTCTTAATCACAATAAAAAACTGAGTTCCCGCCAAACAGGAGCCCCAGTAGTATTATTTTTTAGTTATTGACCAGTTTCATGGAACCTTCATTGTATCTCTCTCCTACATTCGGATACTTTTTAAGAATGGCATCAATAGTATCAAGATCTGATTGGGAAAGTTCAATATTGACTGCCGCAATGTTTTCTTCCAGATATTTGATCCGTTTGGTACCTGGAATAGGGATAATATCATCACCCTGATTCAACACCCAGGCCAACGCAAGCTGAGTACCTTTTACACCTTTTGAAGCGGCAAATTCATTGATTTCATTCGCCAGCTTTGTATTATTTTCAAGGTATTCCTGCTGATAACGGGGTAATGATTTTCTAAAATCATCGTCACCAAGATTCTGTACTTCATTGATATTGGCAAAAAGACCTCTCGCCAACGGTGAATAAGGAACCAGAGAAATCCCCAGCTCCCTGATGGTTGGGAGAATCTCCTTTTCTACATCTTTGGTAAGGATTGAATATTCCGACTGTAAAGCTGTAATGGGATGAATTTCATTGGCTTTTCTGATTGATTCTGCTGAAGCTTCAGATAATCCTATATATTTTACTTTTCCAGCCTTTACAAGTTCTGCCATTGCTCCTACCGTCTCTTCTACAGGCACATTCGGGTCAACTCTGTGTGCGTAATAAAGGTCAATAGTATCTATTTTTAATCTTTGAAGGCTTAAGTCTACAGCCTGTCTGATCCATTCCGGTGAGCCGTCAAAATAAGTTCCGGGAGCACCGCTGTGACTTGCCTTACCGTCTTTAAATCTGAATCCGAATTTGGTAGCAATAAAAATTTTATCCCTGTTCGGAACCAGAACTTTAGAGATCAGCTTTTCGTTTTCCCCATTGGCATACATATCTGCCGTATCCCAGAAGTTGACACCCAGGTCAAGTGCTTTGTGTAACGTATTGATGCTTTCCTGCTCATCTGCCGGGCCGTAAGCAAAGCTCATCCCCATACATCCTAAACCTATGGCAGACAGCTGCTCTCCGGTATTTCCTAATTTTCTAAATTTCATGATGGTATTGATTTTAATTATTTAAGACAAAATTAGAACACCTTCAACTCACCAACGGTATAGAATTCAAACTAAGAATTATAAAATTCAAACAAGGTTTGTCCGGAGCGCATTGGGAGTCTGGCCGGTTTGCTTTTTAAAATAATTGGTAAAATAAGAAGGTTCTTCAAAACCTAATCCATAGGCAATTTCAGCAATATTCCAATCGGTATGCTTCAGTAAGGCATTGGCTTCCTGAATAATTCTTCCCGCAATCTGCTGACTTGTGGTTTTCCCTGTAATTTCCTTTACCGAACGGTTCAGCGAATTGACATGAATGGAAAGACTCTGAGCATAATCATTCGGAGTCTTCAACTTTAAAAATGTATCAGGACTGTCAATAGGAAACTGTCTTTCCAGCAACTCCATAAATAACGAAGCAACTCTTTGTGAGGCATTCTGATAAGGCTCAAAGCTTTCCGCAGGCTGCATCTTCATGGTTTCGTGAATCATCAGATGAAGATAAGCTCTTAGCATATCATATTTATGAATATAATCAGACTGAATCTCAGTCATCATTTTGGTATAAATATCAGAAAGTATTTTCTGCTGATCTTCGTTGACAAAGAAAACCGGAGTCCCCCCGATTTTAAAGAGCGGAGAATCCTGAAGGTTGCCCAAACGGCTTCCATTATGCAGAAACTGTTCTGTAAACAGGCAAAACCAGCCTTTCTGATCCTCATCATCAGCTTCCCATGAGTAAGGAATAATAGGATTGGAAAATACCAGGGCCGGACGGTCTACACAGATCCATTTATCAGCATAGTGAAGCTTTCCTTTTCCTATGATCAGAGAAACTTTATAATAATCTCTCCTGCTGTACGGACTGATCAGGGAACAAGATTCCCGGGAAAACACATTGAAATGTCCCATCCCATGAGCTCCGCTACACTGAAAAGCCAGGTCAGGAGCATTTCTTTCATAAAAACTTTTGACTGATTCGCTTGATTCCATAGATCAAAGTTATAAAATTCAAACAAATAATAGAGAAAATAGTTTAGAGACTGAAGGAAGCTGGAAGAAGGAGGTTGGAAATTTATTAAAGCCGTGTAATTAATATTTGAATATTCGAAAGCCGGTTTGTAGAAAATTTTATGCAAAAAGTGGCCGACACTAATGCCGGCCACTTAAAAAATTGAATATATAATTTGAATAGTTTTAATCTTTAATCGTCATGACCATGGCCATGATGCTTATTCTGCTTTTTATAGTATTTTTCTCTTTCTTTATAATACTTTTCCTGTTGTTTACGGTATTTCTTATAATCATTTTTATTTCTTCCGTATACAATCACCGGATTTTGTCCTCTGTAATATTTCTTTTTAAATACCACATATTTTTCTCTTCCCAGAATTCTTTCCAGCTCTGAATACCGGTCATTTCTCCATCTTCCCGGCTCTACCACATATACCCTGTTCCATGTATCATAATCACGGTACCTGTCATTCAGTGCATAAATCTGGTTAGCCTGAGTTGTAGACAATAAAAGATCAGCAACAACAGTTTGCCAGTTCACATCCGAAATACTCCTTCTGTAATCATTATAATAATCTGACTGGGCATAGCTCATACTGAACGTCCCGATCAATAATGCAGTTAACAATAACTTTTTCATTTCACTCCTCTTTAAATTAAACATGATGGTTTAGTCAATTAAAGTGCCAATTATGAATTAAAAATGCTAAGGTTTGTTAAAAAAGCATAAACAATTGATTATCTGCAGAATAAATTACATAATCGATTGTTTTTAATGGTATCTAAGTTTTAGAAAACCAAAAAGTTACAAAGTCTTTATTTTAAACATTTAAGTGCACTTTGGTAAGCTTAGAATGATACTGGAAAAAAGTACACCCAAGATAAAAATCAAAGATTTTCATACTCGGCTGTATTTATTAAATATAGTTTGGCAGTTGAAGAATATGCGTAATGGCAATAATCGTTTAATGATAAGATCTTTTATCTTTTATCTTTTATCTTTTATCTTTTATCTTTTATCTTTTATCTTTTATAATTATAAATTTCGTTAAGATTCGGGAAAACTGTTATTTCATATTAATTAATTTTGTAATTTTAAAAAGGAGAATGCATTCTCTGTTATGTTTAATCAACCAAATCTGAGTAATTATGGAAAATATAAAGTTTAAAGTAACTCCATATCAGGACGAACTGCAGTTACTTATTGATGGTGAAAAAGCAGGCTATATGTCCATAGAGGTTGACGGAAGACTGTTGATTGTATATTACACCAAACTGAACGAAGAACGTGAAGGGAAAGGATATGCCAAGCTGCTGCTGGACGAACTTGTTCGTTATGCGGAAGAGAAAGATCTGCTTGTAGACCCGGAGTGTGATTTTGTGCGCCAGCAGTTTGAAAATCACCCCAGAAGGTATAAGGATATCTGGCATGCCTGATCAGTCTTCCCACCAAGCGCTAAACTCCTGATCCGTCAGATTCATATCTACCACCTCTCCTATCATTGGAGTAAGGATATCAAGTCCGTTTTCTTTTCCAAAAGCTGTGATCTTTTGTAAAGGTTCATTCCAGGGATGGAGAGCCAGTGCAAATTTTGCGGCATGCACGGGAATAATATGCTTTGCCTGAATATCAGCCGCTGCCTGAATAACATCTTCGGGCATTGCATGAATATACCTCCAGGCATCTCCATACTGTCCGTTTTCAAGAATGGCGTAATCAAAAGGACCATATTGATCACCGATCATTTTAAAATGGGTATCATAACCACTGTCGCCACCCAGAAAAATTTTCCTGGTAGGTGTTATCAGTGCATAGGATGTCCAAAGGGTATCATTCTGCCTGATTCTTCTTCCTGAAAAATGCCTGGCAGGTGTAAAAACGATTTTTATATTATTTTTGAGGTTTATTTCGGCTCCCCATTCTTCCTCAATAAGCTGACCTTCCGTATACCCCCACCTTTCCAGATGCGCTCCTACTCCTAATGGAACAACAGCCATACCTGTTCTGTTTCTGATTGCTTTTACAGTCGGATAATCCAAATGGTCAAAATGGTCATGGGTAATCACAAGATAATCCAGATCCGGAATATCTTCGGGCTTAAAAATATCTGAACCTTTAAATGCTTTATTAAAATATTTAAAAGGAGAACCATATAAACTCAATACCGGATCTATCAGAAATGAAACACCATCAGTCTGAAGGTAATAAGAAGAGTGACCTAACCAGATAAATACATCCTTATTTTTATCGATGCTCCTGAGGTCTGTATGAGCAGAAGGAATTGCTTTGAGAGGCTTCAGTAAAGGATCTTTTTTACCCAAAAAGAAATCGTAGGTTACTTTCGACATCTTATATCCTTCGGCAATAGAAGGAGTGTAACTGATATTCTGAAACTGTTTTTTTCTGTATAATTTTGATTGTCGGATACGCTTCAGTCGTTTCCCCTTAGGCACTGCACCAAATGCTTTCATATTGATGACAATAAAAAAGGTTGCAGTCAAAATAACAACACAGGTAATAATCCAGTAAATCATTTGTAAAAAATAAGCTTCAAAGGTATTGACTTTTGTTTTGAAATGAAAATACGGATAGTTTGGCTACATTTTTTTAACTAAATTTATCATGTTTTTCAGAAAATTTATCATTCATTTAAGTGATGATTAATTTAAAACTTTCTATTTTAGCAGCTTAAAAAACTCAAAGTACATTGAAAAATTATTCGGTAATATTTCTTCTCGCTATGCTTTCGTCATGTGCATCTATAAAAAGACACAACGAACAGCGGGCTTCATGTATTTCTCCGGAGCAGCTTAAAGAGGATGTAGACTATGCCTATTCCAAGCTGAAGCAAATGCACCCTCAATTGTACTGGTACATTCCCAAGCAGGAATTGGAACACAAGTTTGACAGCCTTAAACAAACCCTGAATGAGCCGCTTACCCCTCTCCAGTTTTATTTCAAATTACAGCCGGTAATAGCAGGAATCCGTGAAGGACATCTTTCTTTAAGAATTCCCAGAAAGAAATTTACCAAAAAGGAAATTAAGAAATTTGAACACCAGAAGGGACTTTTCAGCCGTTTTGAATATTATGTAGACGGTGACAGAATGTATATTGTTCAGAACCCTGACTCTATTGAAAATATAAAACCCGGTACTGAAATCTTATCCATCAACCAGGTTCCGATTTCGGATTACATCAAAAAATACCGCAGCCTGATCAGCAGTGATGGCTACAATACTACTTTTCAGCCTTATTTTTTAAAGGATCTTTTTTTTAATTTTTATACTGCAGAAAACGGACTTGCCAGCCAGGTAACGCTTACCACTCTTTATAATGGGGAAAAACATACTTATACTTTAACCCGGGAATCCAAATCAAATACGGATCTTGAAAAAGATAAGGAAATGCAAAAAAGGACTGCCGAAAAGAAACTGAATGACTATGTTGCCGCCAGCAATTCTTACAACCGGAGTTTCAAATTCCTGGATAAAGACAGTACAATAGCTTATATAAAGGTAAAAAGTTTCTCCAGGGAATATTCTGATGAGTTTTATAAGAAGACATTTTCTAAGATCAAAAATGCAGAGTCAAAGTATCTGATTATAGATGTACGGAATAACTACGGTGGTTCCCTGTACGAGATCAATAATCTGTACTCTTACCTCACGGATAAACCATTTACACTGATCAAACCATCTCAGGTCACATCCAGAGATATTCCTTTAAGAACCAATTATTTCAGAAAAAGCGGTCCTTTTGAGTATGCTCTTAAAAGTATTGCCTACCCCAGTTACTTTTTTGCCCAGGCTTTCAGCACTTACAAAAAAGATGGGAAAGTTTTCTACAAAATGAAAGCTGATAAACCGACTAAACCCAGCAAAAATGCTTTTCATGGTAAAGTTTTTGTCCTGATCAACGGCGGCAGCTTTTCTGCATCTTCTATCATTACCGCTAAACTAAAGAATGATAAAAGAGCAACTCTTGTAGGAGAAGAAACCGGAGGGGCAAATGACGGAACGGTAGCCGGATTTTATTCTTATCAGAAGCTTCCCAACTCAGAAATCCGTTTTCCTATCGGATTGCTTCTTGTGCAGCCAAATATTGATTTTTCAGATTCAAAAAAAGGGGTAATCCCTGATATCGTTATACATGAAAGTATGCAGGACATTATTGATAAAAAAGATCCACAGCTGGATTGGATCAGGAATGAGATTTCTAAGGAAAATAAAGAATAAGCAGGTTTATAGAGATGGTAAACAGTTTTACCTAAATTATGGATATAAACTAGTTTCGGCGGGCTTTCAGCCCGCCGAAACTAGTTCTTCAACTCTTCAAGCAGCCTTTCAATATGGTGAATATATCTTCCATAGTAACGGTGGAACCAGAATTTACCGGAAAGATACAACAGGAATAGTCCTCCGATCACTGTACCAATGAGTATAATCGCAATTTTAATTTCACTCAGGGGCTCAGGCCATGGGATAAACTCAAGAACAATCAGGATTTCGCACACCAAAAACGGGGCAAAGCTGATATAATAGGACAGATAATATTGTTTATTAAGATTGAGCTGCATGATCAGGTCTTTCAGCGAATCATAGGTTTTGGGGACAGGATTACTGATCTCATTGTATAGCTTAAAAAACTTATTATAAAAGAAGACGGTAACAATGAGCATGGATGCTATCAAAACCGTAATATACAATTGGAGTTTGAAAGGCCGGCAAACAGAACAGACCATGAAGGCAAAAACAAAGATTCCTATGATCCACCAGAACTCCATGCGCATATTTTTACGTATTTTTTCCAGGGGGAGGTTGATTTTATTTCTTTGCTCTATATTTATTTCCGGAGTTTCTTCCGCAATATCTTCGTTCCAGGTATTTTTCAATTCATCGATATTCATTGGATTACTGATTTAAATGTTGTTTTAATTTATTTTGGCTTAAGATATCTTTTAATTTATTTTTGGCCCGGTTCATTTTTACTCTTGCATTCCCTTCCGAAATCCCCATTTCATCGGCAATCTGTTTTCCGGAAAAATCTTCCAGATAATAGAATATGAACGCTTTATCAATCGGATTAAGCTGATGAATAGCCTGATACATTTCAGTCAGTTTTTCTTCTTTCTGATCATCATAGTCTTCCTGTTCCAACGCATACTTGGAAAAATCTTCATTGGCAATAAAGCTTCTTCTTTTTTCAGATTTAAGGAAGATCAGGGCGGTATTTAAAGCGATTCTGTATAACCAGGTGGAAAACTCACTTTGTCCTCTGAAACCTGGGTAGGCTTTCCAGAGCTGATAGGTAATTTCCTGAAAAAGATCATTACGATCATCTTCTTCAGACATGTACATTTTAGAAATCTTAAAAATGATTCCTTTATGTTTTTCAATCTTACTTATAAACTCTTGTTCTAATGAGGTCATAGCTTGTTACTCTATAGAGTTAGTTTACGTTCAAAAAAAATGTTACAGCCAATTTAAAAAAATAAAAAACCCGACAGAAATACTGCCAGGCTCTCATCGTGTGTTTTTTAGCTTCTACTATTTTTAGGATAGCATTTGTACGAAATAATTTTGTGGATTTTTATTCTTAACAACTGATTGTAATATTACCATAGTACAATCAATCTTCTATTCTAATTTTCGTAGTTAGTAGAAAAAAAGTGAAAATGTTACATTCTTTTTATAAAAAAACCGACAAAAAAAATTTCTGCCGGTATATTTTATATATCATCCGTCTCCGATTGATTTAAAAATGTAAGGGTATAATAGAAAATCTGTCAGTATCATCAGAAAAAGTGCAATACCTGATATTGACAGGACAACTTAGTTCAATCTGTTTAAAGCCCTTTGTAAAGTAATTGCATCAATGAAGTTTAATTTAATCCCGATAATAATGAAGATCAGAAGAATCAGGGTAAGGAAAGCAATGATGAAAAAATACATCAGTACAAACCATAAAACAGTATTCAGGATATTTCCGCTGACACCTAATTTGTTCATAAAAAATTTCTGAGACCGCTCAAACCATGTTATTTTCTTTTTGACGTCAGAATCTGCCGGTTCAATACCGTTAAGCTCATCTACAAGGCGTACCACGTCATCAATGTATCTTCCGTACATATAATAAATCCAATACCTGATCATAAAAAATACTAACCCTACAGTGATCAGAAGACTGATCCCGAAAATAGCAAGATTGTATTCCATATCAAAATGAAAACTGATCTTGATCAAAGATAAAAGAAAGCCTAACGGAATATAGGTAATATAATATGAAATGTAAATTTCTTTCGATATAAGAAGCTGGGTTTTCAGATTAAACAGATCATAGTTCGTATTAATACTGTTCTTCCGGAGTAATTTATAAAGTTTCAGAAATCTTGAATAGAAATACATCATAAAAGCAATTGTCAGAATGGTGACAAACGTAGATATAATTCTGATATTTGAATCGGTAGATGCAAACGGAAAATTGGTTAAAAGCAATGGTAATGTGACAATCATCAGCCAGAATTCAGTTTTCATATTGATTTTCAGCATCTGAAGCGGGGAATGTATTTCACGTTGCTTTTCCAGGGAAATCTCAGGCAGCTCCTGGCCTGTATCTTTATTCCAAAGTTCTTTAAAATTTTCTAGTTCCATTATTGTGTTTTAATTTGTGTTTGCTTTTTGTTGTTTCACAATGATCTCCTTTAGTTTTTCTTTTGCTCTTTTAAGCTTTACCCTTGCATTCACCTCAGTAATTCCTAACTGAACAGCAATTTCTTTCCCGGGAAAGTCTTCCAGAAAGAAAAAAATCAGGGCTTTATCAATGGGGCTCAATTGATGAATTGCGTCAAACATCAGCTTCATGTTTTTATCATCTGTATCATTGTAAGGTTCCTGTGCAGTACTCAATCCGTCAATATCCTGATTCCTGATAAAACTACGTTTTTTTTCGCTTCGCAGAAAGACAATTGCAGTATTGAGTGCAGTACGGTACAACCATGTAGAGAAATCACTTCTCTTTTGAAAATCACCGTATGACTTCCAGGCCTGGTAAATGATCTCCTGATAGAGGTCATTCTGATCATCTTTATTATCCATATACATTTTAGAGATCTTGAAAACAACACCTTTGTGCTTTTCAATTTTCTCTAAAAATTCTTTTTCCAGTGAAGACATGGGGTATACACTAATCCTTTAGTAATATTTACAAAAACATTACCTTATTTATAAAAAGTATCAATCTTAAGGTATAAATTTAATAAATCCCTAAAAAAAAAAGAAGTTTATTAGGGATTTTTATTTTATGTTAAATACACTATGGATGGGTATTAAAAAATATAATCGGTACTTAAAAAGTTGGAATCATGTTCTCTGACGATGGTATTTAATAGTGTTTTGTTGGATTCCGTCAGCTTTGCGGCAACCAAAGACCTGATAGAAAATGAACGGAGCGCATCAAAAACAGAAAGTGTGCCTTCTGCACTGTCTTTGCGGCCGGTGAACGGAAATACATCCGGGCCACGCTGAGCCTGGCAGTTGATATTCACACGGCTTACAAGATTCACAAACGGATCGATCAATCTGGCTACTTCCTCCGGATCTTCACTGAAAATACTCACCTGCATTCCGTGAGATGCATTGACCTGATAGTCTATCGGCTCTTCAATATCTTCAAACGGAACAACAGGAATTACCGGCCCAAACTGTTCCTCATGATACAGTTTCATCTCATTGTTTACCGGATACACTACAGCCGGGAACACAAAAGACTCTTCCGTATACCCTCCGTCTTTATTCAGCACTGCAGCTCCTTTCGCCAGTGCATCTTCAATACATTCTTTTAAATAAGGAGGTTTATTCACTTCCGGAAGTGGAGTTACTTTCACATCTTTTTCCCATGGCAGTCCTCCTTTAAGGGCAGAGACGGCAGCACTCAGCTTTTCTGTAAATTCTAAAGCAATTTCTTTCTGTACAAATATCAGTTTCAAAGCTGTACAACGCTGACCGTTAAAAGAAAGCGATCCCAGAATACATTCACTTACCGCCACATCCAGGTTGGCATTTTTTGTGACAATGGCTGCATTTTTGGCGTCCAGGCTCAGGATTGCCCGTAAGCGGTTTACTTTCGGATGCAGCTTCTTCAATCCATTGGCAACTTTACTGGACCCGATAAAGGCCAGTACATTCACTTTTCCGCTTTCCATGATCGGAGTGATAATTTCCGAACCTTTTCCATACAGCGTATTTACAGTTCCTTTGGGAAAAGCTTCTTTGAAGGCATTCAACAAAGGATAATGTGCCAATACTCCGTGTTTAGGAAGTTTAAACAAAATGGTATTTCCCATGATGAGCGCAGGGATCAGTGTAGTAAAAATCTCATTCAAAGGATAGTTGAATGGCCCCATACTCAGCACCACCCCAAGCGGAGCTCTTCTGATCTGTGCAATGGTACCTTCTGCCTGCTGGAAACGGGAAGATTCTCTGTCCAGATCTTTTAAAGCATCAATAGTCTGGTTGATATAATCTACTGTACGGTCAAATTCTTTTGTAGAATCTGCCAGTGTTTTACCAATTTCCCACATCAGCAGCTTAATGATCAGGTCACGCTCCCGGATCATCAGGTACACAAATTTCTGCATACATTTTATTCTTCCTTCCACAGACATGGTGGGCCATTCTCCCAGACCATTGTCATAAGCTTTCACACATGCTTCCAGAACTTCCATCGCTTCTTCCGGGCCAATATTCGGAATGCTTCCCAATAATTTTCTCTCCAATCCGTTTTGTGCAGGAATGCATACCGGAGAATAGATATTCTGAGTTTCTCCTTTCCATTCTACCAGCTCGCCATTGAGAAGATATACCTTCTGATGGATTTCCGGAACTTTGAACTCTTCAGGAATTTCGTTTTCGCTTTTAAAAATATCATGAAATGATGCTGTATTTTCTGGACTCATAAATTTTTCTTTTTTTAATGTAATAAGGTTCATCAGGATTTGATAATATAAAGGTAGATGTAAAATAGATGGAATGAAACAGCCTGTTAATAGATTTATTCTATTTAAACAAAAATTAACCCCAGCTCCTGAAAAAAGAATAATTTTGTTTAAAAATAAATTTTCATGTTTTCAAAACTAGTTTTCAGTACACTATTATTCTTTTCTGCAATGGCTTTCGCCCAAAATACCAAAGCTCCCAATACGGTTTTGATGCGGGGAGAACCAGTACGTACCTATTCCCATTTACCGGCGCTTAATAAACCGGCTCCTAAATTTACCCTTACAGACGTCAATATGAATGATCAGACCCTGGATTCCTACAAAGGCAGATATGTCATCCTGAATATCTTTCCAAGTGTAGATACGGGCGTCTGTTCAGCCTCAGTGCATCATTTCAATGAAGAAGCGGGCAACCTTCCCAATACGGTAGTACTTTGTATTTCCAAAGATTTACCATTTGCCCAGAAAAGGTTCTGCGGTGCAGAAGGGATCAAAAATGTAGTGATGCTTTCAGATTTCCGGTCTGATTTCGGCTGGAACTATGGGGTGGAAATGATAGATTCATCCATGAAAGGGCTGCTGAGCAGAGCTGTTGTTGTCATAGATCCTTCAGGAAAAATAATCTATGAGGAACAGGTTCCGGATATTTCACAGGAGCCGAACTATGAAGCGGCAATTGCAGCTGTGAAATCATAGGTTTTTGTTTTAAAAAATATTTTAACAGCTCCGGCGATCTTCGATCGCCGAAGCTATTTTATAACAGACTGAAAAATCAGCAAATATCATTTCAAAAAAAATACCTGTAATAGCCATACAATATCAAAACCTGCCGATTGGCAGGTTTTGATTCTAATTCTCAAAGTTTTCTGGTGATGCGGTTATCTTTTCTTTTTGGTTGTCACTATAATCGCTCCGTTTTTACCTGCTTTGCCGTATTGTCGTACTGCATCTTTAGGGGAAAGCGTATTGATTGTTTTTATATCTTCAGATTTTAATGCCTTTAACTTATCTTCTGAAACCCTCTTGCCATTCAACACAACCATAGCTCTTTCTGGCGGTTTTGAAACTGAAGCTCCTATCCTGAATGATTCACTTCTGTAAACGGTTTGATCAACTGCAACTTTACCTGTTATCCTTGGAAGTTCTGTAGTTTTTATCTCCTGTGGTTTAGCTTCCTGTGCATTGACAGTTCCTAAGGCTCCACCGGCAATCAGCAATCCCATTGCCAGCTTGCCTGTAAGTGAAAGGTTCAGATTTCGTCCCAACTGATCTTCCCGGAATCTTCCACATATATTTTGGCCTGAACCCAAGCTATTGATGAGTTCTTCGTCTGAGGAGGCAGTAAAATCGTGGACCGTTTTAGAACATACACTGCAAAATTTTCCTCTTTCATCTTCTGTCATATTTTCCCAGTTCTCATGACAGGGTTTTGGTATTATAATTTTCATAGGATCTCTTTTACTTATAAAGATGCTCCCGGGATGAAAAAGGTTGGAAAGACGTTTGCATCCCCTTGCAATTTCCTATAACTGATAACCAACAACCAATAAAATGTTCCATTTTTTTTATTATTCATATCCCTTTCAAAATTGATTGTTTTTTTTGGGTAATATTTTGCATATTTGTAGAAAATACGGGTCATGCAAAAAGAAAAACTACGCAGCGTAAGAAAAAGAAAAGGCTTCACTCAGCAGCAGGTTGCTGATTTCATTGCTACAGATGTCTCTAACTACAGCAGAAAAGAAAGCGGAGATGTGGCTATAAGAAAAGAAGAATGGGAAAAACTTGCCCATTTCCTGGAAGTTCCTTTAGAGGAAATCTATGAAGAAGAGGAAGCTAAACAGGTTAATCATTTTGAAAATATTACTGCAAGTAGTGGTTTTGGAAATAATATCAATGGTAATCTTTATTGTAATGTTCCCGAATTTCTTCTGGAAAATCAGAGAGACTTTATAGAGCATCTGAAAAAGGAAAACCAAAGGTTGCAGGAAGAAATAAAAACTTTTAAGAAGAGATAAAAAAAACTCAGCAATGTGCTGAGTTTTTTATGTTATGGTTGGAAATCGCAAAGACGCAAGTAATATAAAGAAACACCGCTTAAGGCGCAAAGATTTTATCTCCGATAAAATTGAACACTGGATATTTTTAAAACCTTAGGTCTTTGCGTTTACTAAAAATCAGTAGCTTATTTTTCCGGTGCTGTATCACTCCCCTCTTTTTTCCCTAGCGAAGAGTTTTTTGCGGCCTTCACAAGTTCATTGGTATCGTTATAAAAAAGTTCCCACCCGGATACATCCTTCATGGCCGTAAGCAGATTGAAATAAGATTTCAAATTTTTCTCCAGATCCTTACGGATGGCACTGGCGCTTGTCATCTGCCGAAGATCTGCATTGGCTACTGCCTGGTCTGCAAACAGACTTTCAAAAGTTTCCTGCTTGCCTTTCATTTCTGCAAAGGCATTTTCTAAAGCAAGAAGACTTATCTTCTGTTTATTTTCCGGAGTTTCCAGTTGTTCTATCAGTTTTTTCATTTGAGCAGTCTGGGAAGAATAACTCAGCCTGTCAATGTTTAGTCCAAAACTTTTAAACACCATATACAGCTCTTCTGCAGCTTGATAATTCTTTGCTGTTGATAGTTTTCTGTAGCCGTTCAGGAATGCTTTCAGGTTTCTGTAGGCTATATCCCTTTCCTGATCTGCTGTTGCCACATCTATTCCTTTTCCACTGTAGATCTGTTTGGTATACACTTTATCATATTCTGCATATGAGGCTCCTAAAGCTCCTACAAGAGGATGATTTATGATAACAGGATATTTGCCGGATTGGGCATTGGAAATAATTCTTTGAGCTAAAGTCGCAAGATCTTTAGTACTCAGTTCAGTGAGTGCAATTTTCATTTGTGTGTTTTTATTTTTAATGAATAACAATCAAATATATAAAAAAGTTGTTTAGTTACAAACAAATTTAAAACACCCTTCCCGACTCCTCCAGAGGTTTCCCACAATTTGCAGGTGACTTCCCGAGATCTCGGGAAGTCATAAACATACTTGTTTTTAACAAACCGAGGACTCTGGAGATTTGTTTTGATATTGTTTTAAAGTTTCGGAGAGGTTGGGAAGGTTACAAACGGGGATGCTTTTGAGGTGGCAAGTTTTGAGTTACGGGAAACCGTAATACTATTCAATAAATACTACATATATTTAGAGAATAACTTTTAATTTAAACTAATGCCTAAATTCAACATTTATAAAATCCCTAGAACAAGTAAAGATTCTTTAACTGCAAAATTTGATACTATAGGATTACATTTAATTAATAATACCAACATATCAAATTTTGAATTAGACTTTTTTCTATCAACTAATCCTGACTCAGTAGAAATATGGTGGACAGATTTTTACAGAAGATTCCTTAATAATGTACCGCCTCCAGAAAATCAAATCTATTTTGCTTGTCTATTAATTTATAATCCAACCTCATGTTATGCAATAAGTTTAGGAAAAACGCACTTTTATCTTAAAGAATTCTGTGATTCAGAATTTGGAATAAATTTAGCCGAAAGAATTATAGATATAAATAATTTAAGATTAAAAAATTCTAAATATTATAAATCAAAAAAGAACAAAACTATTACTTCATTTTCAGAAAACACTTCATTAGACTATGATAGTGGAGAATCCTTACATTTTCTAAAAGCAAAAACCATATCACCCGATCTATGGGGTAAAATTGCAAGTTTTGGTCATTCAGTACAATTAAATGTGGATATCCAAATTAATGAATTACCAAGATTAATCCAACAAATTGAAACAAAATTAACAGATGAACCGTTAGCTAACTTTCCAAAAGCAGAATTGATTAAAGAATCACAAGAAATTGAAAGATTAGATTTATTGGTATCGGATGCTATCAATAATTTAGATCCTAATGTTGAAAATGATGAATTTGATTTATCAGGAGTCGATTTTGTTTTTACAGATAATGCAATATTTGTATTTAAGTTAAAAGGTACAAATATTGAAAGTGAAGAATTCCATGAACTATCAATTGAGAATTTAAAATTATTTATAGAAAATAATCACATTGATTTGTATCAAAACATTAATAATATTCAAGTAAAAGTTATTCGTGAAGAAGGTCGAAACTTTTATAAAGCTTTGAAGACAATTTTACAATTTATTACAGATGACCGTGAAACACTAATTGATGGTAAATGGCATAGATTTAATCGATCATATATTAATTTATTAAACGAAAAAGTTAAAAGAATTACTTTAAACCATAATCCAGATTTCGATTATCCAATACTAATAACAGAAACTACATTTAATAATAATAGGGAAAATGATGGGTATATAAACATTCATACTGAAAATGTAACTCTAGCAAGAAGATATAGAGTGGAAAAAATGGATTTATATAAAGAAGGAACACTATATTTTGTAAAAAAGGGAAATCCACAAAAACTAAATTACGTAATTGATCAAGCCTTAAATACTTTAAGATTATTAAAAAATAATGAATTTATAATTGAAGATAATGGAGAAGAAATGGAAGTTAAAAAAATTAACCTATGGTTTCTAATTGAACGAATAAATAACATTGCCGATCTATCTGATTTTAACTCTCTTATTTTTATTATGAAATTAAATGATTTATATAAGGAAGTTTCTGATTCTGGACTTACTCTCGAATGCAATATAAACTATTTAAATCGTGCATAAATTTATGATAAAAATTATTTTCGACCTTTATTCTAAGAAATTTTATAGCATAGGGATTTACCTGATATAAAAAAACAAAAGGCTTTAGTCAAAACTTAATTTTAAATTTCGGCTAAAGCCAATTATATTATCTGCAAAAAACAGGCTAAAGCCCGTTTCTATTGTTGCTAGATTCTATCAGCACCGCTCCATCTTTCAAAACGATATACTCCTGTCCCACTTCTTTCGAAACGTTTTCCAAATCCTGATCATCAAACACCTGCGGAATGTAGCATTTCTCATGCTTAAACAATCCATAATGTATAGGAACCAGTTTTTTTGCATGAAGCAAATGAGCCGCAGCAAAAGCTTCTTTCAGATTGAGGGAAGCCGGAACAGGGCTGTATTCCAGGCCTATGATTTCAAAATTGACGACCACTCCATTCACCGGTAAAAATGCGTAATCAATATTCTCATTTTCTTTTCCCAGCTTCCAGAACTGGTTGTGCCAGATAGTATCTCCGCCATGGAAGATCTTTGTCTCTCCGTCATCCACAATCCAGGAAGACTGTATCTCTCCCACTCCATCCATTGCAAATACAGGCTTGAAGGTGATATTGCTTTCTGTAAAGGTCTCATCCAGATCCAATATGATCATTTCAACATCTCCTATTATTTTCCGTACCACTTTTTCCAACCCGGAATAGACAATCAGTTTACCCTCCTTTTTCAGACACTTTCTGATAACACTTTTATCAAAATGGTCTAAATGCATATGCGTAAACAGAATATAATCTGCCTGCACATGATCTGAAAACAACAATACATCCTCAACAGCATCCCCTAAAACAGGCTTGTAATAAGAAAAATCTTCTACAGCGTCAATTAAGATCGTTTTATTTTGTGAAGTAAACTTAATGCCTGCCCAGTTTAATTTCTGTATTTCCATATTCTTTTTTCAGCAAAGGAAGAAACTTACGAAGGGCCAGTCAATAAACAAAAGTTAATTAATTTAGTTAGGGAGATGAATTTGGAAGTTAATATAGTGTTATAGTTTCAATTGTTATTCTTTGAATTGATGAATAGTGAGTTTTTTTAATGCAAATTAGCCGCAGATTCTGAGCAGGCAAAGATGACGGCAAAGCCGTTGATTAAACTAATGGTAAGAGTACGCTTCATCAAATCGATTGAAAATCGAGTCACACTTTGCTCACTTAAAATAATGCAGGTTTAAAATGGATGCTTTGCGTTTATAAAACCATGCAAAGTTTTTGTTTGTTAAGTGGTAAGTTTACAGGTAACTAATTATTAGATTCTTTATCGAAGTGCTCGCCGTGATTTTGAATTAAATACTTTAAAGATGTTCGCAAAGGCATTTCACTCAGCAAAATAAAATAGTCTTAGCAACTTCCAATTTCTTACAGAATTCTCTTTCTGATTCTGCTTAAGGAGATTGGGGTAATCCCGATATAGGAAGCCAGGTATTTTAATGGGATATTCTGGATATAATGAGGTTTATGCTTTAGAAGATATTCATATAAATCCTGGGGTGTATTTTTCAATAAAAGCATTTCCCTTTTCATGGCCGCATTGAGCTTTCTGCTCAGATAGTAATTCTGTACGAAACGGCAGTGCGGGTTTATAGCAAACAGATTTTTCACCTCATCCAGTGTGATTTCCCATGCCAGGCCTTCATTTATTGATTCATAGATACCTTCAGAGCCTTTACCAACGGTAAAAATATCCCCGGGAAAGTAAAATTCTGCACAGATCTCAGTATCTATGTCTGATGTATTGTGAAGGTAATATTTACGGACAAGCCCATCCTCAAGAAGATAGGCTTTGTGGTCCGGAAATATATTTTTCTTTGGAAATTCAACCTCAACAAACTTCTCCCATACAGGATCATTATCCTCTACGTTCAGATGTGAAAATAGTTTTTTGTTGATCGTTGCCAAAGCTGATTTTATAAATTACAGTAAATTTTCATCTACAAGGTTCGGAAGGGTTACCTTTAAATTAGGCTCTGCTTCCATGGCTCTTTTGATTGCAAAGACAGCACCTTCATTTCTTGCCCAGCTTCTTCTTGAGATTCCGTTGTTCACGTCCCAGAAAAGCATAGACTTCAGTCTTCTGTCAGCATCATCACTTCCGTCCAGCAGCATTCCGAAACCTCCGTTGATCACTTCTCCCCAGCCTACTCCGCCTCCATTGTGGATGGAAACCCAGGTAGCCCCACGGAAGCTGTCACCGATTACATTGTGAATGGCCATATCTGCTGTAAATCTTGACCCGTCATAGATATTGGATGTTTCCCTGTAAGGAGAATCCGTACCCGACACATCATGATGGTCTCTTCCCAATACTACAGGCCCTATTTCTCCGTTCTTGATCGCTTTGTTGAAAGCTTCTGCAATCTTCATTCTTCCTTCTGCATCCGCATAAAGGATTCTCGCCTGTGAACCAACTACAAGTTTATTTTCCTGCGCTCCTTTGATCCACTGAATATTATCTTTCATCTGCTGCTGAATTTCTTCAGGAGAGCTTTTGATCATCTCTTCCAGCACAGCACATGCGATATCATCCGTTTTCTTCAGATCTTCAGGGGTTCCGGCTGTACATACCCAACGGAAAGGCCCAAAGCCATAATCAAAACACATAGGCCCCATAATATCCTGAACATAGCTTGGATATTTGAACTCCCTGCCCAAAGTAGGATTGTCTGCCATTACATCAGCTCCCGCTCTGGAAGCTTCCAGTAAGAAAGCATTCCCATAGTCGAAGAAATAGGTCCCTTTTTCTGTATGCCTGTTGATTGCTGCAGCGTGTCTTCTTAAAGTTTCCTGAACTTTTTCTTTAAATAGCTCAGGATCTTCAGCCATCATTTTATTAGATTCCTCAAAACTCTGGCCTACAGGATAATATCCACCAGCCCAAGGGTTGTGAAGTGAAGTCTGGTCTGAACCTATATCAATTCTCAGGTTTTCCTGATCAAATTTCTCCCAAACATCAACAATATTTCCAAGGTAAGCCAAAGAAACCGTTTCTTTATTTTCCTGTGCTTCCCTTACTCTCTTTACCAGTGCATCAAGGTCTTCATGGATCTCATTCACCCACTTCTGGTCGTGACGGATCTTTGTTATTTTTGGATTTACTTCCGCACATACGGTAACACAACCTGCAATATTTCCTGCTTTTGGCTGGGCACCACTCATCCCTCCTAATCCTGAGGTTACAAAAAGGCCTCCTTTCGGTTCTTTTTTAATCTTCCTGAAGGCATTTAAAGCTGTAATTGTTGTTCCATGAACAATTCCCTGAGGGCCAATATACATATAGCTTCCCGCTGTCATCTGCCCATACTGGGTTACTCCAAGCGCATTGAATTTTTCCCAATCATCCGATTTTGAGTAATTTGGAATCATCATACCGTTGGTTACCACTACTCTCGGAGCATCTTTATGTGAAGGAAACAGCCCCATCGGGTGCCCTGAATACATTACCAGTGTCTGTTCATCACTCATTTCAGACAGATACTTCATCGTCAGGAGATACTGTGCCCAGTTGGAGAATACGGCACCATTTCCACCGTAAGTAATCAATTCATGAGGATGCTGCGCTACTGCATAATCCAGATTATTCTGGATCATCAGCATGATTGCTTTAGCCTGTTCAGATTTTCCCGGATAGTCGGTGATTGGTCTTGCCTTCATTTCATAATCCGGACGGAAACGATACATATAAATTCTTCCGTAGTCTTCCAGTTCCTGCTTAAATTCAGGAATCAGCTCTGCATGAAATTTGGGATCGAAATAACGTAAAGCATTCTTCAATGCCAGTTTTTTTTCTTCTTCTCCTAAAATCTCTTTACGCTTCGGAGCATGGTTGATATTTGTTTCATATGGCTTAGGCTGTGGCAGCTGTTGAGGGATCCCCTGTTGAATTTGTTCCTGAAATGTCATATTGCTATTTAAAGTTCTATGTTTTAAACAATGTTTGAAGTTTTAAAGATATTCAAATTATAAAATCCCTGCAACAAAAAGGAATGAAAGGTGAAAAGCAAAAAAGAAAATAAACGTTGACAATATCAAACCCCGATTGATTGATGTGTATATAAAGAATAACTATCATTAATTTTTAATCCTATATTTGAAAAGACGCACTTTAATTCCCCTCCTCCGGAGGGGAATTTCTCCGTACAAAATAAGTTGTTAAATTCAATAAAAAAAACCTTACTAAAAATCAGTAAGGTTTGTATAGCAAGTATTTAATTGTTTATGTCAGGACATCATCATTTTCTTCTTCGTGATCGTCCTCGTTATCGCTGAGACTCAATAGTTGTTTTCTTCATCTTCCTCCCCTATTTCTTCCATGTCATCATCTTCATCAGCTCCGGGAATATCCAGGCCTTTATCCAGTTTATCCTCATCCAGGTCTTCATCCAGAATAGGGTTTCCGTCTCCGTCTAATGAGATATGCTTTTCTTTTCTAAAAATATCTTCGTTGGGATTATAATCCATCTGCTCCAGTTTTCTGTTCTGTTCATTAATATTGTTTTCCGGTGTCATGACATTTAGATTTTAAAGTTAATATATGAAGAACAAAAATAATTCCAAGATAGCATCAATGACCGGAATAAACTTCAGGATTAGCACAATGTGGCATTTTTTCTCTTTTTGAAAAAGCAATGATATTTCCGGCTGCGAGTCTGGCCATACCGTTTCTTGCTTCCACGGTGGCAGAGCCAATATGAGGCAGAACACATACATTTGAAAGCTCCAGAATCGGATCGTCTGCAGACATAGGTTCGGGATTGGTAACATCAAGACCTGCCCCCCAGATCTGTCCGTCTACCAGTGCATTATAAAGATCTTTCTGCTGATGAAATCCTCCTCTTGCTGTATTGATAAAAATGGCATTGGATTTCATTCTTTTAAATACGGAATCCCTGAATAGCCCTTCCTGTTCAGGGGTAAAGCTGGCATGAACACTCAAGACATCAGAGCGCTCAATTAATTCATCAAAAGAAACATACTTTGCATCCAGCTCTTTTTCTGCCTGTACATTCTGATGGCGGTTATGATAAATGATATCCATACCAAAAGCTTTCTTTGATTTCTCAGCCATTTCATAGCCAATACGTCCTAATCCGAAAATACCCAGCCTCTTACCGTAAAGTTCCTGTCCCAAAGCATGCAAAGGATCAAAAGCTCCCCAATTACCTTCTTTTACTTTCCGGAAATTATAGCTGGCTCTTCTTGCAACGGACTGCATCAACAAAAAAGCTACGTCTGAAGTGGCCCTGCTCAGCACATCGGGGGTATTTCCCACCGGGATTCCTCTTTGAGTTGCTTCCTTAATATCTACATGATCAAAACCTACGGAGTACAAGGCAATGGCTTTAACATTCGGGCAGGCTTTAAAGAAACTGCCGTCATATTTAAATTCAGCTCCAATGCTTAAAATAGTGTCTGTATTTTTACAGTAGTTCAGCCATTCTTCATAGGAAAGGTTCTCGTGTTCAGGCAATATAATCTCTAACCCGGATTCTTTCAGCATGTTTATTCCTGTTTCTGGAATTATTTTATTGATAAAGACTTTCATTATAATGGTATTGTGTTTAAAAATAAATAACCTCACTAACAAAAGTAAGGTTATTGAACTTTAATATTAAAAATTTATTTTTTTTCATCTGAATCATGTTTGTTTTTCTCCCAGGCTTCTGAAGCCATCTCCTGAATTTCATCCCAGACTTCTTTTGCTGATTTCTGTGCATGCGTCATAAATCCATGTTTTGTTGCCTCCTGATTCTTACTTTTCATGTCCTGAATGTAATCTTTCACCTGTTGGGAATAGCTTTCTACACTATAACCCGGATTATTATGCAGGTTCTTCTGAAGATTACTAAAATCGTGTGATGCCTTGAATCTGTTCGTGTCCATAATCATAAGATTTTAAGTGGTTTCTGTTCCTAAAAGAGTCCAATTTTCATTCCGAACCGGGATAAAAATTTATTAAAAAACATTAAAATATGTGAAGGAATGAAGATAAACTAAGCATCTATTGTTTTTAAAAATATCACAGTATTATTTATAAGCCATTGCAAAAACCATTATTAAATAGTAGTAGATACACTATTTGTTAAAAATCATCTGTGCATTACTGGTAACCAACAAAGAAGTGGTGTTTGAGACCAGTTCTCCTACCAATTCCGCAAAATATATTAAAACGGTGATACATAAATTCCCTATTGATTTGTGCTTCCTAACATCGGAACAAATTTATACGCTCCGAATTCTTCTTTTTCAAATTCAGTAGGACCTATTTTGGTGAATCTGTATAAAACCTGCTCATCGGTAGGACCTAACGGAATGACCATGATACCGCCTACTTTTAATTGTTTCAGCAGTTCTGTCGGTAATGTTGAAGCACCACAGGTAACGATAATTTTATCAAAAGGAGCAAAAGTGGGAAGCCCTGCAAAGCCATCCCCAAAACTCTGAAATTTCGGGAACAGATGAAGTTCTCGTAATTTATTTTTTGAGAAATCAAACAGGTCTTTCTGTCTTTCTACGGTGTATACATGTGCTTTCATGACCATTAAAACAGCCGTCTGATAGCCACAGCCTGTTCCGATCTCCAATACTTTTTCACCTGCTTTTACTTTCAGCAATTCTGACTGTTCTGCCACTGTAGACGGATGTGAAATAGTCTGATGGGCCAGAATCGGGAAAGCTCTGTCCTCATACGCAAAGTCTTCAAAAATACTTTCAATGAAAAGATGTCTGGGAACTTCATTCATAGCCGAAAGTACATTTTCATCCGAAATCCCGATCCTGTATCGGAGATACTCAACTAAATTTTTTCTTTTTCCTTTATGTACAAACGAATCACGCATCATTATTTAGATAATAGTTATTAGGGTTACGCTATTGGTTTTACAAAAGTAACGAAACAATCTATACTGATCAACCTAAAGCGAAAAATGAAAGCTTTATCTCATCCATCAGTTCCATTTTATGAATAAAGGCCCGTAAAAACTGCTCACTGAATTATCAGCACATCTTTTTCTGACAAAAAAAGTATAGGTTGTCATTTTACTCAATCCTGAATAAATATGACCCGGGGCAGTTAAAACTCCATTTACAGGCGGGATTCTACAAGTAAAAAGTCATGTGCTTTTATAAATGTACATTCACTATATTTACAAAAATTTAATACAGCTATGTTAAAAGCAGGTTTGGTAGGTGCCGGACACTTGGGAAAAATACACTTAAAACTTCTTAATCAGTCAGATCGGTACGAGTTTGTAGGTTTCCACGATAAAGATGTTGAAAACGGAAAGAAATTAGAAGCCGAATTCGGGTATAAATATTTTGAAAATTTTGATGAATTGCTGGAGCAGATTGATATGCTGGATATTGTTACCCCAACGATTTATCATTACGATTATGCTTTAAAAGCCATTGAAAAAGGCCTTCATTTCTTTATTGAAAAACCGGTAACCCAGACCCTTGAACAGGCGGAAGAAATTCTTCATTTATGCCAGGAAAAAGGAATAAAAGCACAGGTAGGACACGTAGAAAGATATAATCCTGCTTTTATTGCTACTAAGGAATACATCAGCAATCCGATGTTCATTGAAATCCACAGGCTTGCAGAATTCAATCCCCGGGGGACGGATGTTTCTGTAGTACTGGATCTGATGATTCATGATCTTGACATTTTATTAAGTATTGCTAGATCTAAAGTTAAAAACATCCATGCAAGCGGTGTTTGTGTAGTAAGTAAAACTCCGGATATTGCCAATGCAAGGATAGAATTCGAAAACGGATGTGTTGCCAACCTTACCACTTCCAGAATTTCTATGAAGGCAATGAGAAAAAGCAGATTTTTCCAGAAGGATGCTTATATTTCCGTTGATTTCCTTGAGAAAAAAGCAGAAGTGATCAGAATGAAAGACGCTCCTGAAAACCCTACTCCATTTGATATGATCATAGAAAATGCGGAAGGCGAAAAAAATCAGATCCTTTTTGAATATCCGAATATTCAGCCTAACAATGCTATTCTTGACGAATTAAATTCGTTTGCTGATGCCATCACAGGCGATAAAAACGTGGAAGTTTCTCTAGAAGACGGAACTGAAGCGTTAAAAGTGGCTTTAGAAATTATGAAACTGATTAGTTAAAAATACTTTTTTTTAAACATCAATATAATGCTATCTTATAATCAGAATAATGGTTATGAGATAGCATTTTTAATTTTAAATGATAAACATACTCCTTTCTTAAAATCAATGATAAAATAAAAATTTTCATTAATTAATTATTGATTTATTATTAAAAAAAACTTTTCAAAACAAAAAAACGATATATTTGAAAAATAATTCAACAAAGTATTGAAAGATTTTGTTTTACATATACGGATATCTGACAAACCCAATGATATGAATTTTGATTCATTATGGACTGCCATCATCCTATATCATTTCTAATATTTCCCTATTATTTTAAACCATTGAAACCACTATGAAAAGATTTATTGTATTATCCGCATTATTATTGTCTCAATTTGGGACATCACAATTATTAAAGACTTCCGGACAAAAAATTATCAATGATAAAGGTGAAAACATTCAATTGAGAGGCCTAGGTCTTGGCGGCTGGATGCTACAGGAAGGTTATATGCTGAAAACAGCAGATTTTGCAGGCCCACAGTATAAAATCAAGGAGAAAATAGCTGAACTGATCGGTGAAGACGGCATGCGGGAGTTTTACAAAGCCTATCTGAAAAACGGGATCACCAAACAGGATATTGACTTTCTGGCAAGAGCAGGGTTCAACTCGGTCAGGCTTCCCATGCATTATAATCTGTATACGCTTCCTGTAGAAAAAGAAACGGTGAAAGGGAAAGACACCTGGCTGGAAGAAGGTTTTAAAATGACAGATGATTTGCTTCAATGGTGTAAAGACAACAAGATCTATCTGATTCTGGATCTTCATGCGGCTCCGGGCGGACAGGGGAATGATGCCAATATTTCTGATAATGATAAAACCAAGCCGTCACTTTGGGAAAGTGAAGAAAATCAGAGGAAAACAGTTGCGCTTTGGAAAAAACTGGCAGACCGATATAAAAATGAACCGTGGATTGGTGGCTACGATATCATCAATGAACCTAATATCAATTTCACAGGTAAAAACCCCAACGGAACAGACGAAATGTCGAATGCTCCTCTATGGAAATTACAGAAAGACATCACCGCTGCAATCCGGGAAGTTGATCAGAAGCATCTGATCTTTATTGAAGGAAATGGCTGGGGGAATAATTATAACGGCTTACCTCCGATCTGGGACAACAACATGGCGTTCAGCTTTCATAAGTACTGGAACTACAACGATGATGCAACGATACAGTTTGCGCTGGACCTCAGAGAGAAGCATAATATCCCTATCTGGCTAGGAGAAACCGGAGAAAATTCCAATGTGTGGTTTACAGAGCTGATCCGGCTGCTGGACAAACACAATATCGGATATGCTTTCTGGCCCATGAAAAAAATTGACAATATTGCGGGGATTACCAATGTAAAAACGACTTCCGAATACGAAAAACTATTGAATTATTGGAAAAACGGCGGTGAAAAACCTTCAAAAGATTATGCAAGGAAAGCTTTACTACAGATTGCCGACAATTATAAGCTGAACAATACGGAGATTAAAAGAGATGTGATTGACGCCATGTTCAGGCAAGTGACGGATGCTTCTTCAAAACCATTTAAAAACCATCAGGTTCCGGGGAGAATATTTGCGTCGGAATACGATCTGGGAAGAATGGGTTCTGCGTATAAGGATAATGATTTTATCAATCTGTGGGTAAGTGATCCTGCTAAAAGATCAGAATGGAATTCCGGTCAGCAGATGAGAAATGACGGGGTTGATATTTATGTATGCAACGATAAGATCACAAATCAGTATTACGTAGGAAAAACGGAACCCGGAGAATGGATTCAGTATACGATTCATTCCAAAGCGGATAAAAATTATACATTTGACATCAGATACTCAAGTATACAGCCTGCAGCAATAAGACTGGAAGATGCTTCAGGAAAGCTACTCGCCTCCATTCCATTAAAGTCAACGGGGAAAAATGAAAACTGGGCTACTGTTTCTGCTAAAAATATCCAGCTTCGGAAAGGAGAAAACAAGATCAGAATTATTTTTGAAAATGATGGGGTAAATCTGAATTATTTTGAAGTAAAACAGGAATAATTATCCTGAATTGAGGAGGTTTTTCAGAGGTATCAGCCTGAACAGAATATAAGCGTTTATAAATCTTTGAAATTGATTTGGGAAGATTTTAATAAGTAAAATATTAAGCTTAATTTTAGCGCAGAGAATTGAGTCAATCATTTATGAAAAAAGGAATAGCAGCTGTAGCTGTATTATGTTTTACATTTTTCTTTTCACAGAAAAGTCAAAGGTACCTGGAAATCGGTTATACAAGCATATGCTGCGGTCCGCCATCTGAAAAACCCGTTATCAGCTATCTTAAAGAGTTCAGGAGAAAGAACCGGATCAAAAATCTGGAAATTCTTCAGCAAAAAGGATTAGGCAAAGAAGGTGAATTTGCTTTGTATATAGGAACAGATTATCTTTCTTCCAATCAGAGAAACCGCCTTGTACGAGGGCTGATGGCCACTATTTCCAATCAGAATAACAGCAGGACGCAGGACAGCAAGGGAGCAGTCAACTTTGATTCGGCGATGATTGTACATCAGTCTGATCTTATGAATGCAAAAAATTTAACTATCTATAAAAAATAAAAGAAAAATGATCAAAAACATTGTTGTTATCGGAGCGGGAACCATGGGGAACGGTATTGCACATACTTTCGCACAAAGCGGTTTTAAAGTAAATCTTGTAGATGTATCACAGGAAGCTTTAGACAGAGGACTTAAAACCATTACTACCAATCTTGACAGAATCATTGCAAAAGGAAATCTTACTGAAGAGCAGAAAGCTGAAACATTAGGAAATATTACCACTTTTACGGCTCTGAATGATGCCGCAGGATCTGCTGATCTTATTGTAGAAGCTGCTACTGAAAATCTGGATCTTAAATTGAAGATTTTCGGACAGATGGATGAGCTGGCTCCGGCAGGCTGTATCCTGGCTACCAATACCTCTTCTATTTCTATCACGAAAATAGCTGCTGCTACCAAAAGAGCAGATAAAGTAATCGGAATGCACTTTATGAATCCTGTTCCTATCATGAAGCTGGTAGAGATCATCAAAGGATATTCTACTTCTAAGGAGACTTTTGATACGATCTATGAAATGAGCAAAACTTTAGGAAAGGTTCCGGTAGAAGTGAATGATTATCCTGGTTTCGTGGCCAACAGAATTTTAATGCCGATGATCAATGAATCTATCGAAACGCTTTATAACGGTGTTGCCGGTGTGGAAGAAATCGATACGGTAATGAAATTAGGAATGGCTCACCCGATGGGACCACTTCAGCTGGCAGATTTTATCGGTCTTGATGTATGTCTTGCGATTCTGAATGTAATGTATGACGGATTCAAAAACCCTAAATATGCTCCCAACCCATTGCTTGTAAACATGGTGACAGCCGGAAAACTTGGTATAAAATCAGGGGAAGGATTCTATGATTATTCTGAAAGCAAAAAAGCTGAAAAAGTTTCAAAAATGTTTTTGAAGTAATTTTAAAGTCAATAATTTTATTTATCTTTGAGAAAGTTAAAACATTAAAAAAATGAAATTACCAAAGTTTTTATTAGCAGATAATTCGGAATTTCCAGAAGATCTATTTGTAGTTCATACAGAATATCCAAGATTTATCTTAAACGTTGAGGAAGAAGAAGTTGAGTGGTTAGATGATCTTGAAGGTGATGATGAAGAAACTATGGCAGACGAAGCGACTAAAGTAGTAGAAGCAGCGTTCAAATGGTGCGACGAAGAGTTGGCTAAGTACGACGAAGAAGAGGAAGATTAATAACACTCTAAACATAAAAAAGGAACTCAATTGAGTTCCTTTTGTTTTTATTCTGATTTATTGAATTTCAATAATAAAAGATTGTCTTTATACAATTCTAAGGTATTTCCGGAAATCACATATTTATTAGCTTTTCCCATCATATCCATAAAGTTCTGCTCTACCCCGATATTGTTGCACATCATTTTCGTAGAACCCATTTGCCCTGCAGAGAAACCTCCGGTAGAAGGATCAATGGTAGCAGTTCCGAAATAGTTGTTGCAGCCTGCATTCCCGGTGATTTTTTCCCCTTCAATATTTAATGTCGGGATTTTTCCTTTTACATTGTCAGCTAACGTCCATTTTGTATTGACAAGAGCTGGCTGAGCCTTCCCTACTTTAGAGGCAGACGGGCTGCTCATGGTTCCACACGAAGCCAATACTGCTGCTGTACATATACTTAAAAAAAGCTTTTTCATTTTTTTCTTTTTGAATTAACCCAAATTTACGGATTTTATATTATTTAAACGGGATGCCGTAAATTTTATTATTCTTTAACAATTGGTTTTTGAATATTTTTCCTGGCTATTTTTTGGAATAAAAGATACTATTTGTGACCGGAAACCGGAAAACGTAGATGCAAATGAACTCTAATAAGCATCGGATTTAAGGAGCAAGGTTTCATCTCCGATATTCACAGAAAACAATTCAATAGGGAACGGGCTCTAGCCCGTTTATTTAAAAAATCAATATTCAAATGGCTTTAGCCGAAACTTATAAATATGAACACATTTTAAATATTCTATTAAAACAAAAAAACGGACTTAAAAAAGCCCGTTTCTATTATATTGAAATATATGTTTTCAAGTATTACGATCTCAACTCAGCGTTGAATTCTTTCTGGAAAGCTTTGATCAGAGAATCCATTACTTCTGTGATTTCTTTTTCTTCCAATGTTTTCTCTTCATTTAACAGCTCGAAGCTCATTGCATAAGATTTCTTGCCTTCAGGAAGATTTTTACCTTCATACACATCGAATAGATTGATATTCTTAATGAATGGAGATTTATTCTTCTTCGCAGTCTGATAAAGGTCTTCATAGTTTACACTTTTATCAATCAATAAAGCAAGGTCTCTTCTGATCTTGTTGAACTTCGGAATATCCTTAAACTTAAGTTCGTTTTTAGAACGTAATTCCTGGGCATATTCCAACTCGATTTCTGCATAGTAGCAATCCTGATCGATATCAAAATCTTTCAACAAAGCAGGTGCTACTTTTCCGATTCTCACTAAGGTTTTCCCTTCTGCTTCATAAGCTAAGGCATCGGAGAATCTGTCATCAGATAAGGCCACTTCTTTATAGTCTGTAGCAAGTCTTTCCAAAAGAACTTTTACATACGCTTTCAGGTTATAGAAGCTTACCGCAGATTTAGGTTGGAGCCAGTTTTCTGCAACATCTCTTCCCGAAACAATCATAGCCAGCTGTTTTCTTTCTTCGTACTTCTCTTTTTTGTGGTAGATCTTTCCGAATTCAAAGAATTTAATATCCTGATTCTTTCTGTTGATATTGTAAACCGTATTCTGAAGAAGTCCTTCCAGTAAAGACTTTCTCATGAATGCCAAATCACCGCTTAAAGGATTCAATAGTTTTACAGCATCCGTTTCATCTTTTACAGACGTCAGGGAATTATTCATTACTTCATTGAAACCAAGGCTTTGTAAACCTCTTGCCCAGCTGTTTTCCAACTCATCCTGATCGTTTGCGCTCAGCTTAACAGGGGTGAATGAAATTTTCTGCGGAGCATCAATCTTGTTGTATCCGTAGATTCTTAAAATTTCTTCAATAACGTCGATTTCTCTTGTTACATCCGCTCTGTAAGCAGGAACTGAGATTTCAAAACCATTTGGAATTTCATTCAGAACCTGAATTTCCAATGCTTTTAATATTTCTTTTACTTTTTCTCTGTGAATCTTTGTCCCTAAAATCTGCTCAATTTTTGAGAATCTAAGGATCACATAGTTGTCTTCAATTTTCTTAGGATACTCTTCCAATAATTCACCTACCAGTTTCCCTTCTGCAATTTCCTGAATCATTTTGATGGCATGAGTAATCGCTGTTCTCGTCAGGTTCGGGTCTACTCCTCTTTCAAAACGGAAAGAAGCATCCGTATTCAGACTGTGCGCTTTTGCTCCTTTTCTTACAGCAACAGGGTTGAAGTAAGCACTTTCAAGGAATATGGTTTGGGTAGTTTCAGATACTCCTGAATTTTCACCCCCGAAAACTCCGGCAATACACATCGGGTTATCTTTACCATCTTTAATCATGATTTCAGAACCATTCAGTGTTCTTTCCACTCCATCCAGTGTAGTGAATTTAGTTCCCGGTTTTACAACGCCTACTTTCACTTTTTTGTCTGCAATTTTATCTGCATCAAAAGTATGAAGCGGCTGTCCGTAACCGTGAAGAATATAGTTGGTGATATCTACAACATTATTGATCGGGCTTAATCCGATAGCTTTCAGTCTGTCTTTTAACCATGATGGAGATTCTGCCACTTTTACGCCTTCAATCACTGCTCCGATGTATCTTGGGCATAATTCAGCATCTTCAATTTCCAGTTTGAAGTCATGAGAACCCTCATTATTCAAAACTTCAGAAGCTACTTTATTGAACTGGGATTTCAGTTGGTTTGTAGAAAGATAGGCATGCAGATCTCTGGCAACACCATAGTGAGACATTGCGTCTGTTCTGTTGGGTGTAAGTCCTATTTCAAAAACCTCATCATTCGTTAATTCAAAATAGTCTGCAAAGTTCTTTCCTACTTCATATCGGGTTTCATCCAAAACCATAATTCCTCCGTGATCTTCGCTAAGGCCAAGCTCATCTTCTGCACAGATCATCCCCTGAGAAACTTCACCTCTGATTTTGGCTTCTTTAATTTCAAAAAAGTTTCCGGTTTTGTCATAGATTTTAGTTCCGACAACGGCTACAGGCACTGTCTGTCCCGCCTCTACGTTAGGAGCTCCGCAAACAATGTTCAGTACTTTTCCGTTTCCTACGTCTACTGTTGTCTTCTTCAGTTTGTCAGCATTCGGATGTTTTTCGCAGGTTAAAACTTTCCCTACAACAATTCCTTCCAGGCTTCCTCTTACACTTTCAAATTTATCTATCCCTTCAACCTCAAGACCTATATCTGTAAGGAATTCACCGATTCTTTCAGTTTTCGATTCCGTTTTTACAAAGTCCTTCAGCCAGTTGTTTGATATTTTCATTTGCTTATCTATCTACTTGTTTAATTCGGCAAACGAAACGAAAGGTCTCATCTGCCCTATTTTTGAAACTTTTTATTTGAAATTCCACCCAATATATCGGGCGATTTTTCGAGGTACAAATGTCGTGTTTTTTTGAGAAATACAGAAATTTCCGAACGATTTTAAGACAATTAATTTTTATTCATTCATCTTCTTCTCATAGAATAAATCACTCTATTACTGTTCTCAGCTTCAGAAAAAAAATACAATTAACCAAAAGAAGATTTAAGATTAATTTTATACTACAAATGGTTTAATTACCTTTTTTAAGCTATCAGAAAACAGGATCAATCCGCCAGCCATCATGATGATATCTTTCAGTACCAGGCGTCCGGCTCCAGACAAATAAGGGAAGCCATACTGAGGAGAAGGATAATCACCTCCAAGATTGGGAACATATACCTCCGGGGTTGTTATCAGGAATGATAAGGTTACCAGCGACATGAAGAAGGTTAACAGACCACCCACAGCGCCTATCTTAGGAAACCATATTCCCAGTAAAACCATAATACCGATCAATACAATCATTGTTCCCAAACCATATGAAAACGTATACGTTCCGTTTTCTCTCTGCCAATCTATATTTTTCTTTACCACTTTTCCTTCCGGATTTTTATAAAGAGTATATTCCGAAACGAGTTTTTGATCTTCATTCAATACTTTATTTCCTGCATTTTTATAAAAAAAACTCATTAGAGGGCTGTTGGCTACGAAGGGAACAATTCCGTCTGCTTCATATTGGTAGGCTTTTAATCCGCCAATCCAGACCATCACAATAAAAACTGAAATTCTAAGGAAGTTAAAAAAATACGTATCCAGCCTTAATAACCGATTGTATAATCCATTGTTTTGCATATGTTTACTTTTTTTAACAAAGGTATCCATAGGCAGAATGTTTTAACATAGATATTTGAGGACATTACATGGACATTTTCGCCACCACGGAGATTCCGACCTTCTCCCTGTAATTCCGGGGCGAACAACCTACTGCTTTTTTGAAATACCTGCTGAAATAAAACTCATCAGAAAATCCCAGCTCAGAAGCAATTTCTTTGACGGAACGATACGTAAGGTGCAGAAGTTTTTTAGCCTCAAGGATAATTCTTTCATTGATCAGCTGGGTGGGCGTTTTAGAAAATTCTTTCTTAACAGCTTTACTTAGGGTGTTATTCGTGATATTCAGTTTATCACTGTAAAATGCAAGTTCTTTTTCGTTTTTAAAATGATTTTCCAGTAATTTCTGAAATTCAGCTGCATTTTTATTAGGTAGTGTATCCTGAGGTACCCTATGATTTTCAGAACTGCTTTTCTGTTTACTTCCAATAGCAAGGATCAGCTGTATATAGGTCTTGATAATGGATTCAGAAAACTGGTGCTTTTCTGATTTTTCTTTTTTGATATGGTAAAAAAGCTCCAGAATATATTCATAATTCTCTTCTGTAAGTACTACTCCCGGATTTAAATAGATATTATTGAAAAGCAAACCGTTACAGGCTACTTCTTCTTTATGGTATTCTATACAGTAAAAATCACCATGAAAGAACAATACATTGACATTTTCTTCATTTTCCGAAATCAGTTTCAGCTTCTGACAAGGAGAAAGAAACAAAATGGTACATCCATTGTAAGTATAATTGATATCATCCACACAAAAAACACCGGAACCTTTCCATAAAACAACACTATAGTTTTCAGTAACAAATTCTGAAGAAAAATATGAAATGGAATATGTCTCTACTGTTATTTCCATGATTTACAAAAGTATTTCTTAAAGATTGTAACAAAAATCGGAAAATATAATGGATAAAATCAGAGTTAACTGTTTTTCTTAAAGCCGCATTTTTAATATCCTTTTGAATACGTTTTTTTCTCAACCAAAAATTCAGCTTTGGTTCCATTGCCTGTTCTGAAAAGGGTTTTTACCGTTTCTCTATATTTATTTTCTTCTACTCTGGGAAGATAGCATACAAAATGTAAGTGTGGCCCTTTGCTCCAGCCTGTATTTCCACTCAGCCCAATTACATCTCCTTTTTTTACCTGATCTCCTTTATTGACTTTAATTCCGTTTTGCTTTAAATGATAATATTGGGCAAAAGTTCCATCAGGATGTAAAATAGTAATATAATTTGCCTGATCAATGCAGTTTCTTGTAGGGCAGCCTTTATTATTATGGCTTACAAAGTCTACCACTACTCCTTCTCTGGCAGCAGCTATTTCAGTTCCCTCCGGCATGGAAAAATCTATAGAGTTTTCATTTTGATGGGAAAAGTTACCATTATAGCCCTGATAAACATTGAAAGATTGTCCTTTCCTGAAAGGCAGATCATATTGATAATCCTTATTATAGTTTTTCAGTGTGACATCCCCAATGTACATCACATAACCCGGAACCTTTTTCACTTTCCATCCTTTTGTTTTATCATCAACAATAAAATAAGTTATTTTGTTCTTTCTGGATTGAGCAGAAAGTACCTGTATTTTTTTTAAAGGTACTGGGATCTTCATATTCTCAACTTCCGGAGAACCGGAGAATACAAATGACATCGGATAGATCTCCTGATTATCGGCATAAAGAGTTAAGGTATCCCCTTTTTTTTCGTGATATATTTTGATATTTTTCTGGGAATACAGAGTAATACACTGTAATAATGAACAGGCTATAAGTATTTGTTTCATAATTTAAACATAAAAAAGAGGTCTTGAAATTCAAAACCTCTCTATATGATATTTTTTTTGTATTACAACCCGATTACCGGCATTGACAACATTAAGATATTTTCATTTTCTTCAAGACCGTCAAGAGGCTCAATGATACCTGGTCTGTTTGGCTGAGACATTTTCATTGTAATATCATCAGAACCCAGGATGGTCAGCATTTCCGTTAAGAATTTTGAACTGAACCCGATATTGATATCTTCTCCGTTGTAGTCACAAGGAATCTGCATGTCTGCTTTGTTTGCATATTCAGTATCTTCTGCATGAAGGTGAAGAATATTTCCCGAAAGCTTAAATCTCACCTGATTGGTAGATTTATTAGACATAATAGATGCTCTTTTGATTGCTCCTAACAGAAGATTTCTGTTGATGGTCAATACATTTGGATTTTCTTTAGGAATTACCGCAGTATAATTAGGATATTTTCCATCAATTAATCTACAGATCCAGATATGTTTGCCAAAAGTAAATTTAGCCATATTCTCATTGAAGTCGATTTTCACGTCTTCATTAGAGCTTGCCAGGATATTTTTGAAAATATTCAATGGTTTTTTTGGCATGATAAACTCCATTGGCTCAGCATTCATCAGATCTGCTCTTTTGTATACCACCAGTCTGTGGGAGTCTGTAGAAACGAAATTGGTTTCATTTTCTCCAAACTGGAACAAAACGCCTGTCATCACCGGGCGAAGAGAGTCGTTACTTGTTGCAAAAAGAGTGTTTGTAAGTGCTTCTGACAATACTCCTGCCGGCATGGTCACGCTTTGTGAAGCATCGAACTCAGGCAGTTCCGGATAGTCGTCTGCATTATCTAATGCTACTGCGAAATTGTCTTTTTCATCTAAAATCTCAAGCTGGCTTCCGGTTCCTTCTGCATTGTCTTTTACAACAAATGTCAGAGGCTGTTCACCATAGGTCTTGATAAAATCCTGAAAAATTTTAGCAGGAACCGCAAATTTACCTGAGTCATCAGACTTCACTTCCAAAGAAGTAACAAGAGTCGTCTCACCGTCAGATGCTGTAATGGTAACATTATTTCCGTCTAGTTCAAAAAGATAGTTTTCTAAAATAGGTCTCGATTGAGAGCTTGATATTACGCCACTTACAGTTTGCAAAGCCTTCTGCAGTTCACCACTTGAAATAATAAATTTCATAGATTTATAAAATAAGTTTCTACAAATATAATAAATACATACAATAAAGAAAAGAATAATCCGGAGGAGTTTTTAACAAACATCATCAACCCGTTTTCAGAGTGGAAGTTATGTTCAGTTTTCCAAGCCTTTTATTTTGTTTCAAAAAATGGCTGTAAATTGCCCTCTCCTTCTTTTTAATCTTATATTTCAAATATAGCAGATAAAAAATTATAATCAAAATACAAAACCTATCTTTGTGATAAAAGTTTAACAATGATGCCAAAACCTCCGCTCCATAAAAGTTTTCTGAATGCATTCCGGGGAGTTTTTGGCATGATAAAAACGGAAAGGAATTTTCAGATTGAAGTGGCAGCCTTCTTTGTCAACCTGCTTCTTATTTTTTATTTTAACCTTTCCGGAGCTGATGCGGCGCTTATTATTCTGGTTTCATCAGCCGTTTTAAGTGCTGAAATTTTCAATACAGCCATTGAAAAAATCTGTGACATCATTCAGCCTGATTTTGATCCGAAAATAGGCTTCATTAAAGATATTTCCGCCGGAGCGGTTATTCTGCTGGCAATAGCTGCCGTTATTATTGGAGTTATCATTTACCCAAAGTATATTTTCAGCTGATTATGACTGTGATACGAAGTCTTATTTTTTCTTAATTTTTTATAAAACTTAACAAATAAACCGGATAATTTGATAATTTTCATTAAGTTCGCCAAAAATTAATTTTATGAAAAAGTTTTTAGTAGGAATTTTAGCGGCAGGAGCTCTTTCATCATGCAGTACGGGTGATGATTCGTTGCCTAATTATGATAATCCGGACTATAGTAACTCTATTATAGTAGGAACATGGAAAATACAAACTCAGTATCAGATTTCCGGGAAAGACAAAACAACTGTGATTGCTGAAACTCTTCCGGATGACTGTAAGAAAAAAAGCACTTATGAATTCAAGAACGATGGTAAGTATGCAATGATCGACTATAATACGGTGAATTCTAATTGTGAGAAGACAGAAATGACTTCAGCTTATCAATATGACCCGGTGACGATGAAACTTACGATCAACAATATTGAAAATTCAGTATTAGAGCTTTCTTCCAGTAAACTTACTTATTTAGCTCCTACCACTCAGGATTTCAATGCTGATGGAGTGAATGACTATATTAAGTATGTTTATTATAAGTAAATTTAACTTTATTAAAAATAGACAAAGCCTGCTTATCATTTTCTGACAGCAGGCTTTTTTATTTAAGAACCTAAGAAGACAAAGCCGAAAAGCAATTCATTGCAGATCTGACTTTATTTTTAAAATTCAGTGACCGGTTATTTTACTGCAATTAAAATATCCACTTCCGCATCTGACGGATTCTGAGCTTTCTCTCCGTATATTTCAAAATCAGCTGTAAATGCCCGCCCAAGATCCATGGTCCAGATCTTATTCCATTCATTGATGACCAAACCTTCAGCAAGATTTCCTTTTGGAGTAAACCTGATATAATTTCCTCCTTCAAAAGATTTCCCCACCATTCCCTCAGGAATATGATCAAGATTTTCCACTTTACATCCGAGTATCGTAGTATAGGGCTTTGTATGATCTTTTTCATAATCTGTATAAATGGAATAGACAGCGGTATCCACCTTATTGGGAATGGCCGTCAGAATCTCTTCCCTGATAAATTTCTCCCATAATAACGGGATATCTTTTGCTGCCTGATTATTTTCATTGGTTGTCCTTACTGCAATACCGATGACCTTAAAAGGTTCCACTTTCATGTTATTCATTGTCTGATCTTTTATTGTCCGGCAAATATAGGTTCCTGTTGTGACAAGTGTATGTCAGGAGGTGCTTTTTAATTCTGCTCAATGTCAATATTATTTTTTTTCATTGTAAAATTAAAAATTAATAATATTTTACAATAATATATAAATTTTTTAGAATTTTTTATTTATCACAATAAAATGATATATAAAAAATCAATATATTTGCTGAAATCCAATAATAATTTATATATATGAAAAGCAAACTATTGTATGCGCTCATGCTGGCCCTGTTCATTTCATGCAATACTGAAGGTACGGCGCTCAATATGAGTGAACAAAAAAAGAGTGAAGAGGTTTTGAATTTTGAAAAATCAATAAAAAGTCTTTCGCTTCCCGAAAACCGTGCAACTCCTGAGGAGATCAGAAATCAGAAGTCTCTTGAGCTCAGTGACCGCCGTAAGGATATTCTTATACCTTCCGCTTTGGAACTGATCAAATCTACAGGAGTTTCGAATAAAGAAATTACCAAAAATACACAGGGAGACCGGGACAAGATCCTTACATGGGCTGTAAAGATCTACAATGAAAAGATCAACAAAATCAATCAAGTCAACCACGTCATTCAAAACAATTAATCATGAAAAAGATATTTACCGCTATTTTTGGTTTATGCATCGCCACTGTTTCTTTTGCTCAAAATAATTATGGAAACATGCATGTATTCAATGATGACACTTACCACAAACTGGACCTGGAATTTACAGTTTTCACAGAAAATCCTTCCGCATGCACCAATGGAATGCAGGCGATGAATGTGGTAAAACTTCCGCCGGGAGCCAAAACGACGTATACCACGTTTGCTGCCAGTATGTCTACAGCCAATCCGCCACATCCTTTTCCTATTGATATGTGGTCCGCAGGCCCTGGTGATCAGATTCCGCCGGCTATTTCCAATACCCATGGATGGGGTTATATTAAGTTTCAGCTTAAAGAAGCTCCGTATGTACCGGGAACAATGGTTCCGACATTGGGAGGCTCAGTGGGATTTTATCCTAGTTGCAGCGGTGTACCCTCCAGTATAAATGGTACCGCCACACAGAATGGGATTGGTTATGCTTTTAAGGCTGAAGCTTTTACTGTAGGAGGTGATCTGTGGGTTCACGTCTGGTAATATTGAAATTAACTTTGTCATATAGATCATAGATTTTTAAAAAGCCTGTCAGTTCAAGATCTGACAGGCTTTATTTTTGAAGAGGAATTACATGCAGGAAAAGCAATCATTTCCCTACATAAATAAATCCTGTTTTTCCTGATTTAAAAGTTGTTTCTATTCTTTTATAATCGTCTACTTCATATTCATCTGCCTGGAGGATTTCAGCATCAGTCACTTCAAAAAGTATCCCTTCTATCTGATCTTCTACATTTCCGGAGAATTTCAGGACCGGATGGAACTTCTGTCCGCTTTTACGAAGTACTTCGGGATCTGTAATTTCAAGCATAGTGAGCCGGTATCCGGACAGGGTATCTTTTTCACCCTGCAAGATCCTTCCGAAGGTTTCAAGCTGTACCTGCTCTTTCTGCAGGGTTCCGTAAGAGAATAACAGTGCCATTACAGGTATTTTTCAATGATTGGGATTGCAGTTTCAGCCATTATTCCATATCCTTTCTCATTGGGATGAACGCCGTCTGAAGAAAGCAGAACTTCTTTATCTTCCAACAATGCCGCATGAAAATCAATATAGCCCAGAGAATAATCTGCCGCAATACTCTTAAGAATATTGTTATAAGCAATCACTTCCCCATTGGTTCTCAGTTTCCCTGAACCTATCTCTACTCCATCAATATTCTTAGAAATGGGAAGGATACTTACCAGATAAATATCTTTGGAAAACCTTTGGGCGTGCTGAACGGCCGTGATGATATTATTCTTAAATTTTTCAGGCGACACAAGCTGTACTCCTTCTTTTTTGGCAAGATCATTGGCACCATAGCTAATAAAAATCAAATTTCCATCAGCTGAATTTCTTGCTTCCAGCTCAACAGGCATTCGCTTTAATAAACCTTCCGTTGTTTCGCCTCCAATTCCCAAATTGAATAAGATAAGTTCATCACCATTGCCTTCATGGAATTTTTGCAGGGCATATCTCTTTAAAATATCTACCCAACCGCCAAAAACGCCGTCATATTCTCCATATGTTATACTGTCTCCAAAGAACAGTCCATACACTATTTTCTTCATTCAATTAATTCTTTTGTTTATTGATTTCTGCTCCTTATTTAAAGCTTTTCAAATATTCTTCAAAGTAAGATAAAATCTGCTGAATCCGGCTAATCTGCGAGAGATTTTAAAATAAAATTATATTGAAAATATTATTTTGAACCATTAAGATCATTTAAGTAGTTAAGAAAAGTTAAGGGAATAGCTGAAGCTATTTATTAAGTGGTTTCCTAAATTCATCTTTGATGAGGCTTAATGTATCTTAAAGTCTTCACTTTTCTTAATGGTTGAAAGATATTTTTTTGACGCAAAGTTTTATTATACAGACCGGATATTTTTAGGAGGCAAAGAAGGAATCAACAAGTTGATTGGATGAAGCTGGCTGGAAAGCTTTGAAAACAAATAAGTATTACTATTGTAAACTTCCTACTCATTACTCATTGCTTATTTCAAGGTTAGTGTAATATTGGCATGTGATTCTATAATTTCCACCAGAATTTCAAACAGCGTCTGTCCTTTTCCTTCCATTAAATCATCCAGTTTCGTTTGTATCAGCTTTATGTTGAAAGGTTTACCCTGTCTGATCTTATTTTCATAAAATTCCCGGGTAGCTTTTAATCCTAAATCTTCCTTTGATTTTTGTGATTCTTTCCAAACGATCTCAATTTGCTCATTGTTTTCAAAGACTCCAAAACCTCCGTAAAGGATATCATCAAAGCCGTCTAAGGTTCCTATCTTCCAATCGGAATCTTTCATCAAAGCATTGGAAGCTTCTTCATAGAAACCGTCTAAAGACGAAAAATGACCGCCATGAATGACGATCATTTTTCTTGTATTGTTATTTGAAGTATTCAACACCGTTTTTGAATATGTTGTGATAATTCGCAGTGGGTATATTTTTCATAAGACCATCCGTAAATCTTTCCGGGTGTCCCATTCTTCCGTAGATCTTTCCACATGGGCTGGTAACACCTTCAATTCCGAATAATGAGTTGTTCGGGTTGAACGGCATTCCGTGAGCTATATTTCCATCGAAATCGATGTATTGGGTTGCGATCTGCCCGTTTTCATATAGTTTTTTGATTTCTTCTTCTGAAGCCATGAAACGGCCTTCACCGTGAGAAATCGGAATGGTGAAAGTCTGATCTTTCATTCCTTTTAACCAAGGGCTTTCATCATTCACTACTTTTACAGTCACCATTTGAGAAATATGTCTTCTGATAGCGTTGTGAGCCAATGTAGGAGAGTTTTCATCCAGATCCTTGATTCTTCCGTAAGGCAACAGTCCGGATTTAACCAAAGCCTGGAACCCATTACAGATCCCGATGATCATACCATCTCTGTCTAATAATTCGTGAACTGCATTTTTCATCTTTTCGTTCTTTAAAACATTGACAATGAATTTTGCAGAACCATCCGGCTCGTCTCCTGCTGAGAAACCTCCTGAGAATGCTAAGATCTGAGAGGTTCTTATCTCTTCTACCCAGGCATCAATACTTTCATCCAGTAGCTGGTGATTGATATTGATTAAAGGCAGGCTACTTACTACAGCTCCTTCTTTCTGGAAGGCATTCAGGGTATCATATTCACAGTTTGTTCCCGGGAATACCGGTGCAAATACTTTAGGCTGTGCAATGCCGTGTTTTTTGATGATGATATTTCTAGGGTTGATTGAGTTTGATTTTTCATCAATTTCAACCGTAATCTTTTCTTTTTCTGCTGTTGGGAAAAGGTTTTCGAAAGTACCGGTATAAGCAGACACAAGGTTCAAGATGTCAGACTCAAGATTATTAATCTTTAAAATACCTGAATCTTTCACTTCTCCGATTAACTGAAGAGATGTATTGCTTAATTCTTCTTTAGCCTCAATGATTAAACTACCGATATTTTTAGCTAATAAAGTGTTTTCATCCGCATTGATTTCAGCTCCCAATCTGTTTCCGAAACTCATTTTTGCCAAGGCTACTGCCACACCACCGTCTTTCACGGTTTTCACAGAAACGATTTTTCCTGATTTGATGTTTTCAAAGATGAATTCGTACACATTTTTCAAAGCATCATAGTTCGGAAGGCCGCTTTCCTGAGCAATGTGGTTGAAGAAATATACTTTATTTCCTGCTGCTTTAAATTCCGGAGAAATGATATTTTGTTTGTCTCCGTTGGCACATGCAAAAGAAATCAATGTTGGTGGTACATTCAGATCCTGATAGGTTCCACTCATAGAATCTTTCCCTCCGATAGCCGCTAAACCAAGATTGATCTGTGCATCATAAGCTCCTAGAAGGGAAGCTAAAGGTTTACCCCATTTTTCCGGAGCCTGACCAAGCTTTTCGAAATATTCCTGGAAGCTCAATCTGATATTTTTATAGTCACCTCCCATGGCAACAATCTTCGCAACACTTTCCACTACTGCGTAAGATGCTCCCAATAATGAGTTTTGCTTTGAGATTTCAGCATCGAATCCCCAGCTCGCTAAGGATACCGTTTTGATATCTTTTGCTCCCAAGATCGGCAATGTCTGCACACTTCCTTCCATTAAGGTTTGTTGGTATTTTCCACCTAAAGGCATTGCTACCGTTGTTCCACCTACGGAAGAATCGAACATTTCCAATAATCCTTTTTGGGAAGCTACGTTTTTATCTTTCAGGATATTCAGGAAGTTTTCTTCGTTGAATGCCTTAGTTTCTGTTTTTACTTCTTCCAGGTGGTTGATTTTTACCTCCTGAGATTTTGAACATCCATTCGTATCAAGGAATGCTCTTGAAAGGTCAACAATTTTGTCTCCTTTCCAGAACATCTGCATTCTTCCTGAATCTGTTACTTTTGCTACTTCTACCGCAACAATGTTTTCAGCTTCACAGAATTTGATGAATTTTTCTTTGTCTTTCGGATCTACTACAACCGCCATTCTTTCTTGAGATTCGGAAATTGCTAATTCTGTCCCGTTCAATCCTTCGTATTTTAATGGCAATACATCAAGATTTACTTCTAAAGAGTCTGCAATTTCACCAATTGCTACAGAAACACCTCCTGCTCCAAAATCGTTTGACTTTTTAATTAATCTCGTCAGCTCAAGGTTTCTGAATAACCTCTGGATCTTACGTTCTTCTACGGCATTACCTTTCTGAACTTCGGAACTCATGGTATGGATAGAAGTTTCGTCCTGTTCTTTTGAACTTCCGCTTGCTCCTCCTACTCCGTCACGGCCTGTTGCTCCTCCTAGAATAATGATAGAATCTCCGTTTGCAGGTTTTTCTCGTCTTACCCAGTCTACAGGAACAGCTCCGGTAACGAAACCTACTTCCATTCTCTTGGCTTTGTACCCTTCGTCATAGATTTCGGAAACCATTGTAGTAGCAAGACCGATCTGGTTACCATAAGATGAATATCCGTTGGCAGCTTGTTTTGTAATGGTTTTCTGAGGTAATTTTCCTGGTAGTGTTTTGTCTACGGATTCTAAAACGTCTGCTGCCCCTGTTAACCTCATCGCCTGGAATACAAAAGATCTTCCTGATAAAGGGTCTCTGATGGCTCCTCCCAAACAAGTGGATGCTCCTCCGAAAGGTTCAATTTCTGTTGGGTGGTTGTGTGTTTCGTTTTTGAATAATAAATACCACGGTTCTTTTTTACCATCGTATTCTGCTTCAATCTGGATGGTACATGCGTTGATCTCATCAGAAATCACAAGATTGTCCAGATTTCCGGTTTTATGGAAATACTTCCCGCAAACTGTTGCTAAATCCATCAGGGAGATAGGTTTCAGCTCACGGCCTAAGAATTTTCTTTTTTCGATATAATCATTGAAAATGGTTTCCAATGTATGTTTGAATTTTCCTTCAAACTGAATGTCTGACAATTCTGTTTCGAAAGTGGTGTGACGACAGTGGTCACTCCAGTAGGTGTCTAATACTTTCAGTTCGGTTTCTGTAGGGTTTCTTTCTTCAGTTTTAAAGTATTCCTGAATAAACTTCAGGTCATCTAATCCTAAAGCAAAACCGTGATTGTTATAGAAATTTTCAAGTTCAGCATCATTGAAGTTGATGAAGTTTTCATGAATCAAAACTTTGGACGGTGTTTCATCCGCAGGAATATCCAGTATAGACAGGTCTTTTTCCTGAGATTCTACTTTATTGATCAAAAGATCTTTGATTTTCAACAAATCAGCTTCTGAAACGCCTTCAAATTCGATGAGTTTTCCACTTCTTACTTTTGATTTTTCATTTTCTGTCAATAAGGCAATACATTGTTGTGCAGAGTCTGCTCTCTGATCATACTGACCAGGCAGGAACTCCATTGCGAAATGAATGTTTTTTGCAGGGTTTTCTGTATGTAAAATATCAGTCACAGGGTCTACAAAAGTGTTATTTACTACTTTTTCGAATTCCCCGTCATTCAAATTGAAGATATCATACACATTGTAGACTTTCACACTTTGAATTGCCGGAACAACTGCTTTTACTTCATCAAAAATTTTTGGACTTTCAACATCGAAAATTCCTCTTTTTTCTACGAAAATTCTTTTGTTATTAGACATTAGATGTCAGATTTTATTTAATATTAGATTTATTTTTCTTTTACTTTTCTGAGTTCAGAGAACCTTTGTCTGATGAGCACTTACTATTCCATCTACATTGGCCTCATTCCGGAATACAAATTTACTCTTTTTACTTTCTTTAACCTCATTCTTTTTCTTATAATGCGAACGTCAGATTAATATCTTTGGTCCCCTCACTATTGGACGCATTTTTAGGAGCTTCCATCCATGCCTCTTTATTCAGTACAAATCTAAAAGGATAGGTTTTTCCTTTTTGAAATCCGGACACTGGAAGCTGTAATTCGTAATGGTTTTTATCTTTTTTCACCATCTGATACTCTTTTTTCCCGGCATCCCAATTATTAAAATCTCCTACCAATGAGACCGTATGAAGAAGCTCTGGATTTAAATTGGCAGGATGTGTGTAAGAAAAAACGATCTTGTCTCCTTTTATCGTATATCCATATACCTCCTTTTTATCTGAGGTTGCAATAAGATCACCTACCAAACGCATGGTACCATTATAAATTGAGGAAAATGTTTCGGGTCCATTGATATTGACAATCATACAAACACCTATATTCAGCTCAGGATATACGATAAACAAGGTATTTATTCCATAAGATCCTCCGTGTTTAAACCCTGTTTTACCGTATTCGGTAATAAAATATTTATCCCAAAAATATCCGTACCAGTCTTCTTTACTATTGTCAATATTTCTTTGGGACTCCTGAACTATCTTATCTTGCGGATTCAGCTCTTCTTTTAAAAACTTCATCATATCTCCCATTGTAGATTGGGTTTTCGAACCGCCTGCTCCCCATAAAAGGCTTTGCGAAACGGGCATCAGACGATAATTTTCATGATATCCGTTAGCCTGAACTTCATTTGTATCAAGTTCCAGTTTGGTATGGTTCATTCCAGCTTTTGAAAATATATTTTCTTTCAAAAGGGTTTCATAGCTTTTTCCGTAAATATTTTCCAGCATGAGACCAGCCAACTCAAGGCTTAAATTGCTGTATTGATATTCTTTACCTGGTTCCATCTTTAATGTAACCGCAGCAAGATCTTTTTTAAAGTCTTCTTTTGTATATCCTTTATTGAGCTTCTCATAAAGAAAAGGAGTCTCATCCGTCATATTTTTCCTTAATTCATCATCATTAGGAAGGTTTCTTGGAAGTGCGGTTTCGTAAGAGATTAAGTTTCTTATTTTTATAGGGACACCATTATATTCTAAGTTAGGGTAAGATCCATTAAGGTATTTACGTACGTCATCATCAAGATTTACTTTCCCTTCCAGAACTGCCTGGGCCAGCAACTGACCTGTAAAAAGCTTGGTAACGGAAGCGATGGCGAAATAAGTATTATCATTGGCCTTATTCCCTTTTCCTTTGTCTATTTCACCATAGTGTCCGGTATAAACTTTTCCGTCTTTGAGTATTCCGACAGAAACAGAATATGCTTTAGATTCTTTGGCTACTTTCTGAGCAGCTGCATCTATGATTGAGTATACTTTTTTCTCACTTTGTGCATAGTTCTTTACAAAAGCTAAAGCTAAGATAAATACAAGTATATTTTTTCTCATTAAGTTTAATTTGGAGTGTTTTTGAATTTATTCGGGTTATTAGAATGTTTTTTCTGGTACTCTTCTGCTTGTCTGATTTCCTCTTTGAGCCATTTTTCAAAAGGAATCATTTTATCTTCATAATTTATAGTAAAAACTTTTTTTCCGTCTTCTGACACAAAAAACTTCAGGTCATCAAATGCTGCTAAGTTTCTTTTGCCGTTATCATAAGTATTGATCTGATAATACGGAAAATTTTCCTGTGGTCTTTCTACAATTTCAAAAAGCAGTTTTTTTTCCTCTTCGGACATTTCATTATAGACATTCACATAATGAACTGCTGAAATGATCTTATTGTATTTTTCAAAGAATTGAAGAATATTTTTTTCTTTTCCACTGTATTGAAATGAATATGGGTAATATTTCCCATCAATGTCAATATCTTTCCCGGAATGCTTTGAAAGCGGCTGAACAGTTTCACCTTTGATATTCATCACTCCCCATATTCCGCCTACTATTGCAGGATGTTCATCATCTGTTTTTTCCCAGTCACAGTCATCACAGAACACGGAATATCCGTAATTAAAAGAGGCAGCAAAGTCATGATTGGGCTGAATGATCGTTTTTCCATTACGGTCTGCAAATCCTATTTTTCCATTTTTCACAAATCTTCTCAGTCCTTCTGAAAAATAATCTGCACCGTTATCAAATAAATAGGGCCTGTATAAAAAATTACCTTTTCTGTCATAAACATATCCAAAGGTATTTTTTTCATATTTGTCATTTCTTTTCCCACCAGCAAAGAGAATAGTTTCATTTCCGATTCCTTCCGGTACTGATTCTCCGTCTTTGATTCCTGTATAATCTTTAAATTCTGCCGGAATGATGATTTTTCCAGCCTGGTTTTTAACCCCTACCAAACTGTCTTTGGAAATAAAATATCTCAAATCTTCTTGCTTCTGAGAGAAAGCCAGCACGGGAATCATTGCAATCAATAAAAGGACTTTGTTCATGGCAGGTTAAAAATAAAATATGCAGCCCAAAAGGCTGCATACTGTTTTATACTTTAAGATCAGCTTCTAATCCTATCAAATCTTTATTCTGGTCTATAATCGGCTGCACTTCATTCTTGACAAACTCTTCTGTCTGAATCGGTGCAAACCCGATAAAGTTCTTCGGATCTAAGACTTCTTTTAACTTTGATTTATCCAGTTTTAAAGAGTCATCGTTTAAGATTCTTTCGATCAGGTCATTTTCTTTTCCTTCTTCTTTTACTTTCTTGGAAGCTTCCATAGAATGTACTCTGATCACTTCGTGAATTTCCTGACGGTCACCACCGGCTTTCACTTCTTCCATGATAATATATTCTGTAGCCATGAAAGGAAGTTCTTCTTCAATATGTTTGTTGATTCTGTTCGGATATACTACAATTCCGTTCATAATGTTGTTCCAGATCAGTAAGATGGCATCAACAGCAAGGAACGCCTGAGGAATTGTTAATCTTTTGTTCGCAGAGTCGTCCAATGTTCTTTCGAACCACTGTGTAGAAGCTACCATTGCAGAACTTGTTGTGAGAGACATCACATATTTTGCCAATGCCCCGATTCTTTCGCTTCTCATTGGATTACGCTTGTAGGCCATTGCTGATGAACCGATCTGGTTTTTCTCGAATGGCTCTTCAATTTCCTTAAGGTTCTGAAGTAAACGTAAATCGTTGGTAAATTTATGGGCAGATTGAACGATATTTCCTAATAAAGCCACAACTTTAGCATCAATCTTTCTATCGTAAGTCTGTCCGGAAACTCCGAAGACTTTTTCAAAACCGAATCTTTTGGAAAGTTCTTTATCTAAGTGTTTAACTTTTGAATAATCCCCGTTGAATAATTCAAGGAAACTTGCAGCAGTTCCTGTAGTTCCTTTTACTCCTCTGAAGCGAAGGGTTTCAAGGAAGAAGTCTAATTCTTCAATATCAAGAACCAAACTCTGCAGCCAAAGTGTTGCTCTTTTTCCTACGGTTGTCAACTGAGCCGGCTGGAAGTGCGTAAATCCTAATGTTGGAAGGTCTTTGTACTGAATGGCAAAGTCTGCCAAATTTTTCATTACATTCACCAACTTTTTCTTCAGGATTAAAAGTCCGTCACGGATCTGAATTAAATCTGTATTATCTCCTACAAAAGCTGAAGTAGCCCCCAAGTGAATAATTCCTTTTGCAGAAGGCGCTACATCACCATAGGTGTGAACGTGAGCCATTACATCATGACGGAATTTCTTTTCGTATTCTGCTGCTTTATCGAAATCGATATTCTCAGCATTGGCTTTTAATTCAGCGATCTGCTCGTCTGTAATCTCAAGACCTAAATCTTTTTCGATCTCAGCTAAAGCGATCCAAAGCTTTCTCCAGGTACGGAATTTGTTATTGTGTGAGAAATTAAACAACATTTCTTCACTGGAATAGCGCTCTTCCAATGGATTTTTGTAGGAATTCATTCGTTCTTTTACTTTTTAGATGTACAAAAATACGGTTTTTCAGTGAGAGATAAAAATACTGTTTTTATGATTTTTAATCTTTATGATGTATTGCTGCTGCCTTTGATTATATTATATTATTGAAGTTGTTACAGATAATATAGAATGCATGAAATAATGAAAAATCTGTGTAATCAGCTTAATCTGCGAGCAGATTATGTTGCCAATGATGGACGAATATTGTTGGAAAAACGCTAAGGCCCTATTGTTTACTTTATTCTGCTTTTAAGGCACTAAGATTTTATCTCCGATAAAATTGAATACTGTTTATTTTATAAGTATTGTTTTTCAGTTCCCAACATTACACAAAGAATGAATATCTGCGTAATCAGCTTAATCTGCGAGCGGATTATGTTGCCAATGATGGACGAATATTGTTGGAAAAACGCTAAGGCCCTATTGTTTACTTTATTGTGTTTTTAAGGTGCTATGATTTTATCTCAGATAAAATTCAATGCTGTTTATTTTATAAGTATTGTTTTTCAGTTCCCAACATTACACAAAGATTGAAAATCTGCGTAATCAGCTTAATCTGCGAGCGGATTATGTTGCCAATGATAGACGAATATTGTTGGAAAAACGCTAAGGCCCTATTGTTTAATTTATTGTGTTTTTAAGGCGCTAAGATTTTATCTCCGATAAAATTGAATGCTATTTATTTTATAAGTATTGTTTTTCAGTTCCCAACATTACACAAAGAATGAAAATCTGCGTAATCTGTCTGATCTGCGAGCGGATTCTGTGGCTATGGATATACAATGCTTTATATATTAATAAAAACAGGCTATCTTTTCTTTGAGATAGCCTGTTCTTCATTATTATTCCGGAAGATTTAATCAATAAGTCCGCAAGGTGATCCTACAGGAATACATTTTTTTACAAATGAACACCAGAAATATCCTGGCAGACACATCGGGATCCCTCCCTGAACTGTTTTCAATTCTTTTTTTGAAAGTTTTCTTAAGTTTTTCATGATAACATTTTTTGATTTTTTCCTACTCTATATGCTTTTCGGATTCTGCTTTAATTTGGTATTACCAATATACATATTTTTCTAATAAATAAAATATAATTAACTCATTTTATACAACTTGCATTTAAAATATTTTTCTACAGGAATATTCTACTCACGAAGTTCATTCACGAAAAAAACCACCCTTCCGGGTGGCTCTTATTTTCTGATATTTGATTTTATTGATAGATGACTACATCATCTTTCTTAATCCGGTAGCTTTTCTTATAAGGTATTAAAACATAGGTTTCTTTAATATAGCTTCCGCTTTTCCATATTTTAGCTTTTCCTTCTCTTTCAAGAATAATGCTTTTTGCCATTCCTTCCGGGATAAAGACTTCAGCCCGTTTCATATCTTTACTGAAAATAACAGCCGTCATTGTAGCAGAGCTTTTATCTGAGGTCACTTCCTTTAATTTGATTTTCTGTTCGAAAACCCTTACACAGTTGTTTCTGATCTGAGAATAGGTATAACCTGCAGAGTTGATACATCCATGAACATCCCTGTCCCCACCCAAAACCGGAGTTTTTTGTTGAGCAAAAGCTAAAGAGGCAAGGAACATCGTAGTAAATAAAATTGGTTTTTTCATATTTAAATTATTAATGTTTTCAATTGGTAAAAGTATTTCACAAAATAAAGATATTAATTTCATTTTTAGCTGCAAAAATCATTATTTCTAATCGCATATTTTTTATTTTGTTCAGATGAACCTTATTGGTATCACAAAAAAAATCACCCTTCCGGGTGACTTAAATCTTTTTACATTCTGGGTTTACTGATAGATAACAACATTGTCCTTTTTAAGCTGATATCCGCTTTTTTTGAAAGGAACCAGTACATATCCGTCTTTTTTCCATGCTTTCGCTTTTCCTGCTCTGGTAAGAACAATGCTTCCTCCTTCTGCGTCTTTAACAAAAACCTCAGCTTTCTTCATGTCTTTACTGAAAATAACGGCTGCAATGTAATCACCTTTTGAAGCAACCTCTTTTAATTTGATCTTCTGTTCAAAAGTACGTACACAATCTTTCTTAACTTGTGAATAGGTATATCCTGCTGAACCAATACACCCGTGTGCATCTTTATCGCCACCTAAAACCGGTGTTGTCTGTGCGAAAGCTAAGGAACCAAGGAACATTGCGCTGAATACAATCGTTTTTTTCATGTTGTTTGTCTATTATGATAATTGCGAGTGGTATTAATAAAAACCATGCCAAAGGATTGAAAAAAAAGTCTTTTCGAGTAACTTCTATTTATAGCGATTCCACAAGTTGTTATTATAATACTAAATATTTATAAAAATTAGGAATATTTTTCTCAAAAAGAAATAAATATGATAAAAATAAAACTATTATTTGCCATTTGAAACAATATTTCTACATTTAGAGAAAAAATAACCACAAAACTAATATTCATGAAATTAAAAATCTACTCTGCAATTTTTCTATTGACATCTGCCTTATTTTTTTCACAAAATGTGAGTTTCACGGACATCAATTTTAAAAATGCTTTACTGCCCTACCACGATGCCAACGTTGATGGAGAAATTTCTAATTCGGAGGCTCAGAATGCTACGCTCATCATGATTGATACTAATTATGGCATCACCAATCTTGACGGAATAGAGGCATTTACCAATCTGGAGACTTTTGTTATAAGAAAGAATCCTGTTTCTTCCCCTGTCAATTTCAGCCAAAGTATACACTTAGCCACTATCATGATCGATGGTGCCGCCATACCATCGATCAACCTTACAGGCTTAACGCAATTGAAAAAGCTTACTGTAACGTTATCGCATGGCGCTGCAATAGATCTGACCAATAAGCCTCTGCTCGAAGAACTTTTTATAGCCGGTGAATATGGCATTGGAGGGGTTAGCACTTTAGATGTGACGCAAAATCCTGTTTTAAAAACATTATGGCTTAATCACAGCAGTCCCAATACACTTAATGTGTCCCAGAATCCTTTATTGGAAACCCTGGTCATCCAACAAAATCCCAATTCACCCACGAGCCTGACTTCTTTGAATGTTACTCAAAATCCAATGCTTAAAATATTAACTTTAGGCGGAAACAGCAATCTCCCATCCATAGATGTAAGCATGAATCCGGTTTTAAGTATGCTGAATATCGGGGCAACGGCAATAACTTCCCTGAATCTCAGCAACAATCCTTTATTAAAATATCTGGCAATAGATCACTGTGATTTTTCAGGGGGTATAGATTTGTCTAATCTCACTCTTTTGAAAGAGCTTAATGCCAACAATTCTTCATTAACGCATTTAGATTTTACGAATAATGCCAATTTACATACTTTAAGTTTCAGCAATAACTATATCACCAGTTTAAATCTTGCTCCTTTGGTGAAACTGAAAAATTTTCACAGTGCCAATAATCTCTTTACCGCTATAGACCTAAGCAATAATCATAATCTTACCTATGCGGACTTTATGTCTAATCAGCAGGTGCAGTACATTAACATGAAAAATGGCAATAATCATAATATGACATGGCTTACGAACATGGACTATCAGTTTATGCCACAGCTAAGAGGTTTCTGCGTAGATGATGTGAATTCACCTTATGGCATCAAGGTAAAACAGACGCTTAATAATACAGTATTGGTTACTTCTGACTGTTCCCTGCTTTCGACCCGTGAAAATCCATTGCAGAGCAACCGTTTTACATTATTCCCCAACCCGGCAGATGATAAAGTATTTATAGAGAGCCCGGAAGATCTGCTGGAGTATTCTGTTTTTTCAGTTTCGGGCCAGAAGATACAATCAGGGGTTTTCAGAAAAGGAGAAAACTCTATAGACCTAAAGAATATGATTAAAGGCACCTACGTTATTCAGATCAAAACAGACCGTCAGACGTTTACCGATAAGATCATTAAGAGATAAAATGCATTTCCAAATAACAAAGCCTTGTCATGATCATCTGACAAGGCTTTTGTTTATAAATATATTAAAAAGTTTATCCCTGAGTTATTTTGTCCAGTTGACTTTTGAATGTTTTACTTCCTCAGAGTTTGTACCGATCATGATATCAAATTCTCCCGCTTCCCAATCATACTTCAGATCTCCGTTATAGAATTTCAGATTTTCAGGGGTAATATCAAAGGTTACTTTTCTTGACTCTCCTTTTTTCAAAAATACTTTCTGGAAACCTTTCAGTTCTTTTACCGGTCTTGTAATGCTTCCCACCATATCTCTGATGTACAGCTGAACTACCTCAGCTCCGTCATAGTTTCCGCTGTTGGTTACGGTAACAGATGCCTGAACAGTCTGATTTCCTTTCGGATTGGCATTGGAAACCGTGATATCAGAATAATTAAATTTCGTATAGCTTAATCCGTACCCGAAAGAATATAATGGTGTATTGCATTCATCCATATAATTGGAACGGAATCTTTCGTACGTACATTTATCTACTTTATCCTGGCTCAGCGGACGGCCTGTATTTTTAGCATTATAATAGATAGGAACCTGCCCCAGGCTTCTTGGGAAGGTCATCGGCAGTTTTCCTGACGGGTTTACTTTCCCGAACAGGACATCAGCAATCGCATTTCCTGCTTCAGATCCTGCAAACCAGGCATTCAGAATAGCATCAGGAGTATCTTTTACATTGGTAAGAGCCAATGGACGACCCGTGAAAAGCACCATCGCAATAGGTTTTCCGGTTTTCTTCAGCTCATTTAATAGGTCTACCTGAGACTGAGGAATTGTAATTTCTGTTCTGGAAGAAGATTCTCCGCTCATTTCTGCAGATTCGCCGATAGCCAGAACGATCACATCTGCTTTATTGGCTACGTCAACCGCTTCTTTTAATAATTCTTCTTTTGAACGGTTATCACGGTCTGTTTTCTTTCCGTGAGCGGCATAGATATCTTCCAGCTTGGCATCATAATCAATGTTCGCTCCTTTAGCAGAAAGGAATTTCACCTCTTTACCATAGTTTGCCTGTAATCCCTGCATTAAATTAACAGAGATCGCATGTTTGGTAGCAACACTCCAGGTTCCGGCCATATTCAGAGAATTGTTGACCAATGGGCCTATTACCGCTACTGTTCCTGCTTTTTTCAAAGGGAGTACCTGGTTTTCATTTTTCAGTAAAACCATAGACTGGGCTGCAACATTTCTCGCAATGTTACGGTTTTCCATGTTGTAAACTTCTTTTGCAGCCAGTTTTGCATCTCCATGTTTGTAAGGATTGTCGAATAATCCCAGATCATATTTTGCTTCAAGAATTCTTTTCGCTGCAGCATCAATTTCAGCCTGGGTCACCTTACCTTCAGAAAGAGATTTTTTAAGGGTTGTTAAAAAACCTTCTCCTACCATATCCATATCCACTCCGGCTTTCAATGCCAAAGCAGAAACCTGCTGCAAATCTCCCATTCCATGTTCTACCATCTCGTTGATCCCGGTATAATCAGTCACTACAAAACCTTTGAATTTCCATTGGTTCCTCAATACTTCGGTCTGCAGCCATCTGCTACCTGTTGCCGGAACGCCATCCACTTCATTGAAAGAAGCCATTACAGAGGCTACCCCTGCATCTACAGCGGCTTTATAGGGTGGAAAATATTCGTTGAACATTCTTACATGGCTCATATCCACTGTATTATAATCACGACCTGCTTCACCGGCTCCATACAGTGCAAAGTGTTTTACACAAGCGAGTATATTGGTTCCGTTTGCCAGATCTTTGCCCTGGTATCCGTATACCATGTTCTTAGAAATTTCGCTTCCCAGGTACGGATCTTCTCCGGAACCTTCGGAAACTCTTCCCCATCTCGGTTCACGGGAAATATCCACCATTGGCGAAAATGTCCAGTTGATCCCGTCAGATGCGGCTTCTTTAGCTGCTACCCTTGCAGACTGCTGTACAAGGTTCATATCCCATGACGCAGCAAGTCCTAGAGGTATTGGGAAGGTAGTTTCGTAGCCATGAATTACATCCATACCAAAGATCAAAGGGATTTTAAGACGGCTTTTTTCAATAGCTACTTTCTGAACGGCCTTTATTTTATCTGCTCCTTTTATATTGAACAGCCCTCCTACCAGCCCCTGTTCCACTTTCTTTCCGATATCGGAACTCTGGGCCTGGCCTGTTGTAAAGTCTCCTGAAGTTGGCAGGTTCAGCTGACCAATCTTCTCATCCAAAGTCATTTTAGATAAAAGATTGTCTACAAAGGCTTTCTTTTTAGCCTGATACTGAGCGGTCTGATAGGCCTGAACCGGTTTATCCACCATTTCCTGAGCGGAAAACACGGGTGAAAGTGCTAAGGTTGCAAGTACAATTAACTTTTTCATAAATCGATCTTCTTATTATTATTGTTTTGTATTTTATTGCTTAATTACAAGTTAGTTTCTTCAATTTCATTGTGACCGGTAAGCAGCTTTCACTGATAAATGATTTCCTGCTTGATGGTTTCAGTAGTATTCGTGATTTTATTCTCCGTATACCATTCTATAGTATTTCCGTATTCATCATATTTTTCGGTGGAAAAATTGGTGGGTGAGAAAAATTCTGCATGGGTTTTCTTTTCATTTTCGATATAGTGTATGGCAATAAGCTCATCTTTTTTATTATATTCGTTCACTCTTCCTTCAAGGTATTCCAATCTGTTTTCTCCCCCCGAGTAATCATCATAATCGTCTTTTGTTTTGCAGTACACACTTCCGTAATGAATATTGTATTGGTCAAAATATTCAATTTCTTCAAGGTGAGGGGTAAGGCGATCTTTAGAAAAATCCGGACGGTAAGATGATGTCTCATGTAATGTAAGGTTGTCAAATTCATCATAATTGAAAATTTCAAGATGAATATGTTTCATTATTTTACTGAATGTGTCTTGATCTTCGGTTTGCATATAGTGTTTAAACAAATGCAGTTTTTCTTCATTATATAGAAAATCACCAATTCTTATCACCCGATCTGTTTCATCAGAGACGATATATTTAATCCGGTCACCTTCTCTTTCCATAACCATATTATCCGTAAATTCATAAGTTTTCATGACTGTAGGATACTCAGCATTGATATATTTTTTCCAGACGTGACATGTTTTTTGATCTTCACTGTAAACCGTAGTGATATGATAAGAGTCTTCATATCCTTTGATATCAAAAATCACTTCTGTAAGCCTTTCTCCCCTGAATGTATAACTGATTTCGTCGTTATCTGCTTTCAAAATGATAAACTTTGTCAGGCCGTTTTCTTCTTCGATATTCTTTTCCAGCCATTCTTTAGACATCAAAGCATAAGTTTCAAATTGATCCGGTCCTTTAAATGGATTTTTAATGGAAATGCTACATCCTGTAATATTTTTGGAACGATCATAAACCTGTTGCAAATAATAATGTTCATGATGCTCATATATTGTTTCAAATCTTTCAGGATCTTTAAAGTTCAGATCTCTGATTTTTTTTAAGTTTTCAAAAAAGGCAGAAGCTACCAGGTCTCCATTCTGAAAACGATGAACCTCACGGATATTCTTTTTATTTCCGCTAAAGCTTTCTATAAATATCTCGTCAAGGTCAATCATTATTTATTTTTTTCTTTCTTTTTAGACAGCATCCATTCATACAGCTGAGGATTTGAATAAGTGGAATCCCATGAGTTATGATTATCATTCGGGAATATGACCAGTTCTGCAGTTGAGTTTACCGGATGAAGTTTCTGGTAAAATTTGAAAGCATTTTCCGGCAGTACAATATCATCCATCCCTCCATGGAATATTTTCATATTCAAATCTTTAAATTTATTAATATTAGCCATCATTACCTGATCCGTAGGAGCGCAGACTGAAACTACTGCTGCAAACATTTCAGGGTGCTCCATCGCCAGCTTCAAAGTACCCCATCCTCCCATAGAAAGTCCTGTAAGGTAGATTCTTGAAGGGTCTATCTTATATTTTTTCTGAATTTCTTTTATTAAATTATGCACTGTAACGGTATCCCACCAGCTATCTGCAGGGCATTGGGGTGCGAGAATAGCTACAGGTTCCTTGATCAGATTCTTATAAGTAAACGGGCTATGCGCTTTTACCAGTTCAAGGTTATTTCCTCTTTCTCCGGAACCGTGAAGAAAGACAATCAATGGAACGTTGCCTTTGGTATTCTGGGGATAATCCAGAATATAAGAGATTTTTTCCGTTCTTTTAATTTCTTTGTTAAGCTCTCCTTTTATTTCCTGGGCATTCAACTGCAATGAAAACGGCAATAATAAAAGGGGAATATGTTTTAATTTCATAATGCTATAGGTTTTGGCTAAAGCCCTGGATTTGGTTTTATTTATTTTAAACGGGCTAAAGCCCGTTTCTATTGAATGTATATAGCTGCTGCATATTGTTTTTTCTCGCAGATCTTTCAGATTGAGCAGATTATTGTATTTAAATGATCGGCTAAACTTTTTATTAATATCTGAAATTCAAAGAGGCTTATTTAAAATTATTTTATTCCATATTTTGAGGACTGGAAACTCAGTTTTTTTAATCCCTGCTGAATTTCCGGGGCATTCATAAACAGTTTCCACAGGAATCCTGTTCTGTAGTTTTCAATCATTGGAGCTATTGTTCCCTGATCAATGGCCAGATATCTTGGTGTAAACCAATTGCTGTAATGAATGGATGTTGCATCATAAGGTCCGGCAGATCCTATGAATTCAGGTTTTTGGGTATAGATAAACCTCAGGAAATTCATGGATTCTTTTGGTGTGTATGGAAAACTGCTCAATGCTGCTGTGGGTGTTATTACTCCATTGTCATTACTTGGCATATGGGCTGTATATCCTGTGCTTCCATTTTCATTTCTTGTATAGCCGGCTGTTAATCCCCAATAGTCTGGTCCATAACCTTTCCACTGCTTCGGATTTTTTACACAGTATTGATAATCGATAAGTGTCTGGTTTTTATTAATATCAAAATAATTTTTTACCAGCTTATCGGATAATCCTGTCGGGTCAAGTCCGATATAAGAGTATTGTGCCCAGAACAATGGACCGCCATATTCTTCGGCATAGTTATGCTTTACATACAGAGGCAATCCGTATTTTGTTTTGTCTGTAAGGTAGGTTCCGTTTCTGGTCCATCCTTTATAATAGGTTTCAGCATCAATGGAATAAGTAGGTGAAGAAGCTGCTAAAATATAAGTGATCAGACATTCATTATAGCCTTCGAGAGGAAAGTTCATTTCCCACTGATATTCCGGTGACCAGTGCCAGTAAAGGACTTTTTCACCTCCTTTTGTATACCAGTTCCACTGAATTCCTTTCCAGAGCTCATCACATTTTGCAGCCAATGCTTTTTCTTCTGTATTTCCGTTTTTAAAATATTCACGGACCATGAGTATTCCTGAAGTAAGGAATGCGGTTTCCACGAGATCTCCTCCATTATCTTTTTTGCCAAAAGGAACGGTCTTACCTGTCTCTCCATTGATCCAATGGGACCATGCTCCTTTATGACGGTCGGCTTTTGCAAGGAAGTCCATCATATGGGAAAGTCTTTTTACAGCTTCCTTCCTTGGGACAAATCCTCTTTCCACACCAACCAGAATTGTTGCGAGTCCAAATCCTGAACCGCCGGTAGTGATCACGTGTTTATCTTTATCAGGATAAATATTATCTTCATGATACCGCTCTCTTCCCAGCATTGACTTCGGTTCTGCATAGTCCCAGAAATACTTGAGGGCATCTTTCTGCACTCTGTCCATGAGCTGCTCGTCTGTAATATCAGAATTTACCATTTTACCCGTCTGGGTTTCCTGATTCTGAATATTGGCATTTTTGCATGAATATGCAAAAAACAGAGAGGTAACAGCAATTGACAATACGATCCTTTTCATGATTTCTTTTTTTTACGTGATTCTACTAAAAGAAGAGGAGAACTTTCATTCTCCTCTAAAGTTTATGTTATATTTTAATAGCCTGGGTTTTGTGTAAACAATCCTAAACTTGCATTCATTGCATCTAATGGAATCGGGAATAATTCATTCTTCCCAGCTTTGAAACCATAAGAGGCAAGAACTGTTGCGGCCTGCCCTGTTCTTACCAGGTCTACGAAACGGTCACCTTCCATAGCAAGTTCTACTCTACGCTCATGCCAGATTGCTGTTCTCAATGCTCCTTGTGTTGCAGCTGTAGTTCCTGCCAATTGAGCTCTTGTTCTCACTCTGTTAAGATTAGTAATTGCTGTAGCAGTATTACCCAATTCGTTAGCTGCTTCTGCATTGATTAAAAGAATTTCTGCAAATCTTAAAATTCTGATATTCTGTCTTGAACCATAAGCACATGCACTATTGTTCAAAGCTTTTGGAACATATACTTTTTGGTTGAATGTTGTTACAGAATTTGGATCTCCCATTGCTATAAGATCTCCTTCCGGAGTTGTTTCGCCATTTCTAAGAATTGTAAGCTCTTTTCTGATATCCCCCGACTCAAATGCATTTTCCAATGCCTGAGAAGGAGTAAAGAATCCCCAACCAAACTGATTTCTTACTCCCTGTACTTCAGCATACTGACTTCCTCCGAATTGAGTAGAACACTCACAGTTCACTTCGAATACAGATTCCTTTCCAAATTCTCCTGCAATTCTGAATAAATGATTGAAATCGGGATCCAGATCATACCCCATACTCATTACCTGATTAGAGGTTTCATATGCTTTCTGCCAATCTTTTTTATATAAATACACTTTTGAAAGCAATCCTAAAGCGGCTCCTTTGGTAACTCGTCCAAGATCAGCCGCTGCATAGGTTTGAGGCAAGATTTGCGACGCATTGGTAAGATCCGAAATAATAAAGTTATACACTTCTTCGGCTGAGTTTCTAGGAACTGTATAAGTAGAAGGAATTCCATCAAAGATAGGAACCCCACCGTAGATTCTCAATAAGTTAAAATAAAAATAAGCCCTCAGCATTTTTGCTTCAGCAATCAATCTTTCTTTTAAAGTGGCATCCATATCAATTTTTGGAACATTTGTAATTACTTGGTTACATCTGTTTACCGCTTGCCATTGTCCAATCCAGTACCCTCTAACTCCATCATCACTTACGGTATAAGTAAATTTGTCGTAAGCATTAATAAAGGAAGCATCACCGGGGTTAGACCCTTTCACAACGTCATCTGCCGGCACTCCAAAAACAAACTGATAAGGGAATGCAGAATTTTCCCAACTTCTTAAAAACACATAAATAGCATTGGTTGCCTGCATAGCATCTTCCTGAGTTTTGAAAAAGGACTCTGCTTCTGTTACTCCTTCCTGTTTTATATCCAGATAATCGTCTTTACAACTTATCACAAGTGAAAATAAGGCGATGGATAAAAATATTTTTTTCATGTTTTTCTAATTAAAATGTTAAGTTCATACCGATTGTATAAATGGCTGAAATTGGATAAATATTATTATCAACCCCCATTTGCACTCTGTCTGTATTCATGATCTCTGGAGAGAATCCATTATATTTAAAACTTGTCCAAGGGTTCTGAGCACTTAGATACAGTCTGAATTTGGTAAGCAATAAAGATTTTGCGAAGTCTTTAGGTAAATTATATCCTACTGTAATATTTCTGATTCTGAAATAGCTTCCATCTTCTACAAAGAAACTACTTGGAAGAATAATAGACTGGTTGTTGGTGGTCATTGGATATGCGTTGGATGTTCCTGCACCTCTCCATCTATTATTGTAGAAATCAAGATCCCAGTTTTCATTTCCGTAACGTTGTTCACGATTGTAATTATAGATCTTATTTCCAAATACTCCCTGAAAGTCTACAGCAATGTCAAAATCATAAACATTTAAATTAACTCCGAAACCATACGTTCCTTTCGGAATTGGACTTCCTAAGAACGTTTTATCTCTGGTATCAATAATTCCGTTCCCATCCATATCAGCAAATTTAAGCCATCCTGCTTTAGCTCCAGTCTGACCTGATGCTGCAGCTTCTGCGTCAGTTTGAAATACTCCTGTTACCTCATATCCATAATAAGCTCCTACAGGCTGTCCGTTTTGTAATCTTACAATAGAGTTTCCAAATAAACTTGCTCCTGTTTCAAGATAGGAACCTTGATATACGGATGTAATTTTATTTTTAAGAGTGGTAAAGTTACCATATACCCCTAGTTTTACTTTATCAGAAATTTTCGTATCATAATTTACAGAAACTTCAAAACCTCTGTTATTGAATGAATAGGCATTTGTAATATAGTTTTTCCAGTTGCTTGCGCCTGAAACTGTTCCTTGTGTAACACCATATACTACATCCTTGGTATCTTTATCAAAATAGGTTGCATCAATTTTCAATTTATTATTGAATAAGCCCATTTCTAAGCCGATATCTCTACCCGTTGTAGTTTCCCAACCGATATTTGGATCAATTACTCTATCAATAGTCTGTGCAGGGGCTCCTGAATTACCATAATATGCTCCCTCTTTAAGGATTGTAGTTCTTAACGTATATGCCCTTGTCACATCAGGATTACCCAATTTCCCCCAACTGGCTCTTAACTTCAAAAGACTAAATACATTCTGATTGCTCATAAAGTTTTCTTTGGAAATTACCCATCCAGCGCTTACTGCTGGGAATATCCTGTGTCTGTCTCCTGATGAATATTTCGAAGTTCCATCTCTACGAACAGAACCATTTACTAAATATTTTCCTTTATAATCATAGTTCACTCTGGCGAACATAGATTCAATTCTGTCCTGATAAGGTACTACATCATAACCTTCTACATCCTTGTCGATCATAATAATATTAGTCCCATTGAAAATATTCATGGAAGCATTAGTTCCGTCATAATTAACGTTAAGTGCTTCTAAATAAGTTTGAGAATAAGAATTTCTTGTTCTTGAAAAACCGGCAAGAATTTCAAGGTTATGATCCCCTAATGATTTTTTCCAGCTTAATGTATTGTCCCAAATATAATTTCTATTTCTTGAATCTCTTGTAATCAACTTATTAGGTTTCTGATCAGAAACTGGAACATAATTAAATGTAGGAGTATATTCGTAAAGATTTGTATTATAATTATCTGTTGTATAGCTTACTCTTAAAGTAAAGTCCTTCAAGAATTTATATTCTGCCCAAACATTATTCAATAATCTTTCCTGTCTGTTCTGAGAACGATATAGATCTAATACCGCTCGTGAGTTAGGAATAGAATACCCATTAAAGAACTGATAATCTCCTGTACCTGGATTCATAACAGGAAAAATAGGAGGAGCATTATAAGCATTCAATAAAGGATTTTTTGCCTGATCGGTACGCATTTTAGAGAATGTAAAATTATTCCCAACAGTAAGGTTATCAGTAATCTTATAACTAAGATTTAATTTTGTATTAAGCCTGTTAAATCCTGATCCAGAATTAATACCTTGCCCTGCAGCAATATTACCTTCATCCTGTAAGTTTCCTATGCTTGCATAATAATTAAGCTTTCCTAAACTTCCGGAAGCTGAGAAGTCATTAGAATTAATAATACTTGTTCTGAAAATTTCCTTAAACCAATCTGTATCAGCAGGAAAATTAGCTCTGGAAATTGCTCCGTTAAGATTTCCGTTATCATTCATCAGCTTTTCATTATAAAGCTCAATATACTGATCAGAATTAGTCATTTTAGGAACATTGGTAACTTTCTTAATTCCTAAATAAGAATTGAAATTGAATATCGGCTTCCCTCTTCCTGTTTTTGTTTTAATAATAACGGCTCCGTTAGCCGCTCTTGCTCCGAAGATTGCTAAACTGGAAGGATCTTTCAATACACTCATAGATTCAATATCCTGAGGACCAAGGAAAGAAATATCATCCGTGATCATCCCATCAACAATAAATACTGTTTTACCCGTAAGGGAACCAATTCCTCTGATGTCTACTCTTGGAGAGCTTCCCGGAGTTCCGGAATTTAAAACCTGTACACCTGATAATCTACCTTGTATTGAACTTATCGGATTGGCATTTGGCTTATCAGCAAGGTCTTTTGCTGAAACCATACCGATACTTCCGGTCACGTTCTCTTTCTTCTGAGATCCATATCCTATCAGAACCACCTCCTCGATCTTCTGCTCTTTTGCAACAGTATCTTTGGGAGCTGTCTGCGCATTGACGTTCATCCCGAAGTACAGAACAGCAATGAGACATGAATACTTTAAATTACTTTGTTTCATATAGTTTCAATTTTATTCAATCAATCAAATTTCCGTATATCTTTATTGGAGTTATCTTAAAATCTCAAAAAAAGACATTAGTCAAAAATAGGAAAAATATTGAATCATGTTAAAATATCTTAAAAATTTAAAAACAAACAACATTTAATAAACATAAAACAAAAAATAATCGCCATTTATGAATTTATAAATAAAATAATTGCAAATAGACAATCACATTACTAATGAGAAAACAGCATTTTTTCTCTAAAAAATCACCCAATAATGGCTATGAATTTAATATTTTGTTAAATAGAGAATAGTATTTACCTTTGGTGCGGTTTTTGACAAAAAGCTTTAATAAAAAGTAATAAAAAATATCAATGAAAAAATATATCATTGCAACGGCTCTGATCATCGGAACCGGAGCAGCCATCACCACTACCGTACAGTCTTGCACAAGTATTGCCACAAGCGATATGGGGCTTTCTATTATCAAAAGAATGCTTCTCAATGGGATTGATAAAGGAGTGGGAATCTATGGAAACAAAGAAGCCTTCCTGCAGAATAATATGGTTGATAAAGCACTTCCGAAAGAGCTCAGAGACATCAACTCCATGCTGGAAAAAATTTCTCCGTCTTTGGTTGCCAAAGAAAGGGATTATATTGCACAGGCAGCTGTCTACACGGTCAATATTTCAAAACCTATCTTACAGGGCGCCGTCAACAGTCTTAATGCACAGGACGTAACAAGGATCATCCAGGGAACAACTGCTACACAAATTCTGAAAGAAAAAACATCACAACAGCTTATCGCAGCCATTTCTCCTAAAGTGGACGAGAAGCTTAATGAATACGGAATTGTGAAAACGATCAATACCGCATTAGCCGGAAATAATTTCCTTGGAAATCTTTTGGGAGGAAATAAAAGCACGGTTAATTCCGGCGGACTGAGCCAGCTTGCTTCCGAACAGCTCGTAAACGGACTATTTAATATTATTGAAGATTATGAACATCAGAACTCCAAATCCCTGCTGGGACCATTTGGAAAATAGGAAAATTTTCGCTATATTTATATTATATTAACAATTGCAGATGGATATATTACAAGGAAATCAACACGCAAGTCCTGAGGATTTTTACAAGTCTCTGAAGGAAAAACTGGAGGATCATCATGATTTTCCGGAAGATTATTTATTTAAATTTATCATTCCCACAGACCAGGCAAAACTTACTGAAATTTACAAAGTTTTTGACGGTATTAAATTTACTCTGGGAAACCGCGAAAGCAAAAATGGAAAATACACAGCCTGCAACATCAACGCATTTGTACTGGATGCCAATCAGGTGGTGAATATCTATAAAGAAGTAGCCAAGATAGAAGGCGTTATTCTATTGTAAAAACAGAAACCGGATCATAACTACCATGATCCGGTTTTTTATTTCTTACCGTTACAAATCTTCAGCCTTCTCTTTCTTCCAGCCTTAACTTATTTATTCCTCAATATTACATCTCTTTTACAAACAACAAACCACCCCTGTTAAGAGGTGGTTTTATCAATCTGATATTTGTTGTTGTATTATTTCTTAACGAACTTGATGCTTTCTGAAGCTTTAGCATTGTTAAGGGTAATTACATAAACACCTTTTGCAAGTTCAGATACATGAATCTGGTTATTGCTGGTTTTACCATTTTTAACAAGCTGTCCTACAGCATTATGAATTTCAAACTGAGTTTCTCCTGAAAGACCGGTAATATTAAGAATATCATTAACCGGGTTAGGATATACTCCGAAAGTATTTTTCTTATTCACTTCTGAAGTTGATAAAGATTCTCTTGTAGTAAATGCTTTCGTTTCATAAGAGAATTCACCATCTAAATGGAATATAGTCTGCCCTGAACTTGTAAGTAAATCTACATATCCTTGTGGAGCTCCAGTACTCACCCCTGTTAAACCATCTCCAAAATCATCAGAGATTGTGAATACATAACAGTCTTCAGGCAAGTTCCAAGTCTGAGTGATAAGAGCCGGATCAGCCTGTCCTTGCTGAGAATTATTATATCTTCCCTCTTTTACGATCTGACCGGCACTGTTCTTCAAATTCCATCTTGTTTCCTGTCCCCATCTGTCTCTCTTTAATTTAAAGGTAACCGTAGTTGTTCCAAAGTATGCAGGTGCTACAGGTTTTACATAGTTACCACTTGTTGTATTATTGGTACTTCTCTGGTCTGCTCCTCCATTTACGGATGTAATAGAGAAAGTAACAGGTGAAGATGCTACAGATCCATCTACAGGGATGTTGATAACGTCTGATTTATCCTGAGTCAGATTACCTGTCCAGCTATACGTTTGAGCAGCACCGCCGTTGATTGAATATGAAACAACAGCTGAAGTTAAATTACTGGTTCCTCTGTTTGTAATAAGAAGACGTAATACTCCTGCTCCACAGTTAAGAATACCTAATGAACATCCACCATCATACTTTATTTCAGCATCATTAGGGAATAAAGCAATAGGCTGATCAGCAGTAGATGCCTTAAGCTCCAATCTTCTCGGAGAGTTATCCATTACTGTTCTGATTCTTGTTTTCTGATCATTGGTATAAATGTTCATACAAGTATCATTGGTATAGTCCATATAGTTTTGAACCATTTCAAAAACATTCGGATCGTTACAGCTTACTATAGAAGCATTACATACATAATTTGCAGTATGTGCTGTCGGTGTATCTGCACAATAGTCATTTCCACATGATGCATCTCCCCAGATATGTCTTAACCCCAAAAAGTGACCTACCTCGTGAGTCATTGTTCTTCCTCTGTCATAACCAGGCTGCATCAGGAATGTACCATCATTATAATCCATACTTCCAAAAGTAGCATATCCTGCAACTACCCCATCTGTAGTGGCCAGACCTCCATTTGCACCAAGTCCCGGAAGACCTGAAGCAGAAGGAAACTGGGCATACCCTAATAAACCGTTATCTGCAAAGTCTACACTCCACATATTCATATATTTGGTAGGATCCCAGATCGTCTTAGGCTTCACAGTTCCATTAATATAATCTGTATATCCCTGGCTTTCATCTCCTCTTCCCCAATAATCTCTGCAAAGGTTTACTCTGTCAATTCCGTTGGTAGGATTTCCGTTAGGATCTACTTTTGCAAGTACAAATTCTATTTCAGTATCAGCACCTACGGCATTGGTATTATAGCCCGGAGTATTAATTTTTTTTCTGAAGTCATTGGTCATCACAGTAAGCTGAGACATTACCTGAGTATCTGAAATATTAGGAGCAACTCCTACATTCTGACCACTGTGAATAACGTGCACTACTACCGGAATTGTAATTACCGTTCCGTTCTGAGATTTGTTTGCCTGAGCTTTTTCAATCAAAGGTGCAAGCCATTTTTCAAACTGCTCATCAGACAATCTTTCAGGAAACTTCTTCTGTAAGTTTGCTTCATATTCAACAGTTGCACATTTTTCTACTCCGTTAGGATCCAGCTTTCTGTTTTCCCATACTTTCTTTGTAGGTTTTGCACCGTCTCTGACCTGTGCGTTTGAAAATCCTACGCCCATAAAAAACAATGCGGCTAAAGAGGATTTTAAAATAATAGATTTTGTCATTACCATATTTTTTATAATTTAGCAAATATAAAAAATTAACCCATCATACAAGAATACAATTCATCAAATTTTAAAATAAAGTAAAAATATTACAATGAGACTTCTTTTTATAATAACTAATACAATTCTGATATCATTAAATATCAGCTGTTTTCATCAAAACAAAACAGAAAATAATGAAAAAATATCAACCAAAGTGAACCAACAAAATAAAATTGAAAAAATACAGCTAACAGAAATAACAAGAGGTATTAACCGTAATTCTATTTTAACGCCAACATCAAAAATATCGATTTACAATGGGGATTCCACAAAAATAGCAATGATTCCTTCCGAATGGAGCAATATCGCAAGACAGGCAGAAGCTCTTGATCTCTCTAAGATATCAGATCTTCAGTCTCCAACTACCGGCAGATTTTCAGACCAGGCTTTGTCATCCACTTTTATGATTACTTCCGGCGGTACTACCTATACTTCTGCGACTTTTGATGCGGGCCGTCCTCCAAAGGAACTTGAAGCATTATACAATGCTATTGTTGGATCTAAAGGTAATCGAAAAAAGACACCTTAATATTATCTGAATTCATCCTATACGGATTGTTTTATAATAAAAGAGCCTGTTTTAATTGATAAAACAGGCTCTTTTATTTATATTTATTATATTATTTCTCAATAAAGAATTTTACGTTTTCAATAGGTCTTCCCAACATTGCCACCGATCCTTTTACCAGAATAGGCCTTTGAATCAGGGAAGGGTTTTCAGCCAGGATTTTAATCCATTCTTCTTCGGTGTAATTCTTATCTGCATAGTTTTCAATATACAGTTTATCCATTTTACGGATGATATGGAAGACACTCTGATTAAGTTTCTTCAAAACTGTTCTGATCTCAAGAATGCTCAACGGATCTTCTATGATATTGATGATCTCAAAAGGAACACCGTTTTCATCCAGATATTCAAGAACGGCGTTTGACTTTGAACAGTTTCCGTTATGTAAAACTTTTACTAACATCTTTAATCATTTTAAAAAATTAAACTTGCCTATCACAAATTTAACAAGAATTGGATGGAGGCAGTCTTAATATTATGATAAATATTTGTTAAAACAACCCATGCAGTTCTGCTTCGATCTTCTCAAGAATCAATCCGAAATCTTCCGGTTTTTCTACAAAGTCAAGATCATCAACTTCAATCACTAAAAGTTTTCCTTCTGTGTAATTGGAAATCCATTTTTCATATTTCTGATTCAGCTTTGAAAGGTATTCAATACTGATGGAAGCTTCATACTCACGCCCTCTTTTGTAGATTTTCTTTACCAGATTGGGAACGTCAGATTTTAAATAAATCAACAGATCCGGAGCAGAGACAAAAGACTTCATCAGGTCAAAAAGTGACGAATAATTATTGAAATCCCTGTCAGAAAGAAGATTCATATCATTTAAGTTTTCGGCAAAAATGTGTGCATCTTCGTAGATGGTACGGTCCTGAATAATATTTTTCCCGCTTTCTCTGATCTCTTTCACCTGTCGGAATCTGCTTCCCAGGAAATACACCTGCAGTGCAAAACTCCACTTGCTCATATCAGAATAAAAATCCTCGAGATAAGGATTATGATCTACATCCTCAAATTGTGCATCCCATCCGTAATGCTTGGAAAGCATGGTAGTCAAAGTTGTTTTTCCTGCTCCAATGTTTCCTGTAACTGCAATGTGCATATTCTTTTTCCTTGTATTTACTGATTAGTTGATAAGCTTTTCTACACCGGCAGCCTCCACTTCTGAAATATCTCCGATCAATTTTTCTAATGTATTGTCTGAAGATTTTTCTTCAACACTTTCTCCTCCTGCCCTTTCTTCAGGTTTTTCCGAAGATGGCTTTGCAGATTCAGGCTGAATTTCCAGCTGTTTTTGCTGTCTGGCTTTTTTCACTTTTTCAAGGCTGTAAAGATAGAGTTTGTTCCCCTTGATTTCAAAATAAGAGAGGATGTTTTTATCCACAATTTGTGCATCCTGATCATCAAAAATGATCACTAATCCTTTTTCTGGAATATATTGGGAAATGGTATTATTGCCAACTACAAGAATATTGTCGTTTTCTCTTCTGAATCTTTTCCCGTTATCGACAGGAGCTTCAAACAGTTTTTCAAACTTAAGGCTGTAGATTCTGATATGCTTTTTCGTTAGAATATAGACCTTACCTTCGTACACAAGCAAATCCATCAGGTCTTCAAAACTGATATCAAAAGGGTAAGAATTGATGGTTGTATCGTTTCTGAAGTTGTACTGTATCAGACGTTTTGTACTGTCATCCAACAGCCACAGCTGCTGAAGGTCTTCAGCATAAGCCATTCTGATAAACCCGAATTTCTGCTTAAAATCAATCCGTTGGATCTCATTCATATTCTGGTCTACGAATTTCATTTCCTGTGCATTTTCTGAAAACAAAGGAACATTCAAAGGATTTTGTACGGTCTGAACTTTAAAGGGAACCGTAAGCATCATTTTCCCGATCTGTTTTCCCAGAGAATCATATTTGGTCAGACTGAAATCTTTATTTTTATAGATATACAGATTCCCGTAATCATCAGCCAGCATATCTTTAGCTTCCTTGAGTTTCAAAGTATCCAAAGGGAGCATATTCTGTCCGAAAGCGGTACAGAAAAGGAAAATAAATATTATGTTTAAAAACTTCACTCTGCTTTTTTAATGTGGTCAATATACTGAAAAATAATTTCATCCAAAAGACTGTCAAAGTTAATGGAATTATCTATACTATCAATCAGTACAAAAATTACCGACGTTCTTCAGCCAACAGTACTTCTTAGAAATACAATCATTTTCCAAAAGACTTCATTTAATTTTATAAAAATAGCGCTCCTAAGGAACGCTATCATTTATCTGTAAGTCATTTTTTATTTTTATTTGATCTGAACTTCATAGATCTTAGGCCAGTTTTTACCGGTTACCAGCATATTTTCTCCTTTGAAGGCGATTCCGTTCAGTACATCATCACTTCCTTTGGTATTTTGCTTGGCAATTTCTGTGAAATCAAATGTTCCTACGACTTCTCCGTTAGCAGGATTGATCTTTAAAATGATTGGTTTCTGCCATACGTTGGCATAGATAAAACCGTTGTGATATTCCAGCTCGTTCAGCTGATCATAAGCCTGTGTACTTCCGGCAACGGCAATGTACTTGATTACTTTTGAAGGTTCGTTAGGATCTAGGAAATATAAAAGTTTACTTCCATCAGAAGCGATCAGGTTCTTTCCGTCATATGTAAGTCCCCATCCTTCACCTAATACATTAGGGTAAGCAAATTCCGAAAGGAGTTTTAAAGAATTTTTATCATAGATATATCCTTTTTTGCTCTGCCATGTCAGCTGATATACTTTATCTCCAATAATCGTACTTCCTTCAGAGAAATCTTCCGGAGCCTGTTTGGTAGAAGCTAACGGCGTTGTAGTCCCCAATGTATATTTAAGAATCTGGGAAGAACCGTTCTGGCCATCGCTTTCGTAAATGGTATTTCCTTCAATCTGGAATCCCTGTACAAAGTTTTTAGGATCATGAGGGTATTCTGCCACGATCTGATAAGCTATATTTTTTTCTGGATTTTTAGCAAATACGTTGATGGTTGCATCCTGATTCAGTACTTCTCCACCTTTTGTTTTGATATTAAAAGTAACGGCATTATCTCCTAATGTAAAAAACTTTGGATCAACCGTTAAATCTGTTGTTTCTTTATCTCCGAAGCTAATGGTTACGCTTTCTGCATTTTCGGTCACTTCTTTCGGAAGTTCCAGTTTATCACCGAAATGATATCCTTTTGCTTCCATTGTTGTATTATACGTATTTAATGTATCAAGAATCTCTTTATCCTTGTTACAAGATGCCAGTAATAAAATCGCTGCGAAACCCGCTATTATATTTTTTTTCATTGATTTTCTAAATATTTCCCCAAAAATAGCAAATTTTATTCCGTATTGCCAATATTATCGGTTGGTTCACCAAATTGAAGGATATAACCGTTGTTATCATAGATTGCAAACTCCCTCATTCCCCATTCAAAAGTTTCAATTTCATAGCATATTCCGGCCTTTGTTTTAAGGTCTTCCCAAAGTTCATCCACTTTATTGACATTAAAATAAAATGAGCCACTGAATCCAATACCTTCCGTTTTTTCGTGTTCGTTTGGCTGGGAAAGCATGATATAGATTTCATCTTTGCGAAGTGAAGCCCACTGCCAGTCATCGTTTCTGCCCATCAGGGTAAAACCGAGAACCCGCATGTAAAAGCCTATTGTATCATCAAGGTTTTCTGTCCAGAGAATCGGCCGGAGTCCTGTAAACTGTGTCATGATTCCTGTAATTCAAAAGTTTCTTTATTAATTTTCATATTAAGGGAAACCCATGTTTCCTGATCAATGACGGCTTCTTTCCTTATGTCCGGATCAATGGTAAAACCTACTTTTTTATAGCATTCAATAGCTCCGGTATTCCAGTCGTATACATTCAGCTCCGCTGTTTTCTTATCAAAATGGCTGAAGCCGTATTTCAGAAGTTCTTTCATTACTTTCTTTCCATATCCTTTTCCTCTGTTGTTTTCATCCCAGATCAGAATTCTTCCCAAAAGGAATGCCTCTTCTTTCAAAAAGATCTGAGCATGTCCTATTATAGTATGATCCGTCTGATCCACTATTTTGAACAATGTTCTTTTTGGATCATGCAAATCTTCTTTCAGCTGGTCAGCGGTAAGAGGAAAATGATACATGGGGCCGGCAAACTGAAGCAGCATTCTTTCATCTTTTATTTTTGAGATCAATACCTGAGCATCATCAAGGGTAAAAGGCTGTAATTCGATCATAAGCTATTTTTTTTCTGAGTATTCTTTTAAATTTTGCCCAATAATGGCATTCCATCCTTCTGTAAAGCTTTCCCTGGAGAAGCTGTCACCCAGATCACTGAAGTTTTCAATTCCTTCATGAGTCAGTTTTACCATTGTGCCGTCATCTTCCGGTAAGAGTTCCCAAGTTACGATTGTTTTCTGATCTGAAAATTCAGGATAAGCCCAGGTATGCTTCAATTTCTGAAAAGAAATAATTTCTATGATTTCACACTGATGATGGAATTTATTTTCTCCGCCCGGCTCATAGAAATTAAACTGTTTTCCTACTTCAGGCTCAAAATCCTGAATATCAAAATACCAGGATTTCATTTCATCTTTATCAGTCAATGCTTTCCATATTTTTTCAGGTGAAGCCTGTATTTTATACTGAACAGTGATTGGTGTATTCATATTGTTAAAATTTTACAGAATATCGGTTTATTTTAAATGAAAAAGCCATAAAAGTTTTTAAGCATTTTCATTATTCAAGTCTAAATCCTGCTGTATGCAAGTTAGCTTTAATCTTAATCTTAGCCTAAATTCTTTTATGACTTTTTGTCGATGACTTTTACTTTACGCCAAATTTCTCATTATGAATGGGAGAATCCTGTGATTTTTGCTTCATCAAAATCCAGCTGCATTTCAATGGTTCGCATCACATGATCATCAAATATTTTTTCCCGTTTCATTCTGTGCAATTCGTTTCTCTGGGCCTGGATGATCTGGCGCAACACATCTTTATTTTCATTGACCGCCGTCACATAATCTCCTGTGGAAGCCATACATTGGGCTTTATCTGCCATCAGCATCATTTCATTTTCCAGCTTATGTTTCTGATGACGTACCAGACTGTTGCTTACAGCCAGCTCAGAAAAATCATTTTCCAGCTTGTGTAAGGCTGTTTCTTTCAACTTACGCATCAGGATCACTTCCTGTTTCTCTTCCGGTAATTCACTTCCTGCATCCTGTATTTTTAACAGCTTAAGAATTGGACTTAGCAGTAATCCCTGCCCTACCAATGTGATCAAAATAATAACGAAAGTTACAAATAAGATGATATTCCTGTGCGGAAAGGCTTCGCCATTGGGAAGAAAGGCTGGTATAGACAAAGCTGCCGCCAGTGATACAACACCTCTCATCGCAGCAAAACTGATGATGAACGGTTCCCGCCAATCCGGTTTCGGAACTTTTAACCTCAGTTCTTTAGAGCAAATCCTTGGAAAATACATCAGGGCATAGCTGTACAAAATTCTTGTAGCAATGATAGCTCCTCCAATCACTACACTATAAAATATCCCGTCGGAAATGGTGTATTCCTGCATTCCCTCAACAACGATAGGAAGTTCCAAGCCGATAAGGATAAAGATAATGGTATTCATCAGGAATATTAATACGCTCCAGACATTCCCTGACTGAATTCTCGAAGTATGGCTCAGATAGCAGTGTGAATTATAAGACATCAGCAATCCGCCCGATACTACTGCCAGTACTCCTGAAAAATGGAAGTGCTCTGCTCCCACATACATGATGTAGGGAACAATAAGTGTAATAATGGTATCGATATTGGAGTTGGTAGGAATGATTTTCAGCAATGCTCCAAACAGGAAACCTACGGCTACACCTACAGCAATTCCACCAATCGCCATGGTGAAGAAGTCCTGAACAGCGTCTCGCCAGATAAACTGTCCGGAAATCACTGCTGCCAGAGCAAATTTAAAGACAATCAAACTGGATGCATCATTAATAAGACTCTCTCCTTCCAGAATATTGGTAATTTTTTTAGGAATTTTCATATGCTTCAATACCGAAGTGGCTGCTACTGCATCAGGCGGAGAATTGACACCTCCCAACAGGAATCCCATCGCCAGAGTAAGCCCCGGAATAATGGAAGATGAAAGATAGGCCACTACTATTGAGGTCAGAAATACCAGTCCGAAAGCCATAGAAAAAATCTGCTTTCTCCATTTATGAAAATCCTGCCAGGAAGTAAACCATGCCGCTTCAAACAAAATAGGCGGCAGAAAGATAAGAAACACCAGATCAGGCTCTATTTCTACCCGTGGCATTCCCGGAATAAAACTGATCAGCAATCCGGCAATCACAAGAAAGATCGGGTAAGCCACCTTCAGCTTCTGCCCGATCATTACTAATATCATTACAGACAGTAATACCACAATGGATATTATAACATAGCTGTGAATCATTTTGATTAAGTTTTTTTAAGTATTATTTTTTATATTATTGAGATTGAAGGATCGTTTAAAACTTTACCGATTTTGGGATTCATAAAGTTTGTTTTATCTCTCAATTCATTAAAGCACAATATTATTCTTCGGGCTTATGGCAGGCGGAAGATCAGATTCATTCAGCATATCCCGCATATCGATTTCAATGGTACGGCTGATCTGGGTGATAGGAACATCATTGGGACTTCCTTCAAACGGATTTACTGAAGCTTCTCCTACACTATCCAGCGTATGAAAGCACCATGTCACCAACAGGGAAAACGGAATATTGAACCATAATGTCCAGCCTTCTACCATGGTGCCGTCTCCCAACTTATCAAATTCTTTTAATAATCCAAAAGGAACAAAAACAATGAATAAAAGCAAAAGATAAGTAGTGATCGACGAAAAGTTTCTCGGATAGGGAAAATTTTTAATTCTTTCTGCTTTTCCCTGGTTATCGGTAAATTTTACCAGCTGCTGATTGATCTGCGTCCACTGGAAATCATTAATTTCTCCTTTTTCATAAGCTTCAGACAATTCTTTACTCTGACTTGCCATCAGCTGTGTTGCCCGGTTCTTTTTGCTTAAAATATACTGAAGTTCTCTGTCTGAAAGATATTTTTTCAGCTCATCATCCAGTTTGGAAAGTCTCTCCGGAATGTCATATTTCTTGGCATACTCATCAAACTGGGTAGTCCCCATATTTTCCCATACTCTCGGTTCTCTGAGTTGAAATCTAAGAGCGGTAAGCCATGCATAATGACGGAGAAACATTTCTTTTACTTTAGCTGGATCTTTTGAAACCAGGGCATCCCTCAGAATATATCCGAAACTCCGGCTGTCATTGATGATAGCCCCATAGATTTGTCTTGCTTCCCATAATCTGCTGTAGCTTGCATTGTTTTTAAATCCTACGATGAAGGCTACTGCGGTTCCCATAATAGCAATGGGCTGCCACGGCACGGATAGAAACGTCCATCCTAAGAAATACAAAACTGTAGGAATAGCAGACAAAACGATTAAGGCATAAATGCTTCGTCTTGTCCATGTAGCAAATTCAAGTGCTCCGAATCTTTTTCCTGAATGCATATGTGTTTGTTTTATTAGTTAATGATCATTTATTTTTCAGATATTTTTTCATCAGCATTCAGCATCATTTTCATTAGTTTTTGGTAAACGGGATATTGTTATAAAACCCGATCTGAATCTGCCCCCGGTTTCTGTTTTCCTGGAGCTGGTTCATATATCCTGCCTCTATCCTCATATTCTTATTGATGACATATCCTAAGGCTCCATACACCCTGTTTCTGTCGAAAACCGGACTGTTGAAGTGTAAAAAGATTTCGTTGTAAACGGATGCATAAAGTGTTTTAGGCAGCATTTCTTTCTGAGTGATGGGAATGTTTACCCCCAGCATATAACGGAATCTCATTCTGAAATCATCTTCCAGGAAACGTTCTTCCAGACGGTAACGGTGCTGAAGATTGAAACGTCCGAATTTCTGTTTGGTAATAAACTGCTGGAAAATTCTGTGCTCAATATTTTCTTTTTTCTCTCCGTTTACATAAGGCTGGCTCAGAATGAAACCATATCCAAGCAAAACATTATTATTGTTTTCGGTCAGGTCATATCCTATCCCGGTACGGATTAAAAGCTGCTCCAGATCTCCGACTGCATCAAAGTTCCGGTACTGGATTTCATTATGCCAGTTCAGCTTCTTACTGATCTTATTGTTTCCAAAGTACATATACCAGGCTCCCAGATCATTTTTTTGTGCAAACGTCAGTACGGACCCAAGCCCTAATACCGTAACAGCCATCTTCGTAAAAATCTTTCTCATGTTTGTAATTACTATTGTCTATCGTTTTAAACAAAATTAATACTTTAAATCAATAATAGCAAACAAATATTCAATATGGTCTGTATGTGGCATTGGAAGTGAATCCTGGAGTTTTCCACTGCCCTTTATGCATTATGCAGGCACCTGCTCAACGAGAACTTCTTTTCCGTTTTTGTCAAAATAAGAACAGGTCATGGCATTCAGATCCATCTTCCAGCCTTCAATTCCGTTTACGGCACAATCATTACAGAATGTCATATAATCTGTACCGCCCTGCTGATGCAGCTTTAGTCTTGTTTTAAAATTTTCCAGATTTAAATGCTGGGAAACGGTAAGGGGATCGTATTTACTTCCTGTTTGTGCAGAATTGTTATCTGTACTGAAGTATTCTGTATTTCCATCAGCAACATAGGCTGTGTAATGGTAAACTCCAAGATTTTTTATAGCCCGGATGTATTGTGGGAAATCTGCTCCGCTTTTTACTTTTTGATGTTCTGCTTTGATATTTTCAATTGTAAATTTCATTTTTTCAGTATTTTCAGTCAGTTGATTGTTTGGTCTTTGTCTTCAGATACAGCTTTTCACAGGCAGGCAGTATCTTCTCTGTTTATTTTAAAAACAAAGACTAATTTAATCAGAAAATATTAATAAAATTTAGTTGAAGCGATCTTTCAGATAATTTGTATCTACAATTTTACTTTCTATGGCGTATACCACTAAGCCGGCTGTATTTTTGGCTCCGGTTTTCAGAAGAAGGCTGTTACGGTGCCCTTCTACAGTTCTGGAACTTATAAAAAGGCGGTCTGCAATTTCAGGGGTACTGTATTGCTTACAGATGAGTTCCAGCACTTCTTTTTCTCTTTTTGAAATGTGATTGGCATCGAAAATACTGGAGACTTTCTTTTTAGGTTCCGTAAGATTCTCATGCAAAGCTTCCATTACTTCAGGATTATAAAAGAACCCTTTCTGATGCACTTCCCGGATGGCGTTGAGTAATTCTGAAGGGCTGGAATTCTTTTTGAGAAAAGAACACGCTCCCGACTGAATCATATTAACAATGAATGCTTTCGTATTGTAGCTGGTAAGGGCTATAATTTTGATCTGGGGGTATCTGATGTGAACCTGTTTGGTGGCTTCTACTCCATTTATTTCCGGCATATTGAGATCCATAAGGATGATATGCGGCAGCTCTTCGAGGGTGGTAAGGGTATCGAGCAGTTCTTTTCCGTTGCTGAAGTCTCGAACGAGCACGATATCTGTCTCTCTCTGGACCAATAATGAAATTCCCTGACGAAATAGTGCTTCATCATCTACGATCATCAGGCGAATGCTATCTTTTTCCATCTTTAATAAGATTTAAAATGTAAATTCTACAGTAATTCCTTTCCCGTTTTCGCTTTCTATCCTTAGTGTTCCGTTGATCAGCTCTACCCGGCTTCTTATATTCCGCAGCCCCAATCCTTCTTTAAGAGTATTTTTTTCAGGATCAAACCCTTTCCCGTTATCTTTATAAATACATGTATTTTTTCCTTCTTTTCCTTTAAATTCAATTTGAATACGGGTACTTTCCCCGTGTTTTACGGAATTATTGATCAGTTCCTGAAGTATCCTAAAGATATGCAAATTTTTCTCATCTTCCGCTTTGGCAAAATACAGGCTGTTGGAATAAGAAACCTGTACAGTCTTAGACATATTAATTTCTGAGCACAAGGCATCAATTGCTGCATGGAGACCAAATTTTTCCAGGACAGGCGGAAGCAGGTCGTGAGAAATTTGTCTGGCACTCTCAGCTGTTGTATTGACCAGATTGATAATTTTATTTTTCAGTTCAATATATTCTTCCTGTGTTAAATTTTCTGTATCCAGCAGATGAATATTCAGGGATACAACACTCAGCTTTGAGCTGATGTCATCGTGCAGATCCTGGGCAATCCGCAACCGTTCTTTCTCCTGGGAACTTATGATAGCATGGGTAAGGTCTTTCTCATATCTGATTTCCAGTTCTTTTTTCTGAAGAAGGTTCTTCGTTATTTTTTTATTTGAAAAATAATAAAAGATGACCAGGGTAACCGCCAGTAATGTAAATGCTAAAAAAGTATAGATTATGGTGGAGATAATTGTATTTTCATTCATTTTATAAGATCATAACAGTAATTACACATTTTTTCTTCGGGAAAAGAAATACTCAGCGAAAATAAAAACCTGATAAACAATAAACATGACGACATTCAATACCCAGATTTCTTTATGCAGTTGCCGGTTCATCACCGTATACAAGTTTCCGGAGAGGAATATCACCGTACTGCTTATGAGATACAGTAAGAGCCCCAGGCATATGTAGTTGTATTTCTTTCTGGCATCCAGCGTATTATACAAATGAAATAATGCCAGAATAATAATTGAATAGGAAGTGACAAATATTTCAAATAAGTTAAATACCTGATATTTCTCCGGATATATGATATACTGAACAATCAGTACCGAAGGAATACTTATTAAAAGGAATCGTGCCGTATTTTTTTGATACTTTTCCGTTAAAATCTCATGAAAAAAAAGTCCCAGCAACAAAAACTGACCAATCAGATAATAATGGGAAAAAAACAGATTATTGATCTTCTGATAATTCAATACATAAAAGACAATTTCACATATCAGTATCCAGGCCAGATAACCTATAAAAAATGTATAAGCTCTTCCAGATCCGGAAAAGCCTATACAATATACTGCCAGATTAATCAGCAGAATGCCTTTTCCTATTAATGACAATATTTCAATCCAATGATCCAATGATCTTCAGTTTAAATTACAAATCCAGCCACTGCACCCTTGAACATACGCTTGGGCAAGGTGTTGTCATATCATAGATATAATACCCTTTCTCATAATCTACCATATCATCGCCAAGAATATCAACGCCCACCATCAGAAATTTAAATTCTTTATCATCATTGATTGCATTGTAACCACGAAGATTCATAACGTTCGGATCGTTGGTGAATATATCAGATACATCTTTTGGCGGAATCATGTGTGCTTTGATCTCGGTACCTGTAATGTCTGTTCTTGTCTGCCAGTTTTGAATCCATCTTTGGGCATCTTTTAATGCTACTGCGTGTTTAGGTAATTCCATAGTTTACTTGTTTTTAAATGTTATATAATAGTAAGTCTAAATCCGGTAAGAGTATTTCTCCAAGTTATGAAAAAACCAATTATTTTGCTAAATAAGTTTATTTTATTTTCATTTACTTCCTTTTCTCTCTTTTCTTTTCAAAAATAAAGCAATATGAAAAGTTAGGAATACGTATTTCTACGTGTTTTCCAATTTGGAATTTTGTACGCTGTTTTCACCCGTTATTTCACTGTTACTTTGGAGTATAATACCGAACAGGCGAAATATAGTCCTGATATCCTGATGTATTCTTTAATTATTAAAAACACTAACTATAAAAAATCAATATCATGAAAGCAATTATCTTTTTTATATTCTTTATTTTCCTGAGCAATGGTACATCTGTGCATGCCCAGACGAGCACGGTCACTTTTGAAACTTCCCCCGGAGGCGGCACTTCCTTTACTAATAATGGATATGTTTTCAATATTATTTCATATGCCGGAACTTTCAGAATTCAGTCCAATTATCCCAATACCGGATGGAACGGGACAGCCAATGATAATGTTTATATCGACAATACAGGAACCACCAATATCAATTCACCTTCTTTCAGCATTAAAAGTAATTCTACCTTTACCGTATCAAAATTCTGGGTCTTTTTAAGCAATACAGCATTAAATCAATCTACCTCATCCGGAACGCTCATCATTACCGGAAAGCTGGGCGGAGTGACCAAATTTACCATCACCAAAACATCGGGGTTTAATACAACATTCAATGCTACAGCAGGAACAACGGGCATCAATAACGGGTTTACTCTGATCGATCTTGCCACCCTGAATAATCAGAATAACAGCAGTATTGCGATTGATGAGATCCAGCTGCAATCAACAGGAGGCTATGTGTATATGTGCCTGGATGCTTTTACTTGGTCAAAATTTTCAACACTGGGAACTACAGAATTCCTTCCGCAAAACAAGGCAAATGTATACCCCAATCCCACTTCAGGAGTTTTTCATCTGAATATGGATAAAAACAGTAAGGTTCGTTTATATGACCAATCCGGAAAACTTGTGAAATCAGCTGAAGCTGTAAAAGGCGAAAATAAGATGGATATTACAAGCCTTCCCGACGGAATCTACCTTATGAGCACAGAATCTCAAAGCTATAAAATCATTAAAAAGAATTAATTCTGTCTGCTGTTTCATCCCTTCAAACTTATATAAAAAACCCGACAGAAAGGTCTGTCGGGTTTTATAATACTTTTAAATCAGAATAATCTTACGGATGTTGCTGCATTTTCGCCGGATCATCATAGTTAACCATCCAGTTGATCCCGAATTGATCGGTAAACATTCCGAAATAGGCTCCCCAGAAAGTATCAGCCAGTGGCATTGTTACCTGTCCGCCTGCAGAAAGTCCGTCGAATAATTTCCCAGCTTCCTCTTTAGATTCTGCATTGATAGAGATGGAGAAATTATTTCCTGCTTTAAAGCCGGAAGACCATTCACCTCCTGTATCACTTCCCATCAATACGGTTTCTTTAGAGATCGGGAGGGTAACGTGCATGATTTTATTTTTGTCTTCTTCAGGCATTTCTTTTCCTTCCATTGGAGGCATTTCTCCAAAAGTTCCGATATAAGGATATTCTCCTCCGAAAACTGATTTATAGAAATCGAATGCCTCTCTGCAGTTTCCATTAAATGTTAAATAAACGTTTACTGTTGCCATGATTGTTTTTTATAAGTTAAGTTTTTTTTAAATTTATTACCTGTGCTGATCGATAAGGATCATATTTCCATCCGGGTCTTTCAGGTAGATATGTTCAGGTCCCGAAGTAGTTTCATCGGCTGCTCTGTCAATTTCCACTCCGTTTTCCTTAAGATGCTTCTGAATGGTCCGCACATCATCGAAAGATTCAAGATTCTGTGCATTCTCATCCCATCCGGGATTGAAAGTAAGCATATTTCCATCGAACATGGCCTGAAACAGACCTATGAGCGTAGATCCGTTTTTCATGATCAGGTAATTCTGTTCTGTAGCCCCTCCCATTGTTGTAAAGCCCAGTTTTTCGTAAAAATCTTTGGATTTCTGAAGATCTTTTACACTCAGGCTGATTGAAAATGCTCCTAATTTCATATTTTTTTAGTTTTTAAAGCGAGTTGATGACCTACAAAAACCAATCCCCACACCAGAATCCCCAAAACCCAGAACCAGATGGGCGTAGGCAAAGAAGCCATCATATAAATGGTGATCAGTAAAAAAAGAATACCACAGGCAAATGCTGCCGTAGGTTTCCCGTCATTGGAAATTTTTGAGGCGGTAAATCCGGAAACCAGTGCAGCCACAGCATAAGCCAGAATAATGAATAGCAGAGCCATAAAAGGTGCTTCTGCCACATAAACTTTCAAAGATTCCATATCTCCGTCTTTTGCCCCCACAGGAGGCGGATAGAGGAAATGTCCTATTTTTTCAACGCCTGTAATGCAGACAGAACCTATAATCAGCCCTATCAGTACAGCTGCTATTCGTCTCAACATCATTACTGGTTTTTCAGATGGGTTTTGAATTCCAGTGTTCCGTCATAGCTTTTCCAGTCACCCGTAAGTTCTATGTATTGCTCTTCCACCTTTTCGGTTTTTCTGTTCCATTTGAAGTTGTACACAAATTTTCCTTTGAAAAGCCCGGAATGTTTCCCTTTATTCTCTTCAGCCAGCTCATATTCCCCAAATATGGTTCCCTGTTTCTTGGCATCTTTATATTTTGAAATGGTAATCTTCCCTTCAAATTTAGCATAGTTGGTATCCACAAGAGAATATCCCGACACAAAATACTCCTGGTCGTTCTTTTTATTCTGCTCGGCAATATTGATCTTCAGCTTAAGCTCCTGACCTTTATTTCCGATTGTTCCGATATAAGGTTTGCTGTTATTAAGCCAGGCAACTGAAATATCCGGCATCTGTCCCCACACAAAATGGGCAGCAAAAAGAAAAAGTAATAAAATTTTTTTCATATGATCATTGTTCTAAACGCCAAATTGTGACAGGTGGTGATTGAGATGTTTCGCAAACATATTGTTCCATTCCTGAGCATTCAGTTTCCCGAAAGAAAATGATTCTTTACCATCAAAAGCTTCCGCTCCCAATTGCTGTGTTTTTTGAATAAAGCCGATCAGCCTTGTTTTTTCTTCATGGAAGTTTTTTCTGCCGGTTACCAAAAACTGAGGAGCCGTAGGCGAATCTCTCGGATAAGCTTTTTCACCCACTACTTTAGATTTTACGAAAGTTTTTAAAATAAATTTGGCAATAGATCCCGGTTTTTTATGTTTTTCCGGCTCATATACCATTTCATAAGTAATACAGCAATGTGCCAACATCTGATCCACTGTCATTTTCCCCCATAAACCGTGGGTATCTTCTACAAGCCTGTTGATTCTATCAATATAGTTTTGAGCATCTTTTGCGTCAAATACATTTTCCATATTTTTTCTAATTTACTACAGACAAATATATCAGTTTTTTTGTTTGATTGTAACACTGGAATAAAAATTACGGTGATTTGGGAAAGGATGTCGAGATGCAGATTATCAGTTACAAGCTGAAGCCCGAAGATTTCAGTATTCCAGTCGTTCAGAGGCCGTATTTATATTGCTAAAAATGTTCTGGAAGACAATATCCAGTTTCCAGCCATCATTGAATGCACGGGCATTCCCCGCCTCCGGAGGGGTGGCAAAAATTCAAAGAATTTTTGACGGGGTGGTTTAAATAATTATCCTTTTTCCTCTTCCGTAGTTCTTTCCACAGATATTTCCTGTGGTGCCGCTTTTTTGAAGATCAGCCAAAGTTTGATCTTTAAAGCAATCCAGCCCACAATGGCATACACCACAACAAGAATACTCAGGTGTTCCAGGTAAGGAAAAGTAAGTTCTACTGAACCTTTTTGGATCAATAAGATTTTAAAGGCCTGTAAAAACGGGGTTAACGGAATAATATTGGCAATGAACTGAACAAAAGCAGGCATTGCGTTCAAAGGCCATGTAAAGCCACTGATGATGAATGCAGGAGAAGCAATAACCATAAGAATCTGAGTCGCTTTTAAGGCATCCGGGATCAATATACTGATAAATACCCCAAGGAAAGATGCAGATCCTACAAAAACCGAAGTAAGGAGAATAAAATTAAATATTCCTTCCGGCATCGGAACCCTGAAGATCATGTGCATGAAGTAATACACACTTACTATAAGAATGGAAAATACCCAGATCGGAATGACCTTGATCAGCATTGTAGGAAAAGCCCATTTCTTCATTTTAGCATATTCTTTTACAAAAGTTCCTCTTTCAAATTCGGCGGCAAAACTTACAGCCATTGCCAACAGGATCACCTGCTGCAAAACAACCGCCAGCATCGCCGGCCACATAAAGATAAGGTAATTCCCGGTGGTATTGAAAAGGGTAATATAATTGGCTTTGAAAGGCTCATATTGGGTGGCAGCCTTGGCAGCAGGCATACCCGCTTTCTGGAGGGCTTTAATGGAAGCTCCGGCGGAGAAAGTACCTATCGTAAGCTGAAGTGCCTTGGAGGCAAAATTAGCCGTTAAAACATTTCCGGTATTGATATAAACATTCAGTTCGGGATATTTCTTCTGCAGCATATCGCCTTCAAATCTTGAAGGGATGATCACAACTGCCGCCGCTTCATGCCTGATCACCTCATCTTTGATGCTGAGAGGTTCCTGCAGGTATCTGATGATCCTGATGCTTTTATTATCATCCAGCATTTCCGTCAGCTGATTAGACAAAGGAGTATTGTCTCTGTCGATAACCAATACGGGAGTATTTTCAACTTTTCCGCTTTTGTAGACAAACCCCAGCAAGGTTGCATAAAAGACCGGTGCCAAAAAGAACACCGTCCTTAAGGTAGAATTGCCGATAAAAAGTTTGAACTCACGTTTTAAAAGACGGAAAAATTCTTTCATCTGTATATTTTTATATTTTTTTAAATGGCTATCAAAACTTCACTTCTGTTGTTTGAAGGTCCATTCGTTCCATTTATACTATTTCAGAATAACATTTGCATTGACCAGAATACTTTTGGCCTTATTCATATCTTTCGGTTTCACTTTGATCTCATAGATCGCATCCTGTAACTGATAATCAGGGTAAGCAGTGGTAATATCCGCATACTTGGTAAGCTGCTTGATGTACACAATATTTCCTGTAAGGCTTTCTTTATTGTAAACTACCTGCATATTGACTTCCTGCCCTTTTTTGTATTTGGAAATGGCACTTTCAGGAATGGTAAATCTGAAATAGGTGCTTTCCGGGATATAGCCGTTGAATAAAGCAAAGCCGGCTGTGGCCAATTCTCCCGTATTCAGGCTGATGGTTTCTATTTCCATGTCGTTGGTAGCGATGATATATCTTTCAGAATAGGCTACGTTGGCCTCCTGCAATGCACCCTTAGCCTGGGAAGCCTGTCCGGTTGCCATCTCTACTTTTTCGAAGCGGGTTCCTCTCTGCACATCGTCCAGTTCAGCCACCACAGCATCATATTGCGCTTTTGCTCCCTGAAGCTTTGCATAAACCTCATCGTGGGCCTGTGGAGACATTAGGCTGTCACGGAACATATTGTTAGCTCTCCTGTAAGATTTCTGAGCGAACTCATACTGTTCTTTCAATCCTTTATATTTTGCCTGCAGCTGTCTCATCTGATCTGCGGTTGCTCCGTTCTTTGCCATCTGCTCCTGAGCCGTAGCGGCATTTACAGCTCCCTGGGCCTGGGCAATTTTGGCAGAAACTTCCGGTACATCAAGCTGTGCCAGGGTATCTCCTTTTTTCACAGTTTGACCTTCGGAGACATATATTTTTAAGATTCTTCCGGTAACCTTCGGGGCAAAGGAAATCACATCTTTTTTAGTTTTTCCTTCCGGTTCCCTGATCTTTTCATCTTTTTTGTCACAGCTCCCCAGCATCAACAGAGCAGCAAAGAGTATAGATATATTTTTATGCATCATTTTAATTTTTAAGGGATTAAATAAAGTTTGGTGATATCCAGTTCCTGGGTAGATCTCATCAGTTCTATTCCCGCTCTTCTCTGGTTAAAAATTGCATTTTGATATTCCAGTTCGGCTGCTTCAAGATCATTTTCGGCATCAATAAGCTGTGAAGATTTGCTCATTCCGTATCTGAATTCTTTTTCTGCCTGTACCAATGCATTCTTTGCCAGTTCTTTTTCTTTAGCTTTCAGGGTGATCTGTGCAGAGGCAATATTATAGTTGGTCTGGTTGTTGGCCTGGTTCAGTGTCAGCTTTTTTAAAGCATCATCTTTCTGGTTCTGCAACATTTCTTTCCCAACTTTGGCAGTTTCCTCCGCATGTTTTCCTTCTTTACCATCAAAAATTTCCCATTTGAACCCTACTCCAGCTGTAATCAGAGGGAATACATTGATATTATTAGGTCTCCAGTCCAGTTTCTTACCTTCATAGCCCAGTATTGGTACAGCCGGAATTATATTTTCAGAACTTTTGATATGATTACCGTAAAGTCCGATATAGTATGCTGAAGCCATTAACTGTACTTTTGGAATCATCCATGTTTTTTCGGCTTTTATTTTGTAATCTGCTGCTGCAATGCCATGCTCAAGGGCACGGATTTCCGCTCTCTGTTCTATTCCTTTTTCAGGTGAAAGCAGTTCTACAGGTGAAAGAACAGGATCAATCATTCTGAGACGGTCTTTGTCAATTCCTGTTAAAACATAAAGCTGGGTAAGAAGCAGTTCTTTTTTCCCTTCATATTCTATGACCTTCGCATTTAAAGTGGCCTGGGCAAGTTCAATTTTCTTATGATCGTAAGGAGTGATCAATCCGTAACCTAATGCTTTATCTGCTGTTTTTTTGTTGATATCGAGCCTTTTTGTACTTTCATCCAGTACTTTTCGGGACTGGTGAATCAATGCCAGCTGATCATATGCTTTGGAAATAGTAGCTACCACCTCATCCTTTGTTTTCTCCAGCAGAATATCTTCGGACTTCCTTTTTTCTTCAACAGCTTTCTTCATGTATTTCACCTTCCCTCCTGAATACAGAAGCATTTTGGCATCAGCTTTAGCTACGCCTGAAAATCCTGATACATTGAAATTGTTGTTGAATGCGCCTTCAGAGATATTTATAAAAGGAGCGAGATTAATTTCCGGTGAGGTAAGTCTGGCGGTACCGTTAAGATATCCGGCTTTTCCGCTCAGTTCCAAAGTAGGAAGGAAAACATCTTTCAGCTTATGCTCGTCGAGATCGGTAAGTTTGTTTTGGGTAATCTGCATTTTGAGGTTCGAATCCCGAACCATGGCACTGTCTAAAAGTTCCTTAAAATCGGGAGCAGACTGTGCCCATCCCAAAGCAGGGAAAGCCAAAAAACTAAACGTAAAAATCAATAAATTGTTTTTCATGGTTTATGTTTATAACAAATATAATGCAAAAAATGGTTAAATCCTCAATCATAATCCCACAAAACAGTGAATTTAAATCAAGTTTAAAATATGTTTAAATATAACGCTCTTTAAAATAAAGTTTTGCCCGATCCGTTTAAATCTTAATTAAAAACTAAAAAATTTTGAAAAAATTAATAACTCTACTTTTACACTTACCTTTTTGTCTGCTTTTTTCTCAGCAAACAGACGGCTGTAAGTGTATTCAGTTCGAAAAGCTGAAGGACAGCCTTTTCAGTTCCCACTTACCTTTTCTGTCTGTCACGGAGCAAGAGGCACTCACTCCACCCTTTCAATATATATCGGTAAAGTATATCAAACAAAATGCTCATTCAGAAAACATCATTGATCCGGTGAAGCAAAGAACGAAAGATCTGCCTTATGATAATTTTGATGCAATATATGCCATCAGACAAGAGGAATTTGATAAAAAAGTAAGTGATATTCCTATTCCGCTTATTGTGAAAACCGGACAGCTTAACGGAACAGTCGCTATACTCTATACCACAGATTCATTTTTATCCAATGACTATTATCTGAGGATTTCGAAAGACAACGGAAAAACGTGGAAAAATTATTTTACCGGACTTGTTGCCAATCAGCACTATTTTTTAAAAAGCAATTCCGGATATCCGTTGTGGAAGGATGAAAATCTTCTTCAGATTGAAGCAGATATCACCCGAATGACCCAACATCATGTTTATGGAGCTTCCCCTGAATATGCCATTGTAAAAGACAATGCTTTACTGACTTTTGACCTTTCTGAAATTTTAAAAGATTCTGACGGAGACGGCATCAATGATATTGAAGAAACCAGAAAGCTTTTTACCAATCCTTATTCAAAAGATACAGACGGTGACGGCATCAGTGATGCAGAAGATAACAACCCCAAATATAAAACACCTGAAAATGATTTCACAAAACTCCTCCAGGGTATTATGTATGGTAACTATAACATTACCGTTCATCAGAATCCTTTCTATGAAGAATTCTTCATTCCACTAGCAACATTTAAAGAGGATCTGAAGAAGCAGAGGGATGAACTTCCGGAAAGAAAAAGGGATTTCGTATATTCATTGGATTACAAAATCATCGTTACTGATGATGAAAATCTTAAAGGTATAGATCCAGTTGATGAAAAAATTATTTTTTTGACCTCAAAAGAATATGCAGAATACAGTAAGTTTAGCTATATGAACCGCTTCAAACCGTATTACAGCAAAGTTTTCCATTGTGATGATATGAAAGACACCTATATTTTTATGATTGAAGGCACTACAACAGGCCTGACCTATCTTATCAAAAGAACTGCTGAGGGATGGAAAGTTGATATTATCAAGCATTGGATGTCTTAATTCTGTCTGAATGTTTCAAAAATAAATGTTCTTATTTTTATAATAAACGCAACGCTCGCAAAGTTTAAACTTTACTCCATCTTGATAGTTCGCAAAGGCACTTCGTTCAGCAACGGCAATGAAAACAATAAGGTAAACAAAGGCTCAATTAGAATGAGTTCGTTATCCTTTCAAATATGTTCTCATTTTATTATAAACGCAACGTTCGCAATGTTTAAACTTTACTCCATCTTGATAGTTCGCAAAGGCACTTCGTTCAGCAACGGCAATGAAAACAATAAGATTAACAAAGTCTCAATTAGAATAAGTTCATTATTTGTATTCAACAGGTACTATGAAAATCAAAAAAGACTCCCCACATCACTGTGAGGAGCCTTCGTTATGTAGTTATAATAAGCTGATCTTATCTTTGAACTGCTTTTTTCATCGTGTTGTCAGGGCGTAAAACTCTGTAACGGACTTCAATATCTTTCGGTACATAAAACACCAATGGAAGCTTACTGTTGTAGTTTACGATTTCCGGCTTAAGAGTTACAAACTTTTTCGTCAGTTTCTGTCCCGGACAAGCCATGAGTGTACCTCCTGTTTCTCCTTTAGATTCTACTTCATAATAGTTATATCCCCATCCCTGAAGATCCTGGCTTTTCATTTCTCCCATCAGGAAGTATCTGTTACAGTCTAACATTTTTTCAGCTCCAACGAAAACCTCTACTTTAAGGTCGCCTTCATTTTTTGCAACGGGAAGCTGAATATATACCTGCTTATATCCTTCTTTAGCTTTTGGGAACATTTCAATCTGCAGCTTTTCAAACTTTTCAGCTTTCTTTTGTGCGAAAGCGTTTACCCCTGCCATCAATACCAATCCTGTGATTAAAGTTTTAGAAAATTTCATCTTTTAATAATTTTTTTAATTTATACTACCCAAATTCCAAAAACTATTCCAAAATTAAACAATTGTTTGATTTATCGATTTAATTCTATTTTATTCGAAATCTTTAACAAAAAACTGCAGTAAAAATTACTGCAGTCATTTATAAATTATTCTGAAATGGTCACATTAGTTCCTTTTGTGTGGGCATTCATCTGTGGTGCGTAATAATTTTGCATCGTTGTAATTCCGTTGGAGAATTTTCCGGATGCATTAGATACCACATCATATTCAAAAACATATTTTCCTTTCGGCATATACTGAATATAGAAATTGGTAGAGGCATCTTTTGTTGACTGATAATAGCCTAAATTATTTTTCCACTGGTATCCTGAAAGGGCATCTAAAGGTTCAAATCCTGCAGCACGCATATCTTTAATATGAATAAACTCCATCGCTCTGTCTGTGTTCAGGATCATTCTTACAGTTACTTTATCTCCTACTTTCAACGGGGTTTCTGATGAAATTTTCTGAAGTTCTTCTCCGTTTACGGTTTTTACTTTTTTGTAAAGTTCTTTGGTTACGGAAATATAATTCTCGGAAGATTTTATCTTATCCAGATCCTCATAATACTGCCAGAATAAACCACCCTGAACAATTCCCGGACCTGGTTTGGTAACGGTAACCGTTGCCAGGTTTTTGTCTATAGTTTCTGTTTTCACTGAAGATTTCACGTAACCTGTAGCCTGAGTCTGGGGAGCCAGTTCTTTTCCGCCCCATACAATTGTTGCTTTATCGCTCTCAGCACCTGTCCATGACTTTCCTGAATTCAGAATGGTAAAGATCACTTCAGCTGTACCTCTTGAACTTCCCCACGAATTCACTTCTTTCTGTGTAACCAGCCAGATCTTCATGTCTTCTATAAAATTCTGATCGGCAGGTCTCAGTGTATTGAATGCTTCCAATGCTCCTGCGTGGTTCACTACTTTGGAGCCAAACCATCCCCAGTCATTTAAATTCTGCTTCCAGTAAACTCCCTGTGTTTGGGTATCTGTAGAAGTTTCCTTAAGGTAGGTCATCAGTTTACCGGAAACGTCTTTCAATCCGTAATCATTCATAAGAAGTGCCGCACGGTGCAGTCCGAAGAAAGTAAAGTCTGTGATTTTAGCTGTTTTTGCCTTCTGTTTTACCGAGGTTTTCAGCGCAGCACCTTTTCCTTTCAAAGGATATTGTTTTTCCCAGTAATTTCGGGTATACAGATAATCAAGCGTCCAGTTGGTCCAGATGTTTTTACTTTTTACATCAGCATATTTGTTGATTTCGTTATCTAGGTACTGAATCAGTTTTGTAACCAGTTGTTTCTGGTCTTCGCTCTGATAGTCTTTCACGTTATCTTTTAACCATGCATTGATCTTTCCTAAGTTTTTAAGAATATATAATGATGTGCCGTAAGAGCTTGGATAGCCTGCATACCATGAGAAGCCTCCGTCCGGATTCTGCAGTTTTTTGAAATCGTCCCAATCCTGGCTGATAGAATTTCTCATAGTGTTGACATCAAACAATAATGCCAGTTTCTGCATCTGTTCACCTTCATTTTTACTTTCAAGTACCCAAGGGGTTTCTTCCAACAACAGCTGTTTCAGCTCCTGATTTTTCTCAAGGTTGGAATTCAGTAATCCTTTGTTCTGATATTCTTCGAAAACGGTTTTCATCTTCGGATTGGCTTTAAAGATTTCGGAAGCCAGCACATCGGCAAACCATTTATTGAAAATGACATCGGCAGAATTATTCTGATCATTTTTCAGGGCTGGAAGGGCAAACATGATTTCCCAGATCGGATTGGTTGTCAGTTCCAGGGTATTTGAAACGTTGGAAGCCGTTGCAGAGGTGTTATTTTTAAGGTTATCCAGAACAAATGTTTTGGTTTCTCCTTCTTTTACAAAAACCGGAACGGCGTCTGTTACAAGCATTCTGTTGGGTAGTACCGCTACAGCCTGCTGTTCTCCGTCGGAATATGCTCCTGCTTTTGCCACTACTTTTAAAATTATAGAAGAAACATTGTCCGGAACTTTCAGCTTCCATGTAAGCTCCCCGTTTCCGTTTTCATTTAAACTGAAGTTTTGTACACCTGAATTCACACCAAATTTTGAAGAAATGTTTTCATTGGTAAAGGCATCCAGGATTTGTAATTCTGCTGAACCGCTTAACTTCTTATCGGTAAGGTTTGATAGTTTGGATTGCAGGTTCAGTTCGTCACCTTCTCTTAAAAATCTAGGATAGTTTGGCGTTACAGAGAATTCTTTCTGTGTTACCACTTCTTTTTCAAGGGTAGCTGCTCTGGCATCTTTGGTGTGAGCCAGGAACATCAGTTTCCATTTGGTCAGGGCTTCCGGAGAAGTAAATTCAAAGTTGACATTCCCTTCGGCATCGGTTTTCAGATCCGGATAGAAGAAGGCGGTCTCGTTCAGGTTCATACGAACGGCCACTTTTTCCAGACTTTCCTGGTTTTGCTGCTCTGGTGGTGCCGCATCTACTTTAGGAGCATTTACAGGGGCAGGAACAACATTTTGTATTACTTCCATTTTATCTGCTGATGCTCTTTTCATCATCACACTAGCTTTTGTACCTGTTGAAGGAGGTGGCGGTGGTGGTGAATACCCTGCATTTTTAACACTTTCCGCTACTGCTCCTGCTGCATATCCCTGTAAAGCTATAAAATTGTCTACACCATCAAACCAGTTAAAGTCAGGCGCCATGATATAATTCTCATTGAAATATCTCATTTTCTTCTGATAGGTCCTTTCCTCCAGGTAGTTTCTGACAGCATAGGATGCAACTCTTTTGTATGGAGCATAAAGTCTGTTCCATTTATAGTTGTTTACTGCAAACTGATCCAGAGACATATCATACATATTTGCCAGTACTTCGGCATTGATCTTCTCTTTGTCATTTCCGGTTACCTTTACCCTCCATTTTTCTTTTGAATTGGGTTCCAGCTTATCTCTGAAAGTAACGGTTTCTATTTTTAAAGGACTCTCCGTATCTTTTATTTTCAACGTGGCTGATTCTGTATTTACATCATTGAATGCCACCATCTGAAACTGAAGATTGAGGTCGGAAACACTTTTATCTTTAGGAATGTCAACCATATACTCCAGAATTCCTTTTTTCAGAGGAAGCGTTTCTGAAATGGTCTTTCCTGATCCGTCCTGCACAAAAACATTGATCAGAGCATCAGGAATGGCTGAAAATACATATACTTTGGCTTTTTCTCCTCTTGACACCTCATCTTTGGGAGCAATTACCGTCAGGAATGTTTTCTGAGCAGGCTTCAAAGCTCCTTTATCCCAAATACTGAAGTATTGCTCAGATTTTATGGTGTCTTTTCCTTCGATATTGAACAGTTCAAGCTGATAATCTCCTGCATCTAACTTCCCAAGATCAAGAGATTCTTCGTTTCGGGTTGTTCCATTCAGAATGACAGAAGATGTTTTCCAGTTTTTAATCTCATCATTCTTATCAAAAAGGTCATGCGGGAATTTACTGATAAATTCTTCTTTTGAATATTTCGGCAAATCCTGAACCTCAGCCTTAAAGTTTTCTCTGAAAATCCTGTCCGGAGCTGACAGTTTTGACAGTTTTACCTGATAGGATTTTTTAAGGTTCTGTTCATTATAATTTTTGGTTTCTACCTTTAATTTTACATTTTCATCGCTGAATGCATTTTTGATTTCGTCTGCTTTGATGTAATGGGAAACAGAAGACACCTTCAGCTGAGTATCAGCAGACTGCGTTTCACCGTTAATGTCTGTAACGGAAGCATTGATCTCATAATTGTCAATCTGTATTCCTTCCAGGTTTTCATCTTTTTTAAGATCGAGAGGAATCACAAATTCTCCTTTTTCATTGGTTTTTGCTTCGCCCAGAATTGAATTTTCATTGTCATTATCCTGTGGATACCACCAGAAATATTTCCATCTGATATTTCGTTTTTTGATCTCGTAGTTTACTGTAGTATTGCTTAAGGCCACTCCTGAGAACATTTTCGCTTTTCCTTTCAGCTCTATGGTCTGTCCGTATTTGTATTCCTCTTTTACAGGCTCAAAACTTACTTCAAACTTAGGTCTTTTGTATTCTTCAACTCTGATATCCTTATATCCCCTTGGCTCCCCAACTGTTCTCAGATAGAATACCCCGTTCAGTTTTCCTTTGGGAAGAATGAAGCTGCCATGGTAAGACCCAAACTCGTTGGTCGTGAAATCCTGTGAAGACACCTCCTGCCCGTTAGCATCCTGTAGGTCGATTTTCTGCTTCAACCCGGAAACTACAGCTTCCACTTCATTTTCTATTTTGGTATTTACGACTTTAAAATAAACGGTCTGCCCCGGACGGTAGATGGCTCTGTCTGTAAAAATCTGTGCAGTGGAACGGGTCTGCTTATTTGGGTTATAATTGGCATCATAAACTGTATTTCCGTAGACCTGCATGATCTGGAAATCATTGGTTTTAGGCTGTTGGACCAGATAGGTTCTGTAGTATTCTTTACTGGCAGTGGCAGGAAATTTAAAGGTTCCTTTTTCATTCGTTTTGCCTTCCAGTTTGTTTAAAGCTTTACCCGAAACAAATTCATAGAAAGTAATATTTTCATTGATGATGGTTTTTCCGTTTTCACTGCTCACCAATTTCATTTCATCCGAGAGCGGATTTCTATCTGTTTTAGACTGGTAAATAATTCTGTTTCCGGAAACCAGGAAGTAAAGATTCTGTCTGGAGTCCCTGTCTTTTGTATCTGCCCCTGCAACGGTATATTCTGCCAAATATACTCCTGACGGAAGCGGTTTGATCTCCAGTGATGTCTTATGAAGCTGATAATCTTTGGGGTCGGTCAGCTGATAGGTTTCTTTTCTTACCAGATTTTTTTTAACTTTTGCAAATGTATTGGAATAAGGATTCTGAACATACTGCATCAATGAGGTAAAGTCTTCTTTTACTTCATAAATGTTCAAAGAAAATTCCGTCACATTTTTGTGTTGTGCCACCAGATGAATGGGCAGGTTGCTCTGTGTCTGGGCTTCATATTTAATCGTCAGTAGAGGATTGATAGTCTGCTCTTCTCTTGTTTTAATGTTTTCAAGATAGGGAGATTTCGGATACATGCTTTTTGCCTGAGCAGCTATTTCGAGTGCTTCTTTGGCTTTCTTTTTAGCAAGAAGCTCATCCATAATATCTGCCATAATGATGACTTTATAGTCTCCGTCTTCATTTGATTTCAACAGATTCTGAAGTTGCTCCAGCTTTTCTTTACAGGAATTTTCTTCACAGTTCCTGATCAGCTTTTCCTTCATAAAATACAGTTTCGGATTTCCTGAATTCTGAGCGATCAGGTCATCATATATTGTATTGATCCTGATACGGTTTTCTGCAAGTTCATTTTTTGTCCAAAGAAAACCTGATGACAGGAAATCGATTCTTTTCAGCGAATACCAATCGGCCAATGTAGGGAAAAAAGCAATATCTTTATTTTCTGAGAACAGGCTGCTGTATTTTTTCAAAGCAATTTTTCTCATTTCCTGCTTTTGCGGATCAAGCTCCTGATAAGTTTTTTGCAGGTAGTTTTTAAAGTCAAGCTTACTCCATGTTTCAATTTGAGAGATATCCTGGGAATTGATGTTGGTTCTACCGTTGATTCTCCACATATTCTGCTCATAGTAATTCATGAAGAAAGTACTCAGGAGCACCTGGTATACCAGTTTATCCTCTCCTTTCAGTTTTCCTTCCGTTTCCTGAAGTTTTTTAAAAAATTTCGAAGCCGAATCATTCTGGTCATCATCCACAGTCTGATTGACCACATTGAATTCCGCTTTCAGGGAGCGGATCAGCTGAAGTGCATTATTTTCTTTCATAGCCTGCTTTTGTATGTCTAAAATAATGGGAAGATTAGATTTATAGGCTCCTTTGCTGCTATTTTCCATAATCTTTTTCCATTGCCCGTCGTAATACTGCTGTGCATGCATTTTAGAACATAAGCTAAAACACAGCAACATCATCAATAATCTGACATTTCTCATCTGGTATCTGTTTATTTTTTAATTTCTAATTGATCTCCTTTCGTTCTCGCATTCATCTGAGGTGCATAATAATTCTGCAGGGTGGCAAAACCACTGGAGAAGTTTCCTGAAGCGTTGCATACCAGGTCATATTCAAATACATATTTTCCTTTCGGCATGTAATAAATATAAAAGTTGGTAGATGCGTCTTTGGTGGCCTGATAATACCCCAGATTATTTTTATACTGATAACCTGAAAGCACATCTACAGGCTCCAGCCCGGCTGCTCTCATATCTTTCAGGTGAACATACTGCATCGGACGGTCCGTATTAAGGATCATCCTTACGGTAATCTGATCTCCTACGGTGAGCGGACTGTTTTCTGTAATTTTAACCAGCTCCTCACCATTGGTTGTTTTTATCTTTTTATAATATTCTCTTGTCATCGAAAGATAAGTTTCCGTAGATTTTACATTTTCAAGGCTCTCATAATATTGCCAGAACAATCCACCTTGTGCAATTCCCGGGCCGGATTTTGTTATGGTAACCTCACTCAGCTTTTTATTAACCTTATCCGAGTAGACAGTCTGTTTCAGATAACCTGTTGTTTTTGTTTGCGGAGCGACTTCCTGACCGCCCCAGATGACGTTAACTTTATCTGCTTCAGGTGTTGTCCATGATTTTCCTGAATTCATCAGAATATAAATAATTTCAGCCGTTGTTCTGGAATTCCCCCATGAATTGGTTTCTTTCTGGGTAGCCAGCCATACTTTTGATTCTTCAATAAAATTTGCATCTTCCGGTGTCACTTTATTAATTGCTTCTATAGCTCCGGCATGATTGACGGCCTTGGATTCATACCAGCCCCAATCATTAAGGTTCTGCTTCCAGTAAGCGCCCTGTGTTTCTGAAGATACGGAAGTTTCTTTAAGATATCTGATCAGTTTTTCAGATGGGGCTTTCAGTCCGTAACTGTTATAAATAAGTGCTGCCCTGTGAAGCCCGAAGAAGGTAAAATCTGTAATTTTAAATTTATCTGCACGGGTAATAATTGCTTTTTTAAGATTGGCCCCTGCTCCTTGCAGCGGATATTCTTTTTCCCAATAACGTCTTGCATCCAGGTAGTCCAGTGCAAAGTTGCTCCACGGAGTATCTTCATTTTCTTTCCAGTGGGTATTGAGTTCATTGTCTATATACTGGATCAGGGCAGATACCATATTGTTTTGCCCGGACTGGTATTCAGCTATTCCTCCTTTCAGCCAGTCATTCATTTTCCCAAGGTTTCTGAGGATGTATAATGAGGAAACATAGGAGCTTCTGAATCCCGGCAGCCATGGGAAACCTCCGTCCCCGTTCTGATACTGTAAAAGAACCTTCCAGTCACTGTTGATGGATGCCTTCATTGCATTGACTTCAAAAAGCCTTGAAATCCTGTTCATTGTTTCAGTCTCAGATTTTGCATTCAGTACCCAAGGGGTCTCTTCCAGCAATACCTGCTTCAGTTCCTGGTTTTTCTCAAGGTTGCTTTTCAGGAGGTCTGCACTTTTATATTCATCAAACACAGCTTTCATTCTTGGATTGGCTTTAAAGATCTCAGTTCCCACGACATCTGCAAACCATGTATTGAATATCGCATCAGAAGTTATATTGAGATGCCTGCTCAGATCCGGAAGAGCAAAAAGGATCTCCCAAACCGGATTGGTTTTTAATTCTAAGGTATTGCTGATATTTTCTACGGTTTCTGAAGTATTATTTTTAAGGTTCTGAAGGGTAAATGTTTTGGTCTGTCCTTCTTTCACAAAGACAGGAACAGCATCAGTCAGCATCATTCTGTTTGACAATACGGCAACAGGAATCTGTTCCCCGTCAGAATATCCCCCGGCCTTTGCCACTACTTTGATAATGATGGAGGAAGCTTTATTGAATGGTGTTTTGATCTTCCAGCTGACCACAGAGTTGCCTGTATCTTTGACGTCAAAATTCTGCACAGCCGGGCTAATTCCGAACAGCTGGGAAATATCTTCATTGGTTTCGGCATTGAGGATCTGAAGGGAAGCAGCTCCGGACATAGCTTTATCCGTAAGGTTGGATATTTTTGTCTGGAAGTTCAGTTCATCCCCTTCTCTCAGGAATCTCGGATAATTCGGATTTACAGAGAGTTTTTTCTGGGTAATGATATCTTTCTCCAATACGACTGTTCTCAAATCTGCGGTATGAGCCAGGAACATCAGTTTCCATTTTGTAAGAGCTTCCGGTGTTGTAAATCCGAAGCTTATGTTACCATGGGCATCTGTTTTCAGATCCGGGTAGAAAAATGCTGTTTCATTAAGATTCTGACGGGCTTTCACATCCTTCAGATCTTCTTTCTGTTTTTCAGGCACTGCGCCTTTTTTATCTTCTTTATCTTTTTTTCCAGCATTGTCAAAGCGTCCTCTTTCAATTCTTTCACTGCTTACTTCAGCCGCAACTGTGTTCAAAGGTCTCGGACAGCCACTATATGAATCGATGCCCGGAACGGTAGGACATGCGTCATTCATATCATCTACTCCATCACCGTCTGTATCCACAGTCAGTCCATATTTTAACATCAGCTGGTAAAATACATTTTTGTTAAACCAGTCAAACTTCGGAATATAAACTCCTTTAGTTTCTTCATATTTCACCTTCTGACCATATCGCAATGTCTGCGTCTGGTTTCTGATATTGTAATCCTCAAACACATTTTCCGGTATGTCGGATTTTTCAAAGCTATAGGTATTGGGTGCGAATTTATCTAACGATTTATCATACATATTGGCCAGCACCTCAGCTACCACTTTTTCTTTGTTTCTTCCTGAGATCCTGATGCTCCATTTTTCTTTTGAGCCCGGTTGCACTTTATCTCTGAAAGTCGTCAGTTCAATCTTCAAAGGATCTTTTTCATTTCTGACAATGATGCTGGCATACTGATTCTGAACATCATTATAAGAAGCCAGCACAAACTGAACATTATACGTTGTGATGTTCTTTTCTCCCGATACAGGAAAGCTGTATGCCAGGATCCCGTTTGTAAATTTCCTTCTTTCCATGGTCTTTTTCCCCTGCCCGTCCTGTAAATAGATATTCACAAAGGCATCAGGAATCGCAGAATATGCATACACAACAGCCTGGGAACCTCTCACTACTTCTCCTTTCGGGCCTACCACTTTTAGAAACGGATACTGATTTTTCCCAAGTCCTTTTTTGCTCCAGACATTAAATTCCTGCTCCACTTTTATGGTGTCTTTTCCTTCTACATTGTATACCAGAAGTCTGTAATTTCCGGGATCAAGTTTTCCCAGATTCAGTTCTTTACCTTCCTTTGTATCCTCTATTATGGTTTTAAGAATCTCCCTGTTTTTAAGGGTTTCAGACTGATCATAACGGTCATGTGGGAATTTTTTCAGGAAGTCATTTCTGGACATTACTGGAAGATTCTGTACCTTCTGTTCAAAATTATTTCTCAGAACCCGGTCTGTTTCCTTAAGCTGTACAAGTTTTACTTTGTAATTTTTGTTTACGGAAACATCATTGTAATTGAAAGCTGTGACTTTAATTTTCAACTCATCTTCTGCGGAAGCCTCTTTTATTTCATCTGATTTTAAATAATGGGAAACTGAAGCCACCTTCACATCGGTTTCGGCTGACTGGGTTTCCCCATTGATATCGGTAGCTGAAGTTTTTATTTTATAGTTGTGAACCTGTATTCCCTCTGTATTTTCATCTTTTTTAAGATCGATTTTAATAATAAATTCTCCTTTTTCATTGGTTTCAGCCTTTCCAAGGATTGAGTTTTCATTATTATTATCATAAGAATACCACCAGAAATATCTTTGGCGGATATTTTCCCTTTTAATCTCATAATTAACATTGGTATTACTCAGCGGAATTCCTGAGAAAGTTACCACCTTTCCTTTCAGTTCAATGGTCTCTCCATATTTATAGTCTTTTTTGATGGTATCAAAAGTGATCTCAAATTTAGGACGTTTATATTCTTCTACAGAGAAGTATTTACTGCCATAGATATTCTCTCCTTTATAGTACCCGGAGACTTCAATTCTGAACTGGCCGTTCAACTTGTCTTTTGGCAAAACAAAGCTTCCGTTATAAGCTCCGAATGCATTGGTAGTGAATTTCCGGGAACTGATCACCTGGCTGTTGGCGTCATACAGGGTTATCGTCTGCTCATTATTGACGATAATTATTTCCTTTTTTTTCTCTTTATCCGGATAGGTAGAAATGCCTTTAAAATAAACGGTTTGTCCGGGTCTGAAGATCTGCCTGTCCAGAAAGAACTGGGTATGTGGGTAATAATATTCATAAGACCTGGCAAAATAAGGACTTATTACGATATTATAATCATTGGCTGCCGGATCATAGAACAGGTGACGATATGTTTCATATTCTATTTTTTCTGAGGTAAATCTGGCCAGATTATCTGTGGCAATCATTAGTTTTGTTTCATCTATACCTGAATAATCTCTGAAGTCATATTTGAAAAGTTTCGTATTAGGCTTTAATTTCCCGGTGTCCCTATCCACCAGAATATAATCTTTCTTTTCATCATAAATCACTCTGGAAGAAGTGACGATGAACATGAATTTTGAAACGTCTTCTCCGTTGATATATTCCCCAAGATAAATTCCTTTCGGGAGTCCTTCTACCTCAAGTGCTGTGCTGTATTCAAAGTAATCTTTTTTGTTGGGAAGCCTGAAGGTATCTGTTCTCACCAGGGTTTTATCTATTTTGTCATATTCTTCATTGTTGAGGTATTGCCGGCCATAACCCAAATACCCAAGATATTTCAGTTGCTTTACAACATCATTGATCTGATATATCTTAAGAACAAAATCGTCTGCATTTTTATGATCAGCAACCATCTGAATGGGCTTCCCGGGCTCATTATGAGTTTCAAAGAAAAGGGAAACCGAAGTTGCTTTGATCTGTTTTTCCTGCTGGGTGATATTGGTAAGAAATTTGGAACCGGGATATTCTTTTTTCACCTTATCAATCAGCTCTACAGCCTGAATAAATTTTGATTGGCCAATGAGCTCCTGAACGATATCTCTTACAATGAGAATCTTGTAATCTCCTTTTATGGAAGCATTCACCAGTGCAGTCTGTTTCTCCCGAAATTTCCCATCTTTTTTGATCTTATTTTCATAAATCAGTTTCTGATGCTGGAAGTAGAGTTTTGAATTACCTGTATTGAAATCAATAAGATTTTGGTATAAAGCTAAAATAGCGGTCTGGTTTTCCTTTAATTCATCTTTGGTAAAAATATCGCTGTTATTCAGAAAGTCAATATTTTTTTTGACCTTCCAGTCGTAGAGTGTAGGAAAAAACTGAAAATCCCTTTCATTTTCAAAAGCATCTTTATATTTCTGCATGCTGATTTTTCTGAGCTTATCTTCAGATGTGGTGAGCTCTTCAAATCTCTTGAAGTAGAAATTTTTAAAATCGAGCTTTGTCCATGTCTCTATTTCTGAAAGATCGCCTTTAGCAACATTCGTGCGGCTTTGGATCTCCCATTTTTTAAGCTCATAATAGTTCTCAAAAAATTCAACCTCCAGAACTTTGAAAAAAAGCAGATCATCATTTTTCAGCCGTTTATTCATATTGCTGATCTTGGAAAAGAAAACGGAAGCGTAATCATTTTTCGGATCATCCTGAGTGGCTTTATAAATGGCAAACTCAGCTTTCAGCGATTTGATGATTTCCGTAGTATTGCTTTCCGCTACAGCTTTATTCTGAATTTCAAGAATAAGCGGCAGGTTAGATTTGAAAGTCCCGTTCTGATAACTCTCTGCAATTTTCTTCCACTGTTCTTCATAAAACGTCTGTGCATGGGAAAATATGCACAAAAACGCAAAAAAGAGAAGAACAGATTTGGAGATGATTTTCATAGGTATTAATTTTGATAAATGAATGTTTTAAAAATACTCAAAAAATACATTATAGACAGCCAGCTTTATGTCTCTTTAATGGGAACTCTTTTTGCAGTATTTTTTATGAAGGAGCAAAACACATTCCGTTTTCCCACTGTGCTTCTGATATTTATCACTTATTTCAGCGGTTATCTGTACACAAAATATCAGTATACGAAGCATTTTCTTAAAATTGTTGTTTTAAATGCCATAGCCGGAATCATCTGTGCTTTTCTGATTATTCATAATCATAATGAAATACGGCTTCTGAAATGGTTTATCATTGTAGTGCTCGGATTGCTGTACAATAGCTTTTTTCTTGAGGTTTACATCCGGAAAATCCCTTTACTGAAAGTTTTTTATGTAGGCCTGGTCTGGGCACTGGTCAATTGCTGGCTTACCCTTCCTGAGTTCAGCATTCCTATTTTTCTGATCAGCTTTTTCTTTATAACAGCGCTTGTTCTCCCGTTTGATATCCGGGATATGAATAGTGATACGGTAAAGACTTTTCCCATGCTGATCGGTGTGCAGAACACAAAGTATATTGCCTATGCACTGGTTTTTATAAGCAGTATCATCAGTATTTTTTATCTTCAGACACTGTATGCCATTGCTTTTTTTATGGCCAGTATCGCTACCTATATTCTTATTTATTTCGCTGAAAACAAAAGAGATGACGCTTACTTTTCATTCGGGGTAGAAACTTGTTCGGCACTTCCTTTTTTATTTTTACTAATAATGGAGTATTTTTGACGAATGATTATCAAGAAGCTTTCCGTTTACAATTTCAAGAACCATTCAGAAAAGAAATTTGAATTTTCCCCGCAGATCAACTGTTTTGTAGGGAATAATGGAGTGGGAAAAACCAATATTCTGGATGCGCTGCATTATTTATCCGTTGGCAAAAGCTTTTTGGGAAATACGGATCTCAACAATATCAAGAGTGAGGAAGATTTTTTCACCATTGATGCTGAGATCAGCAACGATGACAGTGATGACATCATCAGAATCACCCAACCCAGGGAAGCTAAAAAAGTGATCAAAAAGAATGATAAAAGCTATGACAGGCTTGCCGACCACATCGGATACCTGCCAAGTGTCATGATTTCGCCTTATGATTCCAATCTTATTTCAGATTCCGGAGAAAGCAGGCGTAAATTTTTGGATGCAATGATCTCTCAGACTGATTCTGAGTATCTTTTCGACCTCATCCAGTATCAGAAAACAATTCAGCAAAGAAATGCCTTACTGAAATATTTTGCCAAAAACAGAACATGGGACAAAGATTCGCTGGAGATCTATGATGATCCGATCATCCGTTTCGGAACTAAGATCTTTACTAAAAGAAAAGATTTTGTACAGCAGCTGAATCCTATCGTTCAGAATTTTTATCAGATCATTTCAGGAGGAAAAGAAGCCGTATCTGTAATCTATGAATCTCATCTGCTTGAAAATTCTTTTGAACAGCTTTTAAAAGAAAGCCTTGAGAGAGACCGTATGCTGACGTATACCTCCAAAGGGATTCATAAAGATGATCTTCTTTTTGAAATGGATCATGTCCTGATCAAGAAAATCGGCTCACAGGGGCAGCAGAAATCTTTTCTTATTTCCTTAAAACTGGCGCAGATGAGCCTTGTAAAGGAACTGACAAAAAAGACTCCTATTCTCCTTCTTGACGATATTTTTGATAAGCTTGACGATATCAGGGTTTCACAGCTGATCGAATTGGTCAACAAGGAAAGCTTCGGGCAGATTTTTATTACGGATACGCATAGAGAACGTACAGAAAGTGTAGTTAAAAAAATCAATGAAGAAAGTATAATCTTTGAGATATGAGACAAAAAATATTCCTTATTCTGCTTTCATTCTGCTTCGTTTTTTCTTTCAGCCAGAAGAAAAAGAAAAAACCTGTAGATCTGTTGGCAGAATATCATAATTATAAGGTAGGTTCTCTCAACAAGAATTTCAAGCCCATCCCTCTTCATAAAAGAATAGATAAATTTCCATTCAGTAAGGCGACCCGGGTAAAAATTGTTTCTTATAATCTGAATCTAAAGAAAAGTGCTGCAATGTCTTATACCCCTCCGCCACCACCTCCCAAAACAAAGGAAGATTCTATCAGGCTTACAAGATATTATGACAGCATTAAAAGAAATAAAGATTTTGAATTAAGAGAAGCTGTTGATCATTCAGATTTTACAGGAATTCAGGAATCCAGAACGCTAACTTTATCAGAAATTTCCGAGCTTACGGATGTTATCTACAATACCTGTAAAAAATATAATATAGGATTTGTATCTACCAGTGGATGTTTTTTTCCACGAAATGCCATCCTTCTCTATGATGAAACTGATCATATTTTCGCTTATTTTGAAATTTGTTTTGAATGTTCAGCTATAGAATCTTCTCCGAGAAAAATACTAGAGCCTTTAGAAATCTGTGAATACGTTTATCCGGAGTTGGAAAAGTTTTTTAAAAATAAAGGGGTAAGCACTCAATTTATTGAGAGAAAATAATATGAAGAAGAAAAAACGCGAATATCAATCGTCCGAACTGGTAAAGTCTTTTGCCAGAATTTATGGATTTGAAGGTAAACTTGTAGCATTTGAGATCAAAGATTTTCTTGAAGATTATCTTGATGAGAGCCTTTTTAAAGAGATCCGCAGTGTGAATCTTGAGAACGGATGTATCATCATTAAAATTGATTCTCCATTATTGAAGCATGATTTCAAAATGCGTAAAGGTTTCTATCTGAAGAAGTTTCAGGATAAATTTGGGACGGATCAGTTTCATGATCTTCAGATTTTGTAAAGTTCCCCCTATCCATCAGCATTACAGGAAATTTATTTTTAATAAAAACGATCTTATTTCGAAATAAAGTGATATATTTAAGGTACATAAATTAAATCATATTTACCATGAAAAAAGTACTTAAGTCGAAGAAATTATCAAGAGAATCATTAAAAAAAGTTAAAGGATCAGGACAGATGGTGTGTTGTGCAGTAAGCTGTATAGATATGACGGGATGTGGTTTTTGGGAGGAATTGCCAGCAGAATGTCCGGAACTTCCTTATTGTGTATAATCAATACTTATTTTATAGAAAAAAGCTACCGAAAATGGTAGCTTTCTTATTTTATTAATGCTCCTCTGATTTATTGGAAATTGTGCTGCTCATCAGGTCATCGGCTTTTTTATCCAGTCCTGATCGTAACGGAAAGAAAAATTTCAGCGGATGTTTCATAAAATACCTGAAGATTTCCTTATAGATCTCACTTACCTGTCCGAAGTTCATTTTTCTTGATCTGAATGCCAGGAACATAGACAAACTGAAACTTACCAGGAAGTTGAAGAACCCAATTAAGAAAACCGTTACAAAGGAAATCCAAAATGTATAGGAGTCTACAGAGAAATCCTTTCCATACAGCCCTAATGCAAAGTTTCCTGCGGCAAAGGTAATGTGTCTGATATCAAGGTCGAGTCCAAAAAATAGTCCCACAGGCGCAGTAGCACCAAGGAAAACCCCGAACCAGAAATTGGAAACGATTCCCGGCCAGTTTTTAGCATAATATTTTGAGAGGCCTTTGGCAAATTTCTTTCCGAAAAAGCTTCTGATTGAAAGATTTTTGGCAATCCTTTCTGGAATCTGATAAAATACGGAGTTATTTCCGATATTCCCTGAAATGATCCCTGAAATAAAGAGATAGAAACCGGCAATACAGGCATGCAGAATCGCCTTGGATTTAAAAGGATCAAGGTCTTTCAGTAATTTATCTGATCTGTCAACTGCCAGGTTTTGTGAGAAAAATACATCCAGCCCATAGATAATGGCCAATGCTACCGGAAATGCCAGCAGTACATTCCCTACAAAGGCAATAAACTGGCTTCGGAATAATTTTGATACAAGATGGGCAAATTCCGTATTGTTTCTCTGGACGTTTCCTTCTTCTGAAAGTACTTTGGTCATGGTAGCAGCAGTCATGGCCGGCTGTTTGGTAGCGAGAGTGAATCCCATCAGATAGATCATCACAAATCCCATCGCATAGTTCATTGAATACAAGAATGCATGGGAGAAATCACTTCCGGGAATATATCCGTACAGCATTTTCAGAACGCAGAGTGCTCCTACGATAATTCCCCCTCCGCTCGCTTTATAGAACATAGTCATATATTCTTTGCGGGTAGATGTGATATAATGGGCCCCTGCTTCTGCCGTATGATTGGTAATAAGGTGCGAGATGAGTCTTGTACTATCGTTGATCAGGTCTGCAATATTGTTTTTATGAGACTTGTAATTCAAGATATTAAAGATCAGCTGTTTTGATCTGATCAGTACATCTTCTTCGGAATCAATGATCAACAGCTGAACGATCTCATAGATTCTTTCCGTCTGCTGGCGGATCTTCAGCAATGATTGGTTGATCTTTCCTGAAATACCATATTTTGCCGAGTTCTTGAAAGCAATATTCACAAACTCAAGGCACTGCTCTGAATAGATTTTGATCTGCTTATAACGGCTGTCTTTAGAATGCAGCTGTAATCCCGGATCTTTAACAAGGTCATCTGCCAATGCTTCCAGTTCATTCTGAAGAGCAAGAAAGGGATTAGACAGGTTTCTGTATTGAGGTGCCATTCTCACTACTTCAACTTCCATTGCCATCCCCGTCACCCTCCATGACAAGATATTCATAGAGAAGATCAGCTCTTTTTTTACGTTAGGCTTAATAATGAAATCTGAAGCTCCCAGCAAGGTCAGGAATTCATCAACTTCATTTTCAGGAAGATTCTGTAAGTATTTCAAATCCGTTTTAGGTCTCAGACTGACGTTATCAATCATATACCACACGGTTTTTTCGTTCTCTACAGGAGGCAGCACCTTATTCAGGATTCTTTTTTTCAGTTCCGGAAAGAAGGCGTTTTCAGAGAGAATATTGGCTTCAGTAAGGGAGAGGTTGAAAGGTCTTCCCTTGAAAATATTGTGAATATAATGCTTAAAATTTTCAGCAAAAGCGGGATTGCTTCTGAGAAAATTGAGCACATCTGTGAAGTCCGCCCTTTTTACACTCTCCAAAAACTCGGCAAACGGTTCTAAAGAAAGGGTTTCGTTCTTAAAAGAAAAATACTTTTTAAGAACTGACTCAAAATTTGTGCTTGAATTAAAGAATTTCATTAGTACAAAGATACTATTTCAAACTTACATTCCTCATCTGTCTCATAATCCAATTATGTTTCTTTCTCAGATAGGGAGAAGGATTTTTCGGATCATACTTCTTCGGATTCGGCAGTACGGCTGCAATCCAGGCTGCATCTGAAGCACTTAGGTCTTTAGATGATTTCCCGAAATAATATTGTGCTGCGGCCTCTACTCCAAATACTCCCTGCCCCATTTCAATGGAATTCAGGTATCTTTCAAGGATAATATCCTTACTCCATACTTTTTCAATAATAAAAGTGTAGACTGCTTCCAGCCCTTTTCTCACCCAGCTTCTTCCCTGCCAGAGAAAGACATTTTTGGCAGTCTGCTGAGAGATGGTGCTTCCGCCTCTTATTTTCTTTCCTTTTTCGTTGTACTTCATCGCTTTTTCAATCGCTGTATAATCGAAACCATTGTGATCAAAGAATTTCTGATCTTCGGATGCTATTACTGCCTTTTTCACATTATTTCCCATTTCATCATAAGAAATATAGTCTCTATGCAGTTTTCCGTATTCAAAAAGACCTCCTATCTGGGTAATGGTGATCGGCGGATTAAAGAATCTGCCCCAGATAATAAAAACTACATTCAGCACAAGAACGATAAAGATAAACTGTTTAATTTTTTTCCACATAACGTTATTAAAAGGAAAGGCAAAAATAAACAAATAGTCCGATTTACTGCAATTCTTTCATGTAGGTAAGCTGATAATCCGGTAAAAGTTCAGGATGGAAGATTTTAATATAGTCTTTAAGGATAAGATCGGCTCTCACTACTCCACTTTCAAAGAAATCATTGGCTTTCATTTTCTCTTTTCCTGCAATGGTATAGATTTTTCCTTTATTGAATACGTCAAGTTTTCCGTAAAAAGGATTCATGCCCAGCATTTCTTTTTTAGAGGTATGGCTTCCTGCGTTTACCCAGTACTGAACGCCGCCGGCTTTTGCATATACTTCCTCAAAGCTCATCGTCATTGCTTTTTCTTCTCTGTTGTCCTTCATGATATAATGGGCATTGGCATCCGCTATATAATGTGCCACGGAAGTATTTCCTCCCGGCAGATACCATACATCTCCATACATTTCATTGGCCAGCACAACGGGACTTTCTTTTGCTTTTAAGGCAAGCTGCTTCAGCTCATTGTAGTTTTTCTCTACTTCCAGGTATTTGGCTTCCGCTTCTTTTTCTTTTCCGAAAAATTCTCCAAAAAGCTTGATATACGCTGTTTTCTGTAATGGCTGCTGTTCCATATATTCATCCAGAAACACCACCTGAATTCCATTGTTTTTCAATAGCTGATAGGCATTGTCGAAACTTGCAATATAATTGGTAAAAACAGCATCCGGCTTCATGGAAATAATTTTCTCCACATCATATTTCTGCTCGCTTCCTACATTTTGAATTTTCCCTTCCTTCAAAAGATTTTGAATCTTTTCTGAATAAATATACTCAGGACTTGACACTCCAATGATTAAATTTTCTGCTCCAAGCTCTGAAATATAACCGGCCATACTGGCATTAAGAAGGATAATTTTTTTGAAAGGAGTCTGATTTTTTTTGAAATTATAGGTGAAATTTCCCGATTTCAGCTCCAGATTTCCATCCTGTTCCTTGTATTGGGTGCGATTTGAGATATTTGTCCAATCTGAGGACGAAATTTTTTGTTCTCTTTTACAAGCAATTAGCGAAAATACCGTGAATAAAAGTAAAATTTTCTGTTTCATGTTTCAAAGAACGGAAAAAAGTGGTATATTTGCAACCGTTAAACAACAAGATAACAAACGGCCTCGTGGCGCAACTGAATAGCGCATCTGATTACGGCTCAGAAGGTTACAGGTTTGAATCCTGTCGAGGTCACAAACAGCTAAATGGCGCCAACTAAAGACAGTTAGCGCCATTTTTATTTTGCATAAGAATGAATAAATTTGTAAATGTTGGATATAAATTATTCAAAAAATTTAGAATCTAATAATTTTTAAGCATAAAATCAAATAAAGGGTTGACAAAGAATTTTACAGAGTTGGAAACTCGTAGAGATTTACATAAATAAAAGCGAAAAATTAAAAATCTATACTTTTAAACTGATGATAAATGGTAAGTTAAATTAATATTTGATTCAATGCACTTTTATAACACCCTAAAATAAATTCGGTATAATACAACTGTGCATCCAGTGCCTGGGTCTTATCATGAAGCTCTATGCGTTTTGAAAGTACAATCTCTCCTTTGTAACTGAATGAACAGAATGAATACACTTTAAATCCCGAATTTCTTACAGATGCAGCATATCCAGTAGAAGCAATTCCCCAATCTGTTCCAAATGATTCAGCGACCTTTACAGCCATTGTATCAGCCATTTTTTGGGTTTCAAAACTATTTTCCTTAACTTCGATTTGATTTATATCTAAAAATTGAACTTTTTCAGGTAATGTAAAAGTCGTTATTCCTCCTTTGTAAAACAGTTTTGCATTAGCCATTTGGGAAAAAGCCAGCTGTATTAATCCCGAGGTTACGCTTTCTGCTATAGAAACCGTTTCATTCATTGTAATGAGTGAAGTACTGATATAATCAAGTAAACTTTGCTGAAATTTCATGGGCTATTATTTATGTTGATCAAAAAAACTTTTATGCTGCTGAAATCGATATTCAGATAACGTCATAATCATTCATGGTTGTAACAAAATAATGCTCAATCATTTCTCTGGCATTTCTACACATTGACAAAAGATCTTCTCTGGTCATATCTTCAAAAATAAAATCATCATGAACTTCAATAATGAACTCAGTCACTTTTTCGGTGTTCATCAGATCATAGGCCATTAAATCATTTAAATTATCTAATCTACATTCTTCCTTAAAAAAAGGAAGTTTCCGGGTAATGGAATTCTTAAACTGAAAAAGGTGTATTGTTTTCATGACTTCTGATGTTAAAGTGATAATAAGAAAGTCTGTTTTGTATTTAAACATGTTGTTTACTCATAAATGTTCAAACAGTTTTATGGACTCAGTTGATGAAAATTTTTATATATCTATCAATTCCTATAATATGGACGAAAACGACAGAAACCATGGGTCTCCGTCCTTGATTAATTAAACCCTTTCGAAAACATATCTACTATTTTATCGGGATTTAATATGCTCATTGTCAAAATTGAGAATCCTTAAGCCTACTAATTTTATATGTCGTATATTCGCTTTTTCACATCTTTCTTGACTACTACAATGGTTTCAAATACGGGAGAACAGCCTGTTGTTTGATAAATATTTTCAACTGTTCACTCTATTTCCTATCTAAAATTGCACTATTTATAGTGATATAAGCTTTATGGATTTTGTGAATTTCTGATTATTATACTACAAAGATGGCCGTTTAAGTGTTATACTAAGCTATATATATCCGGTATAATTTTACATATATCACACATTATAAGTCTTCCAGATTTCCAAGACGTCTTTGTTTCAGCTGTTTATAAAATGAAGGGGAAAGTCCTGTGATTTTTTTAAACTGATTGGAGAGGTGGGCTACGCTGCTGTAATTGAGTTTATAAGAGATTTCTGTAAGATTAAGTTCATCATATAACAGTAGTTCTTTTACCTTTTCTACTTTATTAATAATGATAAAATGTTGAAGTGTCATTCCTTTTACCTCAGAAAAGGTATTGGCAAGATAAGTATAATCATATCCTAATTTTTCACTTACATAGTCTGAGAAATTTTCTTTTGGGAATTCATCTGAATAATGAATCATTTCTATCACTACATTCTTTATTTTCTCTATCAGGATACTTTTTTTATCATCTAATACTTCAAGTCCTGTTTTAAGCAAATTTTCTTTAAGTATCTGTCTTTGTTCTGAGCTAATATCATCCAATAATTCTACTGTCCCTAAATCAACGACAGCATTTTTAATGCCCAATCTTTCCAGTTCCTGATGGACAACCATTTTGCAGCGCAAACTTACCATATATTTTACATACAACTTCATCTCCCTTACTGTTTACATCCGTCAATTATTTCATTAACAGTCATTTATCCAAAGTTAGTCTATTAAATCGGAAATATCTATGATTTATACAACAAATTAAAAGACAATTGCAAAGCTTTCCTTTTTTAATGATTGAAATTTACAGGTAACAAAAAAATATTTTACAATGTCAAAAGAAAAAGACGGAAAAAAGAAATCAGATAAAACTCCACCCGCAAAATCTGCAAAAGAGAAACGGGAGGATAAAATGAGTAAACGAAGAGAAAGGGAACAAGAAGCCCGAAATACCGGCAACTAAATGGTATCCTTGAAAAAAGATGGAATTATACTCAGAAAAACAACATTAGACTTTGAGAGTGAAGGAGTTCTAAATCCTGCAGTCATTCAGGATAACGGAAAAATACATTTATTATACAGGGCTCTTGCCAGGAATAACTTCTCAAGTATCGGATACTGTATATTATCGGATTATAAGACTCCTGAAATACGGCTCAGCAATCCGGTTATTATCCCTGAATTTGAATACGAAAAACATGGTGTTGAAGATCCAAGAATTGTCAAAATCGATCACTTATTTTACCTTACTTATACCAGTTATGACGGGGTTAATGCATTGGGTGCACTTGCCGTATCTAAGGATCTAATATCATGGCAAAAGCTAGGAATCATTGTGCCAAAAATTCCATACAAAAAGTTTAAGCTTTTAGCAGAATCTCAAGGTGAAATAGGAGAAAAGTACAGACGTTTCAACAAACTCCCGCATACTCATATAAAGGATAAAGAGGTCTTCCTTTGGGATAAAAATGTGATATTTTTTCCAAGAAGAATTAATGGTAAGCTTTATTTTCTACATCGCATAAGGCCTGATATCCAAATTGTAAGGATAGAAAAGATTGAAGATCTGAATCCTGATTTCTGGAAAGACTACTTCCTTCATTTTAAAGAACATATTGTATTATCTCCCAAATATGAGCATGAAGTAAGCTATATTGGCGGTGGATGCCCCCCTATAGAAACTGAACATGGATGGCTTTTAATCTACCATGGTGTACATGATACCATTGAAGGATATGTTTACAGCGCATGTGCTGCTTTACTAGACCTTGATACTCCTGAAAAAGAAATTTCAAGACTTCCTTATCCTCTTTTCAAGCCCGATGAAGAATGGGAACAGAAGGGAGAAGTGAACAATGTCTGCTTCCCTACCGGAGCCATCGTAGAAGGACATACACTCCATATTTACTATGGCGCTGCAGACAAAAGAATAGCTATTGCTTCTTTAAGCATCCCTGAATTACTGAAGGAATTACTACAGTACACATCATAATTGACTATTCTATACAGAATGTCAGATTTAAAATAAATATCAATATGAATAAAAATATAAAATCAGAAGTGGAGGAAAAGACAAAAAGACAATCTTTACAAAGTAATAAAAACACAATTTATCATATACCTGAAATTATCTTTATAAGCACTTTTCCTCCCAAGGTATGCGGTATTGCAACATACTGTCAGGACTTGGTACAATCCCTTAAATTAAAATTCAGAGACTCATTTAGCATCAGCATCTGCCCAATGGAAACTGAGGATGAGCATTATCAATATGAAGATGATCCAGAATATCGCTTAAATACATCCGATGCCGTATCTTATCTGGAGCTGGCTGTTAAAATCAATAAGAATAACAATATTCAACTGGTTATGCTTCAGCATGAATTTGGATTTTTCAACGAAACCCCCAACGGATTACTGCTTTTTCTTCAAAATACAGAAAAAGATATCATCATTACTTTTCACACCGTTCTACCAAAACCGGATCGGGAATTAAAAGAAAAGGTAAAAGAAATCAGCAGTTTTGTAAAATCTATTATTGTAATGACCAGTATTTCTGCGGATATACTGAACAATGATTATGATATACCACCTGATAAAATTAAAATGATACCCCACGGCACCCATTTACTGCCATTTATCGATAAAATTTCACTGAAAGCGAAATACGGATTTAATGATAAAAAAATTCTTTCAACATTTGGTTTATTGGGTTCTGGGAAAAATATTGAAACCACTTTAGAAGCTTTGCCTGAAATTATTACAAAAAACCCCGATGTAATGTTTCTGATTATTGGAAAAACGCATCCCGGCATCATTAAGTACGAAGGTGAAAAATATCGTGATTTTTTGCAGCATACGATTAAGAGGCTCCATCTCGAAAAACATACTTACTTTATCAACCAGTACCTGCCTTTAGATGAGTTGTTGGATTATCTTCAGCTTACAAATATCTATCTTTTCACTTCAAAAGACAGAAATCAGGCAGTAAGTGGTACCTTTTCCTATGCCATCAGTTGTGGCTGCCCTGTGGTTTCCACTCCTATTCCCCATGCTTTGGAAGTACTGAATGAAGACCTTGGAATCATTATTGATTTCGAAGATCCGAAACAGCTTGCTGTTGCCGTGAATACATTACTAAAAAATGAAACTGCACAGGAAAAATTACGGTCAAATAGTTTGGAAAAAATGGCTCCCACAGCCTGGGAAAATTCTTCTATTTCGCACGCCCTATTATTTCAACAATACATCAAAAATAAAATGACATTACATTATACATTCCCCAACATTAATCTAAGCCATGTCAAAAATATGACAACGGATTTTGGGATGATCCAGTTTTCTAAAATCAACAAACCTGATATCAATTCCGGGTATACTTTGGACGATAATGCCCGGGCTATGATTGTAGCCTGCAGACATTATGAGCTGAGCAGAGATGAATCTGATCTTGATTTAATCTCAACTTATCTGAAACTTATTAAGTTTTGTCAACAACCGGATGGAAGTTTTCTCAATTATATAAATCAGAACAAGGAATTTGTGCAACAGAATTATGAAACCAATCTTGAAGATTCCAATGGAAGAGCTATCTGGGCACTGGGATATCTTCTTTCAATAAAAGCAATCTTACCGCAGCAGTTTTCTGATGAAGCAGAATCAGTAATTGAAAAAAGCCTTCCATTGATTGAGAATATCCATTCTACCCGGGCAATGGGCTTTATCATCAAAGGACTGCATTATCAAAATTCAGAAATCAATATTCCATTATTGAAAAAGCTGGCCAATCGTCTGGTGAAAATGTACCAGCACGAAAAACACAAAGACTGGCATTGGTTTGAAAGCTATCTCACTTACGGAAACGGTGTACTTCCTGAAGCTTTATTGTGTGCGTGGATTACCACCAAGGATGAAATGTATAAACAGGTTGCCGATGAATCATTCAAGTTTTTGCTTTCTAAAATATTTAGTAAGGGCAGCATCAAAGTAATCTCCAATAAAGGATGGCTACAGAAAGAAACGTTTAAAAGTCCTGAATCAATTGGCGGGGAACAGCCCATAGATGTTGCTTACACCATACTGACATTATCTACATTCTATCAAGTTTTTAAGGATGAAAAATACTTGCAGATGATGAGGAGTGCTTTTAATTGGTTTTTAGGAAAAAATCATTTGCATCAGATTATTTATAACCCTGCAACAGGAGGGTGTTATGATGGTCTTGAAGAGAAAAATGTGAATCTCAATCAGGGAGCGGAATCCACAGTAAGTTACCTCATGGCAAGGCTCTGTTTTACTAAATAATTAGTTTACTTGTTTTTCAACCAGCAGCCAACCCTATGATAAAAACGCTGATATCAGTCATTTATCTGCAACTCTGTAATAAGACCTTAGGTTTATGATCTTTAAGATTTCTTCTTTTTCCAGCTCCAAATTTATACAATTATGGGCATAATCACAGATTTTTCCCTTTTATAAAACATCACTCTCTCAGTAAGAAAAAGACTCCGGATACGAACAATGTGTGATAACTGCAATATAAAAAACAAGCTGTAATACATAGGTTCCTGAAAACTGGAATTTACAGTCAAAATAAATTTATAACTTTCTTGCAAAGAAAATTAAATATTACCACAGAATTGACGCATTAAAAAGTTATGCATAAAAAATACCCTAAGAGCGTTAAAAATAAATGTATTATTTCTACTCCATATACGACAATAATAAATAGAATCACATGACTTGTAGCATATTAATGTAATTTATTTAGATATACATTTACTGCTCATAATAGTTGTACATTCTCATTAGTACAATTGACTCTCCCCTAAAAAGGAGGGTTTTGTTATATAATGCATTAGAAAGGTTAAAGTGAAAATTCTAATTTTCATCATCATGCTACCGTTGACCACTCCTTTAAAGATGTTATCGTTTTAGTAAGAGTAACAAATACTATAGCTTTCAGAAACCATCAAAACGAAATAAGACAAAGCAGCGATATTCCAAACAAATTTGAATTCTAACATTATGCTATGATCGGAGGAATAAAGTATAGTAATGTTATGTTTTCTGAATAGCGTAATTATATATTGTATCTTCACTAAGATATAAATACAATCTTGTCTTAAAAATTCCTAAAAATGTTTTTTTCAAGATATAGACACGCTCTATTGTATGTAGCTTTTGTAACTGATAATCAGTCAGAAAACATTCTATATCAACTATATTTTCTCCAATTAATTGATCTTCTGATATAATATTCTGACTTTTATCGTGGAAGTAATATTTTTTACTAGTCATATCGATAAATAATTTTTATTTGCAAAATCTTTTTTCTGTTCAGAGTACTTCTTCAAACTTTTAAAGTATTGGCTTAACCCCCAAGTTGTGAACCAGTTTCTATGTTATCTAATTAGTTTTTATTTGATATTTCAATATTTGGGCAATACCTTTATAATCATGAGCCTTCAAACGTTTTTTGTGGCTTCATTTGATGAAATATATTCTATATCAACCATCATATCATATAAACTAAAGATGGCCGTTTCACTATATATCAAGCTATATAATGCATAACTTAAATAGGTTTATGGTACAATTGTAATAAAAAGATAAATTAAAAAAATAGCGATCAATACAATTCCCTGCATGATATTAGTTCTGCCTGTTGCCAGTGAAACAGTAATAATAAAAAGAGACAGCCCTAAAAGTATTGTTGATTTGATATCTATCCCCAATGTCATTCTTATACCAGTCATTACAGATATAATGGCGATCGCAGGAATACTTAGTCCGATACTCGCTAAAGCTGAACCAAAAGCCAGATTTAATGAAGTTTGAATCTGATCACTTTTTGCAGCTCTGAATGCAGCCAGACCTTCCGGAAGCAGAACAATACCAGCAATAATGATACCTACAAGAGATTTGGGGGCACCCACAGAAACAACTATATGTTCAACATCCTTTGAAAGAAGTTTTGCCAGCAAAACGACTATTCCCAGGGATAAAATTAACAATATACAATTGATATACAATTGTTTTGTGGAAATTATTTTATTATTGCTTTCTACAGGCAGATTCTCGGATAATTTGTTTTGTGGAGAAATGAAAAAGCTTCGATGTCTAAAAGTTTGGATCATGGTAAATCCAAGATAAAGCCCTAAAGAAATCAAGGCGATAAAAAGCAGTTGGAGGGATGTGTATTCGCCTCCGAGGTGACTTACCGTATAATTGGGCAGAATAAGCACAAAAATAATAACAGAGGTCAGTGTAATCAGTGCCGTACTTACTCCCTGTAAGGTAAAGCTCTGTTCTCTATATCGCAAGGATCCTATCACAATACAGCTTCCAATGATTCCCGTAAGGATTATCATCACTGCAGCAAAAACCGTATCTCTGGCAAGAGTAATGGTTTCCAACCCTTTTGCTCCCATCATAATGGAAATAATAAGCCCTACTTCTATGATCGTAATGGCAAATGCCAAAAGCAAAGTTCCAAATGGTTCCCCCAAACGATGCGCAATAACTTCGGAATGGTACACCGCAGCTAAAACACTTCCTATTAAAAATAAAGTAAGAATCACAGAGTAATACCCTGAAGAAAAAACAGAATTTCCAACATAAGAGAACCATGCCAGGATAGGAATCAAAAATGTCCACATCCTTAAATATTTTTTTATATACATAAAAACATTAATAATTTTTTACCATTGAATTCTCTTTTGGAAAGAATCAGCAGATTTATACTCTCCTTTTCAAAAACAGTTTTATAAATGATTTGAAGCGGAACAGGGAGGTATGCCGGAAGTATTATAATGAAAGAAAAGAAGTGAATACGCTGGTTCTTTAGAATCCAGATTTTCAGCTCAATGCAATTATTCAGCAAGATACAAATAATCAATCACTTATTAGGAATTATTGAGCAGTATTTTAAGTTTATAATCATTTCCTAGACTTAACCACCTCCTTTACTTTATAAGGAGCATCAAACACTGCTTTTATGATCAACCACATTTCAGATGTTCAAAATAAGCTGGAATTTTGTAAAAGTGTGATATGTGCAACATAAAAGAAACAATCTGTAATACAATAGATTAATAAACACCCAACTTTGTATTGTAGCAATGAAGTTACACTAAAACCTACTTTATGGACACAAACCACAACAAAGGCAACCAATCTTTCAAAATTCCAGGAGACTGGGATGTGCAATCAAAACAACTGAAAGAAAAATTTTCAACATTAACGGACCACGACCTGAAGCTTGAAGAAGGTAAAGAAAAGGAAATGCTGGAAAGAATCGGAAACAGATTAAGAAAAAACCGTGAAGAAGTTCTCAATATTATCAAAGAAATCAATCTTTCATAAATTGTTTTCAAGAACAGTTAAAGCCAATGAAAAGATATATTTATCAAACGCTTTCACTGGAAAAAGGGATAGAATATTAGACAGTTCTGTCCCTTTTATTTACAATACCATCTGCTATTTTTATGTTTAAACCCACAGTGATGAATCATAGAGAACTTGAAAAATCGAAAGTATATATTACAACCCAGATTGTAGATTACATTCCAAATTCTGTAGTCAGTAAAAATATACTTGAAAAACTGACCGGCAATATCAGTGTTTTATCTTTTGATGACAAAGAAGGATTATCTGAAAAGATATCTCCTTTCGATACTGTTGCACAGATCATTGAAGGTAAAGCTGAAATCATTATAGACGGAGCTTCTTACTTTATGGAAGAAGGTGAATGCATTATCATTCCTGCCCATAAATCTCATTCAATAAAAGGGAATAAGCGCTTTAAGATGATAGTAACAATAATAAAAAGCGGCTATGAATAATCTAAACACTATATCTATTTTAACGAAAAAGATATTAAAAAAAACAGTTGAAATCCAAAAAGAATTTCCTGAACTGTATGAACTTCTAGATGAAACTCCATTATTTTTTTCTGAGAAAGAAAAAAATATTACGATAAAAGATTTAAGACAATATCTTGTTTCCCTTATCATACAACAAAAATCCTTTGAAAAAGGAACTATGAAGAAAAATGATCTACAATAAAATTCTAATGAAAAAGTTAATCAAGCATCCAAAGAGCAAATCGGGACTCAGAAATAAAAAAAATATTTCAAGAAGAGCCTATTATTCCCAGTTTACCTCTCTGTTCTATCTGCGAAATACCAACATCACCTTAGAAAGAGACGCTAAAGAAATTCTTAGAATGTTAAAAGAATTACAGCAGCTTATTAACAAATCAAGATTGATATTTAGCACATATTGCAGTTTAAGCCAGCATAACCTGTGGCAGTCTGTTTTAGAAGACCTGAGTGAGAACATAAAGAATATTAGAATCCAGTTTGAATATATACTGGGAAATATTATTAAAAAAAATAAAATCAATTCACTCATATTCTGGCAGCAAAACAAACTCTACACAGATGAAATGGAAGTAATCCATAAAAAACTTATTCTGTTGACTATTCAGGTTTTACCGGAAGAAGAAAGATTATCTTGGAAGGTAAATATTTATAATTTTTATGATGAAATTTTTTCTTTACTTACTCCACTTATCGTGATGTGCAGGCTTGAATTAGACTTTATAGAAAAATATTCACCTAAAACCTTTAACCAAAATGTTATGGATATTATTAAAGATATTCCGAAAAACTATACATTACAGGAAGCAAAGGAATACAAACATGAGTACTTAAAAGTATTAACAAACTACAGTCATGAATTCTACAGAAAAAATAATTTTTGGAACAGCTTATTATACTTTCTTTCAGGCGGTATGTACCCATTACCATCAAAACGTACTTTATCCAAAAAATGGATCAATAGGAAAATGAGAGATAAGCTTCCAAAATAAACCTCAAACTTAATTTTCATCTTATTAAATATTTTTGCAGTGAAAACAATTCATCTTTTTCGGTTTAACGATACTATTTTCCGTAAAATTCCTTTTTTTAAAGAAGAACACAGGCTGAAAACCGAGGTAACAGAACTCGATGTAATGAATATTGAAATCGTAACCGAGTATATTGTGAAAACCCATGATGATTTCAATTTTGAGAACACATCCAGGAATGACCTTTTATCAATGTGCAAAGAAGCACAAAAAACAATTGAACATTATTTTGTGGTAAGCTTAAATCATTATGATTCTATATGAAATGATAAAGAAAAATAACATCTCCTACATAAGCAGGTCTGGCCTGATCTCTTATAAGAAGCTTCGCTTCTACCATTACCTTTACCGTTCCTCTGAGATCTGTTACCGATTTTACAGAGGCCTGTAGCATCACCTCACTATCCACCAGAACAGCCTGCCCAAATTTAAGATTCTCAATCCCGTAATTGATTTCCATTTTTACATTTCTCACCTCTGCAATTTGTTTCCAGAGATAAGGAATCAGTGATAATGTTAAGTAACCGTGAGCTATAGTGGACTTAAAAGGGCCTTCCTTTTCCGCTTTTTCTTTATCAGTATGAATCCACTGATAATCCAGAGTTGCTTCTGCAAATCTGTCAATCTGAGCCTGATGTATTGTATGCCAGGCAGAAGTTCCTATCATTTTACCTTCCAGAGCTTTATATTCAATAAAATTGTTGATGACAGTCATTCTCTTTTGTTTTTATATTAAAGTTGATTGTTTTCTTTCCTTAAAAACCTCTCACATAAAGCGAGAGGCTAATGAACATCGTGAAAATAAAAAGTAATGTATTTATAGTAATGTCCGTTCAAATACCACATCCAAACAAATAGCCTGGATTCTGAATTTGTAAAAAAAATATAAAATTATGAAACTGAAATTGCAAAAAATTATCTTTTGAAATATCTACAATCAAGTTTAAATTATGCCAATTTTACGTTGACAGCATTTAAGCCCTTGTCGCTTTTTTGTACATCAAAAACGACTTTATCATTTTCACGAATTGCACTTACGCTCAATCCTGAAGAATGTACAAATATGTCCTTACTTCCATCTGCTGGAGTAATAAATCCGAAGCCTTTTGCTTCATTGAAAAATTTTACGGTGCCTTGTTGCATTGTAATTATTATTAAAAATTGAATAGTATGTTCTGTAAACGCTACAGACTTTATTTATAAAATGATCTGACCGGTACTGTAAATCCGAGCAGTTTTTGAATATTTTTAAGATCTAACCGCTCATCGGTATCGCAAAATGAAATAGCAGTACCCTCCATTCCTGCTCTTCCGGTTCTACCGATCCGGTGGACATAAGTTTCCGGGATATTGGGAAGTTCGTAGTTCACTACATGAGGAAGATCATCAATATCAATTCCTCTAGCTGCTATATCTGTAGCTATCAACACTTTAATCTTACTGTTTTTGAAATCATCAAGAGCATTCTGTCTTGCCATCTGAGATTTGTTTCCATGAATTGCTGCAGCAAAAATCCCTACTCCTTCCAATTGCTGTACAAGCTTATTGGCAACATGTTTAGTACGGGTAAAAACCAGTGAACGCATTATATGTTCATTTTGCAATAAATCAATTAGTAAACCTGTTTTATCTTTTTTTTCCACAAAATAGACAGATTGTTTCACCGTTTGTGCCGTTGAAGATACTGGAGTTACAGTAACCTCTACAGGATTATTCAGAATTGTTTCCGCAAATTTCTTTATCCCTGCGGGCATTGTAGCTGAAAAAAACAAGGTCTGTCTCTTCTGAGGAATTAGTCTCAAAATTTTTTTGACATCATTGACAAATCCCATATCCAGCATTCTGTCTGCTTCATCCAAAACTAATATTTCTATTTTAGAAAGGTCAATATGTCTTTGATTGGCCAAATCCAGTAATCTGCCGGGTGTAGCCACCAGAATATCTACTCTTTTTCTAAGGGCGGCAAGCTGATTTCCTGATGCAACTCCTCCATAAATAGAAAGCTGTGATAAAGGTAAATATTTGCTGTAAACAGCAAAATTCTCTTCAATCTGTATTGCCAGCTCACGAGTCGGTGTAAGTATTAATGTCCTTATTTCTTTATGTTCAGGAGTATATTTTTTTAACAGCTGCAGGATAGGCATTGCAAAGGCTGCTGTTTTCCCCGTTCCTGTCTGGGCACATCCTATAATATCTTTCCCGGCAAGAATATGCGGTATAGCGGAATACTGTATTTCAGTTGGCCTGGAATATCCTGATTCTGTTACAGCACGGATTATTGGATTAATTAAATTTAAACTTTTAAAACTCATCATAATTTTCGGATTTCCCGATATTTTGTAAGCAAATTCACTTTCAGAATTTGAATTGGTGTACGATAGGATGAGTAAAGAACCTCTTTTCTCATTACTTTCACTTGCTTAGCTTAATATAATCAAATAATTATCATTGATAAGCCTGCAATAACGCATCATTCTAAGATGAAAAATTTATATAGCATTTCACATTAGAAACCCGATTGATAATTGGGTGGCTGAAAAAGCAAAGACTGAAAGAAAAAATTGTGAGTTTAAACTATTACAGAATAGCAAAGGCAGAAACCTGTTTTATAAATGCTTTGCAAATGTACAATAAAACAATTAAACTACAGTCAATTTAATTAACTGATTATCAAAAATATATTCGTAAATTACACGCATAAACTGAATTGTTTGCCTGTGCGGATGATTTTAAATTTCACTCCTATGCAAACGTCACTTCCCATAACTCTTCCCCATTCCCAAACTTCCGACCTACATTCTGCTTCGCAGGTGAGGATTGCTTATTTTATTATGATCCATCATAAACCTGATGTATTTAAAGAAATGTTTAAGAAGATTTATACAAGGGATCAGTTTTATCTTATTCATATTGATCGGAAGGCAAAAGCAGAATTTACAGAAGAAATACAATTATATTTAATACACTTTCCCAATGTATATATTTTGGAAAGCATGAATATTGTAGCTGGAGGGTTTAGCATGATTCAGGCTGAACTTAATGCAATGGAATACCTTTTGAATGTTAGTAATGACTGGGATTATTTTATCAATCTAAGCGGTGAAGATTCCCCCCTTAAGTCACAAAATATTATACGTAAATTTCTTACAGTCAATAATGGAAGAAATTATATTTTTTATTATGATCAGAAGTTTTACAGACCAGATACTCTTCAAAGAATACAAAATCACTTTACAGAGCTAACCCACAAAATCTCTTCATTAATATATAAAAGAGATTTTATGAAGGGTGTTATCCCTTATATTGGTGGAAAATGGTTTATTTTTACAAGAGAAACCTGTGTTTTCTTGACCAATAATAAGAGGGTAATGGATTTTGAAGACTACTATCTCCATACTCTTTTACCAGCCGAATCATTTTTTCAGACGGTTCTTCTCAATACCGTATTCAATGATATTATCGTAAATGATGATAAAAGAGTAGTTATTGAAAAAAGTTTTTTTAATAAAGACCAATATGCTGATAATTTCATCGAAACTCTAAAATCTTCCAATTATCTTTTTATCAGAAAAGTAAATAATAAAACAAATAAAAATATTCTAAAATATATAAGTGAAAGTTATCAGCTTCCTTTGTTGGAAATTGATGAGATAGAACGGGAACTTAGGAGAAATAGCAATCAGAATAATTAATTAAAATTATCAGAATTTGTAGACAAATGCATTGATATTCAACCCTGCACCTACAGAAGCAAATAAGACAATATCATTTTCTTTTATTGTATGTTCTTCTAATTCTCGCTTTACAATCATCTTAAGTAAGGATGGAATAGTTGCTACACTGCTGTTACCGAGTTTATGGATAACCATCGGCATGATATTCCGTGGAACAGTTTCATTATATAGCATATAAAATCTTTCAACGATTGCTTCATCCATTTTTTCATTAGCCTGGTGAATGATTATTTTATTTAGCTGACTAATGGAATATCCACTACTATCCAGGCACCTTTTCATAGCATTTGGTACATGGAGCAAAGCAAATTCATAAATTTTTCTGCCATCCATTTTAATATATTTGGTGTCCTGACAGCTTTCATTATTATAAGATTTTCCGAAGAACAGATAATCTTTTTCATTTAAAGTATAAGATGCAGATAAATGGGATTGTATTCCCGAATCATCATTATTATTGATTTCCAATATCACTGCGCCTGCGCCAACAGCATAAATCATACTGTCCCTGTCATGAATATCCACTACACGAGAAAGTGTGTCAGCTCCGATTACCAGACATCGTTTAGCAATACCGGATTTGATGAAAGCATTCGCATGTATTACCCCTTCTATCCATCCCGGACATCCAAATAATAAATCATAGGCCACACAGAAATTATTCCTGATCTTTAATGAATGTTTCACCCTTGCCGCAAGGCTTGGTACCATATCATACTGAACAGTGCCGAAGCGGAAATCTCCAAAATTATGGGCAAAAATGATATAATCCAATGTCTCAGGATCTATCCCCGAATTTTTTATTGCAACCTGAGCAGCAATTAATCCCAAATCTCATGTCACCTGATTATGATCCGCATATCTTCTTTCCTCAATGCCTGTAATCTTCTTTAGCTTTTCACTAATGGAAAAGTTGTCATCTTTTAACACAATGCCTTTTTTATCAAGGAAAATGTGCTTATTAAAAAATACATTAGTTATAGTTTCTGCCGCAATACAATTACCAATACCTATAATCTTACTTGTCATATGAAATGCTTTTATCACTGTCTCTTTATAAACAAAATTAACCATTAATAAAACCTCCTGTAATTATAACAAGAGGTTCATCAACATATAACTTGTTCTGATTTTAATGTTTGTTAAATAAATAATTAAGACATTGGAATGTTGTTTAGTGCCGCTTTTTATTCATGGGTAAAAGTTTAAACTTTGTACCATAAATTTAGGATAAATTTTAATATCTATTAAGTTATGGAACAAAGCAGATATGACCAATGGATACTCATCATTCTAATTTAAATATCATTAATTTTTAAATTAAATTGCATTGGAAGTTACTAAAAGATTTTTTTTGATAAACCCTAGCTTTGCAATTCTTGTTTAATCTGGCTCAAACGAACTAAATCATCGATAAAAGTGTTTGAAGATACGCTCGTCTTGGTCACACACAACAAAAAATCGTTACTTTTCAAGTAGCGATTTTTTATTATTACCCATGATAGGATTAATTCGGATCAGGTGCAAAATTTGGGAACTAGATAAAAAAATGAGCTAATCTGAAGAAAAAATGAATTATCTTTTTACTCCTCTAAGCTTTATACTGAAACTTCATTTAATGCAAAGATAAAATGCAATTCATTATCCGAAATTTTGTGATAGAAATGAGTTTATAACTTGGCTCAATCGGATAAAATTATCTATATAATTATTGAAAATACACTTCTTCCTAAGTTTTTTCACAATTAATCTTAAGATCAGAACTTTAAGATTTACCCATAATTTTTGCTTTTTCTTTCATAATCCCAAAATAGGAATTGGTAAAAGCTGATAAACTTTTATAACCAATCATCAAAGCGATCTGGCTTAAGGTATATTGTCCTGTATTAATGAGTTCAATACTTTTTAAAATACGGATCAGCTGCATATATTTTTGGACAGTAATACCTGTTTCCCGCTTGAATATGCGCTGAAGGCTTCTGACAGACATTAAGGATATATCAGCTAAGGCATCTATACTTAACTGTTCCATATAGTTCTTATTAATATAATTACATACGGGGAGAAGTCTTGGATCAACTGGGATCGGGATTTGTAAACCTTCTTTCTCTGTACAAAAATGAGGAAGACTATTCAATAAAGCTGTCAGGAAATATCCCTGCTCTTCATTTTCTTCCAATAGTTGATTCCACTTTGAAGCATATTGAAGCATTTCTTTCAAAACAGGCGGCGCAGAAAAAACATGTACTTCATTATAAAAATCTTTGTCAAAAACTTCTTTGAATAAGATAACCATAAGATTAACTGTTCTGGCTTCAGATTGAGTAAGATGTCTTTTGCCTGAAGGAATCCAAATTAAATGATTTTGCGGAACAAGATAGATTTTATTCTCAATATGAAAATACTGATACCCTTCTTCCACATACGTCAGCTGATATCTTTGATGAAAATGATCATAGTCATCATGAGCCCAGTCTTTCTCATACCATACATAAGCAGCGATTTTAATTTCATCATCGAACTCCCCTTTTCTTTTTTCTGATAACCCGCATTTCATCTTGGCGTTTTATATAATAATTTTGGCAAATTTAATAAAAACATCAATTGTAAATTTGTATTATCATAATTTAAGTATGATTGAAATGAAAACACGTTCTATTTTCCCATAACTATGATAGCTTCATTATCAAGCACTTACCAAATATATCCATTCTAAAAAGACAAAGAATTTCTCAAGGAGGAGATCATAGGAATGCAAGAAAATATTTCAAAAGATTAAGCTAAAGAAAAGTAGAATAAAACTTTGCTGATTAATAATTATCGGCTATAAATGATCAAATATGAAGACTATCAATACTATTATGTCATTTTTATTATTACTTCTAATTAATAATTTTACCATGGCACAGCAAAAACAGGCAAACATTTTAGTCCTTATCCATTCTGATGAAGGAGGAACCTATGAAATGGCTAAAGAGATAGCCCAAGGAATTGAAAGTGACGGCATCGCAAAAGCTACCATCAAAAAAGTCAAGGCAAATGACAATCCGAAATTAAAAAATATTCCTGTTGCCTCTGTAGAGGAGCTTACGTCTTATGACGGCATTGCATTTGGTTCTCCGGTATATTTTGGAAATATCAGTACGGCAATGAATGAGTTTATTGCTAAAACCACCGCTATTTGGTCACAACATGGCCTTGAAGGAATGCCTGCAACAGTATTTATGTCATCCGGCAGTGGTTCAGGAAGGGAACTGGCCATCCAGTCATTCTGGAATGTCCTGGCCGTTCATGGAATGGTTTTGGTTTCCAATGGAATAAGGGGAAATGAAAACATAGATAAAACAGTTCCTCAGGGAAATACGGTTTTGGGAACCACCAGTCTCGCTTCATTAAAAAATGTTGAAAGACCGACTAAAAGTGAAAGATACTTAGCAGAGTTACAAGGTAAAAATTTTGCAAAAATAGCGCACGCACTTCAGGGCACTTTTACCAAAAATAAAATACAGCAAACAGCTATTACGAAAAAAGAAACTGATATTAACCTACTCCTTAAAGAGAAAAATATAATATTGCCTCAAGTTCCCCAACCGGCAGGAAATTATAAGCCGTTTGTACGTTCAGGAAACCTAGTGTTTATCAATCAGTATGCCCTTAAAGACGGTAAGATTCTTAATCCTGGCAAAGTAGGAAAAGATATTACCGAAGAGCAGATAAAAGAGGCGACCAGAACCACGATGTTGAACGTTATTGCCGTACTTAATCAGGCAGTTGGAGGTGATTTGAACAGAGTAAAACAATGTGTGCAATTAACTGGTATATTTAATACCGTAGAAAATTATTCAAAACACGCAGAATTAATGAATACCGCTTCTGATCTTACTGGAGAAATCTTCGGTGAAAAAGGAAAACATGCCAGAGCAACCTTGGGTGCATATTCAATACCAGGAAACTCATCTGTTGAAATTCAAGCTATTTTTGAGATAGAATAACATTAAAAATAAGATTATGAAAAAAGTTTTTGTTGCAGGAGCCACCGGATGGGCGGGTTCTGAAATTAGCAGATCAATTTTAAATAATGACGAAATGATATTAACAGGCGGACTTTCTTTATCTCAAGACGGGAAAAATCTGTCAGAAATTCTGTCATTAAAATCGGACAATAATATTCCATTGTTTAAATCTATAGAAGATGCAATAGAAAATCTAGAATTTGATATTCTTGTAGATTTTACCAAACCGGAAATAGCGAAGCATAATATCCATACTGCTTTGAAAAAAGGCAAAAAAGTCATTGTCGGAACTTCAGGACTAAGTGATAAAGATTATGAGGAAATTGAGCGTATTGCCAATGAAAATAACACGTCTGTTCTTGCTGCAGGGAATTTTGCTTTAACTGTTGTTTTATTGCAAAAGTTTGCTGAAATGGCAGCAAAATATATTCCCCACTATGAGATCATTGACTATGCAGATGCTAAAAAAATTGATGCACCAAGCGGAACAGTGGCAGAATTGGCTTATCGTCTTTCAAAAGTTCAGAAGCCTAAACTATCCGTAGCAATAGATGATACCATAGGAAATAAAGAAACAAGAGGCGCAACGATAAACGGCATACAGGTTCATGCTGTTCGCCTGCCCGGTCATACACTCGCAGTAGAAACCGTCTTTGGACTCAAAGGAGAAAAATTAATATTAAGACATGATTCCGGAGAAAGCGCAGAGCCCTATGTAAAAGGAGTACTACTTGCCATCAAAAACATTGATACGTTCAAAGGTTTACGAAGAGGATTAGACTCAATAATGGAATTTTAACAATATGTCAACGTCTATTATTCAAGTGTTTAAAATTATATTGTAAAAAGCTTAAACAATAAGGTTTTTTTTGATAAAATGAGCTTGTAAGTCTTTTTTAATTTGACTCAAACGAACTAAATCATCGATGAAAGTGTTTGAAAATACGCTCGTCTTGGTCACAAGCAGCCAAATAGCGTCAACTAAAGACAGTTGGCGCTATTTTTATATCAATAGCATTTATTGATTTTTTAGATCCCAAACACCGAATAAAGGCTCTCAGACTCATATATAACAAATTTTATCGTTCAGGAAATTGTCAGAGTATTAGTTGAGCTTTTCAAACAATCTTTCTAATAAACAGGAAAATTTTAGAAAAAGTAGTGTGAAATCTTTATAATGGAATAGTTTAAACTAAAAAATCACAATTATAAATTTTCTATAAAAAATGGAATAACTCTTTTCAAAGCCTGTTGAACGGGTTCTGGTTTATCATAAAGATCATAGTGAGACCAACCTTCCACAACTAGTAATTCTTTCTTTTTAGAAGCTGCACGACCATAAATCTCCTGCCCATCACGATAAGCTCCGAAGCCGCCTGGTTTATCACCAATTACAACCAATAAAGGCTGTGTAAGCAGGGTTTCAGCATTGCTAAAGGCATCCCAGTCTACAGCAGCTGCACGATGTGAAAACATAGCACTCGTAGCACCATGAGGCTTTGAACCACGTGATGTTTTATAGTAGTCTGTTGCTTCCAGCACATCAATGTCTGTAATGCCTGCTTTTTTACCTTCTTCTACCGATGACGGCAACAATCCATCTACACGCAGCTCAACTCCACGAGCCTCGGCAGTTCGTTGTTTAGCAATTGCTTCCAGTGTACCAATCGGATCATATCCGGCAAATCCTTCACGACAAAGGCGACCAAAGTTCACTCCGGTAATACTTACTACTGCTTTTAAGCGGCGTTCCGATTTGGCAGCACTAATGGAGTAACCTCCTCCTCCGCAAATACCCAATACACCAATTCGGTTTTCATCTACAAAAGGTAGTGTTACCAAATAATCACAAGCATACCTGTAATCTTCAACCCGGAAAGACGGATCTTCAATAAAACGAGGTTCGCCACCACTTTCCCCTTGAAATGAAGCATCGGGAACCAATACTACAAACCCTGCATCAGCTAAAGCCTGTCCGTATACATTACCCGAAGTCTGTTCTTTGCAACTTCCTATCGGATGTGAACTGATAATGGCAGGGTATTTTTTATTTTCATCGAAATCAGGTGGGAAAAGCAAATCTGCTGCAATATCCCAATATAACGCTTTGAATTTTACTGACTTTTTCATTTTATGTAATCTTATTTTAATTATAATTTTTCAGAGAAGAAAGACGCTAATTGAGAAATAGCTTCATTCACATAGTTTTCTTTATCATAAAGAGACATATGGTTGGCTCCATCTATCACATATTTTGTTTTGTCGGCAGTTCCTGCAATTTTTAATAGATCGTCGCTCATCCATGCACTGCCTGCAACACTGCCTACAATTGCCAACAAAGGCTGCGTAAAAAATGCTTCAGCTTTGTTGTAAGCGTCATAGGTAATGATTTGTGTCAAACTTCTTAACGTCGCCCATCCTGGTGCCGTTGGATATTGACAATGGTCTGTGTGATAATACTCCCAAGCTTCTCTCAATTCTTCGTTGGGAGCATCTTCTTCTTTCATCGGAGCTAAAGGCATTATTTGTAAACCTTCTTTTGCATCGTTGGTCCTTGCATTTGCACCAGCCAACAAATATGGCATTGCATCTGCGTCTTTTACATTATTTTCCCATCCATTACGGAACATAGACCCGATATTTACGGCACTTACCATTCCTACTGCTTTTATACGATGGTCATTAATCGCTGCATTTGCCGTATAACCAGCACCAGCACAGATGCCCATTGCCCCGATTTTCTCTGTATCCACATAAGAAAGTTTAGTCAGATAATCTACCACTGCACTTATATCTTCTGTTCTGATGTAAGGATTTTCCAGTTGGCGAGGTTCACCAGTGCTTTCTCCCTGATATGAAGCATCATAGGCAATGGTAATAAATCCTTTTTCGGCTAATTTTCTCGCATATAATCCTGCTGCTTGTTCTTTTACACCTCCACCGGGGTGAGAAACCACTAGGGCTGCATATTTTTTGTTTTCTGCAAATCCTTCAGGGAAATTGATAATGGCTGACAAAGTGATACCCTGCCCGTTTCCGTTACTGATGTTAATCTTTTGTTGTGACATAATATTTTCTTTATAAATTAAACTTTTTGTATTTTGATAAAACAAAGTTAGATACAGTCACATCCCCGGAACGTAGACAGATTACTCGAAAAAGGAAACATTTTACTGATTTATAACTATAGCATAAAAAAAAGCAATCTTATTGGATTGCTATCTCGACATTATAAAGTTAGAATATTACATTTCCCTAAATACTTTTGGGGATAAACCTGTTTTCTTTCGGAAAAATCTCGCAAAATAATTAGGATAATCAAAGCCTAAGCTATAAGAGATCTCACTAATGGAAAGCGAGGTATTTTTGAGCTTGTCTTTTGCTTGGTTCAAAACAAAATTATGGATATGCTCAATCGGTGATTCTCCTGTAAAATGCTTGATCAAATCTCCAAAATAATTGGCTGAAAGATTGGCTTTCTGAGCAAAATAAGCAACAGAAGGAAGACCTGCTATTCGGTCATTATCTCCAAAATATTGCTTTAGATTATCATAAAAGTTATCGATTACAGAATTGTATATTTTACTTCTTGAATCAAATTGCCTGTTATAAAATATTTGTGTATAAGATAAAATCAGGGCAATATAGGCCATGATAATATCCTTAGAATACAATTCCTTCTGAAATTCATCATACGCTTTTTTGTACAGATCCCATAAAATAGATTCTTCGTCCGTGGTAAGAAAAAGCGCTTCGTGATTATTGTAATGCACAAAATTGTAATCTTTAGCCAATTTATTTACATATTTTGCACTTACCATAATGTTATAGCCGGCATCGGGAGCATTGATATCCCAATCCAGATTATTTTGCGGGCAATCAACATACATAAAAGATTTTGCCTGATCTTCAATAAATTGTATTTCTTTAAAACTCTTTTCCAACGGAGGTTTTATAGCCAACAAATAAAAATCAATTGTAACGGAATCAGAGTACAACCTTATACTATCCTCATTCTCATAGTTAATAATAAGGAGATCCTCATTCTTAGGTTTGGCAACGTTAAGGTAGGATGCAAAATCTTTTATATTAAATATTTTATTAGTCATTGAACGGTCATATTGTTGATGTGTAAAATTAGATTTTTTATCTATTAAAATAAAGAGACATTTTAAGGAAAAAAAGAGACATTTTACTGATTTGATAATATGCAGATAAGAAAATTATCTGAATAAAAATGAACTTTGGAGTTCTTGTTTAATTGGCTTAAACAAGCCCAAATATAAAATTATAATCCAGGAAAAATTTTTTAAAACCAATGTTACCATTTTAACTTTGTCGCTATATCTTACAATTGCCTGCGGGATTTTAAGTTAATTATATAAAGCCTGACTGACCCCACCCAAAGTACTCAATACTAATAATTTACAATTATCATGTTATAATTTCCAAAAGCAGAAAAATATATTTATCAAAAATCTCCTATTAATATTCTAACTCATGGTTTAGCAGAGATATATAAAAATATCTGTTACTTTTCACCCGTGATTTAGTTTTTATCAAATTAAATTGTACTTTTGTCATTCTATTATGCAAAAATTTCTCAGAGTCTTTTTTGTTTTCTCTTTACTTCTGATATTTGTTTCAAACGTCAGTGGTGTAAGCACGTGTCTCGATCATGCTCAACATGCGAAAAGTAAAGTGATCTATAAAAAAGGTTCCAAAGAAGAGAAAATTCCCACGTTTTCCCAGGATGATGAATGCCAGTGTGCCCTTCATATGAGTATGAATAATATTCTTCTTCCTGAGCCTTTAAACATGGATTTTGCTATTGATACTACAAATGATAACGAAATGCCACAGCCAAAAGCCATTTCGTATCGCTGTCTTCTTGACTTTTTCAGCTCCAGAGCACCCCCGGTAACTTTTTTTGCGGCAGTTTAATCTACACTGCCCTGTTTTCTCTATACAGATTCTATAGTCTGTATTGTTATTCCGTGGTTACCTGTGTCTTCAAGTAATTAAAAAATTCTTTTATTAATGGGCGTTTTCTTGCCCGAACATCCTTGTTTCATGATTACCAGTAATTTTAATTATTCGGGAATAATTCATTGTATTCCCTGTAAACCGGTGAAGCTTTTAAGTGTAAGTTTTATTACCGTTTCCTCATTTTTTCATGCACAATCACATCCTGAAGATTCTCTGTCTACAGTAGTACAAACTGTTGAGATCATCGGAAGAAAGTCTAAAGATTATACTTCCGACTACTCTTTTGCCGCCACCAAGATTGCGATGAAAAACAAAGACCTTCCTTTAACCCTTAATACCGTTACCAAAGAACTGATCACCGACCGTCAGGCCTTTCAGCTTGGTGATGTGATGAAAAATGTGAACGGAGTCTCTCCTTCCAGCTATTATAATCAGTACAACATCCGGGGTATCAGCCAGAATGAAGAAGGCCAGATTATCAACGGAATGCGGACAAGACAGTATTATTTTTTACAGCCGATGACTTCCAACATAGAACGTGTGGAGATTTTCAAAGGCCCGGCAAGCATTACCATGTCCAGTGTAGATCCCGGAGGCACAATTAATATGGTGACCAAAAAACCATTACCCTTTTCCCGACATGAAATCACTTCATCAGGAGGCAGCTTTGATACTTACCGTGTCACAACAGATCTTACAGGTCCGCTGAATAAGAGTAAAACCTTACTCTACCGTTTCAACGGAGCTTATCAGAATGCCCAGTCGTTCAGAGACCACGTCAAAAACAGCGGTATTCTGATCTCACCGTCCCTGACATTTATCCCTAACGAAAAAACGTCTGTGAATGTAGAAATGACCTTCAGTGATCTTTATGGAAACCTGGACCGGGGCCAACCGATTTTCGGAGCAGTTGCCGGAAAAACAGATTTGTACAGCACGCCAAGAACATTGAATCTGGGAGCTCCTGATGATTTTTTTAAAACCAGGGAGCTTATTCTGATGGGAAGTGTTGCCCATCATTTTAACCAGTCAATCAGTTTTAATGCTTCTTATATGAAACAATACTGGCGAGAAAATCTTCAGGAACACAGAACAACGAATTCTTTTGTTCCTGATATGGATAACAAACCTGTTTCCAGTCTCGCAATGATGCAGTTTGTACAGAGAAGACAAAACTGGGTAACGGATAATGTAAATGCCTATTTCAATTTTAAATTTAAAACAGGAGCTGTTCAGCATCAGGTTTTGACAGGCTATGACGGGCAGATCTGGGAAAAACGTAAGGGTGGACAACAAAATGCAGCAAGAGGTTTTCTTTTAAAGAACGGAGCTGTAGTTTCCTCCTACAATCCTGCAAAAGCTTCAGATTATCAAACAGCCGGTTATCATGGAGTCCTCATTCCTAAACCTAATGTCACTCCTTTTGATCTGAATCCGGGAGCCGAAAATTATCAGGGACCTGATTTTAACACACTGAATGTGATCTCACCTCTTCCTTCTGCTCTTACTACAACACACGCAGCTTACATCCAGCATCTTTTTACCTGGAAAAAGTTTAAAATATTATCGGGAATCCGCCAGGAATGGTTTCAGGATATCACGAATTTTAAAGAAGACAATGAATCATCTTTTAAAAACAATAAACTTCTGTACAGATTCGGGATTACGTACAGTTTAACTGATAATATCAATTTCTATGGTACTTACCTTACGGGGTATCAGCCTCAATCCAACACCGTCACTCTGATGCCCAATACCTCGGCTCTAACCGGATCTGCGGCAAGATTCAAACCTCTGACCTCTGATCTCAAAGAATTAGGAATCAAGGCAATGCTTTTTAGCAGAATTTCACTGAATCTGGCAGTGTATGAGATCAACCAGAGAAATATCATCATCAATGCCAATAATCCGTCAGAACCGGATGAGCTTATACAGCGTGGTGCAGACAGAAGCCGTGGTTTTGAAGCTGAGTTTTCGGGACACATCTTTCCTCAATGGCATATTTACGGAGGCTACAGCTATATTGATGCTAAAATACTGGATGATACCAACCCTGATCTTGTGGGGAAAAGGAAAGAAAATACTTCTAAAAATTCTGTCAACATCTGGACCCGTTACAATTTCTCAAACATCGAACTGATCAAAGATTTTGGAATTGGCGCAGGAATGCTTTATCAGAGTTCAAAAGTTCCGTGGTTTACAAGAAGTTTTGAGCTTCCTGCATATACTACCATCGATGCGGCTTTATACTACAGTCCTGCAAAAACGGTTCAACTCTCTTTTAACCTTAATAATATTACTAATAAGGTCTACTGGATCGGAGCTCAGAATTACCTCAGGCTCTTTCCCGGAACTCCAAGAAATTATTTACTAACTGCTACTTATAAATTTTAAATTATGGCTATTTCAAACTTACGGCTGATCGTGGGAAAGACCTGGCGGGATCTGTTTAAAGGAAAACAGAACCTCATCATCACGACCATTGTACTTCTCTTCTGTATGCTGAGCATCGGCATAGGATTTACAAAATACACCGATTCTTTTTCAAAAATAAAGGAATACCGGGAAGAAGTCCGGGAACACTGGGAACATAGACCGGATAAGCATCCGCACCGTATGGCTCATTATGGCTACCTTGTTTTCCGGATTGGCCATCCGCTAAATGTTTTTGACAGCGGGCTGGATGATTATCTGGGAAATGTAATATTCCTGGAAGCCCACAAACAGAATACCGCTAACCTTTCGGAAGCGGGAAGTTCAGGGACTTTGATCAGATTTGGAGCTTTCAGCAGTGCCTTTATTCTGCAGAGCATTGTACCTCTTATTATTCTTTTTCTGGGATTCGGATTAATTGTACAGGAACGGGAGAATGCTACATTAAAAATCATCAGTGTACAGGGAGCTTCGGGAAGGGATATTATCTGGGGAAAAATTCTGGGCCTCTGGCTTTTTTCCTTATGCTTTCTGGTTCCGGTAATTCCTGTTGTTTTTGTGGCGGCATTGATGTCAGAGACAACTGATTCCGGTGATATTTTAATAAGACTGTTATGCATTCTACCCGCTTATATGATCTATTATTTTTTCATCAGCACATTAACCGTTGTAGTTTCTGCAAACAGTAAAAGCACTTCTTCAGCGTTGATCTGTCTTATCGGTTTCTGGCTTCTTTTCATTATTGTTCTGCCTAAGGGAGTTCAGTTTACTGCTCAGAATTTATTTCCGGCTCCTTCACGGATTGCTTTTGAAACCCATCTGGAAAAAGATATTTTGAAATCAGGAGACAGTCACAATCCTGATGATCCGCATTTCAGGAAAATCAAAGATTCTTTACTGGCCCATTATCAAGTGAAAACTACGGATGAACTTCCTTTCAACTATGGTGGATTTGTCATGAAAGAAGGAGAAAAAATAAGTTCACAGATCTATTTCAGGCATCAAAAGGAATTGCAGGACATTTATAACAGACAGCAAAATCTGACTGATATTTCCGGACTGATCAATCCAGCCATTGCCGTCAAAAATTTCTCCATGATTGCCACGGGCACTGATTTTTTTTCCTACACCCAATTTCAAAAGCAGGCTGAAGAATATCGTTATCAGATGGCTCAGCATTTAAATGATCTTCAGATCAGGCATATCAGCAATATTAAACCTGAAAAAGGCGGACCTCCCGCTGTCATTGGGAAAGACAACTGGAAGAAGTTTCCCGATTTTAATTACAAATATACTCCTGTTGCGGACAGTCTGAAAGCACAGCCAATACCTGCAGCAGCATTAATCTTATGGCTGATTATCTGTGTTGCTGCCATTGAAATAAGTGGAAGAAAATTAAAATTAATCTAAATGAATCGTTATTTATATACCCAATTTTACCGTAACAAGGCATACATCATTGCATTGTTGTTTTTATTCATAGCTGGGTTGACGGCTATTTATACGGGAAAAAAATTCCTGGACAGGAACGAAGACATTATCTCCAAAAGCGGAACATTTCAGAAAGAAAGCATCGCAAGAAACACAAAATTTCATAAGGACGATCTGGGACTGGCTCTTTATTATATTAAGTTTAATCTGGTCAATGAAACTCCCAAACTGGCTGCCCTCAATATCGGAATGCGTGATTTAAACCCTTCTATCCAGGGAGTCACCATCCGAAATCTGGAAGAACAGCGCTACAATGCTGATTTTTATAATCCGGCCAATGCGGCGGCTGGAAATTTTGATTTCAGTTTCGTTATTGTTTTTCTTTTTCCACTGGTAATTGTGGCGTTTTGTTACAATCTTATCTCTGAGGAAGAAGAGAAAGGCACCTGGAAGCTTCTATCAGTGCAAAGTGCTCATTTGCAGAAACTTTTAGACCAGAAGATGCTCATCCGGCTTCTGGCCATCACTGTTGTATATCTGGCTTTAATGATCATTGCGTCTGTCTGGATAAAAATACCTTTAAACTCCTATTCTATTGCTTTTTTTGTCAGCGGATGGCTTTATATCCTCTTTTGGTTTGCATTATGCAGATGGATTGTTTCTTTTCGTAAGTTATCTGCCCAGAATGCACTGATTCTTCTTATCATATGGGTGGGTATCAATTTTATTATTCCGATGAGCGGCAATATCCTGATTCAGAAGATCTACCCGGTTCATGAGTCTCTAAAAGCTGTGATGGAACAGAGAGAAGGCTATCACAATAAATGGGATGAGGCTAAACTGCCGACTATGGAAAAATTTTACAAAGCATACCCTCAGTACAGAAATTTTACGGTGGAAGAAAATGATACTTTTACCTGGACCTGGTATTATGCCATGCAGCATATGGGTGATCTGGAATCTGCAAAGTCTTCAGAACAGTATACCGAAAAAATGCAGAAAAGAAATCAGGCTGCAACTTCTCTGGGTTACTTCCTGCCCAATCTTCATACCCAGCTGGTAACAAGTCATCTGGCAAAAACGGATATGAGCAATCATTTGCAATATGCTTCTTCCCTCAGGAAATTCCATGAAAAAAAACGTCTGTTCTTCTACCCTCTTATTTTCTCAGGAAAAAATGCAGAATCTGTTGACTGGGCACAGCAAACTATAGAAGTATTCAGCTTTACTGATTCTATCAGGCTTATGCGGATATTTTTGCCCTACCTTATTTTCATTGCTTTATTCATTATTCTTTCACAAAATAAATACAGGAAATTATGTTAAAAACAATCAATCTACATAAAAAATATAACGATTTCACAGCACTTCATTCCCTTAATCTTGAAGTTAAAAAAGGAGAAATCTTTGCTCTTCTCGGGCAAAACGGAGCAGGTAAAAGTACAACGATCAATATTCTTCTGGGACTTATTAAAGCAACATCCGGAGATGCTTTCATCAACAACATTTCTGTAAAAAATGAACCCCAGAAAATTAAAAAACACCTGGCTTACATCCCTGAAACTGTTCTTTTATATCCCTATCTTACAGGAATTGAAAATCTTGATTTTTTCTCTAAAATCGCAGGCTTTCACTATCAGAAAGATGAATTGTCCGCATTATTGAAACGTACCGGTTTACAGGAAACTGCTCACCATAAAGCATTGGGAGGATATTCCAAAGGGATGCGGCAAAAAGTAGGGATTGCCATTGCCCTTGCGAAAGATGCAAAGGTACTTCTTCTGGATGAGCCCACGAGCGGACTGGATCCGATCGCTACTGCGGAATTTACAGAGATTGTACGTCAGTTGGGCCAGGAAGGCAGAACCGTTCTGATGGCAACGCATGATATTTTCAATGCAGTAAGTGTTGCTACAAACATCGGGATCATGAAGCAGGGAGAGCTTGTACAGAATTTGCCTTCGAAAACATTTACCGCTCAGGAATTACAGGAGCTGTATATGAAAACAATCTGATCTTGTTCATTCAATGACATAAAAGCCAGATGACAGTGTTATCTGGCTTTCATATGATTTGGCAAAAACTTTATGGAGAAAGAGCTTCAACATCACCAGTCTTAATACGAGGATACTGTATCTGTAAAGAATGGGTAAGAATTCTTTTATGAAAACAAGTCATTTAATCTTTTGCCTGTGAAACCCTGAGGACATTATCGATTGTAAGGTCCATAGCTGTGTCTGACTTTACTTTAAAATTATAGCCGCTTCCTATGGATGTAGCGTCAGCAACCGCCACAAAATAAAAAACCAGACTTCCTGTTGTGGTACCATTAGGGGCAATTGATGTCTGGTCCATAGAAAGTGTTCCTGTAGCATTCGTCATATTAACGGTTACAAATCCTACAGAACCGTTATTTTTATTATCAAATTTAGCAATGACCCTCCATGTATGTACCTGGCCGGCAACTGAATTATCAAGAAATCTTCCGGTGGCCTGGTTGTAAATATTGGCTGCTGACGGTGATGTTATATTTTCCGGCCAACTGGTTGTGGGTGCTGCAGCTATATCCGTAGAAATATTAATCGTCTGATAAACAATATTTTGGAAAACATTGAGGGGAATTCCTCCCGAGGTTTTAAATGAAAAGAAAGGTTTTACTCCTGATCCGCTGTTAATCCTTACTACCCCTTCATTGGCGGAGGTAAGCGTTGCAGAAGAAAGAACAGAGCTCCATTGAGTTCCGTTATAATAGCGCAATGTTTTGTTGGTACTATCATAAATCATCATTCCTGCAACAGGGCTACTGATGGTACTCACAGGATTGGTATTTCTTGGCATAATAATCCCTGAATCTGCTGATGATACATCAAGAATCCCTTGTGGTGTGGTAGTGCCTACTCCAAGATTACCGTTCGTATCTATCCTGATTCTTTCAACATTATTGGTTTTAAAGACAAGTGGAGAAAGATTAGTCGTTCCAATTTCATCTTTAGAAGTTAAAAGTTTCGTCCATACCGTACCGTTACTGACATAAGCTCCGGGAGTGACATCTTGTGCCGTTGTAGTATTGTATATAAGCATTCCAGCGTTGAAAATACCGCTAGTGGTATTGGTTAGCGCTATCCGGTTCAGCAAAAGCCCTTTGTTTCCAGAACCGAGCGTTAGGTCAGAATTTGGATCCGGGTCAGGTGTACTGATACCTATCTGTGCGAAGACTAACGTAGATGTTACAGATAAAATTAAAGAAGAAATTGTTTTCATAATAATTAGATTTGGTTATCACAAATTTAATTAAAATACACCAATTAGTGATATATTATTAATCAAACATAATCTAGTAAATAAAAAAGCACAAAAAAGATACAATGAGCTAGTAACATGTCAGGTAGAACCCCATTCTGATATTGATCGCTTATGCATTAAGATTGTAAACCAAGATTTTAAATTTTATATCTTGGATATGTATTTTTTATTTTCGAATCTTTTGTAATCTATCAGGCAAGAATGCTTATTGCACATTTCATAATATTGCCAGAATGATGTTGTGTAACCGTTCATTCATTTCCACAGAATATTTTCAATGACTTTTTTCATGCCATTGCACTGATCTTCATTGGTAAAATACACATACCCAAATTTCTTATCCGGTTCAATCATAAATGAAGAAGTGTATCCCAAATTATTTCCTCCGTGCCAATAATTGAGTTTACCATTTAATTTTATTACAGCCATACCCAATGTCCACGAATCAACACCAAAATATTCCCTTATCGGGCTATTCGGATCCAAAGAAATAACAGGTTCAAACATTTCATTAAAATTAGGTTTCATGTTCATTAAACCGATCAGGAATTTTGAATAATTACCGGTATTTGCAAATAAACCTCCAGCAGGATCAAAAGAACTTCTGTCTCTTTCATCTTTTACATAGTGCTTTTTTTGATAACCATCTGCCAGGTTTTTCTCCACTTTCGGAGTGATGACAAAATGAAAGTCAGTCAATTTTAATCCCTTTGCCACTTTATTTTGAAAGACAGCATCCAAATTTTTAAAAGAAATGTTGCTGAGTTTTGCAATCACTTTGCCAAGATAAACATAAGCTTCACCTGAATAGGAGAATTGCTCTCCGGGTTCAGACTGCAACTGCATTTTTCCGGTTTCACTCCAGTTGGGTAACCCGGTTGTATGACTTAAAACCATTTTAGCGGTAATTTTTTTATATCTCTCATCTTCGATATTGTCTGCCGGTAAATACTCAAATAAGGGTTTGTTTATATCTAACTTTCCTTCTTTAGCTAATTGAAGGGCGAATAATGCGAATACAGGTTTTGATAAAGATGCCGCTTCAAAAAAGGTTGATGGGGTTACCTTTTTCTTTGATTGAATATTTGTTACACCAAATCCTTTGTTAAAAACAATTTTTCCATTATTGATAATAGCAATGGACATTCCCTGAACTTGTAAAGAATCCATTGCATTTTTTATTTTTTCCTGAAATTCAACATCACTGAGTTGTTTTCCGCTGAAGGTTTTAATCTGACCAAAACTCACCTGGTTTATTAAAATAAGCACTAATAATCCATATTTTGTCATGTTCTTTTCGTCTTTTATGAAATTTGTACAATGTTTTACAGCTTGTAAAGGAACTGTAAAAGGAAACAGACGAAAGTTACGATTTAAAACATAAAACCTGCTTACAAATCTATTCTGAAAAAGATAATAATTCCAATTAAGTACTATTTAGAATAAGTAAAAATAATATATCTTTGCACCCGTCATATTTTAATTAATATGTAGTTAGGAACCTTGTACCGTAGTATTCACAGCAATGAAAGTCAACCCGCACAAAATGGCTAAAATTACAGCCGCCCTTTTATATTTTTCTTATTCGTTATCCTCAAAAGTTTCTGCAGAGGTCCCCTTTATTTCCGAAACATCTTTACCTGTGTATTCGGTTCAGGTACAGCAAAAAGGGAATATAAGTGGTCGTATCGTCAATGCAGAGGGGAAACCTTTGGCCCATGTACATGTTCAGTTAACAGGAATAGGAAATACCCGTTCTGATAAAGACGGTTATTTTAAGTTTGAAGGGGTCATGTACGGAAAATATGAACTGGTAATCAGCCTGAAGGGTTTTGAAAGCACAACTCAATCTATTGAAGTGTACGAAGAACATCATCAGTTTGCTGAACCGTTTGTTATGCAAATAAAGACTGCACAGCCTACCCAGCATAATCTGGATGAAGTTGTTGTTACTGCAAGCAGACTGGCAGAACACATTGACGAAGTTCCGTCATCAATAACCTATATTGGCGGTAAGACGCTTGACCAGCAGCGACAGATCAATGATAACCTTCCTTCTATCCTGATGCAAAAGGTACCCAGCATATCCCCCAGCGAAGAGAGCCAGAATAACTTCATTGCCAAAATCCGTGGACGTAATTTTTTGGTCCTTATCGACGGTATTCCACAGTCAACACCTTTGCGTAACGGCGGACGTGATCTGCGTACCATTGACGCCAGTGCGATAGATCACATTGAAGTCATCAATGGTGCTACGGCAATGTATGGTAACGGAGCTGCAGGAGGCGTGATCAACTATATTACCAAAAAGCCGAAAAAAGGTAAAAAGCTGAGCTCATCTACTTATCTCAATAATTCACTGAGTCTGGTAAGGCCTAGCAAAACCTATGGCTATAATATCGCTCAGGTCTTTTCCGGACAGGTTGGAAAGTGGGATTACGTTTTACAGGGAAAGATGGGGCGTACGGGTGTTGTTCGGGGTTCCAATGCAACCATTGTAAGCCCTTTTTACGGACTGGGCGAAACCATGTCTTATAATACATTGGCTAAGATCGGTTACCAGATTGCCCCGGATCATCATATAGAACTGATGGGAAATTATTACCGCAGCTTACAGGACACTAAGTATGCAGGTACTACGGGTAAGTTTGGTGAATCACCGGCAGTTGCTATTCCTTCCGATGTGGTGGCTAATGGTGGTACACCCTATAACAAAGCTTTACATCTGAAGTATGATGGACAATATGGAAAAACAGCGGCCAACCTGAGCCTGTATTACGAAGATATGAATACGGTTTTTGAAACTTACAATCAAAACTATTCAGACCACCAGGGAGCCAGACTGAATTTCAATACTCCTTTTCAACTTAGCGGAACTTCCAAAATATCACTTATTTACGGTATAGACCTGTTGAAAGACCACACGGTGCAGAAAACGCTGAAAGACGAGCTGGTAACACCGGATATGAATATGAATAATCTCGCTCTTTATGTTCAGAGTAAAGTAAACATAGGCACAGACTGGATTTTAAAAGGAGGAATACGTTACGAAAATATCAGGTTCAATGTCGGCGATCTTACCAAAAACGGTAAGCTGACCACCGGTGAAAATAACCGTTCGGATGCTTTTGTATTTAACCTGGCAACACGATATAATAAATACAGCTATTTACAGCCTTTCGCTTCCTTTTCACAAGGATATTCAATTGGTGATGTAGGACTTATTCTACGTAATGGTGTGCCATTGAGCCAGATTGATCCAAAGCCTGTTGTCGTCAATAATTTCGAATTCGGAATAAATGGTAAGATGAACGTATGGGATTATCAATTGACAGGTTATTATAGTACTTCTAAGAAAGGAACTACCTTCGCCGAAACTTCTATTCCGGGTAATTACGAACTGAGCCAGGTGCCCCAGCGTATTTACGGGGTAGAATTTGTCGCCAATGTAAAACCTCTTCAATGGTTGTCAGTCGGTACCGTGCTTGGTTATATGAATGGCCGTCAGGATTTGAAAAATGAGGGGAATTTCAGGGACAAGCTGGACAATTCCATTATTTCACCTTTCAAAATAAACCTGAATGTTGATTTTAAATTAACCGAACAGTGGAATGTTTATCTGCAATACCTGCATTTAGGAGGGAGAGATGTATTTCCTTCTGAAGCCTATAACTATGGGAAATATCCGATTTCAGGGTATAACCTTGTGGATCTGCAAACGAAGTATAAATATCAGAAGTTCACTTTTATGTTTTCTATTAATAACCTGCTCAATGCTGATTATTATCCGGTTCATGCCGAAGTAAGGGGCGCAACCAATGAAGGTCGCTATTATATCAAAGGTTCAGGTACCGTGGCCAACCTGGGGATACAATTTGATCTTTAGACTTCTTAGAAACCAAAAGGACTGATAATTTTATCATCAGTCATCAATTTTTGGCGCAGACAGAATTATTTTAAACCAGAAATTATCATTTTGTTAATCAACTGCTTTAAAAACAATAGGCACCCATTTCTCAACGGGTGCCTATTGTTTATGAAAACAGATCTTTATTGTGCTTCTTCTTTTAACTGATTGATAAAATAAGAAGGGGTAAAACCGGTTAGCTGTTTAAAAGCATTCACAAAAACTCTTGGAGTGGCATATCCGCAATCTTCTGCGAGGGATGCAATCTTATATTCCCTGTACACCGGGTTTTCATAAAGCATGTTGATGATATAATTGATGCGGAGCTCATTGATGTAACTTGTGAAATTATGGTTTTTATAATTTTTTATGACTTCTGAAAGGTATTTTGTATTGGTACCTAAATTACTGGCCATCCAGGTAAGACTCAAATCCTTCCTGAGATATTTTTTTGAAGCTTCAAACTTTTCAAGTTTAAAAAGTAATGTTTTCAGGGTTTCATCTGTAATGGTGATAGACGAAGTTTTCATTTCATTATTTCCGGCACTTGTTTGTAATTTCAATATGTCCCCTGACTGTTGTGCACTTATTTTAGCGATCAAATCTTTATATTTCCCATGAATAATCATGTTCTTTCTTCTCCAACGCAGACTTGCAACGATTGCAGCAAGAAGAAACAAACCTATTATAGCAGTCAGCTGTTTTTTTGAAATTGCCTTATGCTCATTGACCTCATCCGTAACCATCTTTTTCATGGTTAAATTAGCAGTCTTTTTCTCTTCATAATTTAGACTGTCACTAAGAGTTGTAAATTTTTCTCTGTAGAATTCTGCTTTTTCATTATCACCAATCTTCAGATATGCCTGAAGAAGATGCTCATAAGTTTGTTTCCTCTCATGAGGAAAAGAATGTTGCTTCTCAAATTTTAATGCATTTGTAGCATATTCAATTGCTTTTTGATACAGTTTTTTCTTAATATATAATTGGCTTAGCACATTGAAGGTTTCAGCTTTATGTATAGGATCTGTATTATATTTTTTGTTTTCATAGATATTTTGTGCATTTAATAGATATTTTTCAGCTGTTCCAAGATCATTACGTTCTACATAAGAATGGCCAAGAGACATAGATAAGTATGCAATCAATCCATACTTATCATCAATAGGTACTTCCGTATTTTTATCACTTATCGTTTTAGCTATTTCAAAGCTTTTAAGATAGTTAGATAGAATCGTATCACTGATCCCCAGCTCCTTTTCTTTATTTTCGTAATATATATTAACATTCTCATAACTAAAAGCCAATTGATGTTTCCTCCGGTCTTCATTTTCAATTTGTTTTGCGTAACTGATTGCATCCTTGAAATCTTTCAGACTGGCATCATTTAAGCCTAAATATCCTAAAGCTAAAGCATTTCTACGGTATATACCTGAAATATATCCATAAATATCTTTCTTGTTATTGGCTACTTTTTTTAATTCATTTACTAAATCTACCGTCTTTTTATATTCACCTTCTCCAAGATAAACAGATGTAAGAGCATGACCACTTCGGAGTACTCCCCAGTCATATCCTTCTTTCTTTGATTCTGACATTAGTTTAAGTAATAACGTTTCCTGTTTAGGAGCAGTATATGTTTTACTTTCTTTAATAATCTCATCCAGCTGTCTGTCAATAGATTTTTCTTTCGGCGTAGTACCGGATGGCCTATTCTGAGCAAGAGTAATATTAAAATAAGAAAGTAGAATAAAAAGATAAAATGATTTTCTCATACAATAAAAGTGAAAATTATAAAAGTTTTAATTATTACTTACTAAAAAGCCTTTTGATATTTAATTGTAAGAAGTTAAACATTTACAGCAACCTTCAACTGTTCCACAAAATAAGAAGGGGCAACTCCTGTCTGCTGTTTAAAAGCGTTTACGAAGACCCTTGGGGTGGCATATCCGCACTCTTCTGCGAGGGATGCAATCTTATATTCCCTGTACACCGGGTTTTCATAAAGCATCCTGATGATATAATTGATGCGGAGCTCATTGATGTAACTTGTGAAATTATGGTTTTTATTGTTTTTTATAACTTCCGAAAGGTATTTGGTATTGGTTGAAAGGCTATTAGCCATCCATGTAAGGCTTAAATCCTGTCTCAGATATTTCTTTGATGTTTCAAATTTTTCAAGCTTAAAAAGTAGCATCTTTAATGTTTCATCCGTAATGGTAATAGAGGATTTTACTCCATTACTTTCATTATTTTTTTCGGCTTCCGGTTCTACTTTACTGTTTTCATTTTCATGCTGTATTTTGGCAATCAGTTCTTCGTACTTTTTATGAATGATCTTATAGTTTCTTCTCCGGTATATCAGCATTCCACTGATGATAAGGGCAATAATAACAAAAGAAATAACCGCAATTCCCTTTATTTTTTTCTCACCATTGCTTTTTGTTTCTGAAATTATCTTTTTAACAGGAGCTTCCACTGCATCTTTTTCTGCAGAATTGATACTATCATTCAGTTTTGAAAAAAGATCAAGATATTTCTGAGAGGTTGCATGATCACCAATTCCCAGATAAGATTTTGCCAGTACCATATATCCTACTCTCCGATTATAAGGCATACTATTTGACTTCTCCAGAATCAGCATATTTTCTCCATATTCTATGGCTTTCTTATAATCTTTTTTCATCTGATAAAACTCCTGGAGTGCCTGGTATAAATCTATTTTGGTATTTGGAAGTACATCTCCTTTCACTAAATCAAACTGTTTTAAAGCTTCCATAAAATGGAATTCAGAAAGCTTCACATTTCTTCCTTTATTGTTGCGGTCTCTATAATGTATCCCCAGGTTCATATTTATTGATACCAGCATATCAATTTTTTTCTCTAAAGGAATATCTTTACTATTATTATTTATTTTTAAAACCTCTTCTCTGCTTTTTTTCAGATAATACAGCACTTTCTCATTTGATCGGTCCTGGTAGTATGGTGTCATATTATAATAAACCAAAGAAGCCTGATAATGTCTCTTATCCGGCTCTGCAATAAGTTTCATATATTCTGCAGCAGCTTCGTGCTCCTTTAAACTCTCATCATACAAGCCCAGCTCATCATAAGACGCTCCTCTTCTACTGCATAAGGAAGATAAGGTTTCATAATCTTTTTGGCTCATCGCCAACTCTCTTGCTCTGTTTGATATTTCCAATGCTTTTTTATAGTCATACGTATTGAAATAAAACATCATTATACTTCTTGTTGCATTCAGTTCTCCTTTTTCACATCCTATAGCCTTGGCAAGATCATTAGCTTTTTGAAACAATTTGAGCGCTTCTTTATTTCCCCCTTCATTATTAAGAGCAGTTCCTTTATCAATCAGTTGATCAATTTGTTTATTTCCGGGACATGAAATTGTTTCCGCACTTACTGTGGAAAAAAAAAGATAAAACACAAAAAATAAATATATTTTCTTCATCAGAAATTAGTTTATAGAGTAAATATTTAATATAAAAAAACATAATCATTGGTTAAAAAATCTATATAAGTCTTGAAAAATTAAAGTTTAACTGATCTTTAAAGTGTATTAATATTTAAAAACTATTTCTTCAGTTCAATGCTTCATGATCACTGTACTGATTGATTTTTCACATTACAAACACGGTCAAACATTTACCATTTGTGCAAATTTAACGAAATATATATACCAAAAATACAAATACCTATTTGGTATTTTTTAGATTTAAAACAAAAACATGAATATTTTTTAACCAGCTGATTTTCAATATAGAAAATTTGTAAAATCGTTTAAACAGTACATGAAACTTTCCGAATTGTTCCTGTATCAAGCTTGTGTAAATCTTGTGGTAGCTATAATATTGCATCAAAATGAAAACCGATTCTGAAAATAACATGATGAACCAACTCTTCTCTCTGCATTCCATTGGAGGGGGAAGATTTTTATTATTGTTATTACTGTTGGTTCACCTCCAAATGGCTCAGGCTGTCTGCAGATATGATGACATTAGCTCATCAGATGCAGCTACACCTTCAGCAGCTCTGTTTATATCAGAGGGTACTGTTGTTTCAGGAATAGAAAAAATATCTGTTATACCAACCGCAAAGGAGAAAGTGAAGAAAAAGCACAGACGAAAAGAGACTTCCCTATCCGGCAAAGCAAAACAAAAGAAGAAAGAAAACCTTTCTCAGTCTGTCAAACATAGCAATAGAAATGTATTGACCTTCAACAATGACAATCAATCAGACCAATCCCTACTTTCTATTTCCGATAGTGATAAGCAGATTGTCATACCCAATCAGCATACAATGAAATTTCTTATGCCGGACGCTGAAAATAAAATCCCGGCCTTAGTTCATCTACTGGATATTTTTCTGAAAAAAGTTTATCCTGATCAATGGTTTTCAGACTTAAACTTATTCCGACATTTCAACCGTCCGCCACCATTCATTCCAAAAGCTTCCTTTCAGTTCTTAAGGTAGCTTCCATTCTTTTATTTCAACGAAAATTCAACAGGGTTCATGCTCATTCGACCGGTTTATCCGATGCGGACAGGAATCATCATTTCCTGACTGAAACGAAACATCATTACAGACAATTTTATGTTTCACACGTAAACCCTGGATTGAAATCAGAAAAATAATTAGACAATGAACCGGACTGTTCTTACTCTTCAAAGACAAGGTCATTTTGAAAGAAAACAGTTCACTAAAGAAAACATTCATTCATATAAACCTATTAAAAATCATGAAAAAACAACTTCTGCCCATGGCAATTCTACTTGCCGTAACGGGTACCGTGAAGTCTCAGATTGCCATAGGAAAACCGACCGTCACCAACACATCGGTTTCCCTGGAATTTGCAGACACGGAAAACCGGGGATTGATACTTCCCTACGTAGAAACGAAAACAGGAATTACGGACAATGGTACCATTATCTACGACACCACTGACCACAAAGTAAAATACCTGAAGGATTCCGGAACATGGACTGATTTAAGTGTTGACAACACAGGAACTGCCAACATTGCAATCCAGACCGGCAAAACTGAATCCACAACCGCAAAATCCGTCATCGGGTCGGCAGCTGCTACAGATACCACACCGGGTATATTGATTCTGTCTGATACCAACAAAGCGATGATATTACCCAAAGTAGCCAGCCCCCACCTCAACATCATTGATCCCGCCCCCGGAATGATGGCCTATGATACCGTTAAACGGCAACTTGCTGTCTACAATGGCAAAGTCTGGACTTTCTGGAAACCTTAAAATGAAAAAGAATGAAAGAAATGCAATTTTATTAGTCCCGTCCTTTATAGCTATGACTAATCACTATCAAGTAGGTATAAGTATTAAGCCATCAAAGGCCATATTAACCGCCAGCAGTACTATCAATATTTATCGACTGTATGAAACTGAACCCATAGTCATATTTATAAAACACATTACAAAACGTATATGCCGGAAATCCGGCTAAAAACTATTAAATCATGAAAAAACAAACCGTCTTTTTCTTCATATTCCTCATTATGGGTAATATGATGATTCTGGCCCAGAACTGCAGCATCAATGCAGGAGCCAATGCCGTCATTTGCGGCACTTCGACCAACCTATCGGGAAGTCCGGGTGGCAGTACATCAGGAAATCCTTTATGGACCCTGATATCGAAGCCATCCGGTGCACCAGATCCGGTGATTGTAACGCCCTCAGGTTACAATACCAATGTCACAGGGATGACCTATCCCGGAAATTATGTATTCCAGATTGCACAGCCCTGTACCACAGGAACTGCAACTTCACAGGTAACCATTACGGCACCGGGAGAGGTTTCATCCTTTACGGCAGGTCCGGACATCACGAATGTTTCCGCCGTTACCGGTGTAGCCACCTTAAATGCAGTAATACCGACAGGGTATACGGCTTCGTGGACCTATTACAACATTTATAATAAGGAATATTATAACCAGACCACCACCACGAATGCCACCATGTCTAATACGACAACGGCCAGCCCTACCCTGACCCTTTCAAAGAAAGCAAATCACGATATTGATCCGGCCTATCGTGCGGTATTAAGGATCACATCTATCAACAACCCCAACTGTTGGTACGAAGATGATGCGATTGTAAGATTCATTCCCAATCCGCAAATCACCCTTTCTGCCACCCAAAACAGATGCTATTCATCAACAGAAACCAATCGGTATTTTAGTTTGAGTAGTACCTCCCCGATGTTTGCCACTAATACGGCAAATTCATCAGGAAACCCTGCATTTGGGACGACAGTTACTGTAAATGTCATCAGTCAGCCGGCAGGGGGAAATATTTCATTTTCCAGCCTAAGGAATAGTTCAATCTACTTCAATGGGGTAAATGTAACAGGAACCTATGTATTCACCATAACCGTTACAAATGCCAATGGAACCTATACGACTCCCCAGATTACCTACAACTATAATGGAACGGATCCTCAGAAAGTGAGTTTTCTTGATTCCTCATATCCTGATCAAATGCAGCTTTATAGTGCCGGAGGCAGTGGAGGTGCCGTGTATTGCAACATGGTGGGAAAAACAACACCCATTACTTTTTATTTTAAAATTGACCCTTCCAATCCGGCATCTATAACAACTGCAGTCAGTAATTCAGGAATTACTCCCCCGGGAGGAGCTCCTACTTTTGTATTGAACGGAGCAGGCACAATGAATAGAAATGTAGTGGTAACCCCACCTTCCGGAGGATGGAGAACAGGAACTTATGTCATTGGGTTATCTACAGGAGATGGTATATGTAAGACCACTCAGTCCTTTTATATTCATATTTCAGATGGAAATCGTCCCAATGTAACCGTACCTAATACCACAGTGTGTTATCCGGGGTCAGGGTTAGTAACGGCTACCATCCCTTTACCCGCTGTATATCAAGAGGCAATCAACAGCAGTTACCTACAGGGGTTCGATGGAAAATATGATTTCACACTCATTTCCAAACCAGCAGGAGCTGCCACACCGGTTTATGAAAGTTCCAACCTCAGAACGATTACAAGTACTTCTACTACCATAAGTAATCTGGATAAGCAGGGTGAATATATTTTTAAAATAAAAGCCGTTCCCAATGCAGGAGGAGTAGATCCCGGATTTCTTGATAAGGAATATGCCTGCTCGGGAACTTCCCTGGAAGGAACATTCTCCATATTTGTCAGTACACAGGTTGGTGCCAATGCAGGATCCAATCAAACCTTAGAAATAGGAGCATCACAAGCTACACTCAACGGGAACAATCCGGGAGTATCATCTACAGGTTTATGGACATTGATTTCAAAGCCGGCCGGAGCCCAGGATCCTGTGATAGTCAATCCATCTCTGTATAATACCAATGTGACGGGACTTACGAATTCTGGAGCCTATACTTTCAGATGGACTATCACCACAGGCACCTGCAGCAGCTTCAGTGATCTGACGGTTAATGTTTCGGCCCCATCGCCGGGAGGCGTTGCAGCAGCGGTTTGGTACAAGGCAGATGCCATCACCTCATCGGACAATACTCCGTTGAACCAATGGACTGACCAGATGGGAACAGGATATAATCTTGTACAGGCTACCACTACCCTACAGCCTAACTTTTCAAATCAAAATACCTTGGCGAACTTCAACCCAACGGTAACCTTCAATTCAACAGGACATGGAACAACGCAAGGAGGCTTCATGGCAGCCGATCCGGGAAGCGGAAATGAAATCATAGACCGTGCAAAAGGAAGTATTTATATTGCCGGTAAAATGAGTACATTGGGTGCTGCCGGACTGGCTGGGTTTGATCAGAGTATGGATTATCCGGGATTACACATTTCCAATAATGCTACTACGGACAAATTATTGTTTTATACGGCAGGAAGTGGTTATACCACCCTATCCACCAATCTGTTTGCAGACAAAAAGCCTTTTGTGGCAGGTTCTTCATGGCTGAATGCAGCCGGAGCCACCACATCAAATCCGTTGGCTAAAGTTTGGTTGGATGGTAATGAATCTGTTTATACCAATACTCTTAATAATGTCAATACAGGAAATACAGCCCGTATTTTTAGAATAGGACGTGATACCAACTGGGGAAGCCATGACGGCCAAATGAATGAAGCTATTGTATTTGCCACGCCACTTACAGCACCGGAAAAAAAACGTGTAGATTCTTATCTGGCCGTAAAATGGGGCACAACCCTTACGGGTGATTATGTAAATTCTGCCAATAGTATTGTATGGAATTCTAATCCTGCTTACCAAAACAATATTTTAGGTATTGCAAGGGATAATCTTTCTGCTTTATACCAGAAACAGTCACGCAGTGAAAATCCTGATCAAAAGCTGATCATCGGAGTTGGAAATTCATTGGCAAACACTAATACAGCCAATGCCAATACTCTGACAGACGGGCAATTCCTGATTGCAGGAGACAATGGCCTGAAACAAGCGCTGAAAAAATTATTGAACTACACAAACGGAACCAACGGTGAAGTAAACGCCCATTTTGAATCTATCTGGAAAGTACAGAATACCGGAAATGTGGGAACCGTAACAGTTGCATGGCCTAAAGGAGTAAAAAACATGTATCTGGTTCAATCTTCAGATGCTACAATTGATGCTACTGACAGCTTTACTCCAATGACCACCGAAGTTACCGTAAACGGAGTGGTATATAATACAGCCAATGTTACATTAGCAGACGGACAGTATTTTACCTTTGCCGGTTATGCTTACGCTCCGGGTGGTGTATTTTCTGCAGCCTGGTACCGTGCTGATGCCGTTGCTAACCTATTCTCAGATGCTGGAACCACTGTAGTTACAGACAATGCTACCGTTCAGCAATGGAATGAGTTCAACAACAAACCATTCTCTCTTCTACAAGCAACGGCTGCTTATCGTCCGAAGTTTTCCAATGTCACAACATTAGCGAACTTCAACCCAACAATTATTTATGACGGAACTCAGAAATGGTTGCAATATGCCCCGGCAGATGCTCAGGGATACATAATAGACAGAAGCAAAGGGGCATTATTTTCTGCAGGAAATACTACTAGTGCCGCATCTTCATTATTCGGATTTGGAGTAGCAGGATCCGGAAATGCAATGGACGATCCTGGATTGTACAGTTTCACAGGAAACAAATTTTTATTCTATCCTGTAATAGGTGAATACGACCCTCAAAGTACCTATACCATCAACGGGTCTTATATTGGTGGAGGTACCTGGGAAAATGGTACCGGAACAGGAGGAAATAATGCCGTAAATATCACATTAAATGGTTTCCATCAAACGTACAACACCAATATTTCGAATGTAAATACAGCTGCAACACGTAATGCCATGATGGTAGGAAAAGCAGATGCAGGGGCACAATTAGTGGGACAGCAAAATGAAATGATCATTTTTGCAGATAAGCTAACAGATGAAGAAGTAAATAAAGTAGAATCTTATCTTGCTATAAAATACGGGCAAACCCTAAGCAAAGAACAAAACAGAAATTATTTGAGTTCTATGGGTACAGTGGTTTGGGATGGATCAGCCAGCAGCTATTATAACAATATCCTGGGTATTGCAAGAGATAATACTTCTGCTTTACATCAAAAGCAATCACAAAGTATAAATGACGGTCAAAAACTGATCATTGGTGCAGGGAATTCATTGGCGAATACCAATATCGACAATACCAATTCTCTTGCGGAAGGGCAATTCCTGATAACAGGAGACAATGGCCTTAAACAAATCCTGAATACTCCGCTTGTATACTCCGCAGGAGCGAACGGAGAAACCAATCATCGTTTTGAAGCCATATGGAAGGTTCAGAATACCAATAATGTAGGAACCGTTACGGTGGCGTGGCCTAAAGGTGTAAAAAACCTGTACCTGGTACAGTCTTCCAATCCTGTCTTTGATGCTACGTCCACTTTCACCCCAATGACAGCGGAAACCACCGTAAATGGTGTGGTTTACAACACAGCTAATGTGACATTGGCCAATGGACAGTATTTTACTTTTGCAGGATATCTATATGCTCCCGGAGGAGTTGCCGGATCGGATTTCTGGATCAGGTCTGATGACGCCGGAGATATTGCAACCGCATGGAAAGATAATTCCATCAATGCTAATGACATTCCTGCAGTAGGAACATGGACTCTTTCTTCAGCGGACAAAGATCATAACTTCCATCCTTATACTACAGGATACAGTGCTTCAAAATTATTCTATAATAATGCATCCATGTTGAATCCAACAAATGGAGAACTGCCTAATGTATCTCACTCCATCTTCTCTGCGGTGCGTCCTATCACTTTGGGAACCGGACGTATTACAGGAATTGATGATGATGCAACCTATGCTGCTGAACCGGCTGCATCAATTGCGAATGGCAAACCAAGACATTATGAATATTATAATACCATAACCTCCACTGATTTTTCTTCAAACTTCAATATCGGTGAATCCAATGTATTCTCAACAATAGCGGATAATTCCGTTGCAAATGGAGGTACATCCACTTTTTCAGGAGGAGAAAAAAGGTTAGGACTGAATGGTTCTTATGAAACAACGACCTTTAATAATAGTAATAAATTCCAGCTTTATGGCCGTAATCTAAGAGTAGGTCATGCCGGATGGGACGCTTCCGGACCTTTCCCGGGAGACATCATGGAAGTTATCTGGTACAAACGTACATTAACAGCCAATGAACAATCAAGAATCAACTCTTACCTTGCCGTAAAGAACGGGGTTACCCTGAATGAAAATTATCTTTCTACCAACAGTAATGTGGTATGGGATAGAACCAACAATACCGGATACAACAACAACATCTTCGGTATTGCAAGAGACGAGGTTACCGTATTGAACCAGAAACAATCAGGAAGTATCAACAGTGGTCAAAAGCTCATCGTTTCCACAACAGGACTGGCTGACAACAATGTTGCCAATACCACCGGGCTCCCTGTCAACCAGCAATACCTAATGATTGGGGACAACAATCTGAAGCAAGGACTGAAAACTCCAATGGCTTATACCGGCGGCACCAATGGGGAAACGAATTTCCGTTTCGAAGCGATCTGGAAAACACAGAACACAGGAAATGTGGGACAGGTAACTGTTGCATGGCCAAAAGGAATTAAAAACCTGTATCTGGTACAGTCTTCGGATGAAACATTTGATGCAACGGATAATTTCACGCCAATGACTACGGAAGTTACTATAAATGGGGTGACTTACCAGACGGCCAATGTAACATTAGCCAACGGACAGTTCTTTACTTTTGCAGGATTTGGATTGGCCCCAGGTGGAGTCGTGAATAATCTTTCCTATTGGTACAGAGCTGATAAAGATGCAACCAACACAGGAGACGGAACGGATGTTACCGCATGGACAGACCAGTTCTCAGGAACCACTTCTGCACAATTAGGAACCAATGCGTTGCCAAAATTCAAGTTGGGTGGTGCCAGTTATTTCAACTTTAATCCTGGAATTAATTTTACAGCAAACAGCCAGACACTTGGTAATACATCGGTAAGAACCTTTACCAATACTATGTATGATGTCTTTGTCCTGACCAAAGAGGGCCTTTCAACTCCAGGTAATAATGCCAGAATTTTTAGCTCGTTGCTTGATAATTCAAAATTAACCGGGAATATTGATTACTGGGATGGTTTTGGAGACATGTATGATAACCGTACAGAAAGGGTTAATGCTACCCAAACCTACAGATACCTCGCTAATCCAGGTGTAACAAGATCAACTTTAATACCGAGCATCATATACCATAATCTTTTCAATACAACAACTGGTAAAGCTATTAATGGTAATACGGTCTCTATGAGCGCAGCCCATCCGGCCATCGGTTTGTTGAACGGGGGGCATGCTTTCGGTTCTACACAAATTGGAACTAATAATAGTGATAACGGAGGTTTTGTAGGAAATCTGGGTGAAACCATTGTTTATGGAGACGGAAATCTTAGTGTTACAGAAAGAAGAAAAGTAGATTCTTATCTGGCCATCAAGTATGGTATTACACTGGGACAGGTCAATACGGATCATTATCTCGCTACGGATGGATCAATTGTCTGGAACGGAGCTGCCAATACCACATTCAACAATAATATCTTCGGGGTATCCCGTGATGATATAGAAGCGTTTGAACAGAAGGTATCAAAAAGTGTGAACAGCGGAACAATCCTTACAGTGGCAACCATCAATGATTTTGTTAATCCAAACCAAAATTCATCAAGAACCGGATTTGTGAATGACAAAACCTATTTCTTAATGGGAGACAACAATGTTACAACAACACCGCTTGTCAATATTACGCTTGCCGGGAATACGTTGCAGAGAATCCAGAGAGCATGGCTTTCCCAACGTTCAAATATTCCGGGAGGTTTATACTTCGAGGCAGATCTCTCAGCTTATGGAGCTGCTTTCTCAGCAGGAAACAGCATCCAGATGGTCGTAGCAGATGATGCCTCTTTTACTACAAACATAAAAACAATTCCGGGGATATTCACAGGTGGAAGATGGGTATTTATGAATGACTTCAATGCAGATAATGCTTTAAGGTACATCACATTTGCTGTAGGAAGCACCTATTGCTATAAGCCTGGAGCTATTGCGACCACCGGTTCTCCTGCATTATCTACCAAAGCAGGTATTACAGCACTAGGCAGAGCCGGAGCCGGTACCGATAACTGGCCAATGGTAAGAAAAGGTGGCTGGCTTGCCCTGGAGGCCAAAACCAAAGGTTTTGTGCCGAACAGGGTGAAATTCAATGCATCCAATCAACCGGTTGCAGCTGATGGAGTAACTCCTGTCATTACAGCTCCTGTAGAGGGTATGATGGTGTATGATACCACCAATAAGTGTATGAAAATTTATACTCTTAAAGAAGGTGATGCATCCATGAACTGGCACTGTATCTCTACACAGACTTGCCCTGATTAATAAGGCAAGCTGAATAATTGATAGTTCCTTAGCTCCGGGAAGTGGTGTACGGGGCTAAGGCTATCAATTTTAAATGAATTTTAAATGCAGATCCAATGATGAATTGAATGAAAAAAAACGTTAATCAATACTATGATTCAATGTATATAATGAATAATACAGCATTGCATATACTTAAGACTCAGGTATTGAAAATGAGATCTGAAAAAAAGGTAATGAATACCGAATCAATACTATTTTAACTGAAGGTATTTGTAAAATCAATATCATCTGACTATTGATTGATAGCACAGATAATCCTTCTCCCCTTTTAAAGAAGCACTGTTTATGGAGTCAAATTTTAGAAATATTCATATTGGGCAACTCATACAGTTACGGGTCAAAGAAAACAACATTGACTCACCCCGTATCTGTAATTTTATGAAATGTACAGAAATTGAAATTAACGAAATGTATCTTCAGGAAAGCCTGCCAACTGATATTCTACTGAGATGGAGCAAGCTGCTTGAATATGATTTCTTCAGAATATATTCCCAACATCTGATCTTATATGCTCCACCTTCCGCATCAATCCGGGAATCTAACGCATCAAAGCTTCCCCGTTTCAGGAAGAATATTTATACTCAGGAGATGATAGATTTTATTCTGGAACTGATAGAAAAACAAGAAAAGACCAGACGTCAGATCACAGATGATTATGGAATTCCTTATACTACATTATGCAAGTGGATAGCAAAAAATAATAAATGACAGCATCAAATCAGAAATAAAAAAACAAAATAATCTACCGGATTACTTCATCCAGAATTTATAATAAAAATGAAAAAAAAGAACCAACCTAACTATAAACGGATCTATTCAGACATCATCGACCTGAAATTCCCCCATAAGAAGGCGGAATGCGAAAAATTATTGGGAAAGAAAATGCTTTCTGCCATGGATATTCTGGAACTGAACAACAGGATCTTTGGCACCAGAGATAAAGACATCAGAAAGATGAATCAAAAACTTCGATCCTATAACGAAGCGGATATTCAGCGCATCCTTACGTATCAAAAAAATCACAAAATGAATAACCTTGAGATCGCTGAACACTTTGGACTAAGCAGAAATACCATGACCAAATGGCGGAGGATGTTTCAATAGTACACAAGCATCAACCGGTTCACAAAAGTGAAAATCAATAAGGGAGTTCTTTTCAGAGCTCCTTTACTGATTGATATGATATTCTTTAGAAATTTAATCTTTATTTTGCCTGCGGAAGCTTCCCGGGGTCTGACCTGTCTGCCTTTTGAAAAACTTTGAAAAGTTAGAAGGGTCATAGGAGAATTTTCTCGCAACTTCAGCAATGGACACCTCTTCTTTTAATAATATTTCCTTTATTACCCTGATAATTCTAAAATCGTAGAAATAGCTGGGATGACGGCCAAATTCATGCTGGATAACATCTATAAGATGCTTATGGGAAATAGCCAATTCTGAAGCAATCTGCTTCAGGCTCATAAAATCTGCCGTTCTCGCAGAAAGAACATCTTCTATATGGCGATCTAAAAATTCGAGATATTGTTCTGAAATTTCTTTACTTCTGTTGTTCTTTTTTCTTTCGCTCATGTTGTGTATTTTACTAATCATTGAATTTTCGGAAAACCCGTATTGAATAATTGTCAATACATGATATCATGACAATATTAACAGGAGCATACCATCCCGGCAAACATTGTATATGATAATTTCCGAATTATTACCGTCAACCTTCTGCTCCTTTTCTCATATTTTACAAATAACAGATGTTGATTTTCAATAATTTATTACTTTAAGGATCTGAAAAAAATGATTGAATGTACCAATCAGAAGGTTCACAAACAGCCGGGCACACATATGTTTTATTTTACCCTCCGGATTTTTCATCTGGTGCTGTATTTTTTTACAAAAACAGGATCTTTTAAAAGAAAATTCGGATTTTTCCGTTTAATTCTTAAATTTGGCTAATGCAAAAGTATCTTTACCTCATCATCATATCATTTTCTTTTACCGGTTGTTATACTTACCAGGTAAAAAAACAGACCGCTACAGCTACTGATAATAAACAGGAGCCAACAAAAGCTGCTGTATTGGCCGATAATAATTCTATGCAGGCGAAAAACATACCTGCTGCCCAATCCCCTGCCCCGATTAATATCCAGGAGAAACTGGCCCCCAATAAAAATGTTAAAATTGACGTTGATGGCAAATCCTATAAAATAATCGTTGACCGATGGGAAAGCGACAGCCTGGTTGCCCACCCGGTTCGCAGTCCTAAAAAGGTTTTGAAATTTCACAAGAATCAGATCAACAGTGAGAAAATTGCAGAAAAACGTTTTTCACAACCCATAGCTGATATCATTACCGTTACTGCTTATGCCGGAATCGGTGCCTTAATCTGGTTCCTTGTCCGATAGTTCCATCACGGCTACAACATCATAAAAAACCCACAATCAGAAGATTTTCATCCTGTGATTGCGGGTTTTTATCCTATTAAATCATTGGGAAAGTTTATTGATTTCATTCTTCCCCGGAATATTTATAAAACTTTTTACCAGATCATCTCAATAGGTTGTTCCCTTTCTGCAATTACTCTTAGTGATCTTGTTACATACAATCTAAGCAAGCAGCCTGAATTGACTTTATAAATGGTTTGGTCATATAATCGGATTGCCATCGGATTACCGTCCTCGCTAAAATTATAAATAACGATCTGTTGCTTTGGAAAAATTTCCTTGAAATTGACAGTCATCTTAACATAGTTTCCTATAACATGGATAAGTCTGTTTCTATCACCGATATCAAGATAGCTGGAAGAACCGAATTCATATTCATGCGGATCTAATCTAATGGTATAATCCGCTTCGTCATTAATGATTTCATCTGTGAGATTGGCTACTTTACCATTAGGAATGAATACCGTATTAGGGTTTTCATCATCTGATTTAAAGTTTCCACCTGCTTTTACAGATCCTTCTACGGTTAGCTTATCATTCTCATTGGCCTTTCTTCCCATTCCGAAACGTTTCCATTTCCAATGGTAGTTCAAACCTTCAAAATCATTATTTGTACCAAAATCAGAACCATAAAAATAGTACTCTTTTCTTTTTGTTGCTACAAATTTTTTCAGATTAGCATCTATAATACCTGATTCACCATTACCGGTATGATTGTCTGCAATTACTAAGCCTTCGCCTGTATTGGTCGTAAACTCAAGGTTGAGCTGAATACCATTAGAAACAGCATAGTTCCAGCTATTGATGTTACTCTCGGAAAAGTGTTTATCTGTCCATATTTTCCTTTCTTTCAACCACTTTCCGGTATCAGATACTGTCTGGCTTAAGAAGAAATCTCCTTCCTGGCTGCTTACGTCTGCCGGGCCTGTTATTCTCCATGCTCTGTATGCATCTGTCCACCCTTTAAGGATTAATGAAGACTGAAACCCTCTGCCTGAGACTTCATGAAATAGCGGTAATAATTTATGATTTAAAGCTTTATTTCCCGAATTAGGCAAGAAAGTACTTGAACCGTCTGACCCAAGTCCATTCCCCATCACTCTTGTATCTACGATACCTGTTCCTATCCTCAGTTTGTCAAAAGACGAACCGTCTAATTTATAGTATCTTGTGAAGTCGCCCTGGTTATTATTAAAGTTTAATATATCTGATAAAATATTGTTGTAGGCTGCATTCCAGTTATTGATACTTCCCTGGGTTAGATTTTGCTTGTCCCACACTTCTATCCATCCACTGTCTACTCCATTTTCGAATCTTTTATACCGAAGAGAATTACCGCCTCCCGTCATTTTCACCCCTATCTCACCATAATACCCATTGGCATTACTGTGAAGCATTTTAAGCCTGAACCACCAATCATCCGTAGGGTTTCCCGCACCGGTTCCCGGGCTGTTCAAAAACCCCATTGCACTCCCATAAGTAGCTTCCTGCAAATAACAGGCACCGGAAGCATTAAATGTTTTACCGGGAATGTATGGATTTGTAGTAAGACCATAAGAGGTATTAACCCAGGTATCTGTTGCGTTAGACCCTGCTCTTAAAGCATAATTCTGAGCTAAAAATGAAGGTGTTGTAAAATTGTTGGACACCCAGTTTTGTGTAGCAAGATTAATCACACCTGATGCAGAATGCTGCATAAAAGGAGAATCTGCATTCCCGGAATTAAATCCTACACCGGTAGCACTGTTCACATTATTTACTTTATCAGTCAGTTGACTTGTAACCCAGTCTCTGTTTGCTACAATCTTCCAATCACCCCATGTAGTTCCATTATGGCGATCTCTTACATAGGTTAATCCTGTACCTCCTTCTATTAAATCAAATTCCTGCCTGATCCAGTCATTGGAATATTTTTTTACAGTTACCGTTGCAATACCGGTAGGTGATACTAATGGTGAATTTACCCACTGATAACCGTAATAAATCCCTTCTAAGGTTAAATCATTTAAGTTAACAGTTATTCCTACAGTATTTTTTTTAGGAAAATAATTATTTAAATTATTATTTAACTGACCAACATTTACAGCATGACCATTTAATGTACCCGCAGGTATAACCGGACTCTGTGAAAAAGTATTGACATTAGTAAATGTCTGAACACCATTAAGAGCAGCATAAGAAGTATTATCTAAAGAACCATCAGCCTTTAAAAACTGGGCGGCTGTACCGCCCGTTACTCTATAGCCTTTAGAGGTGTTATAATATGAGTATTTAACATCCATTTTAAATATCTTTACGGGTTACTGTTACAGATACAGGATTAGGCAGGGCAGAATCAAATTCAATATCTATCTTATTCGGATCGGTTAGTTTTATCCTGCCATCTATTTTATAAAATGTTACTGTATCATACATGATAACATCTACATTTCTTGAACCTAAATTGTGGGTCACTGCTGCAGTTCCGGAAATAGAAGTGGTGTATGAACTTGAAACATTACTTCCTGCTATCACTCTACCTTTAGCATCCACTGTAACCTGACCGTAAGTACCTGCAGCTACTCCTGTTGCAGCTAATGTTAATGCCCCGGTTACGTTTGCCGAACCGTCAAAGGTTGTTGTCCATGCAGCATCACCTGTAGCAGAGATTGTTCTCGGTGTAGTCAGTTTTGCAGCTGACCCTGTTGTATTGACTGCTGCAGTTCCTGTAAGTAATGTAGCAGGAACAGCCGTTACGGGTACTGTTACGTTTCCTGAACCGTCAATATTCTGTGCCGTTGCAGTGACTCCGGAAAGCGTAATGGTTCTCACTGTCGCCCATTTCGTAGCGGAAAGAACACTTTTCGCAGCATCTGCCGTATTATCAACATTTCCTAAACCGACATGGGATTTGTTTAAGACTACAACCCCTGTTAATCCATTTACAGAATCTACAGCCCCGGAAGTGATATAAACGAATGTAGTTCCTGTCCATCGGTAAGTCTTGTTATTATCAAGAGATACATAAATTTTACCTGTTTCTCCTGCGATCAGATTGGTATAAGCCGCTTCTTTATAAAACTTTCCGTCAGCCACTTTATAATACCCTTCCAAAACATCATCCACATAAGATGGCAACTGAGATGCCGGAACCTGCCCTGATGCATCCAGTGAAGCTACCCCGTTTGCTGTACCTTTTTGTGATAACGGGATATAATTAGCCAGATCCGCTGAGGTAGGCATAGAGCCCAGAGACACTGTTATTCCGTTGGTCGTCTGGGTAATTCCTGTAACCACATTCCCTGTACCGGAAGTAGTGACCGGTAAAGAAAACGTAGTTCCTGCCAATGTAAGACCGTTACCTGCACTATAAGTTGTATCCGTAGAAGCTAATGTGATGGTAGTTCCGGATTGAGTAACTGCCATATTAGCACCTGCCGCAAGGGTAACATCTCCGGCAACCAAAGAACCGGATGCGCCACCTTTTAATCGGGTAATGGTGTCCGGTGTTGTAAATGATCTGTTGGCTGACAAATCATAAGAAGTCCCGTTAATGGTTAAGGTTCGTGTTTTCGGCACATAATCCAACGGATTCAAATTTCCGTCATGCCAGAAAGAACTGATTGGTCTCGTGCTGCCTCCGGCAGTTAAAATATCATTGTCTGTTTTTCCTTCAATTTTGTATCCAACAGAGCTTCGATAATAAGCGTATTTAATGTCCATAATTATATTTTTTTGATTGTTAACTGAATTATATTTGGGGGTAATGAATCGAATAGCACTTCAATGGTATTGGGGTCTATCCGTCTTACTTTAATGGGGACTGTAAACATTGTAACAGTGTCATAGGCATCAATCACAAAACTGAATGTGTCCAGATTGTGCTGTATCCTGGAGTCTCCCCTCACTCTCTCTTCGTGTTTGATTTTTTCAGCAGCGGCTGCGTCCTCTATTTTTTTAATTTTATCATATATCAAGTCATTAAGCTGATTCTGATACGTGACTGCACCCCAGTTTGAATAGCTTCCTATCAGTTTGATCTTATCATCAAAGCTGCCGTTCATAACAGTTTCTTTAAGCCATTCTATCTGGGTTCTGTTTTCTTTGATGTAGTCTACGATTTTCTGGATTTCATCAAGATTTACATCATCAGAAGCAAGCAATGCGTTGATTTTTGTAATATGTTCAAGCATTTCATTGTCCTTTGCCTGAAGCATATTCACAAATTCACTCACCTGCTCTTTTGTATAGACATTTCCGGTCTCTCCGTCCCCATCTACAGTCGCAGCAAATTTGATTTTTAGTTTTTCTTTCCACTCAGCTACATTGGCAGCGGTGAGGTTGGATGCATTGAGCTTTGCCAGGAAAAGATGATGTGCATTTTCATCTTCGAGATGATTTACAGACAGTGTTTTTTGGAAAGCTTCTTGCAAGCCCGCCACCTCGTCCATCTTGATCTTTTCGTCTAAATGGCGGAATGAAGAAAAGGTCTCCTTAAACTGATGTTCTGTAGGAATATCGCCTTTTTCAAACCAGCTGAAAATTATATTTAAAGGTGTACTCATGTGATTATTGAAATTAGTTTTGATAAAAATTGATGATTCGGGAAATACCCGCATGATGACAGGCAACCGCCTTGAATGAAATTCTGTATTTTCCGGGCGATTTTTGGTCTCATCCTTATGAACGACTGTGGTTCTCATCAGAAAGACCACGTACTTGTCAATGTGTTGCCGTTTTATTTGAGACCAGCAACCACTACATTTTTTATACTGCTTCTGTGTGCTCCGTATACTATTTTTGAACTCAATGACGACTCACATTCTTCAGCGTTCAAATTTCATTTTTCTTTTGCTCTTATAAAAGTTTTCCGGCCTCTCTATTCTGTAGTTGCAGTAGTCTTTACTTTTCTGAAACGGAATGATATTTTTGTAATTACAGGGCTCAAAATTCTTTTTTTTCTATTTCATATCCAAGTTTTTTGGCCTCACCATTCTGTAGCTGCAGTAAACTTTATTTTTTTTTAATGGAATGATACTTATTGAATTACAGGGCTCAAAATTCTTTTTTTTCCACTTCATATCCAAGTTTTCCGGCCTCTCTGTTCTGTAGTTGCAATAGTTTGAACCAACAGCTGATTTTTATGCAGACCATTCCTCAGAAGCTACATCTGGTTTCAAGCAGATTGATGAGAAATATCAGATGAAATATTATGACAAACTTTCGTATTTTTATAGAACATAATACATTTTTTGCCATCTGAACGTAATGGTAAGGAAGGCCAACACTGTTATTCATGAAAAAATTAAATCCGGGTTATTTCAAATTCTTCTTTTTCAGATATGGAATCATTGTTATGATTGTTCTTTTGGTATCAATACTGATTTACTGTATCAGCAAAGAGGAAGAAGATCTTGTGAAACTGGCTTTTCCCAATATACTGGCCCTTCTGTTTTTTATATTGGTATGTTTATCAGAATACCGGATGCTGGAAAAAAATCTTCCGCCGGCGGATGTTTTTCTGACTGATGACGGCCTTATCATTAACGGAATATCTTACTCTTCAGAGCAAATAGAAGAACTTACCTATATGCCTGTAAGAAACACACTGAATAAGTTTCCGTCATATTTTTTTGAAATAAAAACCAGTGATGATGCTGTTTTTTATTTTCTGGACAGAGACCCGACCTGGAAAGGCGAATCGGCTGCTATGAAATTATTGAGCAATCATCCCCTTTTCGCTTTAAAAACAAAAAGAAGAGAAGAATCATCAGAAGGTTTTTCCGTGTTTAAAAAGCAGAAACAGTTATAAAAAATCAACACCAAACAAAATATTATTTTCATCTTTGAATTATTACAGACTTAAATTTTCTCCATTATGAAATTAGAATTATATCAGATAGATGCGTTTACAGAAGAGATTTTCCATGGAAATCCGGCCTGTGTTGTTCCATTGAAAAACTGGCTGCCTGATGAGACCCTTTTAAAAATAGCCCGTGAAAATGCCGTGGCAGAAACAGCCTTTTTTATTGATAACGGCAATACCATCCATCTGAGATGGTTTACCCCTGAGATTGAAATGGATTTATGCGGACATGCCACCCTGGCCACCGCTCATTGCCTGGCTTCCATCTTAAATTATCAGCACAGCAGAATCATTTTTGAAACCAAAAGCGGCGAACTGACCGTTGATGTAAAAGACGGATTTTATTATATGGATTTCCCGTCAAGAATGCCTGAACCTTCTACTCTTCCGGACACTATTGCTCAGTCTCTCAATATACAGCCGAAAGAAGTCTTCCGGTCAAGAGATTACGTTCTGGTATATGAGTCTGAAGACGACATCAGAAAAATCAGTATTGAAAGATCCGTTTTTGACCTCATCAACCTCGATCCGGGAGGCGTTGTAGTGACAGCAGCAGGCACTGACAGTGATTTTGTTTCAAGATATTTTACCCCGCAGTCCTCAATTCTTGAAGATCCTGTAACCGGTTCTGCCCACTGCTCACTTATCCCGTTCTGGTCATCAAGATTAGGAAAAGATAAACTTTTTGCCCGCCAGCTTTCTGAAAGAGGTGGTGAGCTTTATTGTGAAAACAAAAATGAAAGAGTGATTGTAGCAGGTAAAGCCAGAACCTATTCTACAGGACATTTCTGGATAGAATAATGTACTCTGATCAGGTGGAAGGGTTGCATGAAGAACCGTTTTTTTGACGCAAAGAAATTATTCAATCCATTTATTAATAAGGGAGCAAAAATGGCGACAAAGTCGCAAATGAAGCTGTATGGCTTTGCATCCGCTTAGAAAAATCAATGAAATTGATTCCCTCTTTGCTCCCTGTAATAGAAGAATAATATTATAAACCTTTGCTTTAAAATCCTTAGCTTAACACTGTCATTATGACGAAGGAAGAATCTCTCTGAAATATTTGAGATTCTTCATTACATTCCATTTCATTCAGAATGACAGCGTTGAAATAAGATGTTGCCATACCAACCATACGTCACTACAACTCAAACTACCTTCCTTCTTCCATCTTCCCGCTCCCAGCTCCTACTTCCATCTCCTTTCCAGCAAAAGATGTCCCGCATCCAGCATTTTTATCAGATGAATGTACGGATTGATGATATTTCTTTCCGGCAGATTTTCATACATACCCATTGAGAAATAGACGATCCCGGACATAAAATAATCAAACTCTTTGACGCTGTATTCTTTAAACGCTTTTTTAAAAACCAACACTGGATTTTGGTATTCTTTCTCCGAAAGCAAGCCGAGAACCCATGGAGAAAGATTTTCTACCGGAGGATCTGCAACCCGTTTCTTCCCTTCTAAATGGATAAGGTAGCATGCACGCACAAACGACCGCACCGCCTGATAAAACTGAAAAACTACCGCTGGATCTTCATTGATCCAGCTATTTCGCTTTACAGCGTAACTCATAATGCTGTTTAACTTCTCTTTAGAGGCTACCAGATCATTGAACTGGAAAAAGTTCTCCATCAGCTGTAACCCGGAACGCTTCTTACCACCTTTCCAAAACTGAGGCTCAAAATGTGTGCTTGTCTTTTTCATGTTTGTATTTTTTTATAAATGTACAAAAAAAATAAAAAGGATACTTATAAGTATCCTAAATTTTAAAACTAATCTTAGAATTTTACAGTTAATGAATGATATCGAGCTTAATAACTGTAAAAAAGCTCTTGGTTATAGAATTTCTGAATTAAGAAAGAAAGTTATAAACCCTGAGACTAATAAACCTATTTCACAAGAAGAACTGGGCTTAAGAACCGGACATGCAAAAAAAACAATAGGAGAATTGGAAAGAGGGAATACTAATCCACGATATGATACCCTACTCATAATAAGCAAAGAACTCAATGTTACAATACAAGAACTCTTTGATTTTGATATGAAAAAATATATTAAACTATCAAATAAATCCTGACGAGAGTTGGGATTTACTCATTATAAACTAAGACACTTGCTAATTTGAATGTTTGATTATAGCTAAAAAAATAATTCCAAAGAAAGACAAACACGACAATTAATTATAATTCAATTAATCTATTCATTTTACTGTCCACAGATATGCGCAGAAATGCAGGTGTAAAATTGCCAATCTCTTCCAAATTAAATAAAACAATCTCCATCGCTTTATTTTTATCTATCGCTTTCCCTTCTCCTGAATAACTGATGAAATTATTGCGAATATCTAACAAGCAAAAATGTTCCGGACTAAAAATATATGTGACATTGGAATTATTTTGAATATTTAGCACTAATAAATTATCATTAACTAAAACATTAAATACAACATTTTTAATATTAAAGGTATGAGATTGAATCCATTGATAATCATATTCAATGTTTATTAATTTAAAAACGAGTCTATCAAAATCAGTAAACGGATCAAGTTTATCTAAAGATTTAGATTCTTTTGAACCTACTATCTTCCGAAGTCTTAAAGCATGTTCCATAGCCACAAATACATTATCTCTAAAAATCCCTTTAAAACTAACGTTTTTTATATCAATATCTTTGGGAATAAAATTATTTTCCTTCATGTAGCCAGTAATACATATCTCACCTTTACAATCTTTTGGATGACTTTTACCTTCACCACATAAATGATACTCATCATGTTTCTTTTTCTTTTTCCCCTTTCCTAAGTATGTTCTTGTTCTACATAATGTTTTTACAAAATTTTTAGTATTTAATTCGAAATGAAGTAATAGCCACATTTCAAAAGATCTGGAAGAAAATGCTATATTTACAAATTTCGAATCAACCGATTTTTTTGCTAACTCAAAAGCATCACTGAGAGCAGGATGTTCATCTCTATCAAATACTGCCCATACTTCTCCATATACATTTAGTGCTTCTCTCGCTCTCCAAACATATTCCAAAGGCTGTGCTCGATACACTTCTGGAATAAATAAATGATTTGGTTCATCTTCTACTTCCTTAACAATTCTTCTTTTTCTAGGTTTTCTTTTGTAGCTTTGTTTATTCTCTTCTTCCAATTCTTCCTTTGGAGGAACTGGTGAAATAATTATTTTATAATTTGGAGCTTTCTGTTGAATTTCCGAAACAAGATCATTAAGATATTTGGGTTCAGTAACTGTACCCTCACAAATGATCATCATTGTTTTATTCATTAGTAGTTTCATTCAGAAAATATTTTTTCTAAATTTGGAATATTTGGTAATCCCCCAAATTTTCCAGCCATATACCACTTTTCAAAAGGTGTATCTTCACGAAGACCTTCAAAATCACTAACACAAAACAACTCGCTAACTCCCTTTTCACTTTTCTCAGTTATCCATATTTGATCTTTTCTAAAGAGCTCTTCATCTAATAAAGTAACATCATGGGTATTAAAAATGAGTTGAGCACCATATTTATTGATTTCTTCAGAAAGAAATAATTGTACGAGCATCTTTGTAATATAAGGGTGAAGACTCGAATCTAATTCATCAACTATTAAAACTTGACCTTTACTTAATGTATTGAATATATTGGTTCCTATAGTAAACAATGTCTGAGTTCCTTTAGATTCACTATTGTGTGGCATTTGAACCCTAGCACGTTTAATTATATTGCTATTTTTATAGATAGCATGAGTAAAGTGAACATGTACCTTTTTTTTACTTTTTCCTTTTATTAAACTCTCTATACCAAAATAATTAATTGAATCTTTATCTTCAATTTCCTCTATTTTAAAGTCAATAATTTTTGTGTCGGCTACTTTAAAAAGTTTTTTAACATTCTCTGTCAACTTATTGTTATTCAAAAGCATCTTTGCAGCAGTTTCTCTTAGTGATTCTGAATAATTTGTATGACAAACTTCTAGATTAAACCTATCTCTAAAATAAAGATAGACCTTATTTAATATATCATGAGGCTCCTCAGCAAATTTCGAAAGCAATAATTGGTTACTAAATATAGAATACTTTTTTTTATCAACAACATGCTCTTCAATTCCATATTTGATTTCATTATCTGTTTCTTCTGTCTTTTTTCCATTAGATTTACGCTTAAAAATATTACGAGGTCTCTTTTCAGGAAAATAATTCAACTTCTCTTCTATAATTCTAGAATAATCAACAGTCACAGAATATTCATATCGAATGTTCTGTGGTCCTAAAAAAGTAAGTTGATATTTAGTTGGCTTGTCCATACTATCTAAATCAAAGGAAAACGGCTTATGGATTTTTACCTGCATTCCAAGCCTAGGCTGATTAATGATATATGAAATAAAATCTGTCAATGCTGAAAGAAGATTTGATTTTCCCGAAGCATTTGCTCCGTATATAACTGAAACTTTTGATGCTCTATAAAATTCTCCTATATCATTCTTAATTTGATGAATATTAGAAGATTTTAATTTACTTGTTTCAGCAACCATACTAAATGTAGTCTCTTCCTGAAACGATTTATAATTTGTTATTTTAAAGTCTAAAATCATATCTTGATAATTTTATTCAAAAATAACAATTTAATCTTCCAATATTACGTATTAAATCTAATTTCTTGCATCTTTTTTACATATTAATCTCTGAATAAGGCAAATATCCCCGTTTTCACATAAATACTTTATGTGGAATAATACTATAAGTGAAAACATTCAGCCAACCTATAAAATATAATCTCTCAGGATTGTAGAATTTATCGTTATTACTCATTGATTAAGTTTTTATAAAAATATAAACGTTGAAAAAATTATTTTAATAAAAATCACATAATACAATTGTACAGCAACGAGGTTTTTCCCAAGTTTCTTATCATTTAGAGAATAATCTACAATACCCACTTAATACCTAGAATCCAAAGCCTCCCGACTTTGGAGATTCTATTTCAAACAAAAGCCAATTCCATTTTTCAATATTGAAGAGAGTTACCTATATTTGAGACTTATCGAAATTCTAGAACACCTCAACGTTTACCACATGAAAACAAAACTTAGCTATCTCTTTATTCTGTTATATGCTCTTGTAAGTGGTCAGGAAAAATCTATCATTAATGACCTGCAGTTTTCTAGCTATTTCGGGCATCCCAAAACCATCACAGAGATCATCACTTATTCAACGGAAAACAGCTATAAAAATATTTCCTATTATGACAAAGAGGGTTTTCTGACAAAAGTAGAATATTACAATGCTATCGGAAGCGGACCTTCTCATGAAAGGTCTATCAATAAGATCATCACTTATAATTCAAAGGACAAGGCCAAACGTTATTTTGAATCTTTTAATCCTGGAAATAAGAAGATAGAAACTACAGGCTGGTTTGAAAAAGTTTCGGATTCTCTGTACAAAAGAGTTTCAAATGATTCCGCTCACAATATATCCCTTAGCAAGCTGTTTTATTTTGACAAAAATAACCGTCTTATAAAAACAGAAGAAACCGGAAATTTCTTTGAAACCCCGGTTAACAGCACTATTTTTTACACCTACATCAATGAAATGCGAAGTGAAACTCTTCTTGAAGATGCCACTAAGCAAAAAAAATCTAAGCTCATTTATAAAAATGTAAAACTTGATCCACAAGCCAACTCCATTTATGAAGAATTAGCAGATGATCAGGGAGTAATACAACAAAAAATAGAAAGATTATTTGAATATTATTAACCACGCTGGTTTAGCACTTTCATAAAAAACATAGAATTCAATACAAAGGCTGAAGGCACTTTCAAAGAGCCTCCGGATATTTCTATAAGTATCCGGAAGTATTTTCCAAACTGTCTGCACCCCCTTCAAAAATAATCTGCAACACTTACCCAGGTGTCCGGAACCCCTTACAGAAATACCTTTAGCTTCTTCCTTAGTCACTCTTACCACTTAAAGAACGGTCTGCAGACACTTAGATAAGTGTATATCGACAATGATACAAGTGTGTCCTGAAACTTCTAAACTACCTCCAGACCGTTATCTAAGGGGCTCTACCCACTTATCATACCGTCTCCAGGGACTTCCGAACAGCGTCTACCCCCTTGAGCAAGTGTCTCCAGCCTCTTAAGTAAGGAGATCTACCCCCTTGGGTAAGGGGGTATAGGGGTTGTATAAGGGGGTAAAGGGTGTTACATAAGGGGCTCGAGAGGCTTATCAAAGAGGGTCCAGACTCTTTTCCTAGTGGTTAGAGGGACTTCTGAAGGGGGTAAAGATTATAAAACTACAAACATCTGTGAAATATGCAGGTAAATAAACCGCAAAAGTCACAAAAGTTTTAAAACACTTAAGTAAACTTTAGAGGATATTCTTGCGTAAAGTAAGAACACATAAGTTATAAAAATCTTCGATTTTTTATAGGTATGCTACATAAGACACAAACATCTGTGAAAATCTGTGAAATCTGTGGTTAAAAAAACACAAAAATCACAAAAGTTTTAAAACACTTAAGTAAACTTTAGAGGATATTCTTGCATAAAGTAAGGACACATAAGTTTTTAAAAATCTTTGATTTTTTCTCAGATTTAAAGATTAGGTTACTGTGTAGAAATCTTAAATAAGTTTTATATTTGAAGATCAACCAACACCTCCATTACAATGAAAAACAGTAGTTATGAAATACATCTCAGACCAACCACAGTAGCGGATCTGAATATTCTATTTGAATTTCAGCTTGATCCTGAAGGCAGACATCTTGCAGCCTTTATGTCTCAGGATTCTACAAATAAAGAAGCTTACCTTGCTAAATATACCAGATTGCTGGATGATCCAACGGTCAACAACCAGACCATTATGGCTGATTCTGTGATTGCGGGAAGTATTGCGAAATTTATCATGGAAGGTGATGCAGAAATTACGTATTGGATTGACAGGGAGTTTTGGGGAAAAGGGGTTGCCACAACAGCACTGAAGGATTTTCTGAAGGCTGAAACAACCAGACCTATTTTTGGACGTGTTGCTTTTGACAATTTTGGTTCACAAAAAGTCCTGGAAAAAAACGGCTTTGTAAAAATAGGTACTGACAGTGGTTTCGCCAATGCCAGACAAACTGAGATAAAGGAATTGATTTATAGACTTGACCTTTGATTTTCATACTGTACTCAGATTCCTGTAAAAAATAAAATTCTATGCAAGTTTATATTAATGATCACGAAATGAATGCCTATCATATCACTTATGATGAGCATTATTACGGAAAATATTCTGAAAATAAAGAAATTCATCCAATGATGATCCGTATTGAATTCAATGATTTTAATGAAAAAATGCGTCCAAAATATGAAGAATTACTTCATGAATTGATAGAAGACGATCTGCTTACAGGTGAAAATTTTGCCTTAGAATTATTTGAAAACCTTCCTACATATCCTTCCTACGAAGATATTTTGAAAGATACTGCAATGAATATGAAAGAAAAAACAGGTTTTCTTACGACCTTCTTTATCTCACAGATCTTCAATGAATATTTAAAACAGGAAAATACAGTTGAAAACAGACATTGGATTATAAGAGAAGTGTTGTATTTTAATAAAAATGGTGATCATATTATCATCAAAGGTAATATCCAGAAAATACATTGACTATAATCCGTTCTACGATGTCCCCGGGCTTTGTGCAACAGATTTTCTAAAAAAGTATAATAGAAGCCACACGAAAGGATTCGTGCAGTAGCGAAGAATCTGATCAACATAGAAATAACAAATTTAATTTTTTATTACCAATTTCTACTATCAATTAATGGTGCAGATCATATGATTTCCTGATCGATGATCTTCATGATTTCCTTTGCTCTGGCTTCATCTATAAACTCTCCCGGTGTTGGATCCGGATAGTAGCTATATGCACCCTTATAAGAATGCCATTCTCCGTTATAGTATTCTTCTCCTTGCTGTCCCTTATTTTTATAGGTTACCACTCTTATCAAGGAATAATCTTCCTTATTGTCTATAACGTCTATTTCAAAGTGATAAAATAATACCGATTCTATAGGATCTTTCTCGTTCATTTTTTAAGTAAATTTATGTTTTTAAAGGTTCAATTTATAAGCAGATTTTAACCTTTTTCTCTAATTTTTCCGGCTTCCTCAATATTGTATGTAATCCTCTTATCCAGATGTATTAAAGGAGATCATTCTTCTCATTATACCTCCTGATATAATTGAAAACAAAGATATAATCATTGATCCGGGAGTGAGGTATTGTAATTTCATCCCCAATTTCATCTTCGTCATGATGAACAATCACAACCTCTTTGCCTTTCGCAGTGAATATCAATTTTCCCACCTCAAGTTGAGCATGAGCACCTGTTTTTATTTTTTCAAAAAAATCACCCAGTTCTCCTACCTGCCCAATGCTAATCCTGATCTCCAATATGGAATAGCAATCCCTGATATGGTAAGTGTCTTCCTGTTTTTTATAATCAATTATAAAATACCTGTCATATAAAATAACCTTCTCATAATTTCCTCTTTGTATCATTCTTTCTTCCTGCTCAAATGAACTTTGAATAAAGTCATCATGATCCTCCCAACTATTAAAGCAGTTGCGGTGAACATAGTTTCTCACAAAAAAAGCAAGTGGTGAATCCGGATCTGCAATGTAAGGTAATAGCAGAGATTCTTTGAAACTGCCGATCAGCTCTCCACAAAGTGAACATCGGGTTATATTTTTAATATAGAAAGACATATTGTATTGTTCATCGGTTAAATAGTTTTTTACAGCCCCGCCGGTCGCAGACTTTTATGATTTTAAAAAATTAAATATACAATTTATACCCATGCCATCCCCTATAAAAGACAGCGCCACTTAATAAGATAAGTGGCGCTGCTTTTACATCCGGATTGATTCAGGAAACCGGGATTAAACCGATTTCAAATCATCTCAGTTTTGCATTAATAGTTTCATATTTATCGCTTGATCACTTTTACTGTTTTCACGAGATCATTAACTGAATTTACTTTAATCAGATAAACTCCTGATACCAATCCGGAAACATCAATGGTTCCTTTAGTATCATTGATTGTCTTTGTAAGCACCTGCTGTCCTGATGCATTATAAACCGCTACCGAAAGAATCTTCTGATCAAATGAAATGGTCAGGATATCCTGTACCGGATTTGGATAGACTCTCAGATGATCTGCCTTCGCTGAAACCTCATCAATGGCTAAACTCTCTTTGAGGGAAGATGAAACTTTATTAGTAGTCCCACTACCTGTACCACAGGCAACAGGTATAAAAATTTTCTTTTGAATATAAGTACCATCTCCCAACTGCCCTTTAAGGTTATAACCACTGATTGCTAAAAACCCTTTAGTGTTGATCGCTAATATATTATTAGCTCCTACTGCAATACTCTGCCAATCTGTTGCGGCTCCGATGAGCATAGGTGCTGAGATGTTCGTCTCTGTTCCATCTCCTAATTGTCCCCAGCCATTATATCCCCAGGTCCATAATGTTCCATTTGTTTTGAGGGCTACGGTAGAACCGTATGCACCGGTCTGAACACTTCGCCAGGCAGCTTCTGTTCCTACCTGTGTCGGAGTACTCTTTGAAACCGTTGTTCCATCTCCTAACTGCCCTCTGTTATTATTGCCCCAGGCCCATAGCGTTCCATCTGTTCTGACTGCTATGGAATGACTGGTTCCTGTATCAACAGATTTCCAGTTCGCTGCAGTTCCGATTTGTATTGGGGTATTATTTCCAATGGCAGTTCCATTACCTATTTGTCCATAATTATTATCTCCCCAGGCCCATAGTGTTCCATCTGTCTTTACAGCAAGAGTATGATTTCCTCCGGAGGTGATGCTTTGCCAGTCTGTTGCAGTTCCAATTTGTACAGGCATGCTTTTGTTAGTATTTGTGCCGTCTCCTAACTGTCCAAACCTGTTATTGCCCCAGCCCCAAAGTGTTCTGTCTGATTTAATAGCAAATGTCTGGTTTTCCCCGGCTGCAATATCCACCCAGTCTATTGCGGTTCCTACCTGCATTGGGGTATTTCTCTTGGTTGTAGTTCCGTCACCCAGCTGCCCGTTAAAATTATCTCCCCATGTCCATAGCGTTCCATCTGCTTTCAACGCTACTGAAAAATAAGACCCGGCCGCTATTTTCGTCCAGTTATTTCCGGTCCCTATTTGTGTTGGGATATTTCTATTGATCATAGTTCCGTCTCCCAGCTCTCCGTCATAATTATCTCCCCAGGCCCATAATGTTCCGTCTGTTTTGATTGCCAGCGAAAAATTAATTCCACCGCTTACACTTTGCCAACAGCCTGTTGCAGTAGTAGGAAGTGTGGTAAAGGAACCTCCCGGCATCCATGTAAACGGACTGAATCCGCAGTTGGATGCTACCCACCAATGGTAAGTGGTATCAGGGAGTAAGTTCGTCAGATTTGCTGTTGTAGAAGTGGAAGGAACAGCTCCTTCAATTCCTCCAACCGTTGAACTTGTACTGTAAAGATACGCATAGCCCTGACCGGGAGTCACAGTTGCTGCAGTCCAGTTAAGAGTTGCCGTAGTTGAAGTAACATTGGCAGATGAAACGGGTGTAGGAGGAATACAATATCCGGGACACGCCATAGGAGTAAATGTATTTTTACTGATTTTAGTCCCGTCACCTAGCTGCCAGTTATCATTTCGCCCACAAGATTTCACAAAACCGTCAAACTTTTGTACAAGAATATGGTTTTCTCCGGCAAAAACCCTCATATTGTCTGAAGAGGAATCTACCTGTGCAGGTGATGTAACACTTCCTCCGGTTGTGCCATTACCTAACTGTCCAAAGTTATTGCTTCCCCACGCCCAAAGTGTTCCGTCTGTCTTTGTTGCATAAGTGAAACCATTTCCGGCTGATATAGTCTGCCAGTTGGTTGCAGTTCCTATCTGTACCTGGGTACTTTTTGGAATTGTGGTTCCATCTCCAAGTTGGCCCCAGTTATTATAACCCCAGGCCCATAAAGTACCGTCCGTTCTGAGCCCTACCGAATGCTGGGCTCCGGTATCAATACTTTTCCAATTAGCAGCAGTTCCAATTTGGGTTGGGATATTTTTTGAGGTTGTGGTTCCGTCTCCCAGTTGCCCCCAGTTATTATATCCCCAGCCCCATAATGTTCCATCTGTTTTTATGGCTAATGTCTGATGGTTTGCAGCACGAATACTTTTCCAGTTAGTGGCCGTTCCGATTTGTGTAGGGATAGCGGTGGCATTTGTAGTCCCGTCTCCCAGCTGTCCATATCCGTTACGTCCCCATGTCCAAAGTGTTCCATCAGTTTTGAGTCCTACTGAATGCTCAATTCCACCGGCAAGACTTTGCCAGTCTGTTGCGGTTCCTATCTGAGTAGGAACTGTTTTATCAACTAAAGTGCCGTCACCTAACTGACCAAATGCATTATCTCCCCAGGCCCACAATGTTCCGTCTGTCTTAATAGCGAGCGTATGCTTATAGCCAACATAAATGCTTTTCCAATTCTTTGCGGTTCCTACTTGTACAGGAACATATCTGTAAGACTTGGTTCCGTCTCCCAATTGCCCATCGGTGTTAACGCCCCATGCCCATAGTGTTCCGTCTGTTTTCAATCCTACCGAATGGTCTCCTCTTGTGATCAGAGTTTGCCAGCATCCGGTAAAAGGTGTAGCCTGTACATCAATCACATTTCCAAAAACAGGTCCCCAAACACCCGTATTGTCTTTGATACGGACATTAAATACATGCAAACCGTTAGCCGGCAGAGCAATTCCTGAATCAGTCAGCTGCTCAAAAGAGCTGTCAAAACTGGCGTCAGCAGCCAGTAAAACGGTTCCATTTCCTTCTCCCGGATCAGTATCCCAAAAATATTCCGCCTGAGAAATAGTTATTAGTGGAGATGCTGAAGTCTGCTGAATATTAATAACATTGGTAAAAACAGGGCCCCAAACTCCCATATTATCTTTGATCCGGATATTGAATTTATGCAACCCGCTACCCGGTGTGGAAACTCCTGTTTTACTGAGCTGTTCAATCACATTGTCAAAAGTTCCATCAACAGCCAGTACAGGGGTTCCGTTTCCTGTTCCCGGATCCGTGTCCCAAAAATATTCTGCCTGAGCAACAGCAATCACCATAGAAGACTGATTGGACTGAACATCAATGACATTGCTGAAAACCGGACCCCAAACTCCTGTATTGTCTTTGATACGGATATTAAATTTGTGAAGACCTGTACCTGGTGTGGCAATTCCTGTTTTATTGAGCTGTTCAAAAACGCTGTCAAAATTTCCATCAGAAGCCAGCACTGGATTTCCGTTTCCTGTTCCCGGATCGGTATCCCAAAAATATTCTGCCTGAGCAACAGCAATCACCATAGAAGGCTGATCGGACTGAACATCAATGACATTGCTGAAAACCGGGCCCCAAACTCCTGTATTGTCTTTGATACGGATATTAAATTTGTGAAGACCTGTACCTGGTGTGGCAACCCCGGTTTTAGTGAGTTGTTCAATCACATTGTCGAAAGTACCATCAACAGCCAGTACAGGGGTTCCGTTTCCTGTTCCCGGATCGGTATCCCAAAAATATTCAGCCTGGCTTATCAATACCTGTGCCGGGCACAGCATTGCCATAAGCAAAGCAATAATACTATAGATATAATTTTTCATAAGTTATATCATTTGGAATTACTTAGAAAAACCAGATGCGTTGATATTAAAAGTTCCGCTGGTGATGGATCTTGGAGTTGACAGATAGTTGACCCTAGGTCTGTTGCCATTGCTTGCCGGCCAATAATTATACCAGTTGTTGGATCCTCCGCCATTTCCGGCATCGTTCCTTGTTAAATCCAAATCTGTATATTTTATATCAGGATTTCCGGCATTTACATTCATCCCGGTTACAACATACGTTAAGGTATCGAATACCAGACTCATTGATCCGGAATTGTCACTTTGAGTCATGTTACCTTCTGTTACGAAAGTGTTGGTAAACACATTGTAGTTAGCAGCTATGCTGACACTATTGCTTTTATTTTGAATACAGGCATTGGTTCCTCCCACTACAAAAGAAGAAGCATTGTTCATAATGGCAATACTTCCCGGGTTTGTATTATTTGTCCCCAGGTTCACATAAAACGGAGCCGTATCTGCAGCAACAGGATTATAGACGGTATTGTTTATGATTTCGTTAGCGCTTCCCGGTTTAATATTATAAACATAAATCCCGGCGCAGAAATTATTGTTAAATTTAAAATTATAATTGGCTTGTGAATTGGATATAAACGAGTTGGATATATTACCATACACCTCAATGTCTGATCCTATAGGGCTGTTATCCTGTGTAGCTACCACAGCAATACTCTGGGCTTTATTGGCGGTACATCTTCCATGAGAGAACTTCAGGTTTCCACTGATTGTACAACCGGAAATGTTGGTTGTGAAATTGACTTTATCTGTTAAAACATTATGCAGGTCACAGTTCACAATATTAAGGAAAGTTCTTCCCGTACCTATTGGAAAAGTAGCCTCTACATTATAGCTGCCATAATTTCCTGAGCTCAGGTTACTGATCGTCACCGTTCTTCCTGTTGCCGGATTGATGCTCACATTTCCCTGAATGATATATTTTGTATAACTGGTTTCGGAAACAAGAGTCAGTGATTTGTTGATAATCAGATTTTCTATATAAGCCTCTCCGTTTGCTTTGGGCTGAATGATGATACGATCGCCATCTGAAGCCGCTGTAATTGCTGTGCTTACGGTAGGATAAGCGCCGCCTGCTCCCCCGTTTCTAACATATAAATCGGCTGCAAAAGCCATGGTACCTGATAAGCCTGTGAAGGCCATGATGAGTAGTTTCTTTTTCATAATAGTAAAAAATTAATGAGTTTAATGTGAATTATATTATTTGGTTTCTGAATAATCAGCTTACTTCTATTTTTTCATACATCCCTTTTATTGTAAACAAAGGATTATGGTAAAAGTATTCTCGTGGACAATAGTAATGCCGCATTATAACTGACAGTATAAAGCTTCCCCAGGCTTCAATAAAATCATTTTTCACCCAGGATTGAAAATAAAATCCCGGCAGTAACTTTTCATACCGGATATTCTTTGCCTCTGATGGCCGGAAATCATCCGATACCCCTTATAATGTTCTATAAGACTGGTAGCTTTAAAGGAAATTTTGAGAATTACTGTTGTTAAATTACCGGAAACAATTTAGCTCCGAGGTATTTGTAAAGATAAATACTGTGTCGTATTGTTTGTTTTCATGGTTTAATGAGTTTTGAAGTTTGGTTTTTAGTTTTTAGTTTTTTATTGAAAACAACATAATCAGTGATAATGGTTTTATGTTGTTGATTGCAAAAGTATATTTTTATTATGGATCATCAAATAGTGTTTGAAAAATAATAAGACTATCGTCTGACTTTTCTTCCAAAAGATAAAAAATCCTATTTTTTTAGAGATAATTTATTTAACATTGTAAAAAAATACCATGAAAAACTCAAAACTGATTATAGCAGCTGCTGTGATGCTATTCTCAACAATGAATGTAACGGCACAAAAAAAGAAACCGGCAGGTTCTGTAAAACGCCTGCCATTAGAAATGCCTAAAGATGCCCAGGTACAGGTAATGAACGGAGGTGATAAAGCCCTGAGTGATCTTTACAGCATCGGTGATCGGGTTGAACTTAAATTTGATGCCAGCTACCTTAATGCAGATATATATATTACTGAAGGTGGCACCCCAAAATTAATGTATAAAGCAAAATTTGATGAATCAGGTCTTGACGCAAAATTAAATGCAAAAATCAATACCTATAAAGTATACAGCTTAGACCGCAAAACCCTTTTATTCATTTACGAAACAGAAGCAACAGCCAGCAGCTTAATAAAAATGATCGCTTTATCGCCTGCAAAAACCTCAACCATTCTTGATTTTTCCCAGGTATTCGGACCTGATGAATATACTATCGGTAAATCAGAAACGTTTGAGAAGTTTCCTATTTTCTTGTATTATTCAGTATTTGATGCACCTAAAAAATAAGGGTAAAAAAAATTGTAATTTCAGGTTCAAAGAAGCTGTTCAAAAATGGCAGTTTCTTTGAACTCTCTTCCTGATATGTAAAAATTATTAAAAATTCCTATGAAAAAAGATGAAATAGCCAGACAAAAGTTATTTGACGGACATGAAGAAAAATGCTTACAAGAAGTTTTTGAAATTAAAAATCTAAAAATAAAATTAACTGATTTCTACAATAGCCCGCTAACAGCTTTAAAAAAGGAAACAGATAATACCAATTTTGACATCCTCATTAAAGAGAGTAAATTCAATCTGATCAACAGTTTTACTGAAAAATATATTTCTGAAGATGGATTGGAAATTCATTACCTGAAAAACAATGACATGATCTTCCTGTTTTCATACGGAGAATATCAACCGGGAAGGTATATGCTTTTTTTAGAAAGTATCTGGTATTACAACTTATCATGAAATGAAAATACATCTGTCCCGGCGCTCCATATCTCAATTAAGATCAGATCACCGTTCAGAAATGCTGCTATTTCCAGGAGTTCATTTCATACTGCAACGCATTTATTCTCATGTCTTCTATCCTTCCTTCAAGAGCTTCAATACCTCTGTGCAGATAGTCTTCCTTCTCAGATACGTTTAATGTATAAAGGACATCAAATCCCAGTTTTGACCAGATAACCGGAACAGACAGCTGGATATTATCATCATGCTCGAACACATAATATTCCCATTCTTTTTTTTCAAGGATTTTTTTGTCATTTACCCTATCAATAATGACTTCCAGCCTGTTGGAGGGGATCCCTAAAAAATCAAAAGTGATATAAAATTTTTCATTTCTGGGAACTCTGAATGAGATTCCTTTGAAAGATAAAATCAGTTCACTTTCCTCTTCAAAAATCCTTGCAGGTAACTCAAAGCGTTGCCTCTCATCGGGAAGCAGTATATTCTCAGGAGCCTGTTCAGCATTATATGCAGGTGATAAAAAAGCTCTTTCGCAGGCTTGTATTTCCTCATCTTTTGTATTGAAGAGTCTAATGCCGTTCCTGGCCAGTCTGCCGGTATCATTGGAAAAGTAAAATCTCCGTTCCCCTCCACTGTGGTTGGTTATTTCCAGACAGAGTATAAAACGGTTCGCTTCAAGATGATAGGAAATATCATGTTTCATATTTTTAGCATTCATTATAACCTTATTTTGCATTGTGAATTCAATAAAGGATAATATTGGGTTTCAAAGACACAGCATTACAACAGATAAATAGTTTTATGCGTCAGTATTTGTAAATGTACGCATTGCTGATGTAAAATAGAGCGACTATACATAATTTTACACCGTTGTCATTCTGAAGAAGGAAGAATCTCATATAAAGCCAGGTTCTTCATTTCACTGTTACATTAGGAATGGCAGAGTCATAATAATAAGATGGCAGCATTAATGTAAAATTGTATGTAATTCCCTAAAATAATTCATTTAAGAACAGGAAATAAAAGGTCTGCCGATCATTTTTAATAAAATCGTTTTAAAGCTTCCCTATTGAGTTACAATCCGAGGCGGATTAAAAAAAAAATCAGAATAGAACATTTTCTATTCTGATTGATATTGGTTAACAAGCCGATTCTTATCAGAACCTGTTATGAGTTTTCTGAAAAGGTCATATCGTTTTCAGTCACTACTTTTTCATTATGATCTTTCACATAAACAGGGACACCTCCCACCCAGGTTTCCAGTACCGGAATGTTTCGCATTTTCATATATTGTGAAGACTGAGTCTGTAATGAAAGAGGATCCTGCTTCAGTATCACGAAGTCAGCAAAGAGACCTTTATCCAGTGAGCCTACCCACTTATCTGCATAGCATTGCCATGCTGCATCATAAGTAACAGCAGTTAAAGCCTGCTCCGGTGTAAGGCATTCAGCACTGTTTAAAACTTCAATATTTGCCGTATTCTTTTCCATGATCCGGGTAACCGATTGCTCCATCATTCTCAAAGGACCTAGCGGGCTTACCTCGATGTCACTATGAAGCGTAATTCTCATACCGGCGGCAAGTGTTGAGCCGCAAAGATCAAGCATTTGTGCCTTTTCACCGAATATGACATTCTTAAATGCGTATCCCCAGTAGCCTACGTGCCCGATAAGAAAACTTGGTGAAACTCCCATTTGCAGCATATTGGTAATTTGTCCTGCTGTGAGAAGTGAACAATGTTCTATACGGTTACGAAGCTCAGGACCTTTGTAGTGTGCAAGAGTACGCTGATAAGCATTGATGGCAAACGTTACCGCCTGATCACCGTTGGCATGAATCATGAGCGGCCAGCCTTTTTTAGCTACTGCAGTATTGATTAATGTATTATAGCTAGGGGGAATCGTATGAGCGGGAATACCTGCCTGTGGAAAGTTAAATACTCCTGTATTATTGGCAGGATTACAAAGATAAGGAGCACTCTGATACCCGGTAAGTCCTTGATTTGAGCCGTCGGATACTATTTTAATATGCCCATGATATACAGGCTTATAGTCTTCAGGCTCTTTATAATGTCCCATCTGGTCTACCTCTTCCTGGCTGGAGCAGATATAAGCTCCTCCTGTTCTCACCCGCTCCTGATGAGTTGCAAAATATTGGGTTAAAAGGGTGTCCGAACCTTTATTCAATCCTGCATCATACATAAAGGTAACTCCTCTTGAATTGGCCAGTTTATAAAGTTCGGTAAGATAAATATTAATCCGCAGACTCATTTCTATGATCTGCAGTTTTACCACCTTCAGCGCAGGCATCATCTGTAAACCTTCCTGTAGCTGGCCATTTGTTTCTTTGATATAGTTCTCAACTGAATTGTATTGCTCCTTTACTTTTTCATTATGATTGAATACATACTCAAATGCCTTGGTATTGAGATAAAGTGTATGCATTGATGCACTCAGCACCATTACAGGTTTTTCAGCATTGATATTGTCAAGTACCGTATTGTTAATAGTTATCAGTTCTTTTTTACCATTTATTTCTTCAAAAGGCATTAATGATGGGTCAAGGCCTCTTCCTAAAATAACATTCCAGTCTTTAGAAGCTCCGTTGATTTTTGAACCGACAAAATCCAAATCGTATACCGGCCGTAAAACCTGTCCTTCAAAAGGGCTCACATCTACCCACTCATGCATCATTGCCGTAGGAATCATATGAACATGGGGTTCAATAAGCCCTGGAAGCAAAGTTTGACTCTGGGTTAATTCTTTTTTATCAAATCCCGGATGATTCTCCTTCATATAGGTTTTCACATCATCTTTTTTGCCTGTGATAACAACTTTACCATCGGCAATTCCAATGGCTTCAACCTTTTCTGTTGATCCACCAATCATAGGCCTGATATTATCTCCGCTGATCATCAGAGTTTGTGGTTTTTCGTGAGTCGCTTTTCCGGAAGCGGGGTTTATTTTCGCCAGATTTTCTGCACTGAAAAGTTCGTCTTTAAGAATTTTTAAAACTGGATTGTCACAAGAGCAATGGGTGCATCCATGCGTGTGGTGGTGTAAATTTTTCATAGGAACAATTGGGTTTAGTGGATTTATGTTTAATTCTATTGATTATTTAAGGATGATGATCTTAATGCGCATGAAAAAACAAGTCTATTGCATATAAGACTTATGACATAATTAAAATTTAAAAGAAATATTTTTAGAATATTATTTCAAATTAAATATTTGATTATGAATAAATTTCATTTGTTTTCATGTTTTAGTTTATTTTATAAAATTAAGAAAAATATTCTCTCAAAATTCATTTTTTTCACCGAATGTTGATTAATTTTTTCTATCTGAAATTTTAATTCACGGTTGCAAAAGTTTATTTTTTAGTATTTGAAACCTTTTCTTGTTCTTTTATAGTTAAAAAACGAAAAAGAAATCATCGTGATAATGAAGGACACCTTTCTGATCTATTTCTTTCAAAATAAGAGATTAAATATCATTTTCAGAGCCTTTAAATGACTAAATTAGCCATGAATTAAAATGCGTTAAGGTTTTTATGAAAAATATATTCTGTCTATTGCTTCTTTCCGCTGTACAGCCTGTACTGGCACAAACTAAATTAGAAAAAGCAATCACCAATCTTGAGGATAATTACGAACAGGAAAAAGTATACTTACTTACCGATAAATCACAATATGCTGCGGGTGACAAAATCTGGTTTAAAAGCTTTGTATTTAATGGCTACAACCGTTCTCCTTTATCTACCACCCTGTTTGTAGAATTGTACGGTTCTGATAAAAAGCTGATCGACTGGAAAACGGTACTACTGAGCAATGGTGAAGGCAGCGGAGATTTTCAGCTGAAAGAAGATCTTCCTGAACAGGTTTATTTTGTAAGGGCTTACACGCCTTATATGACCAATTTTAGTGAAGATTTTCAGATCGTCAAAACAATTCCGGTCTATAACCCGTCTTCTTCAGAATCATTAGTGATCTCCAAAAGTTCCGACTGGTCTGCAAAAGCTTTTCCCGAAGGCGGAACTTTCATTACCGGCATCCCTACTAAGTTTGCCGTAAGGTTATCAAGCGAAAATTCTTTGCCGGAAAACTGGACCGGAAAAATAGTAGATGCCCAAAACCCCAATGTTTCTATCACTACGTTTAAATCTTTTGATAGAAATGTGGGAGCTTTTACAATAACTCCTGCTTCCGGAAAAAAATACCAGGCTGTTATTCAGGACAATACAGGCAAAAGCAAAACGATAGATCTGCCGCAAGCTACAGACACCGGTCTCCATCTGGATGTGAACAGCTCTAAAGAAGGAATACATTATACTTTAAAAGGAGCTAATCTGAAACAGCAGCTTCAGAATTATAAAATTGTAGGAACCATCAACAATCATCTTGCCTACAAAGCCAACATCAAACAGCTTACCAACGAAGCGTCCAGTCTTATTCCTGTGAAAGTAAGCAATGGTGCTAACGGTATTTTACAATTAGCCATTTTTGATGATCAGGATAATCTGGTAGCGCAAAGACTGTGTTTTATAAAACCCGATGATTTAAAAATTGAAAAAGCAGAAATTATAGGCCAGAGTATAAAACCTACACCAAGATCTTTCAACAGTATAGATCTTTCCCCGGAGTCTTATTTTAAAAATTATACCGTAGTGGTAAGTGAAGATGACGGAAGCAATAAGCCAGAGGAAGAGAATATCCTGAGCGGGCTCTGGTTAACTGGAGATTTTACCACAAAAATAGACCGTCCGGCACAATATTTTTCTAAAAATACCAATAGTGAAGCGCTGGACGCCCTGCTTATTTCTGAAAGCTGGAAGAGATTTGACTGGAATTCTGTGCTCAGCGGGGCAGCCCCAACTATAAAAACCGAATCTCCCAAGTTTCTTTCTTACAGGGTAAAGCCTATTAAAAATAATGCCCTGCTCATCAACACCAATGTCAATTTATTGTTGAAGTTAGGTAAGAATGAACCTGCTTTCAATCAGTTTAAAACCGATCAGAACGGATACATCTATTTAAACAACCTCAGCAATGATGAGCCTTTGGAAGTTTCAGTATTTGTTAATTCAGAAACCAATAAAGAAACCAATGCCGGTAATCTCTTCGTTACGATAGAACCATTGGTGAATCCCACACCATTTACAGGCAATTTGCCCGGTACAGATTATAAACTGGTAAAAGCCAGTGGAAGCAAAACGGTGCCTGCAACAATTTCCAAAGCTATCAACACTCAAAAAAACATAAAAAAAGCAGAGGGTGCCGATATACAGATTGAACAGGTGAAGTTAACCGGGAAAAAGAAAGATCCAAAAGCAGAACTGGATAAGGAGCTATCCACCGGAATGTTCAGTTCCGGCAATTCTACTGTATTTGACTTCGTGAATGAGGATCAGCATGTATCGGGATCTTCCAATATATTGGACTGGCTTCAGGGAAGGGCTGCCGGATTATCCTTCCAAAGAAACAATTCGGGGGTAAATGTACCTTATATCCGTGGAAAACAAGCTAAACTCTATCTGGATGAGGTACTTACCGACCCTTCGATGATTGCCAATCTCCCTGTGATTAATATTGCTATGGTAAAAATTATCAAAGGATCAGGATTAATAGGTGATGCAGTAGCTGTCTATACATTAAAAGGAGATATGAAATCTAAAAATAGGGAAAAACCGACTCAGAATACCAATAATTCATCTGTTATAAAAGGCTATGACAGACCTTCGGAATTCATTGTTGAAATGATAGATGACGATTCTCCGGCGAAAATTGAAAGTGACACCCGGGAAACCCTGTACTGGAATCCTAATTTATTTGACAGTGATTATGTTCCGCCAAGAATTAAATTCTTCAACAATGACAGTGCGAAACAATATAAGGTGAAAATCATAAGTTTCGATGAGGATGATCATATTCTTTATCAGAATGAGATTTTCAAATGATATTTTCTCCATAACAAAGCCTTTCAGAAAGACTGAAAGGCTTTGTTATTTTTTTATGTCTCTATCCGATTTAAAAAGAAATAGATTCACTCCTTCACATTGTCTGGTTTCAGAATATAATATCTTTGATCAAACGATCTGTTCCGGATTAATGTATTCTGGAATTTGAAAATATTTTAAAATCATCTTATAGTTATCCTGTGCAGTCAGGCAAGTATCTAACAGATACCCTCTGATATTTTTCCATTCTTGTAATCCTCTGTAATAGAAAAGCTTTAACTCCTCATCAATGATAAAAGGAACAACATTATTAGCTAAACATTCCTTGAACATAATCAGCCTTCCTACACGTCCGTTTCCATCCTGAAAAGGGTGTATGATCTCAAAATTGTAATGAAATTCAATAATGTCTTCAATTGTTTTGTTTTTAATAATATTGTAGTCACGCAGGATCTCTTGCATTCTGTTTTTTACCTCATGAGGAGCTGTAGTTTCATTTCCTCCTACTTCATTGGGAAGCTTCTTATATTCACCCACATTAAACCAGTCTTTTGCACTATCCGATGTCCCGGATTTTAATAAAAGATGTAATTCTCTAATCAATGACTCTGTTAATTTCGATTTTGCTTTATCAATGATCATATCAATAGCTCTAAAATGGTTAGCAGTTTCGATAATATCATCAACATTAATACTTTCTTTAGACGCTCCAATGGTATTTGTTTCAAAAATAAATCTTGTCTGATCATGAGATAACTTACTTCCTTCAATTCTGTTAGAATTATAGGTTAATTCAATTTGAGTCTTATGATAAATACCACCTTTAAGTTTCATATCCTTTTCTTCCTTTAGTTTGTTCAACAAAGGGTTATTGCTAAATTTCTTTTTGTTCTCCTTCATAGGAGGTAATGCATCTTCCGGAATATTCCAGGTTTTACCAGTTAAAAAAGTACCTTTTAGCACTCCTTTAGCACAGTAATTCCTTACTGTCCTTTGAGGGATATTCCATTTCTTAGAAAACTCGGCTACTGATATATAATTCATAAATAGAAACGCCGCTACCGGCAAAAAAAAGATTATTCAACTAAGTAAATATAGCAATTTTTGCCGATAAAGGCAATATAATACGATCTTAAATGTTAAATTACCATCATACAATTCATTTAGAAAATCATTTTTTATTCATCAGCCGGCCACCACTTTATACGTTCAGTTCCTGGAGATCAATTAAGTTTTTTTAAAGTAAATAATGATATTCACATTTGCGTTGAAAATTTTGATACATTCATATCAGAAAATAAATTATGAAAAAATCTCTTCCTATTGTCCTGTTTTTTCATTCAGCAACAATCGGTTTGTATGCACAACAAACGGTTCATAAGAATAATTACACTTTCGAAATACAAAATACAGAGGGAGATCTGAATAAAGACCAACTCAAAGACAAAGTAGTGATAGAAATGGATGTAAAGGATGAAACCAGACCGCTGAGGGTACAAATATTCCTCTCGCAGCCTGATAAAAAGCTACAGCTTGCAGTTTCTTCCACCCAACTCATTGAAAGCGAATATCCGATTGATAAAAAAGGAAAACATAATGGTAATCCTCTCCCGATGTTTATCATTGAGGAAGGCAACTTAAAAATGCTTACTGATATTAACGACCGGAAAAGCTGTTATGAGTTCAGATACCATCAAAATAATTTCGAACTGATTAAAATTTCCCGGGTATATTGGAACGGAAAAAATACAACCTTTGAAACTGAAATCGATTTATTGGCACAGACTCAGTTAAATTTTGAGCAGGAATTAGGCTCAGATGAGATCTTCAATAAAAGGACAAAAAAGATCAGAATCACTCCATTACCCAAAATTCAGGATCTGAGTTTTTCCGATTTGGAAAAATATTAAAACCTGTAGGACAACAAAAGCCTCCCATATCACAGGGGAGGCAGAAAGTGTAAATTTTAGAAATATGAATTTTTCAAGTTTCCAAATATAATACAGGTGCTATTAAATATTTATGATCCTGATCACAAAAGAATCCTAGGAAACCGGGGAGAAAATTGTATTTATCTACTACAGATTAAATATAGAATCATGCTACGGAAAACCGTAAGGGTTGCTTTTGAATTGTTGTTATCTTCGAATAAATAAATTTTATAACATGAACCTACAACAATTGCAACAATTAAGAGATTCTATTCAAAAATATCGGAATAATCCTGCATTAAATAATGCCGAAGAACATGTCACACACATGCAGAAAAGTAATAGCCAGGAATACAATTTAATTAATGGAAGCTTTGTTTTAACCGAAATCAATAATAGCAGGCAAGCTTCTGAAGATCTATTAATTCAATTTGAAGACTTAATTACTCAACTAGAAAATATTTTGAAACAAAATCCGTAAAACAAAATCCCCCTCTTTATTAAACGAGGGGTTTATTTCGCAAAAAACAGATCAGCTTCCGCCTTTCTTCTTCTGATCAGCCCATTTAAAGTTTTTCCGCCGGCGGTAATGTATTTCCTTGTAAACCAGCTCCGGATCTCTGCCTCACCTGCTTTTTTATTGATCAAAGAAAATAAACCGTCTGATCCTCCGGTATTATAGGTGTGTGATACAAGAGCGTCAAACTGATTCTGGGTCAGTGGTATTTTCACTTTGGCATTCACTATTTTTTCATAAGTGGGTAAAACCGCTGAGAATAACTCTACTCCTTTTTCCCTGGTGATCGCGGGATCTTTCATGGTTACTTTCTTTCCGCCCGGATAATAGGTGTTTCCATATCCGATTGTGGGAATTCCTGCTGAGTCCAGATAAGGATGGGCACTGAAGCCTTCAAATGATATGATCAGATTGATTCCTTTTTGTGATGTTTTCATTTCTTAAAATATGTATAGGTGAAAAAGAGAAGGATTAAAGTAATTCCCATGATGGTAATAAAAACCCAGGCTGCAGCATCTAATCCATTCAGTTTTATATTTTTTGTTTCTTCAGAGATTTTAGCATCCACTTCTTTGATGGTTTCTTTGGAAACAGATTGCTGAGCAGAATCCTGAATCATGTTTACAGATTCGTCTTTTTTAATTTCCTGCTTCCTGTAGTCGCCTTTTGTGTAACGGTTACTGATTGAATATTCCGCAGTTCCTTTGATAGAAATACTTTGAACGGTGTCGCCGCCTACCACCTGATGAAAAGTAAATGGATTGGATACATCGGATTTTCCCTGTATGAACAGATCCCCGGATATTTCATCCTTATTTTCCGATACCAATACCTCATCGGTTTTACCCTCAACTGACTGTATGTTCCGGAAGCCTGAAGAATCAACTTCTACTTTTTCCTTTTCTTTTGTATTTTCTTTGTATGTGGTGGTAATTTTATGTTTACTCCGGCAACCCATCATGAGACTGCTGAATACTATTAATAACAGAATTTTTGCTTTCATCGGTTTATTTTTGAGATTGAAGAATGATCAGATTGTACAGGAAAGGAAAGTTAAAAGTTGATCATACCTTCAGACTTTCCTTCTCCTGCTTCAACCATTTATATATTTGCTTGTTTTTACAACAGACGCTGCAAGAAACAGGGGTTTGAATCTGAGCAGTTACATGAATATTTTATCTTCTTTTACAAATTCTTTTTTGATGCTTTCGAGTAGCATATCCGGATTTACTTTGTAACCGGAGTCTTTAGATGCAATTGTTTTTAAGCTGACATCCTGAATGATATTCATGATATTGGAGCCGGTGAGCTCGTATCGTTTCGCAATCTGGTCCAAATCAATATTTTCAAGTTGTAATTGTTCCGGGAGATTTTGCTGCCAGATACGCAGACGCTCTTCATGCTTTGGATTATTGAATTGTATGCAGCTATGAAAGCGTCGCGTAAAGGCTTTATCCATATTATTTTTAAAATTGGAGGCCAGAATGATGAGTCCTGAGAATGTTTCTATCCGTTGCAGCAGATAAGAAACTTCCTGATTGGCATATTTGTCATGGGCATCTTTTACAGAGGTTCGTTTTCCGAAGATTGCATCTGCCTCATCAAAAAATAAAATCCAGTTTTTATTTTCTGCTTTGTCAAATAGTTTGGCCAGTTGTTTTTCTGTTTCGCCAATGTATTTGGAGATCAGCATAGAGACATCCACTCTGAAAACAGGTCGTTTGGTATATTTCCCTAAAAGGCTGGCTGCAAGAGTTTTTCCGGTTCCCGGTTCCCCATAAAACAATACTCTGAAGCCCGGCTTAAGTTTTTTCTGCATGCCCCAGTCTTCCATAAGAATATGGCTGCTGTTGTACCATGCTTCAATACTCTGAAGCTCATCTAATGTGGCCTGGGGAAGGATTAAATCTGACCACGCTCTGCCGGTCTGTATCTGCTCTGCCGGAAAGTCGTTGCTCATTTTCGGTAATAATTCCAATCCAAAGATGATCTTATTAAAAGCTTCGTGATCAACATTGATCTGGCTGTTGACTGATGTATGCTCGTGGGCTGATAAAACAAGAATATCTTCTTTTATCAGAACCGAATCCGGACTGAGATGATTCAATGCTGCCAATCGTTCTGAGATGCTGTCACCTCCTAAAATATACTGCACAGCCTGAATGGTTGGATTAAAGAGCCTACCGTTATCACTGGTTGAACAAAAATCAAACAGCTCATTACCGGGAAACTCCAGATAAAGGCGTTTGAGCAATAACGGGTCTAATCTTGGCATCAAAGCCATTAAAAGAACAACAACTTCATGATGGGTAAGCCCTTTCTCTGAAATATAGTTTCCTAATTGAAAGCCTTCATGGTCATTAGTATTAAATTCAGGGGCTCCTATATTAAAATCTTCCGAAGAATTGTTGATACGCCATGTAATAACCTCTTCTAAATGAGTGAATAGTTTTTGTAATTGTTTCGCCTCCATTGATTTTTTAGTCTTTTTTATTTTGGAAATAGTTTATACCGTATCTTAAAGACAGGTTTATTGTATTTTGTAATTTGTTTAAAGAAACCTCAGCCGGAAAGTGACTCACGTTTAGATTTGCCATAGCAATTGATTGAGGGAAAGTCATCCCTTCACAAGAGTCTTTGTTTTAAAGAATTGATCTAAGTTTGAAAAGAGAACAGCAGATCTGCGGGGCCTGCTATCCTATTCCTGGTATAGCTGATTTCCGGGCTCCAATCGGCTGATGGTTTAGAGTTCAAAATTGATATTTTTTCAGTTGATATGAAAGTTTTTCACCTTCCCTGTCCTGTAGTTGCAGCAGATCTTATTTTTGGTTTTCAATGATTATATTATGTTTTTAAAGTCCGAAACTCATTTTTTTATAAAGAGTTTCTGCTTTTCTATTCTGTAGCAGAGGTATTGGTACAAATTTTTAAGATTTCACCTTTTATTGTTCAGCGATATAGTAATCACATTCGATTCTGATATTACGGCATCTATCTGCATTACCTCCCGGAATATTCACATTTTTGAACCCTGGACTCAGCCAATTAGTCGCTAAAAGCTCTCCTGTATCATCATTATACAGCCTGCATTCAATACGTTTATCATATCCTGTAAGGTCAGCCTTAAAATTAAAGGTCAGGTAATCTCCTAAATTATAATGCTCAGTAACGATGTTTTGATCTGTATATTCGTGGGACCAATAGCCTGCATATATCATATACTCAACAGAGACTGACGTCTTATTAACCAACCTGATATTTGTATTAATAATTTCTGCTTTTTCTCTTACGCTAACTTTTTGTATTTCTATCGTAAGCCACTTCCTCTTAAGTGCTCCCATCTCAAAACCATCAGGAATTGTAGGGAGGTTATTTCCAAAAAGCCTTGACAGCATGTAGGTATAATCTCCATCTGTCTGGTAACGGAAATAATAGTATTCATTTTCGCCTAAGTTTTTCGCTGAAAATTCTTTTGTTGTAATGGTATAAGGTGGCTTACCATAAAAATATTGCCTTATGATGTCTGAATTATTTAATCCCACATCAATGATCTGATCTTCTTCATCCTGTGATCTCACAACGATTGGAAAATATTCTTCTGCAGGTATATAATTTATATAGGCAAGAAACCCGTTCCTTATGGTATTCAAAGTATTGGCAAGCGTTATTGTTTCCTTAGTGGTAAGGCCGTCCTGCTTATGTTTTAAAGAATCTATCAAATCCGAAAATTGATTCTGCGTCGGATATTTTCCGGTTTCAAAATAGGTTTTGAGCTGGTCTCTGGTAATTAGTTTATGTTCGTCCATAATGCTTTATTGATTATGCTTCTCGGCATAATTATTTTTGGTTTTCAATGGTTACTTATATGATATTTTTTAAGTTCAGCGCCATCTTTATCGGAAAAACTTTCTGTTCTTTCTATTGGGCTGGTGCAGTAATCTTTGTTTCTAAGAATTGGGGAATTTCAACAATTTTTTATTTCAGGAATTTTAAATCTTTTAAAGTAGTTGTCTTTCAGATACTTTTTAATGGATATAATCACATTCGATTCTTATATTTCTGATTCCTTTTATTTCATTCCCGCCAATCATCTCATAGTTTTGCCCCGCTTCCAAATTTACTGTCGTTAAGAGTCTGTTATGATCTGTATCATAGATATTGCATGCTACAGGCCGTTCTATTCCCCGAAGGTCAGCTTTGAAATAAAGATTTAAAGAATCCCATGCATCATAATGATCTGTAACAATGTCTTCCAAGGTAAAAGGATGTCCCCAGTAATTTGCCTGTACGCCGTATTGAACAGGTAACGGGGTTTTATTAAAAAACTTAATTGCTGTATTGACAATGTTCAGTTTTTGCCCCATATCTTGTCTGTATATTTGTAGCATCAGCCTTTTACCTTTCAGTATACCAAATACAAATCCCTCAGGAATCTTTGGCAGTGAATTCCCGATCAATCTGGCAACTGTAGAACTGTCTTCCAGACCGAACGATATATGATAGTATTCGGTTTCCCCCAAACCTTCTGCCGGGAGTTCTTTTGCTTTAATGAGGTAAGGTGCTTTCCCAAAGAAATATTGTTTTTTATCATTATAGGAGAAATCTTCTATGATGAGTTCCTGGTCTTCTTCATCCGCCGGGCTTATGGTGAACTGAAACCTTGCACCGTTAAGATTGGATGTGTGATAGGATACATAGGCGTTATTGATAAATACCCAGTTCAAACTATTGGCAATGATTACCGCATCTTTATTGGTAACGAGATCTTCTTTGAGTTTAAAGGAATCTATCAGATTAGAAAATTGGTTTTGTGTAGGGTGTTTTCCGGTTTCAAAATAGGTTTTCAGCTCTTCTCTTTTGTCTAATTTATTTTCTTCCATATTCTTTACGGTTTATTTTTTAATTTTTATTTTTTAGTTCAATGAAATGGATGTCTGTTTTAAAAATTGAAACTTATTTTTGTATTCCCGTGAACATTTTTTAATCTCCATCTGGCAGGTATAGTAACCTTTATTGGTTTAAACAGGATAATGTGATCCTTCAATTTCAATGTCAAAATTCATTCTTTTTTTGCTTCGGGGAAAGTTTTTGGACATCACGATTCTGTAGTTGCAGCAACGTTTTATTTCAGGAAATGAATGATGGGCTGTACAAATTTCAATGCCCAAAATTCATATTTTTTTTGTTTCTGTGAAAGTTTTTAGACTTCACTATTCTGTAGTTGCAGTGCTTCTATTTTCCGGAATAATCAGAACCATCACAGCTCGTCTGCCTGTTGGATAAAAAAAAGGCCCGGATTATACAATCCAAGCCTTTTACTATATGTTTTAACAGTTAGTTTCTTTTCCGTAAAGCAGATGATCAGTCCATTTTAAAGAAGAAATATACGACTGCTGCCCATTCTTTTTTCACATCCCTGGCATAGCCAATGGTGGAATGACTGCTGTTTTCTACCGTCCCGTCATCTTTGATGTAACCAATGGTGGAATGACTGCTGTTTTCTACCGTACCGTCATCTTTCACATACCCAACTGTAGAACGGCTTTTATCTTCGATTGTTCCGTCACTTTTGATATAACCAATAGTGCTGTGGCTTTTATTTTCGATAGTACCATCACTTTTAATATATCCCACTGTAGAATGGCTGCTGTTTTCTATGGTTCCGTCGCTTTTGATATATCCTTTGGTACTGTGACTTCCGGATTCTATAGTCTGTGCAGTTGCAAAAGAAATGCTGAAGAGAAGGGAGCTAAGGAATAGTATTTTTTTCATGTTTAAGATTTTAATGGGTTATTAATTTTAATTTATTTAAGATTCAAAAGTATTGATTATTCTTTTATATTATACAATTAAAATAAAAACTGTAATTTATATTTGTGGAAGTGTGAATTTTATTGAAGAAAAGTTTAAAATTTGTCTTTATACTGATTATAAAATTCTAATTGATCTATTAAAACCTCATTAATCTCTGTCCAGCTATGCTTCTCGGATAAATCAATAGCTGCTTTCCATGCATCCATATTGGGGCTCCCAAAATTTACTCCATTCCAATATCCTGCACTGACTAAAGCATCCCAAGCCATAACAGGATCGTTTAATTCTTCATCTATAGCTTTAGCAGCTTCTATATGAGCATCTCCATTATAAGACTTTGAGAATTTAGTTATTCTCTCTAATGGCAAAAATAATGGATGCTCTTGTATTTTTTCCGGAAATTGATAAATTCTATCAGAATTCGCAAAACCAATTGTAGTAGTAATTTGTGAATCACTATTAGCACTATATTCCGGTAGAATATCTAAGACATACCTCATTGCATCAAAACCATGTGCCTGAATAAAACTTTGCCAGTAAAAATTAGATTTTTTTTGTTCATTCAAGTCAAATAAAGAATCTGAATAAGCTCTTTGAGATAAAGCATTATAAGCTCTGGTGTTCCAGATGCCATAATCTTTTATTTCAAAATCTGGAAGGTAAGATTCTTCTTCCATCATCAATTGCATCAATGTAACGTATCCTCTCTGCTGTGGAGTATCATAATAATGATTCCAAAAATCTAAGTATATGTTAGGGTAAAATTCAGAAGGATTTTTTAGATATTTCAATTTATCCTCATTATGCAGATATTCTTTTAAGAACTTCAAAGAATCTAAACTATTGGTATATTCTCTAAACGGTAATGAAAGTTCCTCCAATAATTGCCAATCATCTAAAATGTATTGGACAAATTCAGAAGTATCCAACATTCTTAACTGTCCAAAAGATAAAAAATTAGCTAAGTTATTTGAAAACAAATAATGGTCCCAACGGTTTCTTAAATAAACAGGAGAATCTAGCAATTTTTTATTTGGTGTTAATTTAATAGCATAGCTATCATACCTTTCAAAAGAAAAAGGTGCTACATACCATTGTCCTATCTCTAAGATCTTGGTATAAATTTTAACTTCTTCCTGATGACTAAACTCAACGCCTAAAATTGTATCTAATCTTTCTTTACCCTCATACAATTCTTTTAAATCCTGGTGTATTTTGTTTAGTTTCATAAGTTAATTTTTTAACAATATTATTTTCCCTTATTTGTTTTGCAATTGATTCCAATTTATTTAAATGCTTTTTTCAGCTTCTTCTATATTATATACAATTCTACTATCTTCGTTTATTAAAGGACTAAAAATATCTTTGTACTTGTTAAAAGAATCTTTGTCATAATGAACAATAACCGGAAACAACTGACTTGCCTGATAGTATCTTTTATTTTCTAAGGCAGCCTGTATTGCCTGTTCTGTTTCTTTTAAAAGCGGTCTGCAATTCTTCTTTAAGAGAAAATCTTTCAGGTTGGATTCAAAAAATTTATCACCATATATATTCAAAAAGTGTTTAATATACGGATAAAGCTCCTGTTCGGTCTTTCCATTAAATGTAGCAATATATAAGGCATTTGTAATTACATCATATACATTATCTTCATTATGGAGTCTATGGGGCTCAAAATTTTCTTTTTCATCCCATTTTTCAGAAATGAACCGATCAAGTTGTTCAAATCCTTCCGGTATTGCCCACGCCAATAAAATAAGCATGACCTGATAAGCAATATATGGGTCGTCATTGTGAAGAAGCAATTTTAATTGTTCAACTCTGTCCGGATCAATATTTTCAAGGAGTTGTACTTCCTTTAAATCATATCCTTCGTTTCCTTCTTCGTTATAGTGATAAAGGAGTTCGTGTATTGGGTTATTCATTTTATTAATTTTTGTTACTTGTTTACTATACAAGAAATTCGACTTAATATTTTAGTATCATTTAACGTAAAATATTATTTGTAGTCCATTAATGCCAAATTATGATACTACTATAAAATATTTAGTGTGTAAATCACAATTGTTAATTAAAGTCATATCAAATAAAAAAATCATTTTAATTAAGTGAAAGTAATTTAAATTAAGATTTGAAATTTATGTAGAAAATACTATTGTCATTAAAAAAATTATCCAGCTCCTCAAAAGAACTAAAATTATGTACTTCATCTTTTGAATATGAAGATTCATCATATTGTAAGCCTTTGGGACATTCTTCCCAAGTTAAAATAATCTCATCATTATATAACCATATCTTTACTATGCCTGTATTTTCATTTCGTTCATTCTCATCGTAAATATAGTGGCATGTCTGGCCAGATTGAATTTTGGATATAAATTTTTCTTTATTCATTTTCTTTATTTTATGTTAAATAATCTTTTAGCCTTTTGATTAGGAATTTCTTACAGGCTGTTCATGCATTCTGTCAGGAACCGTCTGCTCTTCAAAAGGAAGTTGATTCATGTTGCGGCTTGGCGGCGTTGCAGTCTTTTTCCTGAAAGGGTTTTCTGCTGCCGCACGATTACATCGTGTGGTTTAATCTTTCCAATTTTCTAAAAATATCCAACCAACCTATCGACAGCAAACTTTATGAAATATAATTCTTCAGGATTGTGGAACTTGTAATTATATCTATCAATTATGTTTATAAAGATAAAAAACTTTTGAGAAGGAATTGAAGTAAAAGCCACACGATATAATCGTGCGGTAGCGAGGAGAAGCATCATTATTTTAAGATAAGAATATATTATAAAAAACCTCATTCTTATTACAAGATATGAGGTTCAAACTTTAGTTCAATATTCTTTTAACTTTCTGAAACAATAAAAGATTTTATATTATTGGTTTTAAAAAACTTATCAAGAAATACATTGTATTCTTCTAGCTTTTTATCATCCAAAACAGTTGTTATTTCTTTATTTTCTATGATAGACATTGCCCATTGATAGGCATTCTCCTCTAATGCATGTTCTATATTTATATTCTCAGCATCACTTATCTCCTCAATTACAGGAATATTAAGTCTACGGATAATATCTGTGTAAACGCCTGACGAAGGAAGAGCATTTAGACGGGTTATAAGAGAATATTCAGTATCATTAAATTTAATCTGTTGTTTAAAAAAATCTTTTACCAAAGCAGATATAAATTCATAATATTTCTTTCTTAAAAATAAACTTTTAACTTCTTCTTTATTAGTGAAAATATAGGTTTCTTCATTGATCCCATCAATTATTAAGGATACAATATCATTCTCTTTTTTATACTTTTTAACCCACTCCATGAGTTCTTCATCATTTTTTCCTTTTATTAGGGAATTAACTGTCCAATTATTTTCAATAATACAAATTGCCCAGTACCATGGATATTCTATTGTAAATTTGTAGACATCATGATAATCCTCAAGGTTATTTAGTGCATTCACAAAATTTTTATGAAACTCATTGTCCGGTAATGGCTCTTCAAAAAAAACTGTAATTAAATCGCACACGTATTTATAGAACTTTCCTCTAAGAAATGTACATTCATTATCAAATTCGTCTTTGTATATGTATATATCTTTCATTTTACTTATTTTATTATATATTTATTCAAAACATCTACTCCTTTCTGGCTGGTAAAAGCTATCTGAATTTCCATTGGCTTTTTTATATGTTCAGCATCTTGCCAATGAAATCCTTTTTCTTTAAGCTGTACAGGGTTTTTCAATTTTGGACCTACAACAATATCATAATCATGCTTTAAAGTTCCTTTTCTTGCTTCGGTTACAAATTTAGCCCATTCTTCATTAGCTTCCTTAAATATCTTAATATTTAATTTACCCAATTCCCCGTCTGGTATTTTAAAATGAGCTATATCTGTTAAAGCATCTTTAAATCTTTTATTATATTTTATTGTATCTTTTAAGCTTTCACTGGTATAGAAGGCTCCTGTACCTTCAGAATTGAAATCTAAATCAATCCTGCTTTTTGATAAATCAACACCTCCGTCTCTGATATTATCAATACTTTCTTTAACCCCTCCATGATAAAAGTCTTTAAATTCTTCATGATCAGCAGCTGGTAACTCCATTTTATCTTTAGTTGTTTCAACTTTAACATCATTATTTATTTTTCCATTACTTTCCTGTAAAGGCTGTTCATGCATTCTGTCAGGAACCGTCTGCTCTTCAAAAGGAAGTTGATTCATGTTGCGGCTTGGCGGCGTTGCAGTCTTTTTCCTGAAAGGTTCCACCACCCATTCCTGTGCTTTTTTATAAGCTGCCTGAAAACGTTGAGACGCTTTGATCCATGTCTCTTTTTTGAAAACAGATGTGATTCTTCTAGGGATAGAAACAATTTGTGCTTTTAAACCATTTCTTGCGGTAATGAACATTCGTTTACCAAAAGTTTTCGGATTTCTTTTTGCCAGACCTTTTATGGATGCTCCGCCTTTTTTAGAGGCTTTACCTCCTATCATTGCCAAAATAGCCATACCTGAATTAGCAATATCACTTTTTAATTCACCAGAATTTTTGAATAAAACGTCAGCCGTTTTTGCCGTATGTACATCATAAATATTTTTAATTCCGTTGAGTATATTCAATCCTAATGTGATGGCACCAATCCAGAATGTTATGGTTCCCATTGTTATGGTAGCTGCTCCCAGCCAGGCAGCTAATGGCGCCAGACCACCCAGAGTGAAAATTGATCCTACAGCGGCGGCTAGTGTTAAAACACCCAATATCCCTGTAATGACACCGGCTATGATAAGTACTTTATTGGCTATTCCGGCAGCTTTCTGCAGAATCATTCCTACCGGATCTTGCGAGAATCCTTTCCAGCTTGTCAAATCGTCCCAAATACCACTGATAGAGCCGGAAATAGCTTCATACCACGCTTTAGGGCTAAAGATGGATTCAATAAATTTCCCTACATCGGTCCAGCTGATGTTTGTAATATCATTCCAAATATCTGAAAACGCAATAGAAATAGACATCCACAATCTTTTTAGCCCTGTAATTCTGTTCAGATTTTTGGTCACCAAGTTTAATGGTTTTTGTAAAGCATCTTTACGCTTGTTGTTAAAGACCTCTATTTGAGAATTTCTGATACTTTCAACATTCTGACTGATCAAGCTTTGATGTTCTGATTGATCACTATCATAATTAGCATTTACTTCTTCAAATTTATCTCTTAATAAATTCCGTTGGCCTGGGCTTAATTGTCTTAGGAAAACTATTTGTTCATCTTCTGTTTTTAATTGGGTAAAGTCAACTAATAAACGCTCTGCCTCATTCAGTTCTTTAGGGGTTTGCTGAATTTTGTCTTTTTCTTTTTGTATTAAACTATTTCGCCCTTCAACAGTGGCCATATTGGCATAATAAGCATTTTGAGTTTTTATGATCTCATGCTCAATAACATACGAATCTAATAACAATGCATTGGCTTCCTGATTTAATTTCTTACTTTCCGATTCTGCCTGTTTTAGTCTTGGGGTAAGTTTTCCCAGCTCCTTTTTGGCTTCTATGTTCTTTTTAGTATCTGCCGCCAGTTTAGCTTTTGATTTTTGTACCGAGGCTCTGGAAGAGGTTATTTCGCTCTTTATTCTTGTATTTTTTCCTTTAGCCTGTTGGGCTTCCTGAGATAATTTCCGGGTTGTATTTCCTGCCTGAGATACTGCCTGGTTTATGGTACCGGCATTGGTATTTAATTCACTTAATTTTTTGGTAAGTTTTCCGGAATCAGCATTTTTGGGATCCTGGTGTTTTTGTGATCCACCCAGTAAACTTTTAGCTTCTTTATCTAAATCGCTTGCTTTGGTCTTATTTTTATCATATTCCTGCTGGTATATTCCTACCTCCTGTTCTACCTTTTGCTGTCTTTTTAATGAGGTATCCAACCCCTTTTCCAATTTATGGATCAGAGCTTCTTTACGATCTATACTATCTTCTGATTTCTGCAAATCATCATCTGACTTCTGAATTTCTCTTTCAACCTCTTTAATTTTATTTTTCAGTGTTTTAGCGGCTTCATTTTGAGATTTTACCTGGTTCCTGGCTTCTACTCCCTGATCCCTAAACTCCTGTGCAGCCGCAACAAGCCCCACTATATTGATGGTAGTTTGTGCATCCGGAGCTATTTCAGCCTGCTCGCTATCAACAGCCTTATCCATTCTTGGAGTAACAACAGATTGTATTTCATCCGGTATGGCAACTTTTGTTTCCTCTTCTCCTTTAGTTTTTGAATTTAATTTTTTGTTGACAGTTTTTTTGCCTTCTGCAGCCTTTTCTGAGCGGGGTTTTTCATTTTTATTTGCAACCTTTTTAGGGCTATTGCTATTAACTTCGGATGAGATGGGTTTAATTGGGGCAGTTTTAATCTCAACTGCTTTCTCTTTTGGCTTCTCCTCTATAACAGGTTTTGATGCTTCAGATTTGCTGTCAGTCTTTTGTAAGGTCTCTTTTTCTCTCTCCCTTGTTGTTTTTACAGGATCTTCCTGATTTTTTACTATTTGATGAGCAGCCGGTTTCTGAACTGTTTTGCTCTGATAAGTTCCGGATTTAAGATCATGGTAATCCCGTGCCTGATTGGGGCTTAGGGTCATCATATAGTTTTTTTCAATTTTTTTGGTATCCGGATGGTTGATATCTCCGGTTGCTGACAAACTCTCCTGAAGTTTGCCATACATGATTTCCGAGCCCTTCCCATGAATTGTTTGAGAGCTATGAGCAGAGGCCATGATATTATTAAGACCGATCCGGTTGCTTTCAGGGTTTGCTGATCCAGCCCTATCAGTCGAGTTCTCAGACTTTTTTGTCTGTACACTGATCTCTTCTACTCCAGGCAGAGAGGCAATCACCTGTTCTTTCGGCTTGGGCTTTTGGCCTGGGCTAAGGTGGGCTTTGCTGTTTTTGTCTACAGTTGCTGCTTTCATTAACTTAATTTTTTAATTTCACATTGTTTGGAAGGCATACAAAGCGCAACTGTATAGAGTGCGCTTTACATACCTGTTGGTCTGCAGAACAAGACCGTGAATAGTGGATTCTGAATTTGAGTAACCTAGAAGTGACGGCCAGCCTGTGATGAGAAACACGTAATGCCAGGTCACTTCTAGTTTTTGCTCACTTGTTTACTTCGTTTTCTGGTTTTTAACTTTTTTGAATGATGGATCGTATGCTGCACTGACTGAAGCATACGGATAAGTCAGCTCTATCCTCTAAATTCATTGATTAACTCCACATTTTCCTTAGCTATTTTCCTATTTTCAAAAAGGATTACAGCTATTGTTTTCATATCTTTTTAATTGCTTGGTTATTGGTTGATATCCTCTTTTTTTTCTTCTTCTTCTTCGGCAGGTAGTCTGCCTGAGCCGGTTCCATATCGGTTTTCTATTAAAAGGTTCACTGCTTTATCAATCCAGTTTGGCAGATTGTTAGTGATCATTTTCAGGAATTTATCATACCCGTACCCCAGTACAAAGAGTACTCCTGTTGAATACCATTTGTCATGCAGCTCGGCTCTGTTCATTAGATAACTCATTGTAAAACCTACGATGACTACAATTACCAATGTGATAAAGTGTTCCCAGGGTTGTTTTTTTTCTTTGTTTTGTATGGAGACCAGCACCCTTAACAATCCTCCTGAAAATGCTATTGCAGTTCCGATTAACAGGGCTTTTATACTATCCAGATTCATTCTTTGCTATATATTATTTATTAAAATTTTTGATTTTATTACAGTTTCTATGAAGTCTCATTATTCCTGATCCAGCATATACATTGCATCTAAAAACCTTTTGCTTTTCCGGATGTTTCCATTTTCATTCAGATAGGCCAGTTCTTCAATAAGATCATTGATATCTCTGCGGGGTTTTTGCAGTTTCTCTTTATCTTTTTTCTTTTTTTTCTTTTCTTTCTTTTTCATGGTTTCTAAAGTTTTTAATAGTCAGTTGTTTTTTAATTTTTTGAAATTGTTTTTCTCATCATTCAGGTTCAGGTCGTTTCTTTTTTTAAGATCGATCGGTCAATTCAAAGAACCGGAACTGAGAGCAAAAACGGTTTTCACTTGGTATGTTTAGCTATAAATTTACATTTGAGAAACAGGTAAGGACAGCCTTTTGATTCATCGGATTGATGGCGGTTATCGGTAGTACAATAACCTGGAATTCCTTTTCTATCTTTAGAAAAAATAATTTCAAATCTGATTCATCTGTGCCTTCAGCTCTAAACGGCTGTATTGATAAGGTTCGGCGTATTATTATTTTACAGGTAAGACTGAACTTTGTATAAGTTTTCGCAAACTAGCTCTGAAGAAGAATGTTATAGATTGTTCTTTCGGACAAAAACAACATTTCTGTCAGCTCAGTTACAATGACTTTCATCTGTTTATCCTGATTACGTTTTACGTATTCAATGACAAAATCTTTTCTTTTTTCTACTAATTCTTTACTACGTTTCATTTTGGTTAAAAGTTTTTATGGTTTAAAAGTTTTTTTTCTTCATCAGACAGGTGTTTATATTTCCTATTTGTCCCATTTCATTGGGGCCCGTAAGAAACCTTGAAGACTTTTTGAAGCCTTTGAACAGATGCCTGGTCACATTATTTAATTTTTGATTTCCGGAAAACTGATATCCGGTATGCTCTCATGAAATCATCCTTCAGCTTTTTTTCTAAATTTTCTTTTCTGCAAACAACTCTATTATGCTTATAAGGTTTTACATTTTATAAACAGTTACATAGCAGTCTTTACTTTTCGTAATTATTTGTACAAGAACACAACATTCTATTTTGGTCTCATATTGCTTTTAACAATGGTTTGCTCCAAAATTTTGTTTGTCCTACAGGAGGTGTTAATACTGATAACTATAATTAACCGGTATTTTATATGCTAACAGTAGTTTTTATTTCAAGAAAACAAAGAGCTAAACGGCTGCTCCATTTTACATCAATCAAAAATAAACGCATTTTTATCATTAATCAGACGATACAAAAACGCACATATATCATTATTAAAAAACATAAAAAGCGCATTTTTTACATATATATAAATTATGAAAGATCTTTCTGTTCTCATTAGCTTCGGATAAAACAAAAAACAAAAATTCAGCATTTAAATACTATAAGCACAAAACAACAGCTTTTAACTTTTTTAATTACAGCTTATTATAAAAAAAATTATCTTTTTTAAACAATAATTAAATAGTAAACTATCAATATAATTTTGTACATTTGTACCGTTCTGTCTTAATGACGAAACAAATATACGAACATTGTTCGTTTTTCAAAACAAAAAGCGAACAATTTGTTTATTTTTTTTCATAAACAACTATAAACCTATCAAAATGAACTATTTAGAATTCAAAGAAATCAGGAAGAAACTCAACATGAAGCAGGCTGATATCGCAAAATCTATAGGAGTAGGAACAAGAGCCGTACAATATTGGGAAAAAGGCGAACGAAAAATACCGGAAACAACGGCTTACTTTGTAACCAATTTGCTGCAGGAGCAACAAAAAAAGCTCAATGATGACAGCGCATCCCCTGTTGTTTTTTCTGATCTGAAGATCATGAATGTACCGCTTGCGAATCAATATGCCCAAGCCGGCTATCTGAGCAGGTTTGCAGATGAAGAATACATCGAAAGCCTACCCACCATTCCTTTTACCGACGATGTAGAGCACCGTGGTGAATATATGTGTTTTGAAGTGAAAGGAGACAGTATGGACAACGGATCCTACGAAAGCTATCTGGAAGGCGATATTATCTTATGCCGGAACATCAGACAGGATTACTGGATGAGTAAACTGCATTATGACAAATGGGATTTCGTTATCGTTCACAAAGAAAAGGGAATTCTAGTAAAACGGATCATCAATCATGATGTGGAGAACGGTATCATCACCCTTCATTCTCTCAACGAATATTATGAGGATATGGAAATCCACCTGAAAGATGTTGCCAAACTGTTCAATATTATCAGTACCAGACGTAAAAACAACAGAAGATAACTGCCTGAGTGAATAAAATCCTCAATTTCTTGAGGATTTTATTGGGGCAATTTATGTGATCATAGTTAAGGTATTCTAATAATAACACTTCTCCTCTTCAACACCCCCTATTTCAGCAATTTCTGGCTGTACACGATAAATAAAACTTGGATTAAACTCAGAATCAGACCTTAGGAATGTAATCCATCTGATTCCACTCTTTTTCAAATCTTCCGGAGCATTTTGCTCCAATTCTCTTATATTTTCCGGTATTGCAGGCTTACCATTAGTCAGATAAATTGTGCCACCCACACCTGGTGGAGAGGGCTTCACAACCACTTTCAACAGCCAGGCAGGGAAAATCCCATGACAAAGAGAATTTATATCCCGCACAGAATTGGCAGACAAGCAGTAAGCTTCTACACCCCATACTCCTGAGTCAAATCGAATAAAATTCGACCAACCCGAAATTCCATCTGACAGACAATATTTTCTTATTCTTATGTATAAAGTAGTTTTATCAGGAATATTTCCATTTCTCATGTCAATATTTTCAAATTGGGTATAATCTTTATCACTAAAGCCCACCTTTGAATAAATAATATATTGCTCTTCAAAGCTTGGATCTGTTGCTATCTGATATTCCAATGTCGCAAGATTACCAGTATTAATAACCTCGTAATTCATTACAATCTGACCGTTTTCCTCCACTTTTACGTCATAGACCTTCGGAGTTTCACAAGAGCTGCATCTCCCAACGATCAAAGTAGCATTTTCTGTATCAGCAACACCGTTCACCTTTAATCCAACCTCTAAATTATAAGTACCTGAAGTCTGAATATTAGGCAGTTTTATTGAATCAGGATTCTGAAGTAAAGCATTCGTTATATCAAAGATATCTTCATTTAAGGAGTCTGGCGGATATTTATATTTCACATAAGCATCTGTTATTGTCCCGGAAGATCGATATCCTATTTTAAATGAAACATCACATTTTTCCATTATAGTATGTTTTATTGTTATTGTTTATTTTTTTAGTACTAAGGGATGTTATAATTATTTTAAAAATAAAAAACACCCCTTTACATTATGGTTGCACTATTACTTCTACTGTAGCAATTGCAAAGGCATCACTTTCAGCATCCTTGACCAAAAGCTGGAATATATATTTTCCTTCACTTATGTCTTTGATGGTGAGAGAATTTGTGTTAACATTCTCAAGTATTACATCCGGACCGAATATTTTACTCCAGAAATACAGAAGATGATCTGCTCCACGGCCCCATCCTTTTATTCCTAATTCTCTGGTACGTAAGTCACCATTAGATAGAACATAGTTTTGATTCCTGCCTGCATCAGCCTCGATAGTGCGCAGCTCAACATTACAGCAGTTTTTATTAGGGAAGCTAATACTTTCTATCACAACATACGTAGGTTTGTACCACTCACTTATCGGTATTTTTTGAGTACATCCGTCTAGCTTCACTTCTATTCCTATCACCGGAATGTTCTTTGGATCCAGATTAGAGTAATTGTAACTGATCTTACCATCTGTAAGAGGCATGACAGTATACTGTCCAGTACCCAGGAAATCCCAGCCGTAAGTATATTCAGTAAAGTATGGCCCCGAAACTTCAATGGTTACAGTTGCATCTGTTGAACCGTTACCTGAATAATCAACAGTATAATTGACATTGACTGTAGGTGGTGGAAGAACCTTAATACTGCAATTAGTTTGTTTATTGTTTACTGTAAAAGTAATGTTTTGACCATATAAATTTGAGCCCACTGCACCAGGATTAAAGGAATAAACGCCGTTACTGGATAGAGTAACACTAGACTCAGCACCAGCCTGAGCTTTTACCACTCCAGTTGAAGGGAATACATTAAAATCTATAGAACCGGCTCTAGAGCAAATAACCTTACTTGGCAAACTTAATGAAACCGGAACGTCATACCAACTCCTAATTAATATCTCTTGCTTACATACACCACCGCTCACTCTCACTCCTATCACAGGGATATTGTTTAGATTCAGATTGGTGTAATTGTGACTGATCTTACCATTTACAAGAGGCTTGGCAGTATATTGTCCAGTACCCTGGAAATCCCATTCGTAAAGATAATGCTCATAGTAATCTCCGGACATATCAATGTTTATTGTTGCATCCGTTGAACCGTTAGCTGGATAATCAACAGTATAGTTAACACTAACTTTAGGTGGCGGAACCACTTTAATACGACAATTAGTCGGTTGTCCGTCTACCTTAAATGTAATGTATTGACCAAACAAATTAGGGTTTACTCCATTTGGATTGAAATAAAAAGTACCGTTGCTGGAGATTATAACCTGATCATGATTATCAATAATATTGGCACCAACATAAGCTACTATAGGGCCGCCGGCAGGAATTACTTCAGTAAAACGTATAGCATCGTCCCCGAAACAAATAATATCTGTTGGCAAACTTAATCGAGCCGGAACTTTGTACCAATCTCTTATAATAATATCCTGAGTACATCCGTTACCACTCACATTCACTTTTATTACCGGAATATTTTTCGGATTAAGATCGTATAACGTATAGCTCACCTTTCCATCTGTACCCGGGTTTAGAGTAATCAAACCTCCATCATCCCAGAAGTCCCATTGGTAAATATAGTCTGTAAAACTTGTTCCGGAAATTTTAAAGTTTACGGTTGTTGCATTTGAACCATCGCTTGGATAATCAACTGAAACAACATCTATTGTAACATCCGGCTGTACAACCACCTTGACACTGCAGCTGGTTGGTTTTCCGTTTACAGTAAAGGAAATTTCCTGACCTATCAAAGATGGGCTTATCACCTCCGGATTAAAGAAGTATTGTCCATTGATTAATTCCACTCCTCCATTTAAATGATCAGCAACGCTAGCTTTTACCACGCCGCTCACAGGAAGTACAGTAAAAGGTACCGCCCCTGCTTTAGAACAAATAACATTACTTGGTAAGCTTAATTTAACTTCAGTTTTTGGAGTACAACAGATGTATGGAAGCGAAAAATCTGCGATAACTTTTGGATTTCTGATAGAATCATAAACTATTAAAAAAGATCCTCCTTTTTCAACTCCATGTCTGTGCTCTAATCCCGGATGTTTATCTACATAATCATTGAAATAAGCTATTGAAAGATCTTTATTGCCTACGAGTTCCTCTAATGACAGTGCCACAATATCAAACCCAAGTTGTTCCTTATCTCTGATTTGCTTTATCTGTTCAAAAGCCTTTTGGAAATCCATGCCCTGATGGCCTTCTATATTGTAAAAAGAACTTTTATCTATCCTAAAATCTACAGGCCCCTGTACACCGGATTCCGGATGCAAGAACGCCAGTTCATATCTTATATTGTCTCCAATTGACCTGTTACTTGTCTTATCAAAATTCCAGGATTTTAAAAATCCTTCTGTAACTTCATAGTAAAAAGGAATCGCTTTATTACCCAGGGGATTTAGTTTTTGCGATGAAGTAATTTTAATCGGTTTTTTATTCTCCGAATATTTAAAATTCAATGCCTGCTGATTAAAACGGCTGACTAATTCTTTGAGCTTTTGTGTTGTTTTTTCATCATCTAAAACAGGCGAATTATAAAACTGATGCCTTGTGGAATCCAATTGAGTATCCGATATTAATTTTCCAAGCATGATATGTTTAGGAAAAGAAGCAAAATCCGGAAAATTTCTGGTAAAAGCTTTGGGAAGTAGTTTTATAATTTCAGAATAAGTATCCATCAGATCTTTTGATACATCATACGCATACTGAAACCCGGCATCCAGAGCAAGACATTTTTCTACCTTCTCTTTGAATATCTGATAAGGATAAATAATTGGAAATCCCATGATCTGAGAAATTGTCTGGATTTTTTCAAAAACAACCTGGCCAAAACCATATTTCGTTAAAGCTTCAGAATACAGTTTTTTCAGATCGGCAGTTGTATACCGGGTTTCAACACCGCTTTCTGAAATAAGCCTGCTCAGAATAACCCTTTGTGGTTCAACAGGACCCAATATACCATCTGAGAACAGAGGATGCGGCTGAATACGGTCTTTTCTGCTTCGTATGGCTGCACCGGTTATAGGGTCAATGACCAGACGTTCATCTCCAAGGATATGAATGATTCCCTGGGCTGTAGTTACTAATACTTTAAGGTTTCTGATCTGCAGTACTCCATGATTATCACAGTCAACACCTCTACAAGGTTTAACATCTTTTTCATAATCTTCCAGATAGAGTAACAGATATTTGTCATTTAAATTTGAAAGATTGGCAATGGGCTGAAAATCAGACGGTGCTTCCTGAGCTGTTGCCAGTTCCCAAAGCTCAATTTGTTGGTCCCCTTCATAAAATGACGGGTATCTTATTTTGAAATTATCATATGCTTTAAAGTGGGTAAAGCTTTTGTATTCAAGATCTACAGTTTTTAAATCACTCACGTACAGATCTTCACTCACCTTATTGGTTTTATTCAAGGTTAGTAAATCCCCGTCGGTTGTAAGTGCTGCACCCTGAGAAAGGTCTATGCTGCTGAGCAGTCTGTTTTTGTAAATAAGTTTCGGTTTGAGACCGCAGACAATACCTACTCCCTGCAGCAGTACTCTGGACAAACGGTCCTGATCTTCAAAAAAGTTCAGGAATTCATTGAACTGATCCGGATCTTCTATGTACTGTCCTTTGCTGAATTTGCGGTATTGGATTGATATATTACTTAATTTATTATTCATTATTATTAATTTTTTAATGATGTATTAAGGTTTTTTCATAATCTTCTCAGGCAGATGGCCTGCCCGAGAAGTTACTTATGCTAATTATTATTACGAGGGCAAATACCTGAAACCCTCCATGCTGTACCATTCAGAGGAGCATAAACCGTAACTTTAGCAAATCTTGGAGTAGGAGTATTTTTATTGAAAGTTAACTGACCCGATCCATTCGATGGATTAGCAGTATGGATATCTGACGGGCTAACGCCTGCATTTATTAAAGATCCATTAAAGCTGCTTGATCCCACAAAGCCACTATCCCATTTCTGACCATTCCATTCAATGACAAATCTGTCCGGAACACTGATTGCATCATAATTAATACCTGCAATACCTGTATCTGTTCCAAAATCGATATTATACTCATAAGCTCCGGAATTTCCATTGTAATTAAAATTATCACTACAAGGCACAAGCTGTAAACCACTTAATTCAACATTCAAAGGAACCTGTGTACTACAGCCTGTATTTTCAGCAATAACATTAAGGGTTGCATGATATGTGGTATTTTCATTTGGTGTTATTGAGAACAGGTGTGCAACCATTCCATTGGCATCAGGAACCGCATTACTTGTATGACCATCACCAAAATTCCATTGGTAAGCAGTGATCTGGCCAGATCCTGTATTTGTTACTCTAAAATTAACAACAGCCTGATTATTAGCATAATCATAAATAGGGCTATCCATAGTTAAAGTAATGCTTGGCTGAGGATGTACAACCATTTGCACTTCTACAGGATCACCATTAACGGTAAAGGTAATGGTCTGTCCGAAATAAGAAGTATTAACTAAACCAGGATCAAAGAAGTTTTGACCTCCCGACTGTGTAACGGCAGGTATTGGAGTTCCATTTACAAATGCTTTTACTTCACCGTTCAGCGGAACAATTGTCATAGGAATCGGAGCATCTTTCTGACATAGTTTGTTCTTAGGTAATGAAAGGAATACAGGATCCTTTTTAGAACAGCACAGGTAAGGCAACGAGAAATCTGCCAGCACCTTGGTTTTTGCTTCCGATTCGTAAATCATAGCAAAGGTTCCGCCCGGTTCTACCCCAGATACGTGTTCCAATCCGGATTTACGCTCCAGGAATTCACTTAAAAGTTCACTTATAACATCATCTTTTTTAGGATCCTGTTTTACTACGGTAACTCCTTCAGATGATCCTTCTTTTGCAAATTCAGCCTGGTTCAGCAATCTTAATTGCTCATCCAGTTTAGAGATGTTCAGCAGCGTATTCTGTGAATTAGCTGTACGGTTGCTTACATCACTGGAAATAGATATCAATTGTTTTCTTAGCTCATCTATGGATACTGTTTTTTCTCTTACCGGCGGTTCGCCACCAGGTTTTTCACCTTTATTCAGAACCAATGCAATGACATCAAATGCCAATCCGTACTGTGTTTTGAGATCGTTGATATTTTGTAAGGCTGTTTTATAAGGCATTCCCAGATGGCCCTCAATTCTATAGAAATCATTGTTGTCAATATTATAATTCAATGGATTCTGAATAAAATCCTCTCCTGCCAGATTGGCTGTATGATAACTTAAATTGTAAGCCTGCCTGTCGGTTTTTGACTTTTCAAAGTTCCATTGAGCCAGTAAAGGTCTGTCTACATTATAGTAATAAGGTATTGCTTTATTCCCCAATCTTACATTCAGATTGGAAGGCGTAATTTTAATACGTCCGATATACGACTGGAATCCGTTGATTTTCTGCACAAAACGATTGGCAAGCATTACAACTCTTTCATAATTCTCATCATCATTGGTTGTCACCGGTGAATTATAAAAACCATGACGTAAAGGAGTGTATTGTCCTAATTCCAACTGTGCTCCTACCGGTCCCAACATGAGGTGTTTAGGGAATGAAGTTATATCCGGACAGCATTCTGCATTCAGATGCAGGATCAGTCCTTTTATTTCGTTGTAGGTATCAATCAAATCTTTTAGCAGATCATACCTGTATTGATAGTCTTCTAAGACTGGAGAGGTATTGGACAATAAAAAGTTCAATTTATCGAACAGGGTCTGCCCTCCCAGATTGACACTTACGTTAAAAGTATCCGCAATGGAGCTGAAACCCTGGCTTAATTCTGCAACAGCAGTAATTGCTTCCTTAAATTTTGTTTTTAACTGATCTGCTGTTTTAACTTCCGTATCCAGGATAACTCTTCTGGTCTCCAGGTTAGGCAGGCTGTCAAAGAGCTTCTCATAGGTGTCATGAAGTTTAAAAATCGTGTCTTTAGCATCACCTCTTGTGATAAGATCGGAAACAGATGCTGAATCTGCCAAAAGAACCTTAAGATTAGATACCTGTTCTGCTCCGTTATTATCACAATCAGCATCCTGGCAAGGGTTCTCATCATTGGAGTAGCTTTCCAGGTAGAGGATGACTATTTTGTTATTTAAAGTGGTACTGATATCACTTACCAGTTTAAAGCTGCCCGCATCAATACCTGCAGCTATTGCTTCATTATACTCCTGTGTCGTATATAATTCCAGAAGAGGTATTTGCTGCCCTCCGATACGAAAATGCTCATATCTTACTTCATCAATATAATCTCTGTAATATCTGTAATTTTTAGATGCGAAATCTATAGTAGCTTCTGCTGGTGAACTTCCTTTCTGACGCAGTGTTATCAGGTCTCCATCTGTAGTTACTCCGGCTCCCTGTGTAATTCTGATCGTATCAAAGGGAAGCTCAAGATCCACTCCTCCGGGTCTGGAAATTTTTTCTGCGGAAGTGGGTGCTACTTCAAGTTCTATATATTTTGCCTGAAAACCGCATACTATTCCCACGCCACTCAGCCTGGTTCTTGATAGTCTGTCCTGATCTTCGAAATAGTCAATAAATTCGTTTAATTGCCCTTCTGTTAACGCCTGATTGTCGTTGAACTTCCTATATTGGGTTGTTACATGGTCTAATTTAGTATTCATTATTTTTTGATTTTTGATAAGTTTGATTGTCCTAAAATGATTTTTCCGTCCAGAATGTCATTATCAGCTGCATCGCAGTCCAGAAGTCTTCCCGGTCGATAAATATTATTTAAATGGGCAAGAGCAGCCAATAAATCTGTAATGCTGTTTCCCAGATTGGCAATATTGTTTCTTGATTTATCTGAAAGGTACTTTTTAAAGGCTACTTCAAATTCTGACAAGTCATTTTGAGCGGTTTGCTGCTCACTCAAACGATCTCCTACCCAGCAGATTTTTGCTAAAACATGCGCAGGAATTTCCTGTCTGATCACTGTTTCGGCATAGCGTCTGAAATCAGGATCCTGGAAACGGTAGGCAAACCCGGGAAGAACAACGCTTACTCTGTAGGAATAAGGGTCAAAAACTTCTGTTTCACAACCTTCACAAGAATCCATAAAAGCTTCCGAATATTGAATCGGGCCTGTTGGAGACTCTTTTTCTTCAAGGTCATACATGATTCTGAAAGAACCTTCTATAGACATACATCCAATGCCGCCCATCAGTTTATAGTCTTTAACCGTTGGCTTCAGTAATAAATGCTCAACAAGGAAAATACCTTCTTCCGTAAATTCATATTTGAAATAATTCACTGTTTTTTCAATTCCTTCCTTCAGATCTTTCAGCGTTGAATAAGGATTGGTTTTTTTGTGAACGGCAATGACATTTTGCTGAGCGGTATCATCTATAATTTCAAAATAATAGTTCCCTCCCTGTGAAACCCGGATTTTTATATTTCCAATTAAACAGAAATCATTTTCACAATTTTTTAATTTCTCCAATATCATTTCAGGCTTTTCCTCATCTAGTTTGCCTAAGGCATTTTCAAGGTCTTCTTGATCGATCTGAATGGTCTGATAAATTGCTTCATTCAGATTTTTGGTAGCAATATGTTCAGTGGTATAGGTATTTACAGATGACAGGACAATATTGCTATCTTTGTCTTTGATCTTCCAGGTAAAACTTTTTTTACCATTGTCTACTGTTTCAATGATAGATACGGGTGATTGGGATAAGTTTCTCTGGGTATAATTTTTAATTCCCAGCAGGCGGGCAATTCTTTTCTGCACCCCTGAAATATTGCCGGTATTCCAGATATCCGATTCTCTAATCAGGGTATAATTGTACCCCAGGCCTCTGTCTTTACTTAGCGAGGTATATTCTTTCAGGAAATTTTCTTTATTGCTTAATACAATTTCATCGCTGGATTTTCCATACAATGATTTCATCAGGAAAGTATAATCACTGAATGTTTCTGCAAAACGGGAAATCAAGTGATCTAAAACTTCATTTCTACGTTCCACACTGTTATCCAATTCTTTATATAATGAATCTGTAAGCAGATCATCATCGTCTGTAGCATACCTGGAAACCAACTGGTCAAAGCCTTTGATATTTTTAAGGGCCTGTGTAAAGAAGGTTCTTTTCAGGCCACCGTTGATGCTCAATACTTCTTTTACTTTTTCAAGATGTTTGAAGTAGCCTGCAAGGATCTGATCAAAAAACAGCAAATATCCCTGTAATTGTTTTGCCAGCGCTTCTCTCTCGGGAGTCTGATTTCCTATGATGCCTGATACTCCTACTCCGTAGGTATCCGGAAATTCATTTAGAATCGTAGCATAGTTTCCGATATCGTATGAAGTTCCCTGTGGTAAAGGCAGTTCTTTATTCTGCCTTGCATCATCTCTAAGCAGCTCTTCTTCTTTTTTAAGTGTTTCCAGGTATTCCTGAACCTTTTTATCATTGATATTGAGAGGAAGGGAACCTTTGCTGTAGCTGAATGAACTTAGCTCACAGAGTTCCGGCTTTCTGCCTTTCTCAATGCATAGCAGCCAATCATTGGTTTGCTTAACCACATTATCACAGCCTGCAATAGAAATTTCATGAATTTCTTTCACACCGTCAATTTTCATGATCTCACTGATGATATCGGAAAGACGCACTTCTCTTCTTAACTGACTGGCTTTAAGCTCTTCAGTATCGATAAAACCGTTGTTCAGAAGTGGCCCGTCAAAGATCTGATCTGTACTCAGCCCTTTATCAAGCATCTGTTCCAGCGAATAAAAATGAACCTCCGGAGACAGGTAATTATTGACTGTTTTTAATACTTTGGCGTGTACGAGTTCTTCATCAGCTTTGTTTACAAGACCGATACGGGCACATACAGCCACTTTCTGGGTTTCTACCTGTTTGATTTCTGCCAGATCTTCACAAAGGCTTCTATTGGCATGGTAGCGGTCCAGGATTTGAATATTGACATTAGATTTGTCGCAGCCGCTTCCTTCAGCATCAATATCTTCGGCATAATCTACATACAGATCATAGAGTCCTTTTACATTAAAGCTTTCTGTTTTGTCACCAATAGGTTTAAAGTCTAATTTTCCGGTTTTACAGTCAACATATAATTTTTCGGTTTTAGGTATCAGCCAACAGTTACGGATGGGTCTTGTATGACTTCCTGCCATACTGATATCTATAAACAATTTTCTATAGTCCAGTTCGTTTAAGGGCCTTGAAGGTAAAATCTCTGTAGCCTTCAGAAACTGTGTATGAATATCTTTTTTCGCATCTTTGGATGCTAAGATATCTTCCATATTCAGGTTCATTCTCATCCCAAGATCTGTGATCGCATAGCTTAAGACTTCCAGGGTGGTGATACCAGGGTCATGAGAGTTGTAATCGGTCCAGAGTTTTCCTCCTAACTTTTCGATGTATTCAATACCTGTTCTGCGTAGAAAATGAAAATCTGTCTGATCCCCAGTTTCTATATTTTTTGATATACTAATATGTTTATTTTCTGACATGATTATGTTTTCTTCTATTTATTATTAAATACATACCTGATCTGTAATAGTGACCTTGTGCTGCTTGGCAGATACCAGAATTGATTTCGGATCCACTTCGATCAATGTTTTTTTCTGTATGACATTATTCACCAGTATTTTGATCTCATCCACGTAATCTACATAGTGCAGCTGCTCCAGATAATTAACCAGATGATTCACATTCAGCTCTACGTTGAAGTCGATATCTTTAGAGTCTGTAAATGCCCATGGTGATATATATTTTTTAATATCTTCGTCTAACTGCTGGGTATAGAATGTTTCGTCATACTGCTCAAAGAATTTAACTTTTGTTTCTACCTGGGCTTCCTTATAGTTAGGATTCACTACCTGAGCTTTTACATGCATGGTATTTAATTCATTTACATAATTCTGAATTTTATTCAGGCTGGCTCTGCTTACTCTGGGCTGATAGATATCAAAAGCATTTTTATTTTTAATATTCGGTACTACCATCAGGGTCACATGTCCTGGAGCCATATAGGACTTTTCTGAGGTGTGATTCAAGCATTTTACTTTAAAGACTTCCGGGAACTCCTGTAATACCAGCTGCTCATAATCCCATTGTGTAATTGCTCTGTGCTTATGTCTTAATCTCTCACTCACCCGTCTGTAAAACTCCAGATCTGCTTCTTTATATTTACCGTCGAAAGAGTTATACGGCTGGTTAACCGATTTTACCTGAGGAACTCTTGTGATCAGTTTAGCAATGGTTTTTGCTTCCAGTCCGTTATTCAGATGAGACAGGTCATTATCCTGATTCTGGAAGGTAGCTAAAACAGCCTGAGTATAGATTCCCTGAATTTTACATACTGCATCATAGCTTCTTTTTGACTTTGCCCTGATCCAGACCAATCCGTCTGTAAGCCTTGTATGGCTGGTATTGATATCTCGTGGAATTTTGAACTTTACAATTCCTGATTCCAGAAATTTTCTGGTTTCATTTTGCAGCATATCATCTGAAAGATCAACCCATGTATTCCCTGAAAGGATATGCCATTCTATAAATTCTTTTTCTTCGAAGGGGTCTACCAAAGGGTTTTCGCTTCCTTCCAGCATCTGGATCAATAGAGAAACCGTTGTTTTCGGCAGGGCTTCCAGACCAATGTATAACTCACCTCCATTCTGGTGTACAGGCACAATGCTTCCGGTTTCAGCGTCTTTTTCGTATTGTCCGAATACGTCTTCATGATACAGCTGTACGCCTTCTGTTTTTGAGGCTTCCCCGGCAGATTCTTCACTTAAGTAAGAGTATACACTTTCTGTTGCAGTATAATTAAGTTCAATATCTTCAGCAAAAGGGATGTAAGGCTCATTAGGAATCAGTTTTTTTCTGGTAGGATCGCTTGATAATGCCAGTGTATACAGTTTCGGGTATACATCCTGTAATGATGACTGTTTCAGTGTTACTCTGATCGCTCCTGCTGTTCCAGGTTTATTTCCTCCGTTATTTACAGAAAACAGGGTTTTATAAGCACCGTCCACCTGTTTAAATACATCAATATCCTGAGATTTGGTATTCCATATTTCTTTTTCCAGGAGTGCGGTATCTGCTTTAAAATAATGATCATCACTTACAATGGAAGGTCTTTCAGCTGCTTCAAATTCTTTTAAACTGATATTCTGATTGGGTCTGATGACGTATCCATCATATAATTCTTTTATAGAATCAGGCGCATTTTTCCAGTTGATCGTAATGTCTGCTTTTTTCCATTTTTTGGAAAACATTTCAGGAAACCTGATATAAAAGTTAGATCCTTTAACCGGCTGTGCAGTGAACGGATAATAAGGTTTTTCCGAATTCAATGCACCATTATCATTTTCAATCTGAACAGATTTTACTCCTTTTACATCAACTGATATTTCGATGTTTTTCAATGATTTTTCGGAAAGCGCTTCATACATATTATAATACTTTTCCCCTTCTATCATCAGCCTTACCACAGGAAGATCTGTCTGGAACGCTTCTGCATGCACTTCTTTATTGTATTTTACAACAGCAGGCAAGTCTTTAGGTAAGTTGAAAGAAAGTTCCAGTTGACTTTCTGTCCTGTCAGTACATTTCAGAGCAATTCCTGACAGCCATTCTTTTTCTCCGCTGCAAAGCACTTTGATATTATTTTCAATATCTTCTATTGAAAGTTCTTGGAGCTTCTGTGTTCCGTTTTTATGAAAAGTAATTTTAAGTGTTACTGTCCGGTCACCTTCTTTCAAATCGAATAATGATGACGCCACAGAAAATCCAAGCTTAGCTTTTGGAAGTTTTTTATAAATAGATTTATCTGAAGCTGTTTCAGCTGAGTTATAGCCAAACGGCCACCAATAGTTGCTTCCTTCCGGTAATTTTTCTCCCAGACCGTCTGCAGAATTGGCAATCTCAGCCATTCTAAGCTCTCCTTTTTCTACATCGTTCAGGAAACTTTTGATCTCCACTACTTTTGCCTGGTTGGCAATAAGCTCGTCTCCTGTTTTATAAATCCTTTTTTTTCCTTTTGAGTCTTTACCGCCATCCAGCAATGTTCCTCCCGGGATTTTTTCCTGAATTGCTTTTTTGGCCAATTCAAAGATCACATAGGCTTTGTCTGCTCTGGCATCATTTTTCTCAATCTGAAGAATTTCATTATAATAGAAATCCAAGTGCCTTTTCGTCAGATTATTGAAGGCTTTTTTCGAGAAATCCAATAGCTTCAAAAAGCAAACAAATAATGTCAGGTGAGGGGTCAGATTGCTATCCTGTTCAAACCCGGACATAAGATCTGTAACCTGTTTTTTCATACTTTTATACTCAACGCTTTCTCTACGTGGAATAGGATTGGCATCATCACCCAGGAAGAAGTTTCCCCAGTTCCCTTTCGATGTTTTATTATCACCTTTGTCAAAGTAGTTTACACGCTGAGCAAAATTATTTGCGAATAATAGCCAGTCAAACAAATCGAAATCGTGTAATTCAAGATTGCCAGGATCTAGTTCTGCTAAAAAGCGCTGCATTTGTGATTTTCCTTCACGATAATGTGAAAATGTATCTGTTTTTTTCATTTGTTTATATTTATCTTTCTATGGTCAGATGCAATACTTAGTGTAGTGTTTGGTAGTATTCAAAATGGCTACAGACATCCCGTAATTCATTATATTTCGGTAGCTTCTCCTTTGTAGAAAGGAAAAACAATATTGCTTCTTGTATTAGTATTTCTTACTTCGTAGTCAACTTGTATCAAAACTTCGCCTTCAAGCTCATCCCGGGTATCAATTTCAATACTTAAAATGTTTATTCTGGGTTCGTGATATAGAATAGCACGTTCCACGATTCCTTTCATTTGAGTGATTAACGTTAAGTCCAGGGGTTTAAAGAGCATTTCCTGCAGATCACATCCATAGTTTGGGAACATCACACGTTCACCGGGGCGTGTTGACAGCAAAATTTTAAGACTGTTATTGATGTCTTCCACATCTGTGGTCATTGCCAGCTTTCCTTCAGTCTCGTTAAACTCAGGCGGAAAACTCCAGCCTGTTCCTAAAAAATCTGTATTTATTTTCATACGTTATTTGTTATATTTAATGTTAAACATCCTGCATCTGTAACATAGAGTTCCAGTTATTCCAACCGTTTTTGTTATTGATGTTTTACGTTTCTATTTCAGGGAGATATGATCCGGATAAGATCAGAATCAGATCAATTTTCCTTCCTTGTTATCCGCCTATCAGAACAGTAGCTTCCCCTGCGGAGATTACACCTCCGTGAGCGGTAGAATCTCCCATTCTTGCGGCGGGTTTCCCACCGATCAGAACACTTGAAGATCCAGATGCAATGGTGTCTAACGGGCCTGTGCATACTGCCTTGTCTCCTACTCTCGCTGCGGGTTTCCCTCCGATGAGTACAGTAGGTTCTCCTGCCGGAATAATCGGTCCGCCTACATGGGGAACATTTCCCGTTACCATAGGACAGGTATGCATGTCTGTAATTCTTGCTGCCGGTTTCATGATTAATTAATTTTAACTTGAGATCCTTTTACAACTGTTACTGCTCCTGATTTAAGTTCGGAACCTGAGCTTCCTTCTGCTTTCAGCTGGGCACCGGCTTTTATATTGATATTGGTTCCTTCCATCTTGATGTCACCTTTTGCTTTAATCTTGATATCTTTCCCGCTTTCTATACTGATGCCGTCCTTATTAAGGGTGAGAACATTAGAATGCTCATCTTCTATTTTAATAAGATCTGCATCTTCGTCCAGAATCACTTTTTTACCTTTTGGAGTTTCAAGGGTGTACGAAATTTTGTCGTCATTAAAGATCATTTTCATTTCGCTACGGGTTACAAATCCTTTTTCGTGATTATCATCAGAAGCTGTGATAGGAGCCGGTTTTGTACTGCTGTTCAGCATTCCCAGCACAACAGCGTCATTGGGATCGTCATTAATGAATCCGATGATCACTTCATCACCGATCTCCGGTCTGAAAAATGATCCTCTGTTTTCTCCGGCATCAAGGGTGGCTATTCTTGCCCAGATTCCCTCTTCTTCGTTATTAATGATAGGTATCTGTACCAAAATCCGGTCTTCTCCGTCCGGATCAGATTCTAACTGAGATACGACTCCTACATGTAATCCGCTGATGGCAGGAATAATTCCTGAACCTGGCATTTCGCTTATATCATACGTTTCTGAGAACCATGTGGGAGAGAGTCCGAACTGAGCATCTACCAGCCAGTTTCCTTCGGCAATTTCATGACGCACACCTGTTACGTATATTTTCCCGTTAAACCGGTCTCCCACTCCCTCCAGCGTTAATAAATCTCCCGGCACCACAGGAATTCCCTGGAATCTTACTCTTCCTCTTATTTTGGCTAGCTGCTGGAAAGTAGCTTTGGCATCACCCCATTCCTGAAGTTCATCCTGAGTGAGGTTACCGCCATGTTTCAGCTGAAGGTCTTCAATTCCGAAAACATCTGCCAGGTCTCCTGATGAAAGATTTCCGTTGAGGTTAATGGCCGGATCCTGGGCTTCCACTTCAGTCAGTTCCTGATCGGTATAGCTCCATGTTTTGGCTGTAATTTTACTGAACTGGTCTCTGGCGTCAATTTCTCCGTCAAATTCATGCACTGACGATCCGTACACCACCGTTTCTACAGTATCACCACTAAAATCAGGCTTAGCTATCTTGATGGTTCCATTGTCAACAAAGCAGAGTTGGCCGTTTGCCTGTGCCCTTGTCAGCATAAAGTCCCAATCGGAAGCCTGATACTGTACCAATTCTTTATGGGAGCCTGTAGTAGCTTCCACATCGGCAGCTGCACCGCTATTCCCAATGAGTTCTTCAATAATATCACTGTCTTTACTGTCGTAGAAATATTTACTTTTTCTACCCAAGGTCATTTTCACAGCTTTATCTCTGCATTCTATAATGAGGTAGGAAGATCCGTTTCTGATTTTTATATTGTGCTTTACCACCACTCCTTTAAAAATGGTTTCTTCTTTAGAATGGTATCCGGCAGTAATTTCAATTTCTTTTCCGGGAATTAGCAGTTCTTCATTACTTAGCTTAAAATCCTGCTCCGGTACACTTCCGTCCAAAATAACGATGCGGGCATAAGGGATTCTGTTGACCTCTTTTTCTACGGCAATGCTTTTCACACCGTATTTACCCGGCAGTTCTGTACCTCCAGACATTATCTTATAGGTCGTTAAGTCCGGGTTTTTTGCTGTTTGTATATATCCGCTATTATTCATATTATGAGATTTTTTCTAATGGCGGAAAGAATAGCTCCTGCCCTGGAATTAATTGTCTGAAATTGACAAGACCGTTTATTTTAGCTACTTCCAGATAATATTTGGAATCTCCGTAAATTCTCTCGGTCATTAAGGGCAAGGTATCTCCTGCCTGTACTGTTCTTTTATGGGTAAGATCCGGAGAAGATGTTTTTACAGTTCTCTCTGCAAGTTCTTTACTGACAGCTCCTGCGAACTTAGCTTTACCTATTGCCCTAAGGGGTGTTCCATCATTATTAAATAGTTTGTAATCGATTGTAAACTCGGTAAGCACTCCTTTAAATTCAAATTCTCCCCAAATAATGATAACATTATACGGTTTATGAATAGAGCCATTATAATTTCCAGTAGCTACATAAAATTCAGCTAATTGATCTTCTACCGCTTTTTTACTGAAAGGGTTTCTTTTGCCTAAGCCTTCCTTTATTTTATTGATAAGTTTATTACCGGAGTTCACTTTTGTAACTCCTGTACCGTCAAATAAAAATTCTAACTGTAAGGATTGAGGAGATGCTTTGACATATTTGGGATCAGCTTCGCTTGTTCCAGGTTCTTGCGTCGTATTGTATTCATTTTTACGTGTAAAAGAAAAACCTGTCGGGTTAATGAGAGCTACAAAAGCACTGCTGCTAATCATTCTTCCGTATGTGGAATCTTCATAGGTTCCTATCCTTATTTTTTTTATTTCTCCGCCCATTATCTTTCTTTTTTACGTTTTTCAATGTTCACTATTTGCTCTACACTCTCACTGACTGACTGCATAATCTTTGCTTCATCCAGTGAAGTTGCAGTTGTCGTTGCAATTGTCTTCTCGTCCACATTTATTTTAATGTGAAGCTCTTTTATTTCTATTGGCATTTCGTTTATTTTTAATCAATTATAAATACACAAAATACTTACAATCAATGATTTAACATTTTTATTTAAAAAAATCCAAGCACATGAAGGGTGTGTTCAGTCCCGTTTGCAGACCAATCTGTTGTTTTTTTATGAAAAAAGATTTGGGTAAAAGTTATCTTTAAACTAACACACGCTTAAGTGCTTAGATTTGATTGAGAAATTACAAGCCCAGGCTTGCTAACGATGAGGGTATCGTGAAATATCTATATTTCAGTTCTATGGTTTCAATAGCAAGTTTGCTTTCTTCGGCGTTGAATTCTGAAACTTCCCATTTTACCGGGTATGCCCCAACGACATTCCAAACCATTAGAGGAGCTGTAGACTGAAGCCCGCCTGAAAGAGAAATGATCAGGTCTCTGGGTTCAAACTGGAAGTTTTCCATTGCATTTCTGCACCAGCTTATCAGTCCGGAACTTACGATCAGCCCACGCTTAAGAACTAAATTGGGATATTTGGGTCTCAAAGGAAGCTGGTGAGTAAACCTGTTTTCGCCTCCTTCGGCATATTCTTCAGTTCCGATTTCTGTGGATAAACCTGATATAGATTGAAATCTGGAATCAATACCCTCTGTTGTTGAAATCCCGTTAACAATAAAAGAGAAACTGGTTGGAGGATATAATAGAGCCATGATTAGTTATTTTCAATAGTTAATCCTTCGTGTGCAATTTCTAAGGTTTCAACGGCTACCTCATTCCCTTCAGCTTTCAGATCTGTTGACTGTAATTTAAGCGGGAAGGCATTTTTCACTTTCCAGGTTACTGCAGGTTCGCCGTTCTCATCTAAAAGTGAAATTGTAATAGATCTGCGTTCTACCGTATTCAGCTGAATTGTTTTGAACCACTCAAAATATTCGTTATCACTCTTGAAAGTTCCTCTTTTTAAAGTGATGTTGCTGAAGCTCATCAATCCAGGCATCTTAATTTTGCTGAAGTCAGGGCTTGCTCCATGTCTGTATTCAATCAGAGCTGTCTCTGCATTCAGACCCGTTACTTCCTGGAATCCTATTTTTTTCCCGCCCCAATCTACTTCAAAGGCAAACTTTACTAATGGATATGTACTCATAATTTTATTGATATTTAATTGTTAGTATTTATTTTATGCTTCCTGTAATTTGTGTGAAAAACGTAGCACAATAAACTCTGCAGGACGTACTGCTGCCATACCGATCTCGATATTCATTCTGCCTTCCAGAATATCCTGGGCAGACATCGTTTTGTGCAGACCTACGCTTACATAATAAGCTTCTTCAGGCTTGCTTCCTGCCAGGGCTCCGTCTCTCCACTGCTGATCAAGGAAGTTCTCAATCATGGTCTGTACACGAACCCATGTATTGGCGGTATTCGGTTCGAAGACAAAACGTTCTGTAGCTTTCTTCACAGATTCTTCCACCATGTTGAAGAAACGACGTACAGAGATATATCTCCACTCATTGCTGTTTCCGTCTAACGTTCTTGCTCCCCAAACCAATGTTCCTTTTCCCGTGAAGGTTCTGATCGCATTGATTGATTTTCCGGCTGTAGAATCTACGTTCATATTTTCCTGCTCTTCGTGAGAAATTTTCACTTTAGGAGCTACTACGAAATTAAGGCTCACATTAGCCGGAGATTTCCATACTCCTGAAGTACCATCTACTTTTGCGTACACTCCTGCCATTGCTGATGATGGAGTCATTACTACTTTTTTACCAGCAATTACTTTTAGAGCTACATTGTATACTTCTGAGTTTTTTGTTTTCAACCATGCCAGGTTATTTTCACCCGTTTGCATTGTAACAGTTACAAGAACTCCTGCAGAATTAATTTCTTTATAGCTATCGATTTTAACATCTTTATCATCAAAGCTATAGCTTAAAATGGTTTCTAATTTCGGATAATATGCTGCTCCGTATTTTAAACGCTCACCACTTTGCCCTACGCCAGGACCTGCAGCACCTTTAAATGACTCAACATTGTCAAGGACATCCATAATAACGAATCTGTCTTTCATTGATTCTGCCTGATCTAAAGCCAATTCATACACGTCATACGCATCTGCTGCAGTTAAAGATTCAGCATCCGGGAAAACAATAAGAGTTGGCTCATCTTCTTTTTCCAGAGTAGCAAGACCTTTTTCAAAATCAACTCTCTTTCCTTCCGTCGGGTAACCCTCTGCTGTTCCTGCAGAAACAATATAACAAGGTCCGCCACCGTTAGCAAAATACATTTGCATAGCATAATACATTTTGAAAGGGCTTAGCTTGGTGCTATCTACGTTGGCCGTTACAACAATATCTTCAATAGAGATAGAGATCGCTGTTTTTTCTTTGTTCGCTTTTCCAAAAATTGTTTCATATTCCAACATGGAAGAGATCCTTGTAGGCTCATTTTTTGGTCCTTTTTCCGTATATCCGATAAAAGCAGGGATAGCTGTTTCTACTTGCGCTACAGATGGTGGGAATTTCGCAGTTTCTTCTACGTAAACTCCAGGTGTTTTGTAATTCATTTGTTAAAAATTTAAAGTTAATATTAGTTATTTTCAATAGTTAATCCTTCGTGTGCAATTTCTAAGGTTTCAACGGCTACCTCATTCCCTTCAGCTTTCAGATCTGTTGACTGTAATTTAAGCGGGAAGGCATTTTTCACTTTCCAGGTTACTGCAGGTTCGCCGTTCTCATCTAAAAGTGAAATTGTAATAGATCTGCGTTCTACCGTATTCAGCTGAATTGTTTTGAACCACTCAAAATATTCGTTATCACTCTTGAAAGTTCCTCTTTTTAAAGTGATGTTGCTGAAGCTCATCAATCCAGGCATCTTAATTTTGCTGAAGTCAGGGCTTGCTCCATGTCTGTATTCAATCAGAGCTGTCTCTGCATTCAGACCCGTTACTTCCTGGAATCCTATTTTTTTCCCGCCCCAATCTACTTCAAAGGCAAACTTTACTAATGGATATGTACTCATAATTTTATTGATATTTAATTGTTAGTATTTATTTTATGCTTCCTGTAATTTGTGTGAAAAACGTAGCACAATAAACTCTGCAGGACGTACTGCTGCCATACCGATCTCGATATTCATTCTGCCTTCCAGAATATCCTGGGCAGACATCGTTTTGTGCAGACCTACGCTTACATAATAAGCTTCTTCAGGCTTGCTTCCTGCCAGGGCTCCGTCTCTCCACTGCTGATCAAGGAAGTTCTCAATCATGGTCTGTACACGAACCCATGTATTGGCGGTATTCGGTTCGAAGACAAAACGTTCTGTAGCTTTCTTCACAGATTCTTCCACCATGTTGAAGAAACGACGTACAGAGATATATCTCCACTCATTGCTGTTTCCGTCTAACGTTCTTGCTCCCCAAACCAATGTTCCTTTTCCTGCGAAGGTTCTGATTGCATTGATTGATTTTCCGGCTGTAGAATCTATATTCAGCATATCCTGATCTTTATTGGAAATTTTTACTGCCGGAGCATCTACAAGGTTAAATCCAAGGTTAGCCGGAGATTTCCATACTCCTGAAGTACCATCTACTTTTGCATACGCTCCTGCCATTGCTGATGATGGTGCCAGTACTACCTGCAGAGATTCAATTGCTTTTTTAGCCTGGTTATATAATTCAGAATTAGCAGATTTCAGGTCAGATAGTTTTGTCACGCCAGACGCACCGGTAACTACAACATCAGCCTCTTTGAAATCATAGCTTAAAACGGTTTTCAGTTTCGGGTAATAAGCAGCACCGTATTTTAAATGTAAAGAAGACACTTTGTCTCTGAAAGCTGCAGCATCTCCAAGAACATCCATAATGACAAATCTGTCTTTTAATGCTCCTGCCTGATCTAAAGCCTTATTGTACACTGTGTAGACTTCTCCGATAGCAGTCGTATTTCCTGCTCTGGAAGAAAGTTTATTTTTAACTGCAACAGTATCCGCTTCAATAGCTGAAGCTGTATCAGAGTCTGTTTCGTAAGCAGTCGCAATCTTCTGAGCAGCAGCTTTAACAGTAGCAACGGTAGCACCTGCAACAGCAGCAGCAGCTTTAACAGCAGCTACGATAATCTGACCGAGCTGAGCACTTGCAGCCTGTAAATAGTTAGGATTAGGAACATTAAACTCAGCAGCTTTAGCAGCAGCAGCGGTAACAGCAGCTTCTACAGTAGCACCTGCAACAGCCTCTGTAACAATGTTTGCAATACTTTTAAGTGAAGAAATAACAACCTTACTATTTAACGCTGTAGTACTAGCAGCAGAAGCAGCAGCAACATCATCGGCAGAAGGAACTAAACCTTGAAGATCCGGGAAAACGATCAGTGTAGGTTCATCTTCTCTTTTTAATAGTTCAAGACCATATAATAAAGTTCCTTGCGTTGTAGGAAGTCCTACGGTCACCGCACCTGTATAATCTCCTACAGAAACAATATAGCAAGGGCCACCGCCATTGGCAAAATACATTTGCATGGCATAATACATTTTAAAGTCGTTGACTTTAGTCTGCATTGCTGTTGCTGCACCATCTTTGAAGATTACAGCCAGAGTTTCGGGGTTTGCTTTACCAAAAACGTCTTCGTACTCCAGCATAGAAGAGATTCTTGTCGGTGCATTTTTGGGTCCTTTTTCCGTATATCCGATAAAAGCAGGAATCGCTGTTTCAACTTGCGCTACGGAAGGTGGAAAGTTTGCCTCTTCCTCCACGTAAACGCCAGGGGTTTTGTAATTCATTTGTTAAAAATTTTAAGTTAATATTAAGTATTCCACGAAGTAAAACTTCGGATTTTCATTTGTGATTGATTGATTTTTTACGCTTTTTGTAATTTGTGTGAGAATTTCAGCACAATAAATTCTGCCGGACGTACTAATGCAATTCTAATTGTAGTCTCCATCGTATGAGTATCTTTGATCCCGTTAATGATAACTTCGTAAGCTTCTTTCGGCTTATTTCCGGCTAATGCACCATCCATCCATTGCTGATGAAGAAAGTTTTCTATTGTATTTTTTGCCCTCAACCATGTATGTTCTGTATTGGGCCTTTTGATAAATTTTGCGAGCGCATCGTTTACAGACTGTCTGAGCATATCATAATAGCGGCGCACCTGTATGTACTTCCATGTATTATCTTTCTCATCTTTCTGATCCTGCCCGTCAACTGTTCTGGCTCCCCACACTAAAGTTCCTTTTCCTGTAAAAGTTCTGATTGCATTGATTGATTTTCCGGAAATATGAGCGTGCATAGCAGACTGTTCCTGATCAGAAATTTTTTCCGTAGGAGCCATTACATAATTAAGGCTTACATTGGCCGGAGCTTTCCACACTCCTCTTGTACTGTCTACTCTGCCATACACTCCTGCCATTGCTGATGACGGAGGCAGGGCCATTCTTAATGACTGTATTTCCTGTTTTATATGGTTGTACAATGCTGAATTAGATGACTCCAGATTCTTAAGGGTGATTCCGTTTGCAGACCCTTTCTCGTCTTTTACGCCCAGAATTGCCGTTTTTAATGCCTCAAACTCTCCGCTGAAGACAGGTTCGTCTTCATTTAAATCATCGGGATTAATAAAATCGTCTATAATTCCTTCATATATGGCATCCAATACTACTTCTGCCTCAACAATAGCTGCCGTTAAAGCATCTTTTCCGGTACCGGGATCAGCTGTTTCATGTATTTCTTCGGCAATGGCAACAGCCTGGCTCAGCAGATCGGCAAGTACATAAGCATTAGCAGACCTTATTGAGATTTCCTCACTTGCCAGTCTCTTTAATTCATCTAAGGCAGCGGTCTCTCTGGCATAAAAAACAGCACTATTCTGCCCGGATTCCTGCAGACCGGTATGTACGATAGCCGTATTTTCGTCAAAAGCATAATTCAAAACGGTTTTTAAATGGGGAAAATAGGCTGCAGCATGGCTGGTTAAGTTGACTTTTTTTCCAAAAGTATCAATGGTATTAAGATCAGCTGAAAGGGTTGTAGAATTTCCGTAATAGGTATCCAATAGGGCGAATCTGTTTTTTGATTCTATTCCTAATTTACCAATGACCTCATTATAGATTTCGTAAAAATCAGATTCATTGGCCAGAGAGACAGCGTCAGGCAATATAATAAGGATAGGTTCTTTGATGGCTTCAAGAATTCCAAGCCCCTGCTTCAGTGAGGACAGCAATACTTCTCCTGTTGAAGGATACTGGCCTACAGAAAAGATATAACACGGCCCTCCACCGTTCGCAAAATACATCTGAAGAGAGTAGTACATTAAAAATTTTGCCTGAGGAGCCACAAGAGTTGTTCCTTTCCCTTCTACATCTTTTAGCTGGATGTTTTCTTTTTTTGCATTTCCAAAAAGTAATTCATAATCCAGGAGAGAATTGATTTTTAGCGGCTTATTATTGCCGGCAGGTACAAGTTCAGTATATCCTATGAATACCGGTACAGCTGTTTCTATTAATGCAACGGAATGTGGAAGTGTAGCAATTTCTTCAACTGACACACCCGGTGTTGTTGGATTCGACATGTTTTTAAAAATTTAAGTTAAAGGTTATTAGTTTTTGTTTTTATTTTATGGTTGATTGATTTTAATATCTTTTATGTTAACATCTTTAATTAGTTTAACAGTAGTATCATTTTCCGCCACAATTTTTATTACACTGATTTTATATAATACAGAAGGCATTACCTTTCCGCCTAATAATCCCCAGACGTAACTTAGCTGCTCAAAGGGAACGGAGTGCAATTCTATCCTGAAACTGAAATCTTCAGTGCTATTAGTAGGGTGATGATAGGTCAATACATTATTTGCCTGAAATATTTCGATCACTTTTGAAATATTGGCCAAAGATTTAGCATAGGAAGATCTGTTTGCAGAAACCATTACATAAAGATTTAAATAAGCCGGAGTACTCTCCATTTTTATTTCATCCTGTGTTTGTGGTGTCAGATACCTGGAACTGTTTTTTAAGGTCGATTCTTCTTCAACGTTTACCAACGTAATGACTACTTTATTTTCAACGCCTGAAGTTTCACTGTCATGTTTTGAAATGTCATCCACAACCACAACGATTTCTCCCGGAACATCCTCAAATTCTCCTGAATTGTTCAGCTGATCATTTAAAACTGTTAATACTTTATTAATCATAATTTCTGTTCTTAATTATTATGGTGCAAACATACAATCACTGCCAACCAAAAGACAAATATTTTGAGGTATCAATACAGTCTTTGCAGTAAATAGGATTTTTGATTTTGTTAAAATTTTCAAAAAAACGCCCGTACAAAAAATTAATAATCAAACACTTAAACACACCCTTAAAAAACAAAAATTCAGAAGCTTGATTTTTCCGGTCCGGTAATGATTAAATTGAGATCTATAAATCAAATCGAATGATTTAATTAAAATCATTCTTTTTAAACATATGATCTTCCGATAAAAAACGGTTGTTCCCGGCAACTTTTAAAAGCAATATATACTTCTGATAATTCCATCCATTGATCCGTTGTTATTTGAAATATCAACTGGCAGGATGAATCATTTCTTGTATAGTTTTTTTAATCAAAACAGATCACTTTCCTGTCCTCACCATTTCTGAAAATTGTCGCCCTTTATCATCAGAAATTGATTTTGGCATTTACTGCAAAGACAGAACAGAGGGGTCTTATAATTCGTAAAATGGTTTTTCATCTTCTAATTTTGACCCCAATAATTTTAAAAACTTTAATCATATGAACATCAAGAGTCTATTTGGCAAGCGCAATGAAATCATTGGCGGCCATTTCAACGAATTACGTGCAAAACTGGGTGTGGCGAATCAAAATGAGGAAGCTATTTTCTCTTTAAGGGAAGAAATCTGTAACGCATGTCCTTTAAAAAACGGTAACAACTGCAACGCTGTAAAATGGATGGATCCTAATACCTTAGATGTTGCAGACGGGCCAAAAGATGGATATATCAGAGGTTGCGGGTGCAGATTAAGTGCCAAACAAAGATCAAAATTAAGCCTTTGTCCTGCAGGTTTCTGGGGGGGAGAATTCGATCAGAAATAAAGAAAATACCACTGCGGGTATTGTAAAAACTAAAATCTATTAAAGTGAATCAGGATCATATCATTCAGAAAGTTTTTGTTGAAATTACAGTCAACAATAAAGAAAAGGCATTGGGTATAAAGGAGGAAATTAACAACTTTTTGTCTATTGATGTTTTTCCGGAAATAGAAAAGTACATCAATACTTTAGAATACAATCTGGCTGGCCAGACGCTTCAAATTCCCCGTTTAGAATTGAATCTGGACGTAAAAAGCAGCTCGCTGAATGCTGAATTAAAAGATAAAATTGTTCAGCTTTTTCAGGAAGAGCTTTCAAAAATCTCGCAACATGGTTTAAGTTTAAATCAAGAGACAGAAAATGAATCTAAAGCTTATCTAATTGACCGGCAGGAAAAAGCGGTGCAAGCCTTCATCTTTTTTCTGGAAAAAGGATATATGCCGTGGTGGAACCCGGAACGAAAAGGGATCAGCCTTTTGGAACCAATGGTGTTCAGCTCTTTGATTTCAGCCAAAAGCTTCGAAAAAAATTTCATTCCTCTTCTGTCAAAGCAATATGTTCAGGATCGAATGATCAATCAGCTTTCAAACGAGCAGATTGCCCAGCTATGTCTGACAGTTTTAAAAAACAGGGAATTACAACTCAATTTAGAAGCGGAAGTGATCCGTCATCTGTCAACGCTGAGCCACAGCAACAAGCTTTTCATCTGGAGACTGGTTTTCAATGTATTGTCTGAATACCTGAAGCCATCCGGAATCAATAATCTGCAGGACTATCTTGCACACCAGATTTCAAAGACAGAAACAGCAGATAGGTCACAAACAAAAAGCAGCTACAAGAATCTGGAAACAGTATTTAAGCTATTTCCTTCTATTAAAGAAAATGAAATTGCTGAGCGCATCAAAAACAATACGCCAGATCATTCCGATAATACAAAGGGTTTGGTGGAAGCAATTGAGCTGAAAAATGAACTCGGCCGGGAAGATCCGGGTGAGAACGATGGACAATATATTCAAAATGCCGGGCTTATCCTGATCCATCCGTTCATCAAAACTTTTTTTGAACATTGTAATCTCCTGGACCCCCAAACCCATCAACTTCTTGATCCTGAACTGTGCGCCCATTTATTACATTATATCGCTACCGGAAATACCAATGCTCCAGAATATGATATGGTTTTTGAAAAGTTCTTATGCAATATTCCCCTGAATCAGAGTATCAACAGGCATATCAAACTTTCACGCAAGCACAGAGAACAGGCTAAAAATGTAATAGAGAGTGTTCAGCACAACTGGGCTCCGATGAGAAAATCATCCGTAGCATTACTACAAAATGAATTCTTCCAACGTTCAGGTAAATTGCTGATCACAGACTATAATTATACTCTTACCGTAGAACGGAAGACACAGGATATTTTACTTGATAAGCTTGCCTGGGGAATCGGTCTTGTAAAACTGCCGTGGAAGGAAAAATTCATATTTATAAACTGGTAAACTCCGGTTACTTTTTTAATATTCCAAGATTTATTTTACTTCAGAAAAACCACTCACTGCATCAATATTAATTCAAAATAAAATTATGAAATCTCTTACCAACCATGAACAGGAACCATTAATAAAAACACTTGCTCATGAAAAAACAGAAGTAACTGATCATTTATTTCAGACCGGCAATGTGAATCATCAGTCTTTAAATGAAGAAATGCAATGGCTGCAATGGCTGATTGAAATGCGATGCAGGGAATTGTTTTTAGAAGATGATCTAGAAGTACACATTGCTCACGAAGTGCCTGAGCCGTCAAAATTTGATGATGAATCACCTTATTCGGTTACGGTTAACACACTAGGTCTTACAGCTATAGACAGGGTAATTTTAGCATTGGGTATTGCTTCGGCTCATTATCCGTCTATACTGAAAACGTTTGTACAGATAGAAGAAAGCAGTAACGCATTTGCTATTGAAGCAGGGGGTGAATATAATAAGGTTAGCCGCAGTTTCAAACCTACTTTTCAGACTGCCCTTTTTCTGCTTGCAGGCAAAGATCTGTCATTATGGTCGCACTATAGCTCCGAACTGATCAGTGGCTGTATCCTTTTACAAAACGACATTATTTACAACCGTTCTTCAACTGAATTTATTCATGGGAAGATTGAACTGGATACTGCTTATCTCAACTATTTTTTATCAGGTCAGAAACCGCAATTAGACCATGGCAGTTATTTTCCCGGGAGACTTTACAAATCTGATCTTACAATGAATGATATTATTTTAGAAGAGAATGTGAGAGAGCAGATAAAACCTATCGGACACTATATCAAAGCGTTGGAAAACGGCTTTTTCAAAACCAGCGAGCACAGTTTTAAACCAGGCTTTATGGCTTTATTCTATGGGGCGCCGGGAACCGGAAAAACAATGCTGGCAGGAATTCTTGCCAATACATACGGGATAGATATGTATCATGTAGATCTTTCTCAGGTGGTCAGCAAATATATTGGTGAAACTGAGAAGAATCTTGAAATACTGTTCAACAGGCTGCAGGGTAAAAACTGCATGTTGTTTTTTGATGAGGCTGATGCTTTGTTTGGAAAACGTTCTGATGTAAAAGATGCCCATGACCGCTATGCCAACCAGGAGGTATCCTACCTATTGCAACGGATAGAAAAGTTTGATGGGCTAACAATTCTGGCTTCCAATTTCGAAAACAATATGGATGATGCTTTTAAACGCCGAATAGATATATCAGTGAATGTAATACGACCGACGGAACCCACCAGAGAAAGTCTATGGAAGCATTATCTCCCTAAAAATATAACGTTTGAAAGTGATGAACTATTAAAACATCTAACGAAAGAGTATTCTTATACCGGTGCTAATATCCGCAACATTATGAAGAATGTAATGATGGCTTTATACGATCGCAATGAAACTATTATTACGTATTCATTACTAAGCACTTATTTACTTATAGAAAACGAAAAGGCTTTTGGAAAAAACCAGTCACGCCTCAGCCCGTTTGTACAAAAAACAGAATAACTCCTTAGCACAAAATAATACACTCATCTAATAACCAAGAACATGAGCAGATATAACAAAACATTTGCGCCCAGGGCTGAAAAGTCTGAGGAGCAAACCATTGATGATAAAGAGGATGAAAAAAAAACTGAATCCATTACTGATCAGGACAGTAAAATATCCCTCGCCAAAACAGAAGTTACCCAAATAACATATGGCCCTTTCAGAAACAGGGCATTCCGTAAAATAGAAACAGGCTCAGCCAGAATGGAGCTTCTAGAGAGTGGGCCGCATGTATTGATTCTCAATCAGGCTCTGAATGCACTAGGACATAAAGTGCCTGATAACGAAGTTACTTTTAGAGATAAAACCCAGATAGCTCTCATCAATTTCCAACAAAAGAACGGGCTTACAGGCTCCGGAATTTTTGATAGGGAAACTTTATTGAAAATGAATGAAGCTCTGGAAAATTTACATAAAATGGAAGAAACATCTTCCCGGGAAAAAGAATCTCAAATACTTCCTGCTGCTGATCCACCGGATGAAAAAGTGCAGATAAGCGTAGGGGTTGTTCCCACGAATATCAAAAGTGATCAGGAATTTTTTGAATTTCTGGATATCCAGATTTTTGGACGAATTATAGATGCCAGATGGGATATTGGTAAAAATACCTATAAAACTTATATAGGGAAAGAAACTTCCTGCACTGTTAGCGTCTCCAGCCTAAAAAAACACTTAGGAATCACTGATCAACAGTGGGAAGCTATGTATAAGAGAAAAACTTCTGCCAAACCAAATGCTGCTGAATTAAGAAACTTCGTCAAAGGACATTTAAAAAACAGGGAAAAAGCCATACTGGAAGAAATAAATGCTATTAAAAAAGAAGCCGGAGCTTTATCTGAAGATAAAAAACAATTTATCAGAGATGCAAACAGCAAGATAGATTATATGCAAAACAGACGTATTCTTGATTTATTAAAGCAATTATCGGATGAAGAAATGGCTGACTATAAGAGTAAAGTTTCGAAAGAAACAACCGATCTGGCAGAGATTGAAGAATCACTTAAAGCGTATATTGAAAACAGAAACCTCCGAAATGAAGAGAAAAACAGCCGGGCAGGTTTACAAAATCAATTAACAGGATTAGAAGCTTTATACAAACAATATATTGATTATATTAAGTTTAAAAACAGTCATGAAGCCACACTTTATGAACCTGGGGATCCTAATAAAGCCTTTTTTGAAAATGCATTAAATAGACAATCAGAAGCATTATTCTTATCCCTTAACACAAATGGGTTCACATTAGAATCATTCAAAAAAATGATTACAGATTATGAACTTTCTTTCCGTAAAGAAACTGTTCACATTGCAGAAGATGCCCTGATAAAATACAGACATCTTCTTTTTGAACAAAAAAAGAAATTACTTGATAATGTATTTATAAAAAACTTATTAGAAAAAATAAAAGCTTCTAAAGCTAAAGAAAGTTATCAAGAATCTGATAAAGCTACTCCGCATTTTTATGACAGGCTGTCAGCACCAGCTGAAAAGGAATTTAAAGCTAAAATGGAAACACTTGCCGGAAGTAAAAAAGCAGAAGGTGATGCAGCCATTAAAGAATTATCTTCTATCATTCCGCTGACTGAAGACAATGGCTTTGATAAGGAGGATTTTTCCAAAGTAGAAACTCAGCAGGAACTTCATAGCTTTTTAGAAGATTATATTAATGATCAGGAAGAAAATATAAATAAAATCATTGCAAATTTACATGCCCATCAAGGACTTTCTATCTATGGTTTCCCAGATTTGCTTCAAAAATCAAAAGAGCAGCAAGGAATAGTTAGAGACAGTATTTTTGACTTAATAATTGCAGATAAAACCGAAGAAGAAAGTGCTAAATATATTATAAAAGGTATATTAATAGGAGTTTTAGCAGTTGCTTTAGGATTACTTTCTTTTGGTACAGGAACAGTTGCAGTATTATTGGCCGCAGGAAATTTTGCTTTAGGAGCTTATATTACTTATGAAGAAATTGAAGCTTACCGTACCCAACTTGCTGCCTATAAGGTAAATATTTCCCAAGATGAACCAAGTGCTGTTTGGGTGGTTATCTCAGTTGTAGGTTCGCTTTTAGATGTTGCTGCTGTAGCAAAAATATCAGCTAAATTAGTAGAAGCAGGCAGAGTATTTGAGCTTACAAAGGATATCAATCAAACTAAAAAGCTGCTCACAGAAGCAAAATTACACCCTACAATTCAGGACAAGATCATAAAGGCATTGGAAGAAGATTTAGCCAGAATCAAAGGTCTTGAAAATAAGGTAGAAGCTAATATTTTAAAACAGACTGAACTAAAGGCAGAATTCGACAAGTTATCACATGAGTTTTTACAAGCCACAGCGACATTTAATACGGGCATTAATCCTGCAGCTCTGCCAAAACTAACTCGTTTAGCTGGTGTTGGCATTCAAAGAGGCATTACTACTTTTGAAGGTTTCTTATTAGAATTGCAACTTAACAAAATAATTAGAAGTATAGACAGTCTCACTGATGACGAGCTAAGGATTATCAAAGATGCATTTTCTAAAGCTAAAAATAATGATAAAGTTGCAGGAAAAGTTGATAACCTATATAATGAAATTGATGTTAACCACAAACCAAAGGGATTTGAAAGTCTTGAAGATATTGAGAACTTTGACCCTAAATATGGAAGAGGAATCGTAACGAGATTTGATGATTACGAAGGATATTTTTACAGAAATTATGATTCTAAGAAAAAGATTTTTACTTTTAACCATGGATTTTCAAATGATTTACCGAAATGGGTGGAAGATGTAAAAGTACCATTAGTAGAAGGGAAAGGTATTCCTACCCAAGCTTATTTTACCTTAAGACAGATGAAATTATTAAGTATCGCTGAAGGGGAAATACAAGTGGTAAAAATGTCTCAGATACAGAATTTAGATACTGCTGCTTTTATTCACAAGATGACAGAAGGAAAAATTATACGTAATTTTGATTCAATAGATATTTTAGATGCACCAAGTAATGCATATATGAAAACGGTTATGACACAAGCCGGCTATGAAACCATAAGTGGAAGAATTACAGGAAAAGGTCAATATATTTCAGTAAAACAACTTCAAAAAAATGATTATCCACTTAACCCTAAATTTAAAGGTTCCTATGATGCATTCATGAAAGAACATGGATTAACGTTAAGTGATATGTTATATATTAATTATAATATTGAAATAAAAGTGAAATATGTAAAATAAAGAACTATGATAAAAGTGAAATTATTAAAAATAGAAAATGTTGAGCCAGTAGGAGTAGATAATTTGGATAAATTTATTCAAGGTTTAAATAATGTTTTGGGATATCCGGTAGAAACTGTAAATAAAGTAGATCCTAATTTTGATGGATATTATTTATTACCAATGGGTTTTACAATTCCGGAAGATGGAAATGGCTCTGTAAAAGAAAATATTAATGAAAAAGTTTTTTTGTTGAGTGTAATTAATAGTAATATTCCAAGAATACTAGAAGAGTGTAAACCAGCAGGATTAACAAATTGGGCACTTTTTTTTAAAGCTGGAACATCAGTAATAGGTAAAAAAGAAGTGATTGATAAAGTATCAATTCGTGAAGAAGATGAAGATGTATGGTATGAAGATTTAGGCTATGACCAGTATATACCGATATTAAAAGATGGCACTTATGAAACTGTCGCAAAGTCTATTTTAAGTTATTTACAAGCTTATGATAAATATTCACAATAATGGTAGAGATTACTATGAAAATAATATAAAGAAATAGACACTATCCCGTAAAGTGGTAAGTTAAAAAGTTAGGCTTGGATTTTATAATCTGAGCCTTTTTTCAAAAAATAAGCATAAAATTGATTGAGAACAATTCTCCGATTTTGGATAGTGGGAAATACTCATGATTTTTCGACCTATATTCTCATTCCTCAAGGTATTAATTAAAAGAAGTCCTGAACTCCAAAGGCGAGAAAGAGGTCCGGTTTTTAAATAAACGGTGGAAAGACTGTGGATGCTCAAATCCCAGATGGTAAGCAATTTCAGAGACAGACATTTCCGTGGTAGACAGCATTTCTTTGGCTTTTTCAATCAATCTGTTTTGAATGTGCTGCTGGGTGGTTTGCCCGGTCTGCACTCTAAGCATATCACTCAGGTAGTTCGGGCTCAGATTCAACTGCTCAGCAATAAAATGAACAGTAGGAATACCGTTCAGAATCAGCTGATCATTTTTAAAATACTCATCCAGTAAGCCGTCAAGCTTTGAAAGCAGATCATTGTTTATTTTTTTCCGGGTTAAAAACTGACGGTTATAAAAGCGGTCACAATATTTCAATAAAAGCTCCAGATTAGACACCAGAAGATCCTGGGTAAAGGAATCCATATTGGTTTCTATCTCCTGTTCTACATTTTCTATAATATCCATGATCGATTTTTCTTCCTTTTCAGAAAGATAAAGAGCCTCGTTCGCAGTATAGGAAAAAAAACCATAATCTTTGATCTTTGCAGCGAGTGGATACCCCTGAAGAAAGTCAGGATGTACAGTCAGTACAAACCCATCAACCTCATTCAGGAGAATATCTTCAAACTGCAGTACCTGATGAGGTGCCAAAAAGTACATAATTCCTTCTTCAAAATCATAATATTGCTGTCCATACCTGCATTTTCCTCCGGCACAGTCTTTTTTCAAAGCAATTACATAAAAATCCGTGGCTATTGCACTGAGAATTGTTTCCGGTTCAAGCTTTACCTCATCAAAGCTGAATACACTTATCAGTGGATTTGAAGGCTTTTTCAATCCCAGATATTGATGCATTGCGTGTATTGATTGGACTTTCACCGGTGTTTTCATATTGATTTTCTTTATTGAATCACATAGGCACATAGCCTTAATAAATATAAGTCATAATTCATACTTTCTAAGTTACTGATTTTATTTTTGGTTAGAAAGCTGTTCGTTTTTGATCTGGCTGATTCCCTGTTTATAAGACGTCACCTGAAAATCGGGAAATCTGATTCTAAACTTCGAATCATCAAATACATTATCATGTTCATATCTTGGGAGCAGTTCCAGTAATTCTTTCACTCTTTTATTGAACAAAGCGCCAAGTTTAAAAACAAATTTAGAAACAACGGAATATTTCAGATCCCGGCCATAAATTCCGGAAGCGGTTCTGATGAATTCTCTGTAAGTTGGATGGGTTTTATCTACGGGAAGGTGCCAGGTCTGTCCAAATGCATCCGGTGTATTTCCGATCAATGCGGTGGCACGGCTTGCATCCGGCGTCCATATCAGACTTCTTTTTTTATCTGCACTTAATGGCACTTTCAGTTTTTTCCCTTCTTTGATATTATTAAAAATCAGCGTGTTGGTGATGCTCTGCGTTTTTCCCGGCCCGTAAAATTCAGGGGCACGGCAGATCACAGCTTCCAGTTTACCGGACTCTATTTCCTTCAAAACCATTTCTGCCATTTCTCTTCGCACCCTGCCCTTTCTTCCCACCGGAGCAAATCTTGTATTTTCAGTCAAAACATGATCATCCTGAGGATACATATACGTATTATCAAAGAAGACAAGTTTGGTCCCATTGATCTTACAGGCATCAATCACATTGCGTAAAATAAGCGGAAACTGTTTTTCCCAAAGATCTGAACTGATCGGAAGCCCCAATGTAAAGTAGGCAATTTCACTACCTTTTACCGCTTCAACAGCCTTTTCCCGGATCGAAAGGTCTGCAGAAAACACTTCATCCGTATCATTTACTTTTTTTGCATCTCTGCTGACAATGCGAATATCTGATGTAAAATTTCTTTTCAGTTCCCTTGCCAGCTCTTCACCAATCTGTCCGTTGGCTCCTAATATTGTTTGCATATGACTTTATTTTGATAAACATTAATACTCTTCCTGTTTTGGTATGACAAAGTTCGGAAGAATAGAGCTCATAAAAGTATCTCAATTCCGGGAAGTTGTAACAGAATCTCTGTTCAGGAAAAAACATGGCCGATTTTTTTAAAACAATATAGATTCTGCTTATACCGGGTGCAAATACGTATTTTTCAAAACAAGTATTCTCCTTCTCATTCTGTGCCGGGGGCATCGCTAAATTTGTTGTATCAAAAGCTTTTGACAGTGAAGATCTGAAATCACTCAAAAAACGAGGCGGAACCGAAAAGCCAGACGAGTAGGTTATTAACTCTTTAAAAACAAGAATCATGAATCATTACATCATTAAATCTATCGGAGGAGGCGGAGGTTCTCTCTTTGACATGTCCATCGTTCAATCTATCGGCATCCATGCCGGGAAATATGTAGACCAGATTATCATCAATGGCGTTACTCACGGCGGAGGAGGTGGTGACAACGATGGGACTTTAATTCTGGAAGATGATGAATTCGTTGAACGGATTGATTACAGAGCCGGAAAATACATTGATTATATTAAATTCACTACCAACAAAAACCGCAGTATTTCAGGTGGAGGTAGAGGTGGTGACGAAAATACGATTGACGGAAAACTCATTGCCATTTCCGGCCAAAGCGGAAAATACGTTGACAGCTTAAATTTTCTCTTAGAAATAAACTGATCTGATCAGGCAAAAAAAATAATCATCTCTATGAAATACCATAAACGCATGATTACAAAAAAAAATCGGAATTATTCAAATTCCGATTTTTGACTTTTATGGATATTAAAATTTTCCGCCAGTTTGCTTCTTAATAAAATCTTCCCATTGTTTATTCAGGTATTCAACAGCCTGTTTCTTTTCACTGGCATTCAGAGACGAGTAATTGATTGAGTTGAAAACAAGTTTTTTCATCGCTTTTACATCTAATTCCCAATACACAAAAGCCATCCAGAAATCGTAGCTGAGTCCTTCGTATCCATAGACTGACGGATCATCGCTGCTGATGGAGCACTGTACCCCGTTACTTAATAAAACTCTCGCCGGGTGATTTCTAAGATCACTCACATATCCAAGAACCTGGTTGCTGATAGGGCTTACCTCAACCAATTTATTCTGTTTTCTGATCAGTTCCATTGTTTTCGGAAAATAAATCAGATTCAGACCATGTCCGATTCTTTGGTTATTCAGCAAAGCAATATCCAGAACATTTTTATTCGACACCGAATTACTTTCACCGGCATGCAGGAAAAGCGGCATTTCTACTCCGTATTTTTTAGAAAGTTCTTTCAGTTGGGTCCAGTTTCCCTGGAAATAATTAATGCGTTTACCGGTAGCTTCATCTGCCACCAGATCAAATCCCGAGATCAGATCCGGATATTCCTTTTTGAACTCAAAAGCTGTTTCAAGTTGCTTTTCCACTTCATCCTGTCCTAAAAACTTAAAACTTGAATAAATTAACTTCAGGGTGAACTGAGGATGGGTCTGGCGAGTCTGTTTAACAATATCCTGCAAATCTGTAATGGCTGTTTTTGAAGAATATTTTCCGTGCTGAAAATCGTAAAGATCACCAAAGATATATCTGATCTCAACATGCTGTACATGATCTTTTACAAGGTCCTGAAAGCCTTTCAGATAATATTCTTTAAAAAACGGACGATAAGGCAGCAACAGATTAATACGCTGAAAACGTTTCTCGAATTCAATCCAGTAATCGGTATAAGAACATAAATTATCACGCTTCAGGATGAGAAGATCCTGCAATTCCTTTTCAAAACCGGGATTAGAGATCAGTTTCTGATCAAGGCTCACAAAACCGCCGGGTACTTTTCCTTTCTCAAAAAAAGCCAGCTGACCATAAATATAGTCTCCTTGATCTTTTTGATCATAAACATAGCATTCTCTATATTTTCTTACGGTCGCTATCACCCATTTCACATCGGTAAACCCTCCGCTGTGGGTATGCAGCAGGCCTCCTTTAGGCATTGATCGGATGACGTCAAACAATTTGCTGCTTTCGATCATCGGTTTTATTTCGTTGAAAGACAGGTTGTATAAAGGTATTTTTTTGTCTTTCGCATCACTCATGATCTGTTGCCTTAATCCGGACAGTTTATGATCCAATGCTTTTTCAGCATCAGACAATGTCAGATCTGCATCAAAGGCAACGGCCTCATTTTGCTGTTCCAGTGAGGTCCAGCTCTTTTGATAATCAGAATTTTGATTTCCTTTATTCTGAGCTCCCAATAGCGGGAATCCCAAAAGTAATATATACGTTAAATATTTTCTCATCATAAATATTGTGTTAGATTAATACGATCAATCATTCTTAATGTTTATGAACAATTGACCCTATGAATACAATAATTTACAAAAATATAATTAATTTTTCTGGTAAAAAGAAGTATTGATTTAGAATAAAAGATCAACACATAAGATATGATCAGGACCGGTAATCGTAAGATCAGGATAGAAGTCATATCATTAAATGTAGAGAATAGTGATGATAAAAACGCCTTAGAAAGCTTTTTGCCAACAAACCACCTGATTCATTTATTTTGTTAAAATTAAAAAAAATTTCTTAAACCTGATAATGCCGCAGAATAATTATTGTATTAATTTTTTTTTTAATTCAAAATTGCAGATTAAATGATGAGTGATCAATACATTTCTTCTCTGTAAACTCTTTTGCCAAGATAAAAAAGTTCATGTTTCTTAAGATTAACGTTATCTTCAAAAATATCATGAACAAAATGGATGAGCTCATTTACTTTTTCCTTCTGTGTAATTCTGATCCGGGATTCAAAATTGGTGGTAAATCCGCTCTTGGTATAGTTCAATGATCCGAGGTAAGCTACTCTCCTATCGATCACATAAATCTTTGAATGCAGGAATTTACTTTCATAGCGGTTATTCCGGATAAATTTGAAGTTCAGGTTTTCAGAGTAATGGTATTTGTAAATCTCCATTTTTTCCACTTCGGTTTTCTTTTCCCAGCACAGGTAAAACCCATAAAGAGAGACAACCGAAATCAAGAGAGCAAAAAAATTATTGGCATTGATGAGGTCATCAATAATATGAATACCAAAATAGGCCAGCGAAATGATCCCCAGGCACAACAAAGCTATGGCAGTCAGAAAATAAATGCTTTTCAGGCTTTCTCTTCTTTCCTTTTTCTTTACATCTGTTACCTTATGCTGATGAATAAGCTTCCGGAGTACATCTTCATATTGCTCCGGCCGCAGATCACTGAATGCCAGTCTCACATTCACCGCTCTATTCTTCAGCATCAGGAGATCATCTACTTTAGATTCATCAATATAAGGCGAAATGATCAAAACTTCTTCCTGCGCATTCAGGATATCCTTATTCAACTGGTTTCCTGCGTTTTGCCCAACAAAGACTTCAACACCTTCTTTATTTTCGGTATCAATTTTAAAATAATATTTTTTGTGTTCTCTGTAATACACTTTGTTTTTTCTTAAATTCTATTCGGATAATGGTGGCTTCAAATATGCTCAAGATCTGTTCAGGAACCGAACAAGCCTGTTATCATATTTTTCAGGCCGCAAATTTACATTTCTTTTCCTGGTATACTTTACGGTTTAGCATAAATGAATAAAGAAAATTTCATTCTTCCCAAAACAATAATGCAATCTCCAACATAAAAGAATAAAATCAGTAAAAACAACAAATCAGTGATATAAAATAAACAAAAAGTCTATAAAAACAATAGACTAATATTATTAACTTTTATTCATCACTGAAATTTTAAATAATCACAGTACTCAAAACAACAGTAAAACACTAATAATCAAAATGTTACATTTGTTAACTCAATTACCCTACTAAATCAGTAGACTTATATGATATTTCTCATACCCTCTTTTAACAAAGTTTTATGAATTATTAAATAATTTTGACCCAGTTAAAAAAAATATATAAACTTTATTCTCATGAATAAGAACAACTTTGATTCTTACCTATGCACCATCAAGGCTGCGTTACCTGCTCAACAAACGTGTTCTGCAGCGCCTGCTTTTTCACAACACAATCTTATTTCCAAATACATGTGTTCTGATATGATGTGCCCAATGATGATGTCATAACTTTCAAGCAAATACTATCATTACTGTAGGAATTAAAGTAAATCATTCCAGACTTCTTTAATCCGGATACTCTCCTGTAATTTTTTAACGTTTTACCTTTCACAACCTCCCTGAAAAAGGAGGCAGGGAATTGTTTTCTTTCATTCGCAGAGACCGGCAGTAATACACACATTCACTTTTAAACCTAAGATTAATATAATGAGAAAAAAACAATGCAAAATTGGTGTATTGGCTGTGGTTCTGTCTGCACAATATGCCTTTGCACAGACCAAAGACAGTCTTTCGAAAGAGACGTCCATCAAAGAAGTGGTGGTGGTCGCTTTCGGAAAGCAGAAAAAAGAAGAAATAACAGGATCTGTACAGTCTCTGAAAGCCAAGGATCTATCTACCCTTCAAAATGGGAATATCCTTCAGGGAATTGGAGGTAAAGTGGCCGGAGTACAGGTGATCTCTTCCGGACAACCGGGTTCACAACCTACCATCAGAATGAGAGGAATAGGTTCCATCAATGCATCCAGCGATCCTCTTATTGTACTGGACGGTATCCCTTATAGCGGAAACCTGAACAGTATTGCCGCATCAGATATTGAAAGTATTTCTTTCCTTGAAGATGCGTCATCCAATGCTCTGTATGGGTCAAGAGGAGCCAACGGGGTTATTATCGTAAATACCAAACGGGGAAAAAATAAAGGGCTGAGCATTGAAGCTGATGTGAGAACCGGAGTCAATTTCAGATCTATACAGGACTATTCCGTTTTTACTTCCCCACAGGATTATTATACGGCTTTTTATAACAGGGGGAGAATCGGGGAAATCGCAAGATTAAAACAGCCGGGAGCTGTTCCTTCCGGTAATACCCCTCATGATGTGGGTCTGGCTGCACTTAACAGATTGGGATACAATGCTTATAATGTACCTTTCAGCCAACTGATCGGAAAAGACGGTAATTTTAATCCCGATGCACAGCTTCTCTATCAGGATAACTGGAAAAAACTGCTTTTCAGACCTGCTTTAAGAAGGGAAGCAACCTTAGGAATCAATGCCAATGGTGATCAGGTGAAATCATATACTTCTCTTAATTATCTGGATGATAAAGGGTATCTGATCTCCTCCGGATTTGAGAGATTTGGAATAAGGTCTAATGTAGATTATTCCATCACATCAAAATTAAAACTGACGAGTGCCCTGTCTTACACATACAGCAAGCAGGATTTCGGGGAGACAGGTGGCTTTTCCAATCCTTTCCAGTTTGCCAGAAATATATCTCCTTTTTACCCGGTATTTCTCAGAGATGATAATTACCAGAGATTATATGACAGCCATGGAAATGCTTTGTATGATTATGGAGACGGACAAGGTCCAAACGGAGCCACAAGGTCATATGCGGTTTTTGAAAATCCGGTAGGTAATCTACAAAAGGATAAATCTCAGACAGTAAGCAATATCACCAACCTTAATCTTGGATTAAATTATGAGATTATTAAAGGCCTGGATTTTACCTATAATTTTGGAGCCTATCTTGAAAATGTAAAAAATCTTCAGTTCGGAAATACGGAAGGAGGAACCTCTTCTTCTGTAGGCGGAACAATTACCCAGGGATCAATATTCAAATACACTCTGAATCATCAGCAATTGCTTACTTATCAGAAGAAGCTGGGGAACCATAATTTCAACATTCTGATTGGACATGAGCTGAACAAAATAAAAAATGAAGGTTTTTCAGGAACGAAGCAGCAGCTTTTATTACCAGACTCACATTCTTTTGATAATGCCGTAAAGATCACAGATCTGTCAGGAAACGGCTACGAATATGCTGTAGAAGGGTATTTTTCGAGGCTGCTTTATAATTATGACGGAAAATATTTCTTTAATGCCAACATCAGAAGAGACGGTTCGTCCGTATTTTCACCTGAAAGCAGATGGGGAAATTTTTATGGGTTGGGTGCCGCATGGAATGTAGCAAAAGAAGATTTTCTTAAGGACAACAGTGTGATCAGTTCTTTAAAACTGAAAGCGTCTTACGGACAGCAGGGTAATGATAATATCCTTCTGGATGGTACTAACAGAGACTATTATGCATACCAGGACATCTACGGAATCAATAATTTTGGTGATGGCAAACCGGTTTTATCCCTTAAAAAGCAGGGAAATAAAGACCTGAAATGGGAAACTTCCAAAAATCTGAACGCAGGATTTGAGATTTCTCTTTTGAAAAACAGAATAACGCTGAATGCAGATTATTTTGAAAGAAAAGTGTCTGACATGATCTATACGCTTCCTCTTCCTCCTTCCAATGCCGGATCTTATGTGAAATACGGAAACATCGGTGATATGACTAACCGGGGAGTACAGGCCAACATCAACGTTGATATTTTCCGCACGGAACAGTTCCAATGGAGTGTGTATGCCAACGCAACCCACTATAAAAATAAGATTACACGGTTACCTGCCGAACAAAGAAACACGGGTCTCGTTACAGGTTTATTTATCCTTACTGAAGGTGGAGACCGGTATACCTACTATCTGAAGGAGTTTGCGGGAGTAAACCCTGATAACGGGGATGCACTGTGGTACCGAACCGTCATCAATCCGGTTACTCAACAGCAGGAAAGGGTTATCACCAACAATTACAAGGAAGCAACCGATTACAATACAGGAAAATCTGCAATTCCGAAGGTATATGGAGGATTCGGAACGGATGTGACTTATAAAAGATTCAATCTTGCAGTCAATTTTGCCTATCAGTTTGGAGGATACGGCTATGATGATATTTACAGGAGTTTATTCCATTCCGATACTTACGGTTCTAATTATTCTACTGATCTGGATAAAACATGGACGCCTGAAAATCCTACGGCAGCATTACCGAGAGTTGACCTTACAGCGACCAATCAGAACGGAAATTCAACGCTGTATCTGATCAAATCTGACTACATCAGCTTACAGGATGTAACACTCTCTTATCAGTTGCCTGATGCTTTTGCCCAGCAGGCCGGCTTATCCGGTTTGAAAGTCTATTTCACAGGAAACAATCTTTACTTATGGTCTAAAAGAAAAGGTTATGATCCGAGGGCTTCACTGACCGGAGTATCTGATCCCTACAGGTATTCCCTGTTATCAAGTGTTTCTGTAGGCTTTAAATTAACATTTTAAAAGAAAACAATGAAAAAAATAAAATACTTTGTAGCTGCACTTGCCATAGGCTTTATTACCAATAGCTGCGCCAGCGACCTGAATACTTTACCGGAAGGAGATATATCCGGTGAACAGCTGAACGATGATCAGTCCAAGCCTGAAAAGATATTAGGCGGAATTTACCTTGATCTCCGAAGCAACGGAGCCGGAGGAACCACTTCCCATTCTGATTTCGGGATTATGGCGATAAAAGCGGGAGCTGATCTGATGTCTAATGACGTTATTCAGTCTACCAACCAGCATTTGGGAATGTTTTATAATTATGAGGCAACCAACGCAAGCAATCTTGCCTCGGAAATCGTCTGGACTACTTTTTATGCAAGAATATTCGTCATCAATAAACTCCTCGATGATCTGCAGAATGATGGAAATGCAAAGAACAGAGCTATCAAAGGGCAATTGCTGGCATTAAGGGCTTATTCTTATTTCTATCTGGTAAGATTCTATGCTCATGATTATAAAGAGCATCCGTCTGATCCGGGACTTCCGCTGGTACTGACAAGCAGTAATCCTAACCAGGGGCTTCCAAGATCAACAGTGTCTGAAGTGTATGGGCAGATCACCAAAGACATTGAAGAGTCTATCGGTTTACTTGACAGCTTTGCACGCCCATCAAGAGCACAGATTGACCAGAGAACGGCAAAAGCTATTGCTGCAGAGGTATTTCTACAAACGGGAGATTATGCAAAAGCAGGTAAATATGCTGATGAAAGTAAACAGGGTATTGCGCTCATGACTGAAAACGAGTATACTACTACAGGATTTTCCAACATCAATAACCCTGAGGTGATATGGGGCTTCCATAATACGATTTCTACAATGAGTATCGGAAACTACTATGCTTCTTTCTTTTCAATGTTTGATAATACCAACGAAGGGTATGCCGGGGCTGCACAAATCCGTAAGCTTATAGATAAAAGACTTTACGAAGCCATTCCGGAAACAGATTACCGAAAAAAAGTATTCAACGGAAGCCAGAGTGCCCAATATACCTTTAACGGTAAAACGAAAAACTACCCGGCCTATGTAAGCTGGAAATTTAAGGATCCCAGCCTTTTTGAAGGAGATTATATCTATATCAGGGCCTCTTCTCTGTATTATATAGAAGCTGAAGCACTGGCAAGACAGGGCCGTGAAGCGGAAGCAAGGCAGATACTGTTTGATATCACCTCAAAAAGGGATAAAAACTATACACTGTCATCAAAATCAGGAAATGATCTGATCAACGAAATCATCCTGCAAAAAAGGATAGAACTTTGGGGAGAAGGCTACGCATGGTTTGATATGAAACGACTGAACACCCCTCTGGAAAGGATTTATACGGGTACGAACCATACTTTCGGAAGGTTCAATCTTACTCCTGATAAATTCAGATTCCAGATACCGAATAAAGAGATTAATAATAACCCACAAATCAAACAGAATGAGTAAATAAACAGAACACGAGCTGAAAAGCACAACAATTTTAATATATTTGATTAAATGCTGTCCCTGTATTTGCAAAATGAAATGCAGGAGACAGCTTTTATATTTTTAATAAATTACCTTTTCTGATCTTCCTTGATGAGGTCTTTTATTATTATGTATCAGCTCTTCTTTTTAATCAAACTTAATGAACATCTGATCAAAGTTCAAAGTCATTGTATTGAACTGACGGATAACATCCTGCCCCATATTTCCGTAAACATTTTCTTTATTAATTTTAGATTTCAACAGGCTGATATCCTTCAGCAGGATTTCTTTTCCGAGTATGTGAAAGGTATGATTCACTTTGAAACCATCATATTCTGCATTCCCTCCTGCTCCACCCATACTGATTTTGGCAGGCTTATACCGTGCTTCAATATTCTTTTTGTTTTCCTGATAAAAAGGAGCATATAAAATAGTATGATCAGCACCGGTATCAAAGGTAAAATGTTTACCATCCACAAAAATAAGCGGAGTAAGGCCATCGATTGCCATATTGGACGGACCGGCTATTTTCGTTTCTTTTTCAGGCACTATAAAATAGTCGTCCTGAGTAAGCTGAACTTCCTTTAAAGCTTCTATGACAGGAAATCCTAAAATACCATTGATCTGATAGCTGATCTGCGGAAAGCTGAGTGCCTGATCTGCAAACACAAGAAACACTGCATTTTCAACGGTGATATTCCCAAACGTCAGTTTTTCACATACTGCAAGATCCGCTTTTACAGCAATACCGGTGATGGCATCCACATCAATATCTGCAGGAATGATTTTCATTTTTAAACGCTTTGCCGTACTAGCCGAAACAGTAGAAATATTAGCTCCCGTATCAAAGATAAAGTTCATGGAATCTGTCCCTGTTTTTATGGAAAGATTTTTCAGGTTAGCAACATCCTTTTTCATTTTCAGGCGGGTATTGCCGTTTCTTACGACCTTCTGCCGGGGCTGTTTCTCCAGAGCAGTCCAGATTTTCAGATTGTTTTTCAGATCCGTTCTCTCTTCTTCCGTAAGCAGATTATTATATTTTTGAAGAGTTACCTCTACAGCATTTTTTGCTCCTGAATAATCATACTGTTTCATACAGTTATCTTCTTTGATATGTGAAATTTTAAGCATAAGTGAATCAGGAAGTTCAGTTTTCAACCCTGAAAGTTTGAGAATTTTCCGATTGGACTCTTCAGGTTTATTAAATGCATTGTCAAGAACCGCCTCGGTAAAATACAGATAGTCTGCAGGCAATTTCTTTTTCGTTTCTCTAAAAATATCCCGGGCTTTAAAGAAATTTTTATCTTTTATCTGACGGTATATATTTTCAAATTCCAGATGACGCTGCTGTCCAGATCCTGCAACAGATAATAACAACAGCATAAGTAATGAAAGTCTTTGCATAGTTCTTTTCTTTAATACTGGTGTCTTTAAGCGTTTCTTTATAAATAATGGCTTTACAGCGACTGGATTCTTCATAGTAATAGTTTGGGTATTTGAAAGTTGACAATTCAAACTGCTAATTTATTTTAAAAAATAGGATCTCCGTATTTCTCCTCCTATAAATTTATTCCGTTCAGCCGGAATTCTAAAAAATAAGATAAAACAAATGGCATCATTGGTTGAAACGATGCCATTCTATACAATTTGATAATCAATAAAATTAGTTTTTATCCTCCTTATATTTTTCCATTTCTTTAAGTTTACGTTTCATCAGTTCAATTTCATCAGCTTGGGTTTCAAGAATATTCTTTTTCAGCTTTATCAGGTCCGGATCAGTAAGCTTTGCTTTTTCAGACATCAGTAACGCTGCAGCATGATGGGGGATCATCCCTTTTACAAACTGCCTGTCCCCAATATTGATCTGTTCCCGGATTCCAAACCATGAAAATACACCAAGCATAACTGCTATTGCACCAATGATCCAGTTTATTTTAGGATGGGTATACATTTTTCTCATCATCCATAATTCGATCAGCATCATTACGGAAACCATCAGCAGAGTCATATACAGGTTATTCAGATTCGGAATAAGATTCTCAAAACCGTCAATCATAGCAAACATAATGAAATACATTGCAACAAACATCACAAAGACCATGACGGCAAATCGCCAATACATGGAATATACTGAATGCTTCTCTTCATTTCCCGAAGAATGATCCATCCCCGTATGTTGCTGGCTTTTCATCACAATAAACTGATTATGTTACATTTATTCCGGACACGTATTCAGAACGCTGATCTTCAAATATAAAAATACAGCTATTTCTCTAAATGGTTTATGCTTCTGGTCATAACAGCGAATTCAAAAACATTAGCTTTTCCTCAGTTCTGTCTTTAATCCTGATAAAATTTTGGTTTGATTTTTTTAATGATCAAATCCTGCAGTTTTTCAGGTTCGGTGTTGAAAATGGTATGTCCTGATTTTTTGAACCAAAAAAGCTTTTTATTCTTAGCTTTTACAAACTGATAATATTGTTCGGCAATGGTATAATAAGACTGATTATCTCCCCTTCCGATGAAAAAATAAACGGAACATTGTATCTCAGGAACGGTGCCGAATAAATTTGTTTTTGCATTCTCTTTCCAGACCGGAAACCAGGTATCCATCCATTTATAATAGATTTTCCTGAAATCTTCGGTTCCTGCACCCTCTACTCCGTTGTGAACGAAGAGCCATTTCTGAGCCAGAAAAAAATCATCCTTATTACGAAACGGTATTTTTATGCTTTCCAATTCCCTGATCGCTTCATCGTTTTCTGTTTTTACTGCCCATTTTTTAAGGGAGTTTACTGATAAAAGAGCACTCTTATCAGCATCGATCACCGGACTGACAGGAATGTAGGCATACAGCAGCTCAGGATGTTTTACCGCTATATCAAATCCCATGACGGAACCCCAGGAATGAGAGAGTAAGAATATTTTCTTCTGGTGGAATTTTTCTATCAGATAGTTGACAACTTCCAGGGCATCTTTTTTAAGTAAATCAAGGCTAAGATCACTGGATGAGTTGTTGAGTTCCTCTATTTTCGGGGTCCCCCTCTGATCCCAGTTGACCACTACAAATTCTTTCTTCAGCTTATCTGTAAAACCGTCAGACATCGCTGTCAGTGATTTACCAGGTCCTCCATGCAGGATCAAAAGAACAGGATTTTCCCTATTATCCCCTTTTATACTGATCAACTGTCTGATCCCACCAATCCGGACAATCTCCGCAGTATCAATTTTTGTCTGGGCCGGACTCATGAAATAGATCAAACAAAGGACAGAAAGCAGGAAATTAGTTTTCATTGAATATTGGTTTTTAGTACACATCCGGAATCTTACACGTAATCAATAACCGGTATTGTTTTTCACCTCCAATATAGGAAAATACCCTACACCAGGGATTATAAAAACAAAAATCATTTCTTTAAATTTTCAGTATAAAGAAATACATATATTTGAGGCAATAAAAAACTCATAAAATAACCTTGTAAAAATGAAGAAGGAAGCCATTTTCACAATATTATTACTGTTTTTAAGTGTATCACTTTTTTCACAGCAGAAAACATTTCCTGATTTAGCTCAACAGCTTAAAACTCTTATTGCCGGCAAAAAAGCTGATGTAGGAATTTCCATTATTTCCCCTTATAAAAGAGAAGTTATCCAGATCAATGGGGACCGGTTTTACCCTATGCTCAGTACGGTTAAATTTCATATTGCCCTTACCCTTCTCCATAAGATTGAAAAAGGAGAATTATCTTTTCAGCAGAAGCTTTTCATCAAAAAAGAAGAACTCTTAGAAGATACATGGAGTCCTTTCAAAAAGGAATATCCTGAAGGAAATATTGAGATCAGTCTGGAAGACGCTATGAAATGGATGGTTTCCTACAGTGACAATAATCTGACCGACATCCTGCTGAGGTTAATCGGCGGCCCGGAACCTGTGCAGAAGTTCATCAACAGCCAAAACTTTATCATTAAAAACAATGAAGAAGACATGCATAAAGACTGGCAGTCTCAATTCATCAATACAATTACTCCCAATGAAGCTACCAGGCTGCTTGAAAAATTCTACAATGGGAAACTCCTGAATAAAAAGCATACCCAATGGCTTTATATGGCCATGATAAATAATGCTTCCGGAGCAAAAAGGCTCAAAGGCAATCTTCCGAAAACCGTGAAAGTAGCACACCGTACAGGTACTTCGTTCACCAACAAAGAAGGTATGACAGGGGCTGTTAATGACTTTGGAATTATAGAACTTTCTGACAAGGAAAGAGTATACATTGCCGTTTTTGTACATGATACCTACGAGACATTTGAAAACGCAGAAGCTATTATTGCAGACATTGCCAAAACAACCTATGACTACTATCACAAAAAATAAAAAATGACCCAAATAAAACTGTTTTTCACCCTTGCCCTTGCCACAATTCTGTCTGCCAATACACAGGCTCAGAAAAAAAACAACTATATCCATCAGATTGACAGCATTATAACAGCTTCTTCCCCACTCACGTTCAACGGGGTGGTTCTGGTATCGCAAAAAGGAAAAATAAAGTATCTCAAATCTAACGGCTATAAGGATTTTGATAAGAAAATTCCTTTGAAAACAGATGATCAGTTTGAAATCATGTCCAATACCAAACAGGTTACTGCCGTTTTGATCCTGCAGGCTGCCGAACAGGGAAAGCTTAATCTTCAGACTCCTATTAAAAAATATCTTCCTGCTCTGACACAGCCCTGGGCAGATTCGGTAACGATACACCATCTTTTAAACCATACCCACGGCATTACTAACGTAGAGAAACCCGCCGCTTTCAAAGCGGGATCACAGTTTAAATATGGAAATCTTTCCTATATGCTTTTAGGAGAAATCCTTAAAAATACAACCGGAAAGACCTTTACAGAACTGGCTGATTCTCTTTTCAGAAAACTGAAAATGGAGAAAACTTTTGTGTACAATACAAAAGATAACCAATCATTAGTACCAGGCTATATAAGCGAAAATAATCAGTTTGAAAGGGTAAAAGAATCATTTCTGAATGATGATATTGCCCCTGCTGCGGGCGTAGTTTCTACAGTACAGGATCTTGCCAGATGGGATCAGGCATTGTTTAAAGGAAAGCTTTTGTCACCGGAATTCCTGAAGCTGATGCTCACTCCTTCCACCACTTCCCAGCACAATGTTTTTGGAAAAGAAAGTATGGGGTTTGGCTATAATGTAAGGATCATTAAAGAAGCCGGACTGGATTATTTCGGGGTTACCGGTCTTGGAGACGGCTTCACATGCCTTAATGTATATTTCCCTTCCACAGATACAACTTTGGTTATTCTGGAGAATCAGATGCCGGAAAAGAGTGAAAACTGGAGCTTCCAGGAAGCAGCCATCAAGAATATTGTTCTGAAAAGTATAGCTTTACAGTAGTATTTTGCTCATCATCAGTACAGAATCAGCTTAAAAATGAAATAAGTTTCTGTATTTGTTATTTTTATCCTGTTTAAAACATAAATCTACAGATGGGAATAATCATTGTTTTTGTATTCATTATCGCTCTGCCTATGCTGCTGCTATCAAAATCAAAGATATCAAAGAGGCAAAAAATTCTGTGGCCTGTTTGTATCTTCATTAGTCTTGTATTTCTGGCAATGTATATTCTCATTCAGGGATTTGAAAGGGGAAGAGACCCTGAAAGACCTGCAGAAGAACTCAATCAGCCTGCAAAGTAGATTTCTCTTTATCTTTTAAAATTCCGGATCTAATTCCGGAAAAAGGTTTTTCAATAAGGATTGTGTACAGTACCGCTGCTGCAATACAAGCCAACAAACACAAAATCAAGCATATATTATCTGCTGTCTGAATATTAAACTTATCCAGTGTAACCTGTACCATATGTATAATCCCTTTGTGGGAAAGATAGATGGCATAAGATAGAGCAGCCAGCTTTGCTGTAATATATGACTTTGACCGATACAGGAAGGAAGATTTTGAAACGGCAGATATTACAATGAGCCCATAGCTTAAAGCTACCAGTGTAAATCCAAATACTGAAGCTGTTTCTGAAGTCTGCTCATTACAAATCCAAAATGAAATGCCCAGCAGCACAAGTCCTAAAAGAAAGATCATGTTTCCACGGTGGTGAACGATCTTTTTAAATCCTGATGAATACTGCATGAGATAACCGATCAGAACTCCCATACCAAGCCCGTCTAACCTTGTATGGGTAGGATAATAGATTTTCATATACCATGACCGCCAGAAGTCCAGGGAATCAGGCTGTACAGGGATTATATATTGGTTCCACATGACAATCCTTACCATCAAAGAAAAAGTGATTACACCAATGAGCAGTACAGGCAGATATTTAAAAAGTCTGGTTTTAGCCAAAATAAGGAGCAACAGTGGAAGAAAAAGATAAAACTGCTCTTCAATACACAGCGACCACGCATGTGAAAAGGTACCACGATTAATAACATCCAGCCCGTAGTTCTGTGTAAAGGTCAAAAACTTCCACAGGGGTGATAAGGCTTCCCGTTCCCTGAAAAAAGGAAATGTAAAATATAGGAAAAGTGTGAAAAAGTAAGCCGGAATGATCCGGAAGAACCGTTTGATATAAAATATCTTTACGCTAAATTTTCCCTTCCTTTCAATTTCTTTAAACAACTGGCCTGAGATCAGGAAACCGCTCAGCACAAAAAACAGATCCACCCCCGTCCAGCCGAATCTTCCGACCTCATCAATCCATTGAGGATGCTTAAAAGCCCTGTAATGATACATTAACACGAGTATGATAGCCGCAGCCCTCAGATGATCCAAACCATACCATCTTTCCGAATGTTTTTCCATTTATTTTTTTTCAGCAAATATGAATCAATCCCTGAATGCTTTTAAATACGTGGTCCGGAAAACAGATCAATTGGTATGAACAGTAAAATAAGCCGTCTGCATCTTTAATAGTGTTGTTTAACCGTTTTTTTAAACCTTTTACATCAATTTCATCAGTTGTTTCCTAAGTTTTTATATTTTTGATCATGATGAAGCTCCGGCCAGAAATTCATATCAGACAGAATATTTATTTTCAGTTGTTTTTCTGGATTGCTTTATTTGTATTCGGAATAGCGAGAACTTATGGTGAATACGACGGGATCATCATCAGGGAGCTTGTGATCTATAATTTCTGTCACTGGATTTTCCAGATCATCGGAGCCAATTTTATTTATTATATTCTGATCCGTTATTTTTTTGACCGGAGAAAATATGTAACGTTTTCAATAGGTCTTATCATCAGCCTTTATATGATTTCGGTGATCAACAGGATCTTTATTGTTTATCTTGCCGAACCTTTTTTCACTGATCTTCATAAAGATAGTTTCATCAGTATTTTCACGGATTTCAGATACCTTTTATTCCATTATACTTTTCCAATCATCAGTGGGACATTTATATTCGTTTCAGTGATGTTCATGATGCGTTACAAAGACGAAAAAGAACGTACGGCCCTATTACAGAGAGAAAAGGCGGAACTTGAGCTGCAATCTCTGAAGGCACAGCTTCACCCTCATTTTCTTTTCAATACGCTGAATAACATCTATTCCCTTTCTGTGAGCCATTCTGAAAAAACCTCCCAATCCATCAGCCAGCTTTCTGATATCCTGGATTATATTTTATACAAAGGTCAGAAAAAATGGGTTTCTGTTTCTGATGAAATAGCCATTATCAAACATTATATCACCCTGGAAAGCCTTCGTTATCATGACAGCAGACTCAAGATAAGCCAACATTTTTCCCTGAACGCTCCCAATACAATACCGCCTTTACTATATCTTACTTTGGTTGAAAATGCTTTCAAACATGGCGCAGGGAAAAGTTCAGCCCCTACAGATATAAGAATCGAAGTAGAAACAAACACCCATCAATCTGTTTTTACCATTGAGAATACCTGTACAAACAGCCGCAACAACAATGACAAAGGCATTGGTCTCCGGAATATCCAACGACAGCTGCAACACCATTACCAGGAAAATTTTGTTTTCAGAATTTCCCGGGAAAATAATAATTTTAAAGTTGAAATAATCACCCCTTCACACTATGATTAAATGCATCATTGTAGACGACGAACCTTTAGCTGCCACATTATTGGAAAACCATATTTCCAGGATTGACGACCTGAAACTGACCGGAAAAGCTACAGATGCACTGGAAGCCTATAAAATCCTTCAGAATCAAACGGTGGATCTTATGTTTCTTGATATTCAGATGCCTCATCTGAACGGGATCGACTTTCTGAAATCCTTATCTCAAAAACCCAAAACCATTTTTACCACAGCCTATCGTGATTTTGCTATTGAAGGTTTTGAGCTTGAAGCGGTAGATTATCTCCTGAAACCTATTACTTTTGAACGCTTTTTCAGGTCTGTAGATCGCATTCTCAGAAGTACAGCAGGAACAAAGGAAGAATTTATGATCGTCAGAAATGAAGGCGTACACAAAAAAGTGCCTCTTTCCGATATTCTTTATTTTGAAAGCCAGGGTAACGATGTCAAAATTGTCCTGACCAACCAGGAAAACAGTATTTCTAAAACCAAAATAACAGATCTTGAGAGGGCACTTTCCGGGAAAGGTTTTGTAAGAGTTCACAGGTCTTTTATCATCAACATACAATTTGTGACGGCCTTCAGTCATCATGAAGTAATGCTGGGCATCCACCATATCCCCGTCGGAAGAAGCTATAAGCAGGAATATGATTCTTTTACAGCTGCCATTTTAAAGAGCCGCCTGCTATAAAACTCCTTATGAATGGCTTATACTCTGGTATTACAAGTTTTCCATTACAACGAATTCTATTTTTAACGTTTATTTTAAATATTTTTTAATAAGATGAATTGAAGAATTATTTTTCGATCTGTTTTTCAACACCTTACACATTACCATCAGTATAATTTCATATCGCATGCTATAAGTTATTCATCTCAGAAAAACAAATAACAACATGATTTACAGCAAATTGAAAAACCAATGATATCCATAGCATTCGCATATCTTCCTTTATAAATATTAAAAAAAAGTATTACTTTTGCTTTAGATTAATAAAATTGTTTTAACTTATTTTATTAATAAATTTATGTGCACCAATTTATAAAACATTAAAATTCATTCCATGAGAAAAATAATTCTACTTATTACATGTATGTTCAGTATTTCAGTTTTCTCACAGATTAAAGTGTTGAAAAATGAAAGTTTGGTAGAAATTGGTAAAGATAATTCCGTTGGTCTATATAAAAAGGAAGATAAATTTACAATCAATTACCAGGATCTGAATACCAGCAACCTGAATACAATCCGGTCTTTTTCATTCCAAAATCTGAACGGGGATGTATCTGGCCTGTATAAACTCATTATGGATGGTTTTATATCAGCCGCTGATGAAAATATCATTCTGGAGCTTCCCAACGATATTATCGAACTTCATTATGAAAAAAATTATGGTCAGCAGACCGTACAGTTTATTCAGGTGATCAATAAAAACCGGAAATACATCGGAAAATCGCAGTTTTTAACCAGAAAACAGGTTGATAAAATCTTTGGGAGAACCAACGGAAAGTATGCTCTGTATGACAAACAGACTACGGTTCCGAATAAGGCAGCTTCAACTGCTTCTACAGCAACTCCAGCATCCGGAAACGGAAAAAAAGCAAGAAAATAATCATAATTTATAAATATTACGAAACTCATTCCATTGAATGAGTTTTTTTATTTTATTTTTGCAGAAAGACATTATAACTTATGCCGCTTCAGATAATCAATCTAACCAAAAAATTTGGTGAACAGACTGCCTTGGATACGATCAATATTTCTATCGATAAAAATGAGATCATCGGTCTTCTTGGTCCGAACGGAGCAGGAAAATCTACCCTGATGAAATCTATTGTCGGTGCATTGAAAGTGGATCAGGGAGAGATCATCTTTAACGGGTTGAATATTTCAGACCATCAGATTGAAAGCAAGAAAAAAATAGGATTTCTGCCGGAAAATAATCCTCTTTATCTGGAAATGTATGTAAAAGAATACCTTCAGTTTGTAGCCAATATTCATAAAATCTCTGAATCCAGAGTAGATGAGGTGATTGAGCTGGTAGGCATTACTCCTGAAAAATCAAAAAAAATAGGTCAGCTTTCCAAAGGATATAAGCAGCGTGTAGGACTGGCACAGGCCATCATTCATCAGCCGGATCTTTTAATTCTGGATGAACCAACGAACGGGCTGGATCCCAATCAGATCCTTGAGATCAGAAATGTAGTGAAAGAAATAGGCCAGCAGAAAACGGTTTTACTTTCCACACATATAATGCAGGAAGTAGAAGCACTTTGCTCACGGGTTATTCTGATACATAAAGGAAATATTCTGCAGGATTGCCCTATTGATGAATTTAAAGGGAAGTTCAATAGTCTGGAAGAGGCCTTTGCAAGTTATACAGCAACGCAAAAATAAAGAGATCATTTTAAAACTCAGATATTAAAAATAATCTTTAAACCATTAAGAAGGATGAAGATATTAAGTTGAGTTAAGGCAAAATAATTTTTTTTAGCTTTCTTTTTAATGTGAAACGTCTTAATATTCTTATTGGTTTAATCGCTTACACTGCCAATAATATTAAAAAGGCTACATAATGGCGTTATATTTGATGAGGTTTGACCGTTAACCAATAACCACTCAATATGATCAAGCATATTTTATTAGGAGCTTTTTGTTTAGCTCAGTTTTCTTTCGCTTCTGCTAAAGAAATTCCCAATCATCCGCAAACCGGAAACATGATAACATCTTCTGCGCTTCAGCAGGTACCAAAGACTGTTATTATCAAAACCAAAAAATTCAAGATAAGAATAGATAAGCAACCGAACGGTAAATATCTGTACCAATCCTGGAATGCCAATGCAAGCCTTACCACCAAGCCAAGTATGATCATCAGCGACGGTGAACTTGTTCCTGACGGGACAGGAGGTAACTATTATATTGCTTTCAATAATGAAGGCTATACTTATCAGGTTTGGAGAAATTACCTTACAGATTATGGTAAAAAAGCGCCTTACACCCTGACCGTTAATGATCCCAATGACCGTGAAATTCTAAGTCAGGACGGATATGTCGTAAAAAAATAAGCTGAATAACACTGAAAAAAATAAAATCCTGTACACTATTTGTACAGGGTTTCTTTTTTTATGTTCCGGATTGTCTGAGCTGTGTAAGGAAACGGCTGGATTCATAACTTTCTTTAGCTGCTTTATACCCGATGTTGAAGATTTCTTCCAGGCGTTCTTTCTTGCGTTCAAAAGTTCCGTAAGAAGATAATTTCTGAGAAGAAATGAACCAGTCACAATAATCAAATTTCCCACGTTCGATCCTGTAGGAAAGAAGATCGTAAGAGCGTGATACTATTGCTTTGATGGAATTCAGGTCTTTAATCTTTGCTTCGTTTGGCGGCGATACAAAAACGCCTATCAGCCTGTCACACTCGTCCCTGATGATATCTGCCGGAAAATTGTTCAGAACTCCCCCATCACAATACATTTCGTCACCAATGATGTAAGGTGTGGTAATGCCCGGAATGGAACAGGATGCAATGATGGCATCTACGATTTCAAAATCTTTGTCGAAAATCTTCTGGGTTCCGGAAACCAATTCTGTAGCTACTATTTTCACCTCTATATCCAGATCACCCAATTTCATATCATGAAAAACAGGCTTAAGATAATTTCTGAAAATAATGGAAGAAACCAACCCCGGCTGATTGAATGTAAAATGTTTCCAGTTGAAAAAATACACCGAATTGAAAAATTCCAGAATCTCATCGGGAGTTTTTCCTATAGCATGCAGGCAGCCTACAATAGATCCGGCACTGCAGCAGGAAAGGATATCAATTTCAATATTTTTTTCCTCTAAGAATTTTAATACTCCTGCATGGGCGATTCCTTTGGTACCGCCTCCTGATAAAACAAGTCCTACTTTCTCAAAATTCATTGAATAAATTTAAGAAAACAGGTTGATATAATCGGATTAATTTTTATAAATATCTTTATTTTAAAGTTATTTTAATATCCATCATGAATTTATTGTTCATATTTGCTCTAAATTCTGATATAAAATATAACCATGTAAGAATAACTTCTATAATCAGATTTATAGCTACATATATGGATGAAATCTATTTATACTTACAAACTCATTTTGGCACCACCCATGAAGATTGGGAGATAATAGCTTCTAAAATGTTTGTTCAGCAATTTAAAAAAAAGGAAATTATCCTACATCCGGGTGGCCAGGAAGATCATCTTTCATTTTTATCAAAAGGAGTATTAAGATTCTTTATCCCGACGGATGAAAATAAAGAAACGGATATTACGTATGATTTTATGTTTGAAAAAAAATTTGCGTGTGCCGACGAATCCTTTATTACCAGAACACCTTCCCTATATGGGATTGAGGCATTGACAGATGTATTACTTTACCGGTTTACCTATAAGGATCTTCAGGATATCTATAAAAAAACAAAAGGCGCTGAACGCATTGGAAGAATAGCTCATCAGAATATGTTTTTGGAGCGTTCTCAAAGGCTTCACTCTTTCCTAAGGTATTCAGCCAAAGAGAGATACCAAAATTTATTTAAAGAAAATCCTATTCTGATTAAACAGATCCCTCAAAAATATATTGCTTCTTATCTTGGAATTACACCTCAGGCTTTAAGCAGAATCAGAAGGCAGATTTATTAACATTTGTTCATTGTTTAATCAATAAGGGTCATCTAATTTTGCTCCCGTTTAATCAAACTAACAAAAAACACATGACATTATTGAAATTAAAACATTTTGCAGCTTCTTTTATTTTTATGAGTACTTCCATGTTCGGACAGGTAGGGATAAATACAGCAAATCCTCTGGGTACCTTCCATGTAGACGGAGGAAAAAACAACCCAACATCCGGATCTCCGTCAACCACCCAATTATCAGATGATTTTATTGTTGCAAAGACAGGAAATGTAGGCTTTGGTGTACTTTCCCCCTCTGTAAAAGTAGATATATCTACTTCAGGAACTGCAGCCTCACCTCTTCCGGGGATTAAAATAAATGATGGGCTACAAGGAAAAAATAAAGTACTCACATCTGACGAAAATGGTATAGGAACATGGAAGAGACAAAGCTTAGAGCTTGTAGTAGGAACCATGGGGAACGGATATAATCTTCCTTTTTTATATGATTACAATTATCATCAGACAGGGTCCAATATTGTGCTGCCTCCTGGAAAATGGCTTGTTACCGTAAATTTATTATCCGTAAATAATAATAATTCTGTATTAAATTCTGATGATTATATTTGGTTCAGATCTACATTTTCAGATTCTCAATTTTTCACTGATAAAAGTGCTGACATTCAAGGAAGTGCTGATAAAGTCAGTGGTATGCTGCAGGGGCCTGTTCCTTCAGGAGCACTAAAATATAATATTGCCAACGGCCAGGTTCTTATCAACAACAGTTCCGGCATCAGTAAAACTTATTGGCTCATTGTTGGAAACTCAGAAGTGATAGGAACTCCATCGTCTTCTGTTTATTTAGATCGTTTGGGAGGGGCAAACTGGGGAGAAAATATGATATCTGCAGTTCCGATACAATAAATAAGCTCATATTTCGATCAGTATCAACAAAAAGCCCGGAAAAAATCCGGGCTTTCTTATATAATTTTGTATTTCAGATTAGATGTGGATCACCTCACCGTAAGCAGCAGCAGCAGCTTCCATAATCGCTTCAGAAACTGTTGGGTGCGGGTGGATAGATTTGATGATCTCATGACCTGTAGTTTCCAGTTTTCTGGCTACAACAGCTTCTGCAACCATATCTGTTACACCTTCACCGATCATATGGCATCCTAACCATTCACCGTATTTAGCATCAAAAATTACTTTGATAAATCCGTCTGTATTTCCGTTTGCCGTAGCTTTACCACTTGCAGAAAGAGGGAATTTACCTACTTTGATTTCGTATCCTTTTTCTTTAGCCTGTTTTTCTGTAAGACCTACAGAAGCTACTTCAGGGTGGCAGTAAGTACATCCAGGGATGTTGCCGTAGTCAATTTTCTCAACGTGCATTCCTTTGATTTTCTCAACACAAGTGATTCCTTCAGCAGAAGCAACGTGAGCCAGTGCCTGAGTAGGGATGATATCACCGATTGCATAGTAACCAGGTACTGAAGTTTCATACCATTCGTTTACCAATACTCTTCCTTTGTCTGTCTGGATTCCTACTTCTTCTAAACCGATGTTTTCGATGTTGGCAGCAATACCTACAGCAGATAACAGGATATCAGCTTCAAGGGTGATGTTCCCGTTAGCAGTTTTAACGTTAGCTTTTACGCCTTCTCCTGTTGTGTCTACGCTTTCTACAGAAGCGTTTGTCATGATTTCGATTCCTGACTTTTTCAAAGATTTCTCAAGGTGCTTAGAGATTTCTTCATCTTCTACAGGAACGATGTTTGGCATAAATTCAACAACAGTTACTTTCGTTCCCATTGTGTTATAAAAATCAGCAAATTCTACCCCGATAGCTCCTGAACCTACAACGATCATGGATTTCGGCTGCTCAGGAAGAGATAATGCCTGTCTGTATCCGATTACTTTTTTACCATCCTGCGGTAAATTCGGTAATTCTCTTGAACGGGCTCCTGTAGCGATAATGATATGAGTACCTGTATATTCAGTTACTTTACCGTCTTTATCTGTCACAGAAACTTTTTTACCTTTCTGTACTTTTGCAGTACCAAGAATTACGTCAATCTTATTCTTTTTCATTAAGAATTCGATTCCTTTGCTCATTTTGCTGGCAACACCACGGCTTCTCTGGATTACATTCGGGAATTCAAAGCTTGCCTCTACTTTATTCAAACCATAATCTTCAGCATGGTTGATATAATGAAAAACCTGAGCAGATTTCAATAAAGCTTTAGTTGGAATACATCCCCAGTTAAGGCAGATTCCCCCTAAATTTTCCTTCTCGATAATTGCGGTTTTGAAACCCAATTGAGCTGCTCTGATCGCAGTAACGTATCCACCAGGACCACTTCCAATGACAATAATATCGTAATTCATTACTTTAAAAATTTTTATGCGAATTTAAGGAAAAATATTGGATGTTTCATGTTTCTTCAGATTGATCTCAAAATGCACCGACGAAGCTATTTTATTCAATTTTAAATAAAAAAGAGAACACAAAAAGCATTCTCTTTCAATAAATCTTATTTTGTAATGAAAATTTATCAAATTCCAAAATATAAAAAACGGTTTTCTAATTTCAATAACTGCAAAAATTATGTATTATTTTGCCTGTCTTAGTAATCGTTTTTCTGCCGCATATCTTTCATTCAAGGCTTTCATCTGATCTCTTTTCATCTGCTTGGTAGCAAGAGGATGATTAAGGATGAGTTTTTTTTCAGTATTGTATTTTTTGGTGAGCTCCTGCATTTTAATATTCACCAACTCACTTTTTGAAGGATGCGGAGGAGCCGGCGGTCGTTTCTGAGCTGATACATTCATTGATAAACCTAATAGCAATAGTGTTGATATTAAAAACTTTTTCATGATGTTTATATTTTTGAATGAATTCAACGGATTGGTCATGATCTCATTTCATTCATTCAGGTTCAGTGATTAATCTGCATATTTCATACCAAGATTTTTCAAAAACTCAAAATACGATACATAAATGATTGATGAATGGGTATGTTTACAAGATCAGCAAAAGTTTATGGATGGTCATGACGATTAAGAAGTTACATCTTACCGAAAATTTCAGGGCCATCTGCTGTTTCGCTTAATCCTTCATCTTTTCCAATATCACGACCATGTGATTTTATAAAATAAGTGTATAATTTATTATTTATTAAGTTATATTTAGAATATTTTTTTATATTTTTGTTTAACAAATAGAATAGTATGAAAAAATACCTCTCGATTCTCTTATTCGGAGCTTTATCCCTCAATGCACAAGTAGGAATTAATACTACTACTCCGAATAGTACCTTGGCAGTCAACGGTTCCCTGAGAGCAGGCTACACCCAGGTTACAGCCACCAGCTATAATATTCTGGCTAATGATCATTATATTACCTACAATGGAACAGCTAATGCAACTTTTACGCTTCCTGTGATCGGAACAGGTACTTCAAGTTATACGGGAAGGATCTACAAGATCAAAAATATTTCGGCTTCCAGTATTACGCTTCAGGCTTCAAGTGGAAACACCCTCCGAATTGATAATACACCGGTTGCTTCTTTTGTAATTCCTACCGGGGCTTATGCAGAGGTAGTCAACAACAGCAATACCACAGGCGGCACCTGGGATATGTCTTTTACTGTACTTCCCAAACCCAGCAATGTGGAAATTTATGGTGCCCAGCTTGCAATACCGCCACATAATGGAGCGAGCCCGGGAGTGACAGACTGGACACTGCATGCCAATACTTCTTTTGATACAGGAACAGGAGCCGATGCATGGTGGATTATCAGCAAATCCTCTGTCAATAGTGCATTCGGCAGAACTACCGATACGTCCGGTTTTACCAATAGCAGCAGAATGACATTGGTTTATGAATATCAGGGTGCACCATTCAATGTAACCAATATGTACCCTATTCTTACGGCAGGAAATAACTCAAGTTACCCTGATGTGTTTACCGCTTCCTTTGTAAGCCTTGCCAATGTAGGGGGGAAAACAAGACTTACGGTATCGGTTGCCCGTGTAGATTTTATGGGAACTAATGGGACCAATAACAGTAACTGGGCCGGTACATTCCTACTAAACGTATTGCTGGCAAGAAAATACTAAAGATTTTAAAAACTATATTTTTTTAGTAAGAGCGGATCTATTTCTGCTCTTTTTTTATTGTTTCAATTGAATTACGGCAGCATATTTAAGGTTTTCCCTGTTCTCAGGAAACTGTACTGTAATGCTATTTCCAGATTTCTTCCAGTGAACCTTGGAAAGTCCTAAAACGTTCAGTGATTTTGGGTTAAATTTTTCAGGGAGTATAAAGGTTAATTCTGAAGGGGCCTGATATTCTGATTTTTCGTTAAGATGAAAAACATTCAGAGTATTCCCGTCTTTGCTTTGGGTATAATAAAAATTCCCTTCATGATAAGGGGCTACAGTTCTTGTTGAAAATACGGCAGACTGATTCTGATCCATCCAGCCTGAAATCTCTTTTAATCTTTCATATACTATGGCATCATAGTCACCATCAGGGCCGGGCGCAATATTCATCAGATAATTCCCGCCTCTTGAAATGATTTTCACCAATGTTTCAATGATTTTTTGAGAGGTTTTATAATGATCGCCGGGAACGTAAGAGAAAGAATCTCCCATGGTGATACAGCTTTCCCACGGAATGGAAAGTGCATGCTCAGGAACTGCCTGTTCAGGTGTCACATAATTTTCCCATTTTCCGGGAACGGTACGGTCTACGATAATGATTCCCGGCTGATTTTTCCTGGCCATTGTACCTATTTTATCCATATCGATATCCTGCTCTGTTTTGATAGTGCGCTGCCATTCTACTTTGGGATCAATGGTATGAAAAGGACGTACCCAGCCTCCATCCAGCCAGAGAATGTCAATTTTACCATAGTTGGAGGTAATTTCATTCAGCTGATTGAATGTGAATTTTTTAAAGTTTTCCCATCGTTCAGGATATTTTTTAGGATCATAATTAACGTTTCTGTCTTTCGGAGGGAAGTAAGGCCACCAGTAATCATCGGAATGCCAGTCCGGCTTTGAAAAATAAGCCCCGATTTTAAAACCTTCTTTTCTAAACGTACTAAAAATTTCTTTCGTTACATCAGCCTTTGGATTTTTGGAAAAGGGTGTTTTTGAAGACGTGATTTTATAATCAGATTCTTTGGTGTCAAACATGGCAAAGCCATCATGGTGCTTCGTGGTAAAGACAACGTACTTCATTCCTGCTTTTTTCACCGCATCGGCCCATTTCTGTGGATTGAACCGGACAGGGTTAAAGGAAGTCTGAAGGTTTTCATAGTTCTTTACATATTCATCATAGGATTTTCCGTGTTCAGGCTTTCTTTGCGTCCAGGATTCATCTTCCGGGCAAAGGCTCCAGCTTTCAACAATTCCCCACTGGCTATATGTTCCCCAATGCATAAACAGACCGAACTTCAGATCCTGCCATTGTTCCAGATTCTGAACGACAAGGGGATCTGCAGGTTTCTGATATCCCTCAGATACATTATGTGCCTGAGAGAGCAGTGCTGAACCTGTAAGAAATGATAAAAAAAGTAAGCTCGCTTTTGTCCTGATTAGCATAGAAAGTAGTTTCTGCTAATTTAATTATCCTGCGGTTAATTAACAAATATCAGGATTTTAACAGATTATCAAGGGCTTCATCGAAGGTGTAATACGAGAATTTAAATCCGCTTTTAAGGAGATTTTCAGGATATACATTACGGCTTTTCAACAGTAATTCGGTTTCTGTTTTCAGGAATATGGAGGCTATTTCCAGCTGCCATACGGGCGCATTCAACCCGAAAGGAACTTTCAGTTTTTTTCTTAATTTTTCCATCATTACGGAATTGGATAAAGGAGCCGGAGCCGTCACATTCATTGCTCCTGATATATTTTCATGCTGAATGATCCACTCTACAGCTTTACAAAAGTCATCAATATGGATCCAACTTACCATCTGATTGCCTCTCCCCTGCTTCCCTCCTAAACCCAGCTTAGTAATCATCCGCAGTTTTGGAAAAGCACCGCCGTTATTCCCCAGAACAATAGAAGTACGCAGGGCTATTTTTCTTACTTTCCGGTTATTGATTTTAAAAAATTCTTTCTCCCAGCTTTTGCAGATATTCATTGAGAAATCATCCCCGATAATACCGTTTTCTTCTGTGTTAAGATGCTTTTCGGAATGTACATAAATGGTTGCAGAACTTGCATTCAGCCAGATACCAGGTGGGTTCATGCATTGATCTACCGCTTCCTGTAATACTTTTGTGCTATCAATTCTTGAAGTATAGATCTCCTGTTTATTTTTTTCATGATACCTGCAGTCCACGGATTTCCCTGTCAGATTGATCAGAACATCTGCTTCTTCAAGAGCAGACTTCCATTCGCCTATTGTTCCGGCGTCCCAATAAATTTCATTTTCTCTTTCAGGCTTACGGGTCAGAATGTATACCTGATTTCCTTTTTCTGTAAAGTATTTCTCCAGGTTTTTACCGAGAAATCCGGTGCCTCCGGCGATGAGTATTTTCATTGTATTGGTTTTTTGTTTTAATAGGTTGCGGATTTCAAATCCGGAGTTTGAGGATGGTTTAAGTGTATCAGATCAAATACTTTTTGGTTCTTACCTCTATTTCAGAGCCTTCGGCCAGCATTACAGAAACCGGCTCCTGACTGTCCAGAGATTCGAAATCTTTTCCGTAGATATTGCCGAAGTGAATGTCAAGTTTATAATCTTTAATCAGATAGTATTTCCATTTGGGATGGCATACTTCATATTCTGAAGTTTTATTTTCATTTTTGGTAAAGCCCCAGTAATGCTCGGTGATAAACTCAAACTCTGAATTGGCTTCCATTGTCTGTGCTTTACTTTCCGCAGTAATCTGAAGAGTGTGCCAGCTTTTATCTTTCCAGGAATAGCTGATCAGCAGTTCATCTTCTTTTTCATGAATAAGATTCCTCATCGGCATGGTATGGTAATTTTCTTTGTAAATGGAATTGGCTACGAAGCTTAAAGCAGGCTTGGGAACGATTTCCTTAATAAACACCACGCCTCTTTTCCAGATACCATTTTCTTTTTTCTTTACATAAAATCTTAAGTTCACTTCTTCAAAATTTCGGTGAAAAGGAATAGGTAGTCCCAGTAGTCTGGTATTTAAAAACATGAATCCAACCAGGCTTACATAGCATTTGCCTTTATAAAAATCGAGTTCTGTACCTTCAGGAAGGTATTGTAATAATAGATCGGGATTGATTTCGTAATTGATAATGGCTAATTTTCTCCATTCTGCTTTTAAAAAGTTCATAATTGAATGTTTTGGAGGTTAAAAAATGGCTATTCCGTCACGGACAGAAGATTCTGCAATGGTTTTGATCATTTCATTTCTTCGGATCAGAAAGTTTTTGAGATACCCTCTGAGAAAAACAGCATTAAATAGTTTTCCAATGATGCCCAGCGGAGATTCAAATTCAAAAATATCTGTCATCAGGGTATTTCCGTTTACAGATTTAAAAATATGTCGGTGACGCATAGATTTGAAAGCTCCTTTCAGCATGACATCAATGAATTGAACAGGTTTTTCCATGCTGATAATTTTGGTGGTAAGGGTTTGATAGACTCCTAAATGTTTTGCTCTCCAGGTCACTGTTTCATTTTCTTCGATCAGGCCTGATGTACGTCCTGCAATCGCTTTCTCGTGAGTTCGTGAGGTGGATTGCTGATGGAGATCGATATTTCTTGCCAAATCAAAAACATAGTGAATATCTGCTTTGATGACTGTATTTAAATAGATGATTGACATTTTTTTTAATGTTTTAAATTTTATAGTTTAAAGTGATCCTTTTCGTCTGAAATAAATAATCAGGAATAAGTGAATGATTAAATTTTTCATAATTATTATTCATTTAAAATTTTCAGTAATTTTTGGAATATGGTTTCAAATAAAAAATCAGTTTCTTTTCACATGAAGAATTTCAACCAGATCCAGATATCTTTTGTGCGATATGATGGTAAGTCCGTTTCTGATAAACTGGTCTTTAAGATCTTCCAGGCTTTCATTTTTATTGATATAATGGAACAATTTTCCAAATTCGTTTCCAAAAACCTTTGTCACAAGAACTTCTATATACCATTTCACACAACTTAATCTCCACTTTGTTTTGGGTTTTACAAATTCTACGATGATAATTTCACCTTTCTCATTAATAATATTTGAAAGTCTATCTGCAAAAATCGGTTTCTGATCTTCTTCTATCGTCTTTGTCCCGTAAGAGCAAAGGATAACGTCCATAGAATGATCGGGAATCTGGCTTTCGAAAAAATCGTTCCGAATCTGTTGTACTGACAATTTGTTTTTGAATGTTGCAGCCAGTTTCATGTGCATTGCTGATGAGAAATCCAGTGCTACAATTTCTGTATTATCATTGTGAGCCTGTATAAATTCTAAATTTTCTCCCTGCCCGCTCATCAGATCCAGAACTCTTTTATCTCCGTAGCTTTTCACCTTTTGAACAGCCATTTTCCTAAACAGTCTGGTAAACCCTAAAGATGCAATTTCATTAATATAATATCTGGGTTGCAGGTTGTCAAAATATTGTTGCAGATTATTCATTTTCAGATTGTGTTTTTATAGATTGCAATACATGGCTTTGCATTTTATCGATGATATATCCTGACCATTTTTTCCAATACCAGGTAGGGGCAATTTTGTAACTGTATTTTGTTTTTGCAACTATCTTTGTTTTATTTTCTGATAGCTTGTCTAAAGTAATTTCACCATACTTTACAATAAAATAATCATGTAAATGTTTAGCATCAATATCTTCATAAGGTGTTATTTCTTTCATTGGAACAGTCTGATTTTCCAAAGAGAATTTAACTTTTTTATTTTCTATAAATTCATTGATATTAAGTTGTAATTCATCATTATTGGTCTGACAGCTGTAGCCCAATTTTCCGTTTTCATTAACAAGTTTTATATTCTTTGGATAGCTGACTCCTTTTTCAAACAGGATAAAATCAGGCGTATCGAAATTGATTTGTGTATTTAAAAGTTTCCATACTTTTTCATTGGAAGAATTCACAATCATTTCTGTTGTAATAGTTTCCTCAATGGGTTTTGTATAGGTATCAAAAATATAAGATGCGGGATTGATAAAAAGAATAAATGCTATAACGCTTCCCATATGTCTTTTTTCGTCAAATACTCCTATGATAAAACCAATATTGAAGCCTACGAACATGGCTAAGCCAATAAATGGAATGGCCATAATAATACAAATAGCTCCTTCCACACCAGCTCCTATTAAAATAAGAGAGAAAATGACTAATCCCAAGACTATTTTTAAGATTGTCTTCAAAACATTCATTAATCCGATTTTTTTAAAATACTTTACATACCCAATGATAAAGCCAATAGAAACCGGAATGGTGAAGAATATTGTCACTCCATATTCACCTTTGGCAACGAGAAAAAACCAGACTGCAACAATTAAAACAACAGTCAGAAAGAGACTTAAATAGAGATGACGTTTAAAAAAATTCTTCATGATATTATAAGTTTTATATTTTCAGTAATTTTTGAAAGTTTAATTGAAATAAAAAAGGATTTTCATCCTCTTTGTTCTATTTCAGCAGGTTGGTAATCTTCCCTACCAGCCAGTGATCATCACTTTTTATGGCCAGATCCATTATATTATTGATCTTTCCGGTGACGGAACTGAAATCATTCATCAGTTTAATAAATTCTTTTGCTTCTTCGGAATCTTTATCATCAATATTCTTCAATTCTTCCAGGAAAGAAATAACAGGTTCTATTTCTCTTTTTCTGCGCTCTTTGGTGATCTGCTTGAAAAGATACCAGACATCTTTTTCTGCTACGAAGTATTCTTTTCGATCTCCTTTTATGAATTCTTTTCTTACAATTCCCCAATCTATCAGGGCTCTGAGGTTCATGTTGGCATTTCCTCTTGAAATTTCCAGTTCTTCCATGACCTCATCTGTAGAAAGCGGCTTACCACTTGCCAGAAGCAATGCATGCACCTGTGCCATCGTCCGGTTGATTCCCCAATTCGTTGCAAAGGTTCCCCATGTTTGAATGTACTTTTCTTTTGCTTCTGAAAGCTGCATTTTGTTTTACTTTTAGGTTTCTGATACAAATATAATTATATTTTCCGAATTTTCAATAATTTTTGAAAATTAATTTTATAATAAAACAGACATTCTTCTGAATGCCTGTTTATGAATGAATTAAATCATGCAGTAAACCTTAGGTATCAAGGTTCAGTTTTCACCGTAATTCCCGGATTCCAATATTTGGATTCAGGCATATAATACAGATAAACGTTCCCTGATTTCCCTGTGTATTCTCCTGCAAACTCCACTTTCAGATCGAGGTTGATCACCTTTGTTTCTTCAGCATCAAGATGTTCCCAGTACAGTACAAGGTAGTTATCAAAAATTTCATAGTAAGAAACCTGCTTTTTATCAACCATATCTTTCAATAAAGCATTTTGTAATGTCAATCCAGCAGGAATACCTATTTTAGCGACCGTCATGGGAAGTTGGTTATTCACTTTATTTTTAATGGTCACTGTCATTCTGTTTGTTTCTCCTATTTTAGACTGAGGAGACTTCAGCCGGGTTTCCATGGTTACAGGAATATCAGCACTTACGGGTGGCTGCAGAGTATAATATTCATAATCCAGCTTATAAGGAAGTCCTTTTGAAGCCGGATATTGTACACGGATATGATTTTCTCCAGTTTTATAAGCTGATGCAACACTGATCCCAGGCAAGATATAGACTCCGTTTATCTTAATAGCAGGCCTTTCATTTCCATAGAGTTTTTCATTTTTTGAGAAGAATTCGGATAAAGCTTCTATTGCCAGGCTCGTGGCCTGAGTAGAACCAAATCCGTAATAACCGTTATAAGCAATAAGCTGATCTGCAGTTTTTGCAATTTTCAGATGATTTAATTTCTCATCTTTCTGCAAAGCCATCATATACAGAGAAAGAGCTTCTGCATCCGCAGAAATACTGCCTGAGCCTGTAAAGGTTATCCCAGGTTTTACCTTTTGAGTTTCATACTGTCTTCCCAGAATTGAGATCAGATTCTCATATTCTTTATGTTTCCCAAGACTGGCAGAAGCATTGGCCAATAATGCCAGCTGATAAGCATCTTTTGTTACTAAAGCTCTGTTCAGCATTACTTTGTAAGAATCTTCAATTTCATTTTTTATACCCAATTTAGACAAAGCATACAAAATATACATATTTCTGGACCACATATGCTCTGAATAAGCATTTTTTGCTTCATACTGTTTTCTCACTTCAAATAATCCGTTTCCATTTTTCTTAGCTAGAATAAACGAATAAAGTTCCTGAATCAGCTTTGGATCAACAGTCACATATTTCTTCAGTTCCGTAAATTCCAGTAAAGCGAAAGCAGAAAGTGCCACATCAGATTCTGTGGTTCTGAAATATCCAAAACCTCCATCTTTATTTTTGAAACTCAGCATTTTCTGAAATCCTTTTTTCAGATTTTTCACCACCAGGGTTTCGGTAGGTGTATCAATTTTTTTAGCTGATTTTAAATAATCCAGAATGAAAATATTAGGATATACTGTTGAAGAAAGTTGCTCAAAACAACCATAAGGCTCTTTCTTCAGTCTCTCCAGGTCTTCAAACATCTGAAATGCAGCATTTTCAAATACATAATAAGAAGAAAGCAAACTGCCGTTAATGTATTCAGGAATATTGATTCTGATATCTTCAGTTGTATTATTGATCAGTGAGTAGCGTTGAAGAAAGCCTTTTTCTTCTACCTGAAACGGTAAGATGACGGTTTCCCGGAAATCTCCGGATCTTACGGTAAACTGAATATTGGAATCTACCACTTCATCGGTCTGAATTCTTACAAATAATCTTCCGGACTCCATCGGCTTAAGGGTGATCAAGCTGTCAGCATGCATCAGCTTAACATGATTCGGGACGATAACATCCATTGTCATATTTCTGGTCTCCGGAGAATTATTTTTTACAACCACGGGAATAAGCATCTGGTCTGTTCTTGTCAGATACTGTGGAATTTTAGCATCTATTGAGATCATACTCTTTGCGGCATATGTCATTTCACTTCTTCCCACGGTACCGGCTCCGGAAATACCTTCTGTCATCACTCTGAATGTAGAACTGGCATCAGAATTATAGAATTCAATTTTTGCTTTACCATTTTTATCGGTTTCTATTACAGGATTCCAGTATAGAGCTTCTCTGTAATCAAATCTATAGGGAGTATTGGTGGTTTTATATTCCGGGTAGGCAAATTGCCGGCTCTCTGAAAATTCCGTCAGATTTTCGGCCGGTATCACTTCTACTGCAAAATAGGATTTCGGGGTAATGTCCCATTTATTTTCCATATTCCCGTTTTTAAAGGAATTGATGAGAATTGCTCCGTTCACAGCCCTGCTCCCATAGATTGCTGTAGCTGCAGCATCCTTAAGAACTGTAATACTGCTGACATCATTCGGGTTGATGGTTGTATTAAAATTTTCTACAGGAATTCCGTCAACAACAAATAAAGGGGTTTTATTGGGAACCGAAGCTGCCCCTCTTATATGTACCTCTCCACCGGTTCCCGGCTGCGCTGTAGATGATACAACTATTCCTGCTACTTTTCCGCTTAGTAATGAAGTGACATCAGGATTCTGAATTTCAGGAGAAGCCGATAACAAAGTGACAGAATTGGCCTTGTTTTCTTTCTTTATAGAATAGGCACCAGTAACAATAACCTCTTCAATATAACTGTTTCTGTCTGTATCTGATTTTGTTTTATCACGTTTAGGGGTCTTGCTCACTTCTTTAGACTCCTTTTTTGCTGCTTCTTTAACTTCAGCCTCTCTTATAATTTCTTCTACATCTATATTATTCAGTTTTTGTTTCACCAGAGGGTTAATATCCAGATGGTAAGACAGAATCCTGATTCGGACTCTGTGTTTGGGCAGGAAGGACTTGCCAATGATTCTATAGAAACCGTCAGTATTTAAATCTGAAAAATAAAATTTACCATTTTCTGCAGTTTCCTGTCTGAGAATTTTATTTCTACGGGTATCTACCAGAAAAACCTCTGATTTTACAGGATTCTTATTTTCATCTTCTACAATTCCGTAGACTGTATTCTTTTTTTCGGGCAGATATTTGTACTGATTGTTTTTTATGATTTCCGGGATAAGCTCGAAGTATCTGTACCCGTTGGTAAGCATGACAAGGTCCAGGCTTTTATCGGCTTTTTCTTCTTTTTTGTCAAAATAAAACTGCGGTTTTTCAATCTTACCTCTCAACTCAGAATCCATCAGCAGCCAAGAAATGATATGGTTTTGTTGATCATCAGCGTAGGTCCATAGTTTATCATCCACTACACTTAGAGCAAGATTAGCGGGAACCGGTTTGTTATTACCGTCTGTAGTTACGATATTCAAGACTACTTTTTCTCTGGGTTGATAATATTGTTTGACAGGTTCAACTTTTATGTTAAGCTGATTGATTTTATTGGTAAAAACAATACGTTCTGCAAGGGCTGAATTATTTTCCAGGACGGTAAATCTGATAATTCCCGCAGGAAAGTCTTTTTCAGAAACATCCAATGAACCTGAACCGTTTTTCAATAGAAGGGATTTGCTGTAAACTTCCTTTCCACGAAAGCTTCCTTTAATGATAATGCTTCTTTCCTGAGTAGAAGTCACTTTAAAGTGCAGTAAACCGTTTTCTTGTCTGATATTCAGAACTATTCCATCATTCTGAGCAACGGGAAGACTGTATGTCTGCATTATATTTTCCGGCTTCAAAACCCTGGCATAATAGGATTCTCCTTTCTGGGGAGTAAAAATGAAACTTCCCATTCCAAAGTTATAGGCCGAAACTTCTTTTATTTTTTCATGATTCTGATTGTAAATGCCTAAAACCGCATCTACAGGCTGTTCAAATTCGTCAAGGATTTTAAAGGCAATATTTTGTTCTATCTCATTGATCAGTGTTCCACCCTCTGGCATCAGTCTGACGTCGAGATGATTTAAGACAACCGGAATATTCCGGGAAACAGATTCTGTAAAACCATCAAAATTCACTTTAATATTCAACAGGGCATCAGCAGATTTAAGCACTGCAGGAAGTTTAAATTTTAATATTTTTTTGCCATCTTTATCTGTGATCAGTTTTCCTTCTGAGATAACTTCTCCGTTGTGCATCACGGTATATTCCGCTTCATAAAAAGGAATGGGTAAATTGGCCAGGCTCCGCATAGAAAAGTCTGCTGTCACCTCATCTGCCGGGCCATATCCTTTTTTGGGGAAGTCAAGCTTCATTAAGATTCTCGGAGATACAACTTTTTGAAGGGTGATCTCCTTTTCAAATGCATTTTTATCCTGCTCATTCTGCATCCAGTTGGTATAGGCTCTGATCTTATAGATTCCTCCTTTCATATCATCAGAGAATTGGAAATACCCCTGGGCATAGCCATTGGTGATCTCATATTTCATTTTTTTCAATATGCTTCCCCCGGGATCAAGAATTTCAAAATTGACAACCCTGCTGTCTTCTGCCGGAAGGTTGTCTGCTCCTTTTACAACGTAGATTTTAAAATACATTCCTTCTCCCGGCTTATAGAAAACATGATTGGTCTGAATGTAAGTTTTTTCTTTTTCAAAGTCCTGCATAATACTCTGTCCTTTTACTGAAACAGCTGAGAACAGAATACAGCATACAATGATATAGGATATAAATTTAAGATTCATAGGTTAAAATTTGAATGAAACGATACAGCCCAATGTTTTAAAAGAAGGAAGATTGAAGAAATCCAAACCTCTTCCATTTTCTGTTTCGTAGAAAGTCTGATTGGGATCAGCTCCTGTTTTAGCCTGCCAAAGCATAAGATTATTAGCATACAAAGTGAATTTTAATGTACGTTGGCTGTGGTCAACAGGAAAGCTTGCAGACAGGGAAATATTATTGATTCTTACATAATCTGCCTTTTGAATATAATTTTCCGCTACTCCGGCGTATCCATACCTTGACCATCTGTTTTCCTGAACATTCCTGCCGGGATCATAAAAATCTACAGGAATCTGATTGGTATTTCCGTCAGAAAATACGCCCTGAAAAATATAATTTTTAATATTCCTCTCTTCACCGGATGTATAAGAGCGTCCATAATAATCAAGAACAGCCTCGGTACCGTTCCAGACCTGACCGCCTTTTCTCCATTCCCAGTTAATATCCAAAGAAAATCTTTTGTAAGTAAAATTATGATTGAATTTCATGACAAAATCAGGAGTAGGATCTGCAATGATCTTCATTCCGGCAGCCTTTCGAGGAAACCCGGAGTCATCAATGATCAACTGCCCGTTGGCATTACGCTCAAAATAACTTCCCCTGATCGCCCCAAGTACCTCTCCTTCCGTCAATGTTTTGTAAATATCCTGAAATCCCGAAACAGCAGTATTGTTATATCCTGAAGCAACACGATCCACAATATCCCTGTATTTGAAAAATGAAATCCTGTTCGTTGTAAAGAAATCATATCCCAAACGCAGCCGTTCATAGGTAAAGTTGAATTCATATCCGCTATAAGTATGGTCTGCCATGTTTTTTAGCCTTAGCTGATTATTTTCAAAAAGGGGAAAAATATCATCCTGAATTTTCCTTCTGAAATATTCTCCCTCCAGACTAAAATGATAGCCGATATTCATTCTGGCACCCGCTTTCCATTCTATGGTATTGATATTAGACAATCCTCTGAAAGTTTCCACTTCCCGGATTGGAAAATATTGATTATTGTTCTCTGCCTTCAGCAAAGTAGTTGCATAAAAAGCATAAGATCTTGTGATTTCCGGTTCGGAACTTAAACGGGTATAGCTTCCCAAGATTTTAAAATTAAAATGATTCCAGTTGAAAACATCTGCAAACTTCACATAAGCATTCGCCTGTGGAAGCCAATAGCTGTTTTTATGTGATGTATTGGAAACGTAAAATGAATTTCCAAGATTGATCCCGGCTTCAAAATCACCATCGTAGATTTCCATATTATAATTCAGTATATAATCCTGTGAAGTCCTTTGATAGCTGTATTTCTGATCTGTCAGGCTGTTATAAACCTCCGATTTTTTATCGTTTAATATGAAATTAAAGAGAACACTATTTTTAAAATCATAATTTCCCGGCAGTGTGTATGCACCTTGTATATTAGAATAATACAGGCTGTTTTTCTGTGTCCTTTCATTGTAAATTCCATTGCTGAAGCCGGAAGTTGACAGTTTATACCTATCCAGATTCCAGATGCTATTGTTCTCGTACGATTGAGCGATATTCAGTTTAAAACCCTTCCACGTCTTAGCGGCACTGAAGTTTACCTGCCGTTGATTATTCAGATAATGATATTGATTATTCTGCAACAAAAGAAATGAAGGGTTATCGGCATACTGACTATAGCTCCTCTGTGAGCCGTCATTTAACAGCAGCTGTTGTGCATTGGAAAATGAAACAGGAGTCAGCAGTGCATTCTGATATATTCTGTTAAAAAGCCCTGCTCTGTTTACATTTGTGGCTTTATTTTCATCATAATTGAAAGCCATATTCATGACATAGCCTCCCAGATTGGCTGTAAACTTTGTTTTAAAGGTATGGGTATTATTAAACTGATCCATAAAATACATCTGATCCTTTTGCTGCCCCAGATCTAAGGAAAGCCGGAATTTCTCAACATATTCTTCTTTTATAAAAAGATTTGCATTAAGCCGATTACTGTATCCTACAATCGTTTTAAAAAGATCATTATCATACCCTTTTGCCCGTGATAATCCATTCATCCATTGGACCAACCTTCCATTCTGATCATAGGTATAAGGCTGCCCGTCAAATCCCAATGCAGAAATATCCGGTCCGAAACTGAACAGCTCATTTGTTTCCGGCCCTTTCCATACAGGATTTCCGTTTTCAGATCTTCCCTGAACGTACTGATGCTGAACTTCAGGAATTGCGTTTCTGTTTTTAACTTCAACAGAAGTGGTAAAGCTTCCGTTAAAATATAACGTTTTCCTTTTGAAACCCTTCAGGATATAAGTACTATCATTCCTCTGCTTCAGTTTTCTTACATTATTTACATATTGGTCGGAACTTTTACTTAAGGCTGTTCCATTATTTTCAATACTGAAATGATCTTTTATATTCTTTGATATCAGGCTGTCATAAGCTTTACTGTGAACAGCTTTCACATATTTTTCATCTACCTGATTCTTTAAAATAGTTTTCAGCTCTTTCAGCTGATAAGAAGGGATGACCAGCATACTTTTACCATGATTCCATGTCAGCGTATCATAAGGCTTTGCGGCAATGATGGCAAAACCTTTTTCATCAGTGAGTTCGTAGATACCCGTGTTTTTGTTATAAACTTTCAGAAAGTTCTGAGCCTTATTTTTAGTCCCTAAAAATGTTCCCGAATAATAGAGTTTTGAATCCTGTGCCTGTAATCCGGTAATGATAAAGGACAGCAGCAGTAAGTAGCTTTTTCTCATCAATCAAAATATGTTTCAAGATAAAGAAAAAAAGAAATTCCCGGAGAAATTTCTTTTTTTGAATTTAATTTAATTTCTGATGACCTTAAAGGTTTCCCAAACCTCACCGGACCGGATACGAAGCAGGTAGATACCTTGTGGATATGAGGTCATGTCAATAGTGTTTTTACCTTCATTCAGGTGTTCTTTCCGCATGATAATTTTCCCGGCTATATCATATACAAAAAGCTCATCAACAGCCTTTTTTGTTTTGATCTGAATAGGGCCTTTTGTAGGATTTGGAAATACAACGGTTCTGGTATCAGTCTGATTCTCAATTTCAGTTGCCATCTTTTTGTTAAGATTTACATTAGAAATTCCGTTGCTGCATTCCGGAAGCGTAGCTCTTTGAAGAATAAGCCTTAACAAAAGGTCGTTAAGTTTTTCAACTTCATAAGATGCTGCGGTGGGCTTTATGTGATCATTTCCTATGCCACTGTCATTCGTCAGGAACGTATAGGTACCGTTGGTAAGCAATGCAAACGTTCTCATGAGATATTCCGTTTCTTTATCGGTATCACTTGCTGCCAGCGGGATAATGGTAATTCCTTTTTTAGCGGCACTTTTTATTTTCTCATACAGTTTTTTAGTGTTTTCTTCTGACTGATGAGGTGGTGCATCCAAAATCAAAAACATAATTTTGGTTGAATTTTCACTGCTCCATTTCAGCTCATCGATAGAAACCTGCATGGCTTCCACAACAGCCTCCGGAGTATCTCCGCCACCATTGGCCTGCTGGTTTTTGATGAAGCCTATCAAATCTTCTGCTTTATCAGAAAAATCAAATTTCCGGGTCACATATTCATCTGCTTTATCTCTGTAAAACACTGATCCATATCTCACCTCTGTATTTTTTAATTTTGTTTCCACTTTTTTCAGAACATCCAACAGTTCAGATTGCAGGTAAGAAATCTCATCTCCCATAGAACCTGTAGCATCCACCACAAAAGCAAGATCCAGTTTTCGTTTTTCCAGACAGGACTTATTGAGCATAATGATATTCTGCCCGTTTTTAAATTCCCTGATATTTGAACTTATCATCTGCCCGGAACCATCTTCCAGATAATATTTACCTGAATCTGAATTTTCATTGGTCATCGGGCTGATCCATAATTCAGCATTTCCCAAATTATCAGAAACTGCCTGCCAAATGATATTTTTCTTGTCATCCAGCAGCTTTACTTTTTCGCCTACTACCGGTTTTTTATCTTTATTTACCAACTGAACGGAAACCCTTCTGTCAGGAAAAAATTTCCAGGTATTTTTATAACGATCCAGTTCAGGAACGGCAACATCCTTCCAGTAATCCCATTTAGAAAAATCATTCACCTCACCACCTATGAGCTGTCCTGCTTTTGGGAGTTCTTCTTCAGCCTCTTCAACAGGTTCTTTCACAGGTTCATCAATTCCTTTTGCCAATAATTCATTGAATTTTTCCTTTTCAGCCCTACGGAGGCGTTTTGTTTTTATAATGACGACTCCGTTACTTGCTTTGCTCCCGAATATTGCAGCAGCCTCAGCACCTTTCATTACAGACATGTTCTTAATACGTTCCGGATCCAGAATTTTCAGAACCTCCATATTGACTGGTTTTCCGTTAACAATCACCAATGGTTTTGTCGAACTTCCTGCTACAGAACTCATTCCCCTGATCATCATTTTCATGTCTTTTCCTGATTTGGAAACTGATAAGCCGGCAACTTTCCCGCTTAATTCTTTGGCTACAGTGGTTTCGGTTGATGCAACAACCGTACTGGATGAGGTTACGCTTTTTTCTCTCTTAACAGTAGCCTTATACCCCATTACCACGACCTCTTCTATATTCTTAACCACCCCACCTGAAGTCTCCATATGGCGTTCAATTGGCGGAGGCGGCATATCTCCCCGTGATGATGAAGCGGTGGCTGGTGATACAATAACCGAAGCCGTACCTGGAACAGGAACAGGAACTGAAATTGAATTTACAGCCAGTTTTTCTATTGCAGGCTTCGCATTCTTTTTCTCTTTCTGAATATTTTCTTTGGTTATCCCATCAATTTTTGCAATATCTTTACTGGAAACCGGGTCAGGTGCTGTTTTACTTTCAGCGATTACCGGCTTCATGAGTTCAGCAGTATCTTTTTTATTCATAAAATAGAAGGCTCCCAAACCAATAATAAGACTGGCAGCAATCCCGTAAGGAAACCAGAGAGGAATTATTTTCTTTTTCTCTTTTGGAGTATCCAGCTTCTCTTCAACTTTTTCCCACACTTTTTCAAAACCAGGAAAAACCGTTGGCTCTTCTGAAAGCCTTGAAGCTTCATTGAATTGTTGATCTATATGATTATTTTCCATTGTTGTAAAAGTTTAAATGTTTTGATTCACCAGAAGTTCCTGTAGTTTTTTCCTCGCAAAATTGAGCTGGGATTTTGAGGTCCCTTCGCTGATGGAAAGCATCGTTGCTATTTCTTTATGAGGATAGCCTTCAATGGCAAAAAGATTAAAAATAGCCCTGCAGCCTTCCGGGAGGAAATTCAGCAGATTAAGGATATCTTTTTCCAGAGCAAGATTCTCTGTGCCGCTTTCAGGGGCGTCAATCTTATTATTTTCTTCCAGAGAGATAAATAATGATTTATTCGTCCGTAATTTCTGAAGACATTCATTCACGGTAATTTTTCTGGCCCAGGCTTCGAAAGTATCCGGATTCTGAAGCTGGCTGATCTTCATGAAAATCTTGTAGAATGTATCTGCCAATACTTCTTCAATATCTTCATCATTTTTCAGATAGCGTCTGCAGACTGAATACAGCCTGCCCGCCATTTTCTCGTAGACTTTCCGCTGCGCATTGCGGTCGTTCCGTTGACATTCTAGTAATAATTCTCGTTCCATAGTCAGGAGGTTATATGAGTATAGATGCAGGAATTTCCGGATGGGTTGGAAACATGGTAAACTTTTTTCTAAATTAAGGTAATTGAGCCAATGAACAGATGGGCTTTCTTTACTTTTTCTTAAAAAAACTTTAATTCCGGATTTAACTTTTCCTTTTGTAACAAATCTCTTTTATTAACGACTATTAATGTAAATAATCTTTTTATAGTAATGAAAAATGCCAAAATTGCATCATTACTTTTTGTTTTGTCTGCAGGAAGTATGATGTTTGCCCAGGATGATTTAATCAACAAGTTAAAAAACAACCACTCACAAAATGCTAATTTCCAGTTCACAACGCTGAAAGACGTTGGTGCAACTTCTGTAAAGAACCAGGGTTCATCAGGAACCTGCTGGAGCTACTCGGGAAATTCGTTCCTTGAATCTGAAATGCAGAGAATGGGTAAAAAACCTGTAGATCTTGCTGAAATTTTTACAGCGAGAAACTCTTATCATGATAAAGCAAAGTTATATGTATTGAATAACGGAGCCATCAGCTGGGGTGACGGAGGTGAGCTTCACGATGTAATCAACATGTACAAAAAATACGGTGCGGTTCCTCAGGATGTGTATACAGGATTAAAAGCTGGCCAGACTACCAACAACTTCAAGGAGATGCAGGGAAAACTGAAGCCGGTTCTTGACAGCCTTGTACAGGCTTCTTCTAAAGGAAAACTTACAGATAACTGGATGGATTCCGTAGATGCAATCCTGGATGAATATTTAGGAAAAGTACCTGCCAACTTTACGTATGAAGGGAAAAATTACACTCCGAAAACATTTGCTAAAGAAGTGGTAGGAATTAATCCTGAAGATTATGTAGAGTTGTCTTCTTACAAAGATTATCCATACTATCAGAAATTTGTAGTTCCGATTCCTGATAACTGGAGCCACGATTCTGACTGGAACGTTCCGATGAAAGATCTTACATCAATTATTGACAATGCTGTAACTAAAGGATATTCTGTAGGTTGGGCAACTGACGTTTCAGAACCTTATTTCTCTTACAAAAACGGGGTGGCTTATGTTCCGGATATGGACCTGGACCAGATCAATGCAGAGAATAAGCAGACCTTGTTCACAGAACCTAAAAAAGATAAAACCATTACTGAAGATATGCGTCAGAAAGGCCTTAACAATCTTTCTACAACGGATGACCACGGTATGCACATCGTAGGTTTGGCTAAAGACCAGACCGGTAAAGAGTATTATATGGTGAAAAACTCCTGGGGAGTAACAAATGACTTTGCAGGATATCTTTATGTAACAAGACCTTATGTGGAATATAAATCAACTGCAATTTTAGTACACAAAAATGCAATTCCGAAAAATATTCTGAAGCAACTGAAGCCAACTAAAAATATTGGTTTATAAGAAATCACTTCTGCCTTTTCAATGGCAGTTTTAGATATTTAAATCTGTTAAACAACGAGCGCCCGGAAATCCCGGGCGCTCGTTCGTTCTATCACACTGAGAATCATTAAGTTTCAATCATAAAAACCCGCCTTCAGAGATTCTGAAAGCAGGTTTCTTAATAAATAGGTGAAAATTAAATATAAAATAAAGTGAATTATGATGATTAATGTGAATAGTGAATGGTTAATTTTGCTTCACAAGTGAGTAAAATATGCTGTTAAAAAAAAACGATCTGTAAAGCTCATTAATTATCCACTACTCCCATTAAAATAATACGCCCATACTTTCTGCTGAAAAGTCAAGAAGAGCTTCCGTGTTTCCATCTTTGATCTTCTGTACCCATTGGTGATCCTGTAAGATTGCACGCCCCACGGCAACAAGATCAAATTCTTCGTTATCCAGTCTTCTGATCAGCTCTGTGAGATCGGTTTTCTCAGTTCCCTGCCCTGCAAAAGCATTAAGGAAATCTCCGTTCAAACCAACTGATCCTACAGTAATGGTCGGCTGCCCGGTTATTTTTTTTGCCCATCCTGCGAAATTCAGATCAGAACCTTCAAATTCCGGTTCCCAGAAACGGCGTTGTGAACAGTGGAAAATATCCACTCCGGCTTCTTTTAACGGTAATAACCAATCTTCCATTTCATTTGGAGTGAATGCCAGCCTGGTTTTATAATCCTGCTGCTTCCATTGTGAAAGGCGAAGGATAATGGTAAAGTCCTCTCCTACCGCTGCTCTGATTGCTTTGACTACTTCAACAGCAAACCGGCTTCTTTCTTTCAACGTTTTACCACCGTATTCATCGGTTCTGGTATTGGTTACTTCCCAGAAAAACTGGTCGATGAGGTACCCGTGAGCGCCGTGAATTTCAAGACAGTCAAAACCAAGGTCCCTGGCAGATTTTGCTGAAGCTGCAAACTGGGCAATCGTATCCTGAATATCTTCAACCGTCATTGTAGAAGCTTTTTCCATGGCTACCAACGGATATTCTTCGGACATTCTGGTATCTCCCACGTGCCAGATCTGAGGTCCCATTTTCCCACCGTTTTTATGTACAGTATCAATTACGTTTTTCCAGCCGTTTAAAGCTTCTGTTCCGTAGAAGTCCGGAATATTCTGCAGGTTTTTAGAACCGGGTCTGTTGATGACAGTTCCTTCTGAAAGGATCAATCCTACTTCTGAAGCTGCCCTTCTTCCGTAGTAATCTGCTATTTCCTGGGTAGGAACTCCATTGTCAGATTGTGCTCTGGTCATGGGAGCCATTACGATCCTGTTTTTCAGCTGTAAATTTTTATATTGGAATGGTTTAAATAACGATGATGTGCTCATATTAAAATTACATTTTACAATTGTTACACAAAGTAACTAATAATAGTTTGTTTTTGTATCTTTTATTAAAAAAATAGTGGTAACTTCGCAGTAACTTACATTAGTAACATTAAAGTAACTTCTATGAAAAAGAACGAATTGATGCAATACAGCTGTCCTCTGGGCAAAGCTATGGCCGCATTGGGAAGCAAATGGAAGCCCATTATTGTTCTGGTCATTAAAGACCGTAAGCTGCGTTTCGGAGAGCTTGCCGTACGTATTAATGTCATTTCAAGAAAGGTTCTTACCGACCAGCTGAGAGAGATGGAAACGGATGGCTTGGTAATCCGTGAAGAATTTAAAGAACTTCCTCCGAGAGTGGAATATTCTCTTACCGAAAAAGGATTGGCATTACTTCCTATCCTATATCTGCTTGAAGAATGGGAAGCGAAATATCAGGTGAAGGGAACCTATTCGGAAGAATGTATTGAATTGATTAAGGAAAAGAAAAAGAAAAAGGTAACTGAAATGTAAATTATATTTCAATAATCTTAATCTTTGTGATATATTTTTTCAGTTGTTTATTATAAGTAGAATAATGAACCAGCATTTTTCCATCATTCATTATAAGTGTTTTATTGATATAAATTTTATGGGTATCCAAATCCTTAAGAGGTTTCAAGTCTCCTCTTCTAAAACTGCTTATTTTCCGTGATGAGAATATCACCAGGTTATTTGAATGGTTAAACCGGGCTGATTTTATACAACCCTTATACTCAGTATTCAATATAATATCAATTCCGCTATCTGTAGATTTCAGTATCATTAAATTTCTCCCGGAACTCAATATAATTTCTCCCAGAGAATTGATGTCCTGAATAATATACCAGTTGTTTTTTAAAAGATATCTGGTAATGCTTTCCTTATCTGTATCGATCACAAAAAGCTGGTGATGTATTTTCCCCACAAATATATTCTCACAAGACTTGTAATCATGAAAATAGGATATATCAATATTTTCATTTTCGGAAAGATCCTGTAGGGGAATCTCTCTGATACTTTCACCTGAACGGGAATGAAGAACTATTTTCAGACAATTATTTCCTATAAAAGCATTTTCTGCAATTTTCTTACGTTGCCATTTATTTTGAAAAGACATAAAATATTCACCATATATCCAAATAGCATCGATGAGGTATTGTCTCGAAGTATTATCATCATATCTCAGTTTTTTTTCCTCTATCCTGCGCTCTGTATAAAGGCGGAACAGATCCGGAGGAAAAACCGCCTTAATCATTTCGGTATTCAAAAAATTAGCAGTGTCTTTACTCAGTGAATTGATAAAGACTCTGCCATCTATCAGTTTCTGAAAAAAAAAGCCCGAATTGATTGTTGTAATATTTTCCCTGTCATCAAGTTCAATACTTTTTCTATAGGTTTTAAAATCCGTAACGACAATTTTATAGGTTTTATGATGATACAAATTCACCAGTAAAATAAACCTGTCATCCACATCTATCATATCATAGATGTATTCGTCTTCAGGAAAAGATATTGTTTTCATATAGGCCAGTGCTATTTTCTAATTTTAAAAATAAAGTATTTCTATTGACTTAAGATAGCTTTAGACCTTTTCTATAACCAACATATCCGCAAAAGGAGTAATCTTTTTATTCTTAATTATTTTCAGTCCGGATGGTGAAATAGAATCCATCCACTGTTTACGGCTTAAAAAATGAAAGGCTCCGATATTGAAGAAAACAAAATTGGTAGTATCTCTGAACTGTTCTGAAATAATAATTACACCTCCTTTTTTCAGTATTCTTTTGGCTTCTTTAAAGAATAGAATCCTTTTCTCATGATCTAAAATTTCGTGAAGAGCTGTCACTGCAAGAATAACGTCCTGAGATTCATTTTCAAACGGCAATTGATCCGGTGAAATCTTTATTTCCTTCGGATTGGGAGGAAACATTTTTTTAGAAACCTCAATCCCGCTTTCGTGCTCGTGTCTGTTTCCGTAAATATCACAAACCGTCAGGTTCAAATCAGGGTATTTCTCCTCCAGTCTTTGGGATAACGGATCAAAACTGGCGTGGATGAGAACTGCATTTTCTGTTGTGCTCCAATTGATTATCCCGTTTAAATCATTCAGTTCATATAAATCAGAATTGTCATAGAGAATATAAGATGCTGTAAGTGAAGCAATGATATTGATGATAATAAGGGTTCCCAAACCTCTCATCAGAATAATCAGTATTTCTGAGCCTATCTGAAATGACAGTATAAAAAGAAACAGTGAAATAACAGCTCCAAGAAGGATCTTTTTATAATTGAAAAGGATAACGAGGCGGGTAATTTTCATGGTAGTTTTCAGTATACAAATGACTGTTTTTCAAATGTACGAATTTCAATGGTTTAATGGTTAAAACAAAAACCGCTTCCTAAAAGAAAGCGGTTTTAAAATTTATCTAAAGTCCAATTAGAATATCGCGGGATATTTCTGAGGATTTGTTTCATTAAACATGGCGTAGATCTTTTCTACCATATCATCTGCAGACGGCTTACTGAAATAGTCACCATCACTTGCATAAGCTGGTCTGTGATCGTTTGCAGCAATCGTCAACGGATCTGAATCCAGATATCTGAATGCTTTCTGTTTTTCAAGGATCTGCTGTAAGATGAATCCTGTAGTTCCACCTTCCACGTCTTCATCAATCACAACTAGTCTGTTGGTCTTCTTCACACTTTCGGCAATTTCGTGAGATAAATCGAAAGGAATTAAGGACTGGATGTCGATCACTTCTGCAGAAATTCCAAGTTTTTCCAACTCGTTGGCTGCTTCTGTTACAATTCTCCAGGTAGATCCGTACGTTACCAATGTAACATCTTTTCCTTCTTTTGTCACTTCAATTTTCCCTACAGGAACAGTGAATTCACCTAAGTTATCAGGTTGTTTCTCTTTCAATCTGTATCCGTTCAGACATTCTACGATGATCGCAGGTTCGTCCGTCTGAAGCATTGTATTATAGAATCCGGCAGCTTTTGTTAAGTTTCTAGGAACCAGCACCAAAATACCTTTTGAAAGGTTAAGGATTCCCGCCATCGGAGAACCTGAGTGCCAGATTCCTTCTAACCTGTGCCCTCTTGTTCTGATGATCAAAGGAGCTTTCTGGCCTCCTTTTGTTCTGTAATGTACCGTTGCCAGATCATCACTCATTCCCTGCAGACAGTAAAGAACATAGTCCAGATACTGGATTTCAGCGATAGGCTTCAGACCTCTCATGGCCATACCAATTCCCTGTCCAAGAATGGTAGCTTCACGAATTCCTGTATCAGCAATACGCAATGCGCCATATTTTTCCTGCATTCCTTCCAACCCTTGGTTCACGTCACCGATATTTCCGGTATCTTCCCCAAAGATCAAAGTTTCAGGATATTTTTCGAAAATTTTATCAAAGTTATTTCTGATCACTACTCTACCGTCAACATCTTCTGAACTGTCTGAGTAAACAGGCTTGATTTCCTTGATGTTTTCAGCCTTCCATTCAGACTCAGAATATAAGTGAGAAGAATAATTGTCTTTTTCAATTTCAGCTACTTCATTGTACTTCTGCATCAATTGGCTTCTTTCCGCAGAGTTGGTTCCTCTTGTAGCCAATAATGTTTTTCTTGCTAAATGGAATACATCTTTCTTAGCTTTTGAAACTAATTTATTGAAATGAGTAAGAGCAGCTTCTACTTCAGCATTCTGACCTTTAAGGTTTTCTACTAAAGGTAAAACAGACTGAATTAATTCTTTAATTGCAGTTTGATAATGATCCCATGCCGCTTTCTGTCCTGCTTTAGCTATCTTTTTAGCTTCTTCATCTATTGCTTCAAGTTCTTCAGCAGTAGCAATGACCTCTTCTTTTCCGTCGATTTCAATAGAATAATTTAAGATCCATTCTTTGAATTTGGCCAATCCGTCATATTCTGCTTCCCATGCAAGACGCTCTTCATTTTTATATCTTTCGTGAGATCCGGATGTAGAGTGTCCCTGAGGCTGAGTAACATCAATCACATGCACTACCACCGGTACACTTTCTGTTCTTGCAAAATGCTCTGCCTTAGCATAAGCATCCAATAATGCAGGATAATCCCATGCTTTCACCTGGATAATCTCACATCCCTGATTTTCTCCTTCTTTTCTCTGGAAACCGCTCAGCATTTCACTGATATCAGCTTTAGCTCTCTGGTTCTTTGTAGGAACAGAAATTCCGTATCCGTCATCCCAGATTGAAACGATCATAGGAACCTGAAGTGCACATGCAGCGTTCAGAGTTTCCCAGAAATGACCTTCTGCTGTAGAAGCATCACCAATGGTTCCGAAGGCAATTTCATTACCGTCTTTAGAGAATTTTTCAGAACCGTCAAATTTTACACTTTTATAGATCGTAGAAGCCTGAGCCAATCCTAATAATCTTGGCATCTGACCTGCCGTAGGAGAAATATCCGAAGATATATTCTTCTGAGCTGTAAGATCTTTCCAGCTTCCGTCTTCATTTAAACTTCTTGTTGCAAAATGCCCGTTCATCTGTCTTCCTGCTGATGCAGGCTCTCTTTCCACGCTTGTATCTGCATACATCTGTGCAAAGAAACTTTCTACGGTCAAAGCATCTATTGCTAATGCAAAAGTCTGGTCCCTGTAATATCCTGAACGGAAGTCCCCATTTCTGAAAACCTTCGCCATTGCCAACTGAGGAAGCTCTTTACCATCCCCAAAAATTCCGAATTTAGCTTTTCCGGTGAGTACTTCTCTTCTTCCGAGATAAGACATTTCACGAGAGATCCTTCCTAACCTGTAGTCTTCAAGTATTTGATTTTTAAAATCTTGAAAGGATATTTGCTGTGTTTCAATATAGGTTGTTTGCATAGCTAAGTAAAAAAGTTTTTAATCTTCAAGTATTTTGCTAATATACAATTTTTAAATTAATTTTAATTTTTAATAATCTTTTTTAAAAATTTGATAATAAAAAAAATTGTGCTTTATTTTGAAAAAAATTGTAAAGATGGAAAAAAAGTCACCTCATATCCTGAACGCATCGAGCAATCTTTTAGGCTTTTCACTGATCATCATTACATCACTGAAAATCGCTAAAATCAGTCACAACACGTATTTGGACGAATTTGCGGGTCTTGCCTGCATGCTTTTTGCCTGTAGCTGTTTCTTTTCATTTCTGGCCATCAGAACGAAAAATAAAAAGCGGGAATATACGTTTGAGAGTATTGCGGATTATTTATTTTTAATCGCTTTATTTTGTATAGTTCTGGCCGTTATTATTGTAACCCTGAAAATAATTTAACTTAAAATTTTCGCTCAATTACATAATCCAGCATAATATGTAAAGATTTTCTCGCTTCAGATTCAGGAAATTCATTAAGAATATCCTTAGCTTTCTGCTGAAAATCTTTCATTACCTGGATGGCATATTCCAGTCCGCCGGAATTTTTAACAAACTCAATCAGCTCCTTTACTCTTTTGGGATTATTATTGTAACGTTTTATCGTGTCAAAGTAGTATTTTCTGTCCTTCTCGCCGGCTGTTTTAAGGGTATGAATCAAAGGCAGGGTCATTTTCTGTTCTTTAATGTCAATTCCTACAGGCTTACCGATCACGTTTGAACTTAAATAATCAAAAAGGTCATCTTTAATCTGAAAAGCCATTCCGGTATAGGTTCCGAAATCCATCATTTTCTTCGCCAGCGCTTCATCTGTACTGTTGGAGAGAACTCCTATTTCGCAACAGGCAGCAATCAGGGTAGCCGTTTTCTGACGGATAATCTCGTAATACACTTCTTCCGTAATATCCAGTTTTCTGGCCTTTTCCAGCTGAAGAAGCTCTCCTTCAGACATTTCACGGATCGTTCTTGAAATCACACCCAGTAAATCATAATCTTTATGATCTGTAGACAGCAATACTGATTTCGACAAAAGATAATCTCCTACCAAAACGGCAATTTTATTCTTCCACAAAGCATTGATCGAAAAGAAATTACGGCGTTTAAAACTTTCATCCACCACATCATCATGCACCAGTGTGGCCGTATGAATAAGCTCGATCATCGAAGCACCACGATAGGTTTTCTCCGTCACATCACCCACCAGCTTGGCACAAAGAAAGACAAACATAGGACGCATCTGCTTTCCTTTGGTGGTCACAATAAAACGGGTTACTTTATCTAGTAAAGGTACTTTACTCTGCATCGATTCATAAAACTTCTGTTCAAAAAGTTTCATTTCCTCGTTGATCGGTCGTTTAATCTCTTCTACTGTATTTGCCACAATCTGCGAATGCTGGGTGAATAATTATTAATTCTCACAAAGATAATTTTTTTCGCTCAATTTTAAGAGAAAATTAATCCTTGAGTTGATCTTTGGGGATAAAATAAAGCGAAGGTTTTACACTTCCCAACGGAGATCTGAATTTTTCCCCTGAAATATAAATTCCCGTTTCATCTGCGGTAATTCCTTCGATCTGGCTTACAGACAGAGAACTTCCGAGATAATAATGCTTAGGAACTTCCTTAAAAAATATTCCCGGTTCTGTTTCTGTAAAAATATCTAAAAATACTTCTGTCTTTTTAGTATACCCTATGAGATACAGTTTTTTCTCAAAATAAGCGGCATCGGTGACCACAAAGTTGGTTTTATATGACTCTGTTTTTACAGCATCCTGTTTTTCATAGTTTTCGGGATCAATTACGTAGTGGGTAGTGGATCTTGCTGTCCATTCTTTGGTAAAAAGATGAATTTTCCCATTGAGAAAAATCATGGCTTCAGCATCAAAATCAGTCTTTAAATAACCATCACCGAACACCTCCTGCTCAGGATACTGAAATGAAATCTTTCTGATCTCATTATTCTGTAAGCTGTCATTCGAAAAAGGAACTTTATAGATTTCAAGATCTTTCCTTTTTCCGTCATTATTTCCGAAGTCACCTATATAGAAATGGGTTCCGTCATTAGCCAGGGTCTCCCAGTCTTTATTTTTGGCATTAACTCTGAACGTATTTACAATTTCCCCGGATGTTTTACTGATCTCAAATAATTCCGGATCATTTCCACTATCATTAAAGGTATAGAGTTTCCCCTTCAGAATGCTTAACCCGGAAGTTTCCTGAATTCTATTATCCAAATGACCGATTCTGTACTTTTTTATTTTCAGAAAATCAGTTTGTTGAGAAAATGCAGGTTGACTAACTAAAAGAGCAATAATCAGGAGTTTTTTCATAAGACAAAAGTAAGTTTTTATTCTGAGCTGGTATGTTGGAGAGTTGGCGAGTTTTAAGGTGAGAGCGTTGGTTTTCTTTCTAAAATAGAAAAACGGACAAATAGCCCGTTTTCCCTGAGATTTCTATTGATATAAAACAGAAATTAAGCAGTTTTCTGCCCTTCCTGAGTTTGCTGTTGTTCTTTTTTCTTTTGCTGTCTGGCAAAGTATTCCTTCTGGTATTGCCTTACTGTTTTTCCGGTACCGTCATGTCTCCATCCCGGAGAGTTGAAAATATAATTGATTCTGTCTGTGAATTTCAGCCCCGGCTGCTTCAGGTCTTTCCAGATCTTTCTCCATTCATAAAAAAGAACGGTATCTGGTCTGTTGTCCGGCATTTTCGGGTAAATCCCATATTTTACCGGTACATTTGGGTCTTCTTTCTGAAAGGTTCCGAAAATTTTATCCCAGATGATCAGGCACATTCCCATGTTCTTATCCAGATATTTTACATTACATGCGTGATGCACACGATGGTGGGAAGGGGTTACCAGAATATGTTCCAGAAATCCCATACTTTTCACAGTCTGTGTATGCACCCATGTTCCATATACCTGCCCGATAGCATAAGCCACCATGATATGCCATGGATTAAATCCTAAAAATGCTAACGGTGAAAAGTATAAATATCTGTAAAGCGGCTGTAATACAGGGCTTCTGAATCCTGTGGTGAGGTTGAAATATTCTGAACTGTGGTGCGTGATATGAACTGCCCAGAATGCTCTGGATCTATGGTCTACATAATGGAGAACGTAATAGGCAAAATCTGTGATCACGAAACAAGCCAGTAAATACCAGATGCTGAGATCCCATGAAAAAAGCCTGTGGCTGTAAAAGAAAAACATCACCCCCATGGCGAATGCTTTCATGATGAGGTCAAGACCGAAATTCATCAATGCCAGATAAACATTGGTGGCAAGATCTTTTCCGCTATACAACTTGGCTTCTGAAACGTGGCTGTAAATCATTTCAGCTAAAATCACAGTGGCATGCAAAGGAATAGCCCAAGCATACACATGTTCCAGCCCGTCCTCGCTCATAATAAAATCCATCATCACTAAATAATTTGTGCAAAGGTAGGACTTTAAGAGATGCTTTAACGGAAATTTAAGGTTTTTTTAAGGAAATTTTAATCCGCAGTTTTGTTGGCCAACTGCCCACAGGCAGCGTCAATATCACCTCCACGGCTTCTTCTGACCATTACGGTAATTCCTGCATTTTCAAGCTGACGGATGTAGTTTTCTTCCGCCTGTTTGTTGCACTGGTCGTATTTTCCGTCACCAATCGGATTGTACTGAATAAGGTTTACTTTAGAAGGTACCTGTTTGCAGTATTTTATCAAAGCTTTAATATCCTCGTCTCCATCATTGATTCCTTTCCATACACAGTATTCAAAAGTAATTACGGAACCGGTCTTCTGATACCAGTACTGAAGAGATTCCATAATATCTGTCAATGGAAATTTGTCAGAGAAAGGCATGATCTCATTACGCTTGGATTCGATGGCAGAATGAAGGGATAGTGCCAGTTTCACACGCAACTCATCATCAGCAAGCATTTTGATCATTTTAGGAATACCGGATGTAGAAACGGTAATTCTCCTTGGAGACATTCCCAATCCTTCCGGCTGGGTGATCTTTCTGATGGCTTCCACTACATTTTTGTAGTTCATCATCGGCTCTCCCATTCCCATGAATACGATATTGGACAGCGGTCTGTCAAAATACATACGGCTTTGGCTGTCAATAAGGGCTACCTGGTCTACAATCTCAGCTACTTCAAGGTTTCTCATCCTTTTCAGTTTTGCGGTAGCACAGAATTCGCAGTTCAATGAGCAGCCTACCTGTGAAGACACACAGGCTGTAGTTCTTGTTTCTGTTGGAATAAGAACAGATTCCACCAGTAATCCGTCGTGAAGTTTCACTCCGTTTTTGATGGTTCCGTCGGTACTTTTCTGAAGCAGATCTACGGAAACAGGATTAATGGTATATTCTTCGGAAATTTTTTCACGAAGGGTTTTCGAAAGATTCGTCATTTCATCGATCGAATGGAGGTTTTTACTCCATAGCCAGTCATAGACCTGTTTCGCACGAAACGGCTTTTCTCCTAAAGATACAAAGTAGTCTTTAAGCTGATCTAGTGATAATGTACGGATGTCTTTCATAATATTAAAGAGCCAAGTTAAAAGTAAAAGGTTTAAAGTTGAGTATTGTTAACTATTGCAGCCAAAATGTTTTTCAATTCGTTACTTTCATTCAATAAAGCTTTAAATTCCTCAGAATCATAACCATCCAGTTCTTCTAAAACCCGAAGCCAGAAATGACTTTCTCTAGCTTCTCTTAAAGCAATTTTTACTTTATTTTTAAAATCTGCTTTAGAAGATCCTGCCTGGGATTCTTCATAATTAGCACCTATTGAAGTAGCTGATTTCCCGAGTTGAAATCTTATTAATTTACTTTCAGAATCATTGGGGAGTGTTCTTAAAAACTTAAGGCAATTAACTCCAAATGTAAAAGTTCTGATAAGTAAATCATTTTGTCTCATTTCTACTTGTATTACTTTTAACTTGGCTCTTTTTACTTTTTTTATAGAATTAACATTGCGTCACCGTAAGAGTAGAATTTATACTTTTCTTTTACGGCTTCTTCATAAGCATGCATTACAAAATCTCTTCCGGCAAATGCAGCAATCATCATGATCAAAGTAGACTTCGGCGTGTGGAAGTTTGTGATCATTGAGTTGGCTACTCCGAAATCGTGAGGCGGATAAATGAATTTATTAGTCCATCCGTTGAAAGCGGAGATTTTTTTGTTTGAAGAAACAGAAGTTTCCAATGCTCTCATTGTAGTAGTTCCTACTGCACAAACTCTTCTGTGGGCATCTACTGCTTTGTTGATGATCGCAGCGTTTTTCTCATCAATGATGATCTCCTCAGATTCCATTTTGTGCTTGGAAAGATCTTCCACCTCAATAGGGTTGAAAGTTCCCAATCCTACGTGAAGGGTAACTTCAGCAAAATTGATCCCTTTGATCTCTAATCTCTTCATCAGATGCTTAGAGAAGTGAAGACCTGCTGTAGGGGCAGCAACTGCTCCTTCTACTTTTGCATAGATCGTCTGATATCTTTCTGCATCTTCCGGCTCTACAGCTCTTTTGATATATTTTGGAAGCGGAGTTTCTCCCAATTCCTTTAATTTCGTTCTGAATTCTTCATAAGAACCATCGAACAGGAATCTTAATGTTCTACCTCTTGAAGTCGTATTGTCAATAACTTCAGCTACTAAAGACTCATCTTCTGTGAAGAATAATTTGTTACCAATTCTGATTTTTCTTGCAGGATCTACCAAAACGTCCCAAACTCTGGTTTCTTTATCAAGCTCTCTTAAAAGGAAAACTTCAATTTTAGCACCTGTTTTTTCTTTATTTCCGTAAAGACGTGCAGGGAAAACCTTAGTATTGTTGAAGATAAACAAATCTTCTTCATCAAAATAATCCACAACATCCTTGAATAATTTGTGCTCGATAGTCTGTGTTTTTCTATCAAGTACCATTAATCTCGCTTCGTCTCTGTGCTCTGATGGGTGTTCTGCTAATAATTCCGCAGGAAGATCAAAATTAAAATCTGATGTTTTCATTTTTTAAATTACGGTTTAAAAATTATTGAAATTACAAGGTGTAATTTTCGGAGTGCAAATATACGACATTCAACACCCCTTTGTCAAGTATTATTTACAATCAAATGTAAAACCGTGATTTTACGGGGAATTTTAAAGCATAAAAATAGTATTTTTGAAAAAATTATCATCCAACATGGAATCCGTAAGTAAAATATACTTTATTGATAATCCGTATCCTAACGGCCACAAAATTGAAACATTCAGCTGGAGCGGGCGGATTGATGAATATGGATTTATCTGGTTTGATTTTCATTTAAAAACTGAAAATTATTACACCGATGACGATGAAAACAGTGAAGAAGAAGACGAAGATCTGTCCGACTGGGACTCCAAAATCGTATGGGAAAATTACCATGCCTGTACACTCTCGTCCAACTACTGGAGCGAACAAAGAGGAATCAGAATTAACAATCTTGATGAAAAACTGAACTTCGATACCGTTGTTAAAAATGATCTGTTCAGCAACGACCTTCCGTCTGAACAACATTCTGATGATGATGATCTTGCCTTCAATATCTATCTGCTGGGGCATGACAGTTGTGCGGGACATCAGATCCGGTTTTCAAAAACAGATAATAACCGGTATGATATTACATGGACGGGTAAAATAGCATTGACCTACTCAGGCGATGATGAGTTTTCGCATGATTTCAAAGCGCAGATTTTCAATGCTGAATTTGAAGGTTTCCATTATCCTAAAACATGGTCACTAGAAAAGGCCACTGAAATGTTCAAAGCCAGGCTTGCCCATTTTGAAGCGTATGAATTTGTAGATCTGAATCCTAAAAGTAACAAAAGGGAGTATAAACTCGACAAACTCAAGTAATAACACTATAAAAACAACAAATTAAAAAATTATAATTATGAGCAAATACTCAATTGAAGCATTTATCAATGAAACGAAGGAGAATCCACAGCAGAGAGATTATTTTGAGCTGGAAACCAAGCATCTTCTGGAAATCAACCTTAACAATCAGGCTGTATGGACGAAAAAAGGAAGTATGGTAAGCTATGTGGGAAATATTAATTTTGAAAGACAGAGCATGATGTCCGGCGGTCTTGGCAATCTTCTGAAAAAAGCCATCAGTGGTGAAGGAAGCAAACTGATGAAAGCTGAAGGTACAGGAAAGCTATATGTGGCAGACTCCGGAAAAAAGGTCAGAATCCTTTATCTGAATAATGAATCTGTATGTGTAAACGGAAATGATGTGCTGGCACATGAGCAAAGTGTAAAAAGTGATATTACGATGCTTAAAAGTATTGCAGGCATGATGTCCGGAGGTCTTTTCCAGGTAAAGCTTTCCGGAACGGGGCATATTGCCATTACTACTCACGGTGATCCTTTAACCTTACTTGTAACTCCTGATACTCCTGTCTTTACAGATCCTAATGCCACTGTTGCATGGTCCGGAAACCTGAGTCCGGAGCTGAAAACCAATGTTTCTTTGAAAAGTCTGATCGGAAGAGGAAGCGGTGAAGAATTCCAGATGAAGTTTTCAGGACACGGATGGGTATTGATTCAGCCTTATGAAGAGGTATATTATATGGAAAAATAAAGCCTAACCTTGGGCAATTTTTGTACTTTAGTAAAAACTAAAAGCAGATGGATAACCTGATAAAGTTACTTTTCGTACTGGTTCTACTTCCAAGCGCAATTATTGCCCAAAAATCAAATAAAAATTACGACTATACGATAGACCTTCTTCATGTATCCAACGATGAAGTGAAGATTTCTTTTGCACCGCCAGAAAATAATCTTAAGCAGGGAAAATTTATTATTCCCAAGCTGGTTCCCGGATTTTATCAGGCGATGAACTTCGGACAAAACGTTTCCAATTTCGTTGCCACTGATAAAAACGGAAAAAAAATACCTGTTGAAAGGCTGGATAAGAATAGCTGGTTGGTACACGATCTTAAACGTGTAAAGAAAATATCCTATCAGGTAGCTGACGGATGGGACTCTCTGGAAAATGATACTCACGAAGCCAAGTCGCCGGGCACCATGTTTAAAAAGGACAGTGTTTTTGTCATCAATTATAATTCTCTGGTAGGATATTTTGAAGAAATGAAAGATCTTCCCTTTCAGATTAATATAACAAAAAACAAGGGTTTTTATGCTTCCTCTGCTTTGGATTATCAACAGAAAAATAAAAATACAGACAGAGTCTGGGCGAAAGATTATCGTCAGCTGGTAGACTCTCCGGTTCTGTATTGCGTTCCCGACACAACATGGCTGAAAATAGGCCATACTGAGGTACTGGTATCATTCTATAATCATAAAGAACGGCATTATTCAAAAACAATCGCCCGTGAAATAGAGCATATTCTGAAGAATCAGCAGGCTTATCTGGGAGGAACCTTGCCAGTCAATAAATATGCTTTCCTCATCTATTATGAATCTTCGAATGAAAGTGGATATTTAGGAGACGGGCTGGAGCATTCCCACTCTACAGTCTGCCTGTACCGTTCCGGAAGCATGAAGTTTCTTCCCAATGCTTTAAACCGGGTGGCCTCCCATGAATTTTTTCATATTGTGACTCCGCTCAACATTCACTCAAAGGAAATTCAGCATTATGATTTCCTGAATCCTGTCATGTCTCAACACCTTTGGTTATATGAAGGGATGACGGAGTATGCGACCATTCATATGCCTGTCAAACAAAAAATGATCAGCCTGGAAGATTTTGAAAAAAGTCTGGAAGAAAAGATCAAAGAGATGAAAGCATTTGACAACACCCTATCTTTTACAGAAATGAGTAAAAAATCTATGGAAAGACAGGACCAGTATATGAATTTTTATATGAAAGGTGCATTGCTCGGATTATGTCTGGACATAAGATTAAGAGAACTTTCCGGCGGTAAAATGGGAACTCAGGACCTGATGCAGATGCTTATGAAAAAATACGGAGAAGGTAAATATTTTAATGATGGTGAGCTTTTTGATGAGATTACAAAAATGACTTATCCTGAAATACGTACATTTTTCAGAGATTATATCGAAGGTACCCAACCCGTTCCTTTAAAAGAATATCTTGAAAAAGCAGGTTTCAGCTATGATGAGATCACCGGAAAAATAACTCCTGTTCCCAATCCTGACTCAAAACAGATTGCATTAAGAAAAGCCTGGATCAATCAATAAATTTTCATGCAGACAATACATATTTAAAAAAAATATAAATGATCAAAATAGAGAAAAAAGTGAAAATTAATAATCTCTACATCAACAACTCCAAAACCATTCAACTTTAAAACCCAACAACCCACAAATTCTTACAAACCACCTCTATTACTTCATTATCCTATTTCCCATCACTTCATCGGGATTTACAAAAGTTTTAATATATTTAGAAAAAAAATAGATGGACAATAGCACTTCCCGCAGAAACTTTATAAAAACAGCAGCTTTGGCAAGCTTTGGTGCATTGGTTGTACCGAATTCTTTATTTGCCTATTCCAATGATTTTAAAACAGATAAGAAAGTCCGTGTAGGTTTTATCGGTGTGGGTCTTCGTGGTCAGGAACATGTAAAATTACTGGCAAAACGTAATGATGTAGAGATCGTAGCTTTTGCAGATCCGGAAAAAAGGATGCTTGCTGCTTCTCAAAAAATCTTAAAAGACAACAATAAACCGGCAGCCCAGGAGTTTTCCAACGGAGAGTATGACTATCGAAATCTTTTAAAGTTAAAAACAATAGACGCTGTTGTGATTGCTACTCCTTGGGAATGGCATCTTACTCAGGGTGTAGAAGCCATGCGTGCTAAAAAGATTGTCGGAATGGAAGTTTCCGGAGCGATCAAACTTCAGGATTGCTGGGAATTTGTGAAGGTATATGAAGAGACGAAAGTTCCTATTTTCATGATGGAAAATGTGTGCTACCGAAGAGATATCATGGCCATTCTGAATATGGTACGTAAAGGGATGTTCGGAGAACTGGTACACGGAAGAGGCGGCTATCAGCATGATCTGAGAGGTGTACTTTTCAATGACGGGGTAACGCCTTATAATTCCGGGGCTGAATTTGGAGAAAAAGGTTTCAGTGAGGCGAAATGGAGAACCGAACATTATGTAAAACGTAACGGAGAACTTTATCCTACCCACGGATTAGGCCCTGTGGCAATGATGATGGACATCAACAGAGGAAATCGTTTAACAAGGCTTTCTTCATTCTCCTCAAAATCTGTAGGCCTTCATAAATATATTGCAGAACATCCTAAAGGTGGTGAAAATCATCCGAGTGCAAAGGTAAAATTCAACCAGGGAGATATTGTTACAACACAGATTGCCTGTGCTAACGGGGAAACCATTCTTTTAACGCACGATACCAGCTTACAGAGACCATATGATCTTGGCTTCCGTGTACAGGGAACGGAGGGATTGTGGCAGGACTTCGGATGGGGAGATTTCAACCAGGGGCATATCTATTTTGAAAAAACAATGAACCACAGCCACCGTTGGGAAAATACGGAGAAATGGATGAAAGAATTCGACCATCCGATGTGGAAGAAATTTGAAAACGTAGCTGCAGGCGCAGGACACGGCGGAATGGATTTCTTTGTGATGAATACGTTTATTGAATGTATTAAAAGAAATATAGAATTCCCGATGGATGTTTATGATCTTGCCTTATGGTACTCGATTACGCCATTGAGTGAAGAGTCTATTGCCAAAGGCGGACAGGTGGTTGATATCCCTGACTTCACCAACGGTAAGTGGAAAACCCGTAAACCTGTATTTGGAATGACCGATGAGTTCTAGGAAAACATTACTTATATTAGCAGGCGGGTTAGGCAGCAGATACAAAGGACTTAAACAAATAGACGGAATACTTGATAACGGTTCGCCGATTCTTGAGTATTCTATTTTTGATGCTCTGGAAGCCGGTTTTCAAAAAGTAGTTATTATTGTTAACAAACTGATTCCTGAAAGTTATATTGAAAGACTTAACGGCATTTCAAAAACTAAAAACTTTGAACTGTGCTGGGTGTATCAGGAGCTGGACAGTATTCCTATTTCTTTGGAAGGTTTTGATTTTCCGGATCGTGAAAAACCATGGGGAACGGCTCACGCTGTTCTTTGTGCCAAATATTCAATACAGGAGCCTTTTGTCATGATCAATGCGGATGATTTTTACGGAAAAGAAGCGTATCAGCTGGCGGCTCATGAAATTGACCATCACCCTATTTCTGCTTCACAGCTGGGGATGATTGCTTATCCGGTGGAAACAACGTTAAGTGGCAACGGTGCTGTAGCAAGAGGAATATGTACACTGGATTCCGAAAATGATCTGATCAGGGTAGAAGAACAAACCTCTATTCAAAGAATCAATAATTCCATTATTTATACTGAAAACGGAGTACATATAAAGCTGGATCCGGAAACATTGGTTTCAATGAACTTTTTTATTTTTCATCCTCATATTTTCTGTGACCTGGAAACTTATTTTTATGATTTCATAGAATCTGATCCTTTGCCCAACCAGGAGTTTTATATTCCTTCTGCTGTGCAGAGAATGATGGATGAAGGCAAAGTGAAAGTAAAGGTAAAAGCTTCTCCTTCCCAATGGATGGGGGTTACCTATGCCGATGATAAAAAAGAAATTAAAGATTTTCTCACCACAGAAATTCAAAACAACAGATACCCGGAGGATTTATGGAGTTAAATGATATTGTTGCAGAATTTATCACTACTGATAATTACGAACTCACTCCTATTACTGATGGATTGATCAATACAACTTATCTTTTGGAGAATAAAGATCTGGGGAAAAAGTTTATTCTGCAGAAAATCAACAATCATGTTTTTAAACAGCCGGAGGTGGTCATTAATAACCATTTAATGATTAATGAAGTTCTCAGGTCAAATAATTATCAATTTGAAATTATAGAACCTATTCCTTCTCTTACCGGTCAAATTCTGGTAAAAGATAAAAATGGTCAGCCATGGCGTATGCTGAGTTTTGTAGAAAACAGCATTACTTTCCTTACCGCTCCATCTTTACAGACGGCTTTTGAAGCAGCTAAAACTTTCAGTCATTTTCTAAACACTGTAAATACTGAAAAACTATCTGCCATTGAGGATTCTCTTCCTAATTTCCTCAATTTTGAGAAGAGGGTTGCAGATTATAAAGACTCCCTAAAAAATGCTGAGCCTTATTTAAAAGAAAACGCCAAGGCTGAAATAGAAATCACTAATCAGCTTTTGTCCTTACCTGACCGATGGATTAAAATGGAGAAAACCAATCAGATTCCCAAAAGGATTATTCATGCTGATGTAAAAATCAGTAATATTCTCTTTGATCAGAACCATAGCCCGTTAGCTGTGATTGATCTGGACACCCTAATGATTTCTACTATTCTGTATGATTTTGGAACCATGATTCAGTCTTATACCAATACAACACAGGAAGATGACGGAACTGCCCAAAACAATTTCAATCCTGAAATGTATAAGGTTGTAAAAGAGGGGTTTTTATTTCATTTACAGGAAAAATTGACTTCTGAAGAATCTGAGAATCTTGATTATGCGGCACAGGTCGCCATTTATATTCAGGAGATTCGTTTTTTAACCGATTACCTTAACGGAAGTGTTTATTATTCCACGAAATACCCTGAGCATAATCTGGACAGAACAAAAAACCAGCTGGAGCTGCTGAAAGGATTGAGAGAATATCTGGGAGATTAATGATTTACTAAGATTACATGTAATTTAGATTCCTATGGAATGACAAACAAAGCGCTTTATTTATCCGCACACTTTGTCATTCCGTAGGAATCTAGCTTTATCTTCTCACTCTCAAACCCTCTCATTCCCAAACTCTCCCACTCTCAAACCAAAAATTCCAGTATTTTCTTCCACTCTTCCAGCTTCTTTTCAAAGGAAACGGTATGAAGCGGACTTGTGGAAGGCAATGCAATGATGGGTAATCTGTAGTTCTTCCCCAACAGTTTCTGAAGGTTTTTGTAAGACTTTCCACCATTGCAGAATATAGCTTTGATATTAGGATGTTCTTCCAATAATTCAGCAACCTGATTAGCTTCTTCATTTCTGATCTCGGAATCCAGGCTTCCTTTTCTTTCGCAGGAATCAATGACATCCCACAGAGCAATATGGTGTTTTTTTAATATTCCGATTCGTTCTGAGTAGTTTTCTGTAAATTCTTCGTGAAGCAATTCAAAGATGATTTTCCAGAATTTGTTCTGAGGATGGGCATAATATTGCTGCTTTTCCAACGATTTCACTCCGGGAATTGAGCCTAGAATCAGAATTTCAGACTGGGAATCAATAATGGGTAAAAATGAGGAAATACGGTTTTGCATATTCAAATATAGAGATTTTATTTCTTCAAGCTCCCAACTTCCAACCCTCTCTTATCTTAAACTCAGCCTATCTTAGGTTTTGGCTAAAGCCGTTTGGACTTTTGATTATAAAAAAAGCGGGCTAAAGCCCGCTCCTATTGATGTTTTATATTGTCTGTCTATAAAGTTTCCTTCAACCAGTCGAAGAATTCTCTCTGCCATACCAATCCGTTTTGAGGATGAAGTACCCAGTGGTTTTCATTCGGGAAATACACCAGTTTAGATTTTAATCCTCTTAATTTTGCGGCCTGGAAAGCTTCCTGCCCCTGCTCGTAAGGAACACGGAAATCAATTCCTCCCTGTACGATCATGATCGGCTTATTCCATTTTTCTACAAAGTTGCTTGGGTTGAATTCTGTATAGGCTTTCGGTTGAGGTTTATCCCATGGAGAACCGATATCCCAGTTTGCAAACCAAAGTTCTTCCGTGGTAAGGTACCATGATTTCATATCAAATAATCCGTCGTGAGCGATGAACGTTTTGAATCTGTTTTCATGGATTCCTGCCAGCATAAATACACTGTATCCTCCGTAACTGGCTCCTACAGCTGCTACTCTGTCACCGTCTACATAAGGTAAAGTTTTCGCAAAGTCTGTTGCAGCCAGATAATCTCTCATCGGTTGTCCGCCCCAGTCTTTTGAAATTTCTTCATTCCATTTTGTTCCCCAGCCCGGCATACCTCTTCTGTTTGGAGCTACTACGATGTAACCGTTAGCGGTCATTAACGCAAAGTTCCATCTTATACTGAAATATTGAGTAAGTGCAGACTGTGGCCCTCCCTGGCAGTACACCAGTGTAGGATATTTTTTATTCGGGTCAAAGTTCGGTGGATAATGGAACCATACTCCCATTTCTTTACCGTCTGAAGTTTTTACCATTTTAAGTTCAGATTTTCCCTGAGCCAACTTCGCATAAGTGTCTTTGTTCGCTTCAGTTACCTGCTTCATTTCTCCATTTTTAAGATTAACTGAGAAAAGTTCTGTAGCATGGTTTACATCTGTTCTTCCTACTAGAAGTGAATTTTTATTATCTGTAAAAATTTCGTTAACATCAAAATCTCCTTTCGTGATCTGCTGTACTTTTGCAGATTTTGAATCTAAAGAGAAAAGTTGTTTTGTTCCTCTGTAAGCTGCCGTAAAGTAGATCGTTTTTGAATCTGCACCCCAAAGTACATCTCCTGAAACGCTGTCATCCCAACCTGCTGTAAGGTTAGTTGTCTTCCCACTCTTCCAGTCCATAATCTTTACATCATTCTTATCTGCTTCGTATCCGTCTCTGGCCATACTCTGCCAGATCAGTGATTTTCCGTCCGGACTGAATTTAGGGTTAACGTCATATCCTTTGTTAGGCTCAGTCAGGTTTTTAGTTGTACCTGTTGCCATATCATAAGCGAAGATATCTGTATTGGTGCTTGTTGCATATTCTTTACCGCTCTTAGGCTTGGTCACATATAAAAGCTGTGCAGAATCCGGGCTCCAGATAAAATCTTCAGCTCCACCGAAAGGTCTCTGTGGAGAATCCCATGTTTTTCCTTCCAACAGATCTTTGGCTGCTTCTATTTTATCTGAAGTATTGACTACAAATACGTGATTATACTTTCCTTCATTGAAGTAATCCCAGTGTCTGTGGTTCAGGTCTGTATATACCTGAGCTGTAGTTTTAGGAGTATCACTGTATTTATCTTTCCCCATCAATTTTTCTACCAGAACCTGCTTGCTGAAAGCGATTCTCTTACCATCCGGAGAAATTACGATATTGTCTGCTTCACCAATGGTATAAAATTCTGCCCAGGTTTTTCCGGCATCTTTTGAAAGATAGATTTTGTCTCCTTCCTGAGCATAAATTCCGTTTTTATCCCACTGAATAAGTGCTTTTTTACCGAAATCTATTTTCGAGGACTGATTATTAAGAACATTCAGAAAATAGTTCTCATTTTTTGTTTTTTCTGTTTTCAGATCTACCTGCCCTACTTTATAAATAAGGGAAGCCTGATCCGGAGAAACTGCCTGTACTCCAACTTTTTTCAAAGTCCAAAGAGTTTCAGGCGTCATTACTTGTTGTGCATTCATTAAAAGCGGAGCTGCCAGAGCCAGCAGACTGTACTTAAGTTTCATATGTTGCTATTCATTTTTTAACGGATGTACAAAATCAGCTGATTTCCTACATCCTTTTATTAAATTCAAAGATTGCCAAAGTTAGTACTTAAAATAAAAACGGACGAAAGAATTAACAATAAAGTTGGGTAAAACAGGTAAAATATGCATCATCACTATATCCCCGCACTCAGTATCCCGCAACAGCCAAACTCTTCGACTCAAAATTAGCCATAAAAAAAGCCCGCCGGTTTAACACCAACGGACTGTTATATAATTTATTTTCAATCAATTAATCTCCATCTGAGAACATTGAATTGGCTAAAGAAGTGACAATTGACAACAGAATACTGAAGATAAATGCCCACCAGAAACCGTCTACCGCCATACTATCCATAAAATAATCTGCAATCATGATAATGGCTGCATTAATGACCAGTGCAAAGAATCCAAGTGTCAGAATCGTTAACGGAAGACCGAAAAGACTCAGGATAGGTTTTACAAATATGTTTAAAACCCCTAAAACAATAGCAAAAATAATCGCTGCAGAAAAGTCTTCAAAGCGTACTCCTGGTAAAATTTTGGTTAAAAGAAAGGCTACTATCGCCGTTACAAACAATCGGATAATTAGGTTCATATTCTTATTTTTTAATGTTTATGGGGGTTATGGAGCAAAAGCCATTCCATTCCGGTAAAAATAATTTCACAAAACCCTTTATTCAAGGAATATTTATCTCTTTTTCACCTGATTGTGTTACTTTATTTTCATCATTGTCACCAATGAGGTAGCCACATGGCTTTCTGAACCACCATTTTCATCCTGAACATAAATTTCTGTACGAACCACACTGATCTTTGCACCGCCTTTGATCACATAAGATTTTGAAACCAGGGCGTCTCCAATGGCAGGACGAAGGTAATTTACTTTCAGTTCCACGGTTACTACATAGCAATCTTCTTCATAATGACTCACCGCAGCATATCCCGAGGAAACATCTACCAAAGAGGCGATCATTGCACCATTGAACATTCCTGCCTTTCTGGTCATCATTTCCATTTTAGGGATTTTCATGGAGATAAAATCGGTTTCTACTTCCAGCAGTTCTGCTTTATAAAACTGTAAGGTTTCTGAACGGCCGAAGCTGTCTGTAATGAGTTTCTTTTTTTCTGGTGTCATGAATTTTATTTTAAACAAAGGTAAGTGCTACAGACTTTTTTATCTCAACGATCTTTAATTTTTTCGTTAAAAAGCCGTTCCATAAATACGAAACGGCTACTTTTCAAGGTTTTAATCTCTCTTACACAACAAACGATAACTTTTCAGATGAACCTGACGCTTTCAGATGATGATCTTCTTTGATCATATCGGCAGCTTTTTCACCAATCATAATGGTAGGTGCATTGGTATTTCCGGAAACTACATCCGGCATAATGGATGCATCTGCTACCCTTAGTCCTTTTATTCCGTATACTCTCAATCTCGGATCTACTACAGAATGGCTGTCGATCCCCATTTTACAGGTTCCGGTCATATGATGATAGGTGGAACATGATTTTTTGATATAATCTATCACTTCCTCTTTTGTTTTTCCTTCTCCGGGATAGATTTCACCGTCATTCCATTCTTTCATGGCTTCTGTTCTTCCCATTTCACGGCATATTTCAACGCATTGATAAAGGGCTTCCAGATCAGATTCTTCAGAAAGATACATCGGATTGATCTCTGGTGATACAGAAGGATCAGAGGAAGTCAGTTTAATATATCCTTTACTGGCAGGTCTGATAAATCCTGCACAAAATGTAAAAGCGTTTTCGGGCCCTGTGAATCCCGGGCTGTAGTAAGGAAGTCCCATGAACAAAGGCTGTAGGTCAGGGAAAGCCATTTCTTCTTTGCTCTTCCAGAATAATTGAGCTTCCAGCAGATTGGCTTCCGGAGCTGGAATTTCTTTTTTAGCTTTAAAAATAACACTGGTCAAAAGGTGATCCTGTAGGTTTTTGCCAACTCCTTTCAAGTCTTTTACTACTGGAATTCCTACAGATTCCAGTTCTTGCTTGTCACCAATTCCGGAAAGCATCAGAAGTTTGGCAGATTCTATGGTTCCGCAGGATACAATGACTTCTTTTTCGGCTTCCATTTCTATTAATTCACCGTCTTTCAGATACTGAACTCCAATACATTCATCTCCTTCAAAAATCAGTCTCTGAGCCAATGCATTGGTATGAATATGCAGATTGGGTCTCGATTTCACAGGATCTAAGAATGCTTTTGCCGTAGAACATCTTTTATGGTCTTTTCCTACGCTGAGATGATTAAGACCTGCACCCCAGATTTCTTTGTTAAAATCATCTGTCAGAGGATAGCCCAGTTCTTTACAGGCTTCAATAGCGCTTATTGAAATGGCATTCGGATGTTTGATACGACTTACATACAGTGGTCCTTCCCCTCCATGAATGTCATCTGCACCCTCTTCATGCGTTTCTGATTTTTTAAAGTAAGGTAAAACACTTTCCCAGTCCCAGCCCACACATCCTTTATAAGCCCAACTATCATAATCCTGTTGATGTCCTCTGATGTAAATCATTCCATTGATGGAACTTGAACCTCCCAATGTTTTACCACGAGGCCAATATCGTGTATTTCCTCCTGCATGTTCCTGAGCAACGGTATGATAGGCCCAGTCTCTTTCAGTATTCCATATGGCGGGCCAGCCTGCCTGTTCTTCTACTTCAGGCACTTTATCATCGGGACCTGCTTCCAGCAGAAGAACATTTATACTTTCATTTTCGCTTAATCTGTTGGCTATTACAGCCCCTGCCGAACCGGATCCGACAATTATAAAATCGTATTTCATCTGTTTTTTATTTGTTTTATTTTTTGATACTGATTACTTTAGGAACGGTAACTGCTTTGAGTCCTTCAACTCCGAATTCTACTCCATAACCGGATTGTTTTGCCCCTCCAAACGGTACAAACGGGTTGATAGCTCCATGCTGATTGATCCATACGGTTCCTGCTTCCAATTGTGCGGCAACTTTCTGAGCTTCATCAAGATCATCACTCCAAACGGAAGCTCCCAGTCCGTTTTCTGAATCATTTGCTTTGCTGATGGCTTCTTCCAGTGTCTTGTATTTAATGATTGGCAACACCGGACCGAACTGTTCTTCGTCTACAATTCGATCTCCGTTATCGACATTTCCAACCAGCGTTACGGGAATAAAATAGCCTTCCAGATCAGGTTTTTGTCCTGTGAATATAAAGTCAGCCCCCATTTTTTCAGAATCACGGATCAGATCCTGAATTTTGTCGTACTGCATTTTATTCTGGATAGGTCCAAGAATACTGGCTTCATCAGCGCCATTCCCCATCGGAATATTGGATGAGTAATCTGCCAACGCTTTAACGACTTTTTCGTAATCGTTTTCATGAACGTATAGTCTCTTTAAGCAGGCACAGGTTTGCCCCATATTCAGAAAAGCACCCCAGAAAATTCCTTCGATATGTTTTGCAATATCAAGTCCCGGTAAAATAATCCCAGCATCATTTCCTCCGCATTCAAGGGTTAATCGGGCCATATTTTTAGCAGAAGCCTCAATGACTTTCTTCCCCGTGGCAATAGAACCTGTAAACATAATTTTCCCAATTTCCGGATGTGAGGTAAGATAACCTCCTACCTCTCCTCTGCCGGTAACTACCTGCAAAATATCCTCAGGAAGGACACTGTTGATCACTTTTATCATTTCCAGACTGCAAAAAGTGGTATATTCCGAAGGTTTGATGATGACTGCATTTCCCATTCTCAATGAAGGAATAATCTGCCAGATAGCGATCATCAAAGGCCAGTTCCAGGGAGCAATGGCAGCTACTACTCCAATCGGATTTCTATATAAAACATCTTTTCTGGTTTCATCTTCAAACACAATTTCTTCAGGCAAATCCAGTGAAGCGGGAACCTGCGTCCAGCCTACACAAGCCTGCATTTCGAAATTAGCTCCAGGACCATTCAACGGTTTTCCTTGCTCTCGGGTGATCCATTCTGCAAGCTGTTTTGAATTTTGCTGTAGAGCTTCCGCTACTTTTAATAAAATCTCTTTTCTTTCTGCATCCGGTCTTGCTGACCACAGTTTCTGGGCTTTTTTTGCTTTCTCAATTTTAGCGTCAATCTCCTCACGGGAAGTATTGGTTACTTCGCCTATAACCTCCAAATTAGAAGGATTTAGAGATAAAAACCGGGTATCTGGAGTATGGGTTTCTTTGACTGCTGATGTATTTTCCATTGTTTTAAATTATTTTGTATTTTACGTAGCTCGAAAATGGCAATAACATGATATAAATCATTTACCTATTCTCTATTTTTTTTAACCTAAACTCTACCTATCATGGAAAAGATCGAAGAAAGAACTGTTTTCAGCATTCCTTTTGGTGAATTGAATGTATTTGAAACGAATGTAGTTTGTCATGATTTTCCTTTCTATTTTGAAAAGCCTGTCATCACGCTGATGTTGAGTGGCAATAAGATTATTCGCAGTGAGGATGAAACTTTTGAGTTTAATGAAAGAAGTGTATTTATTCCGCCCTGCAATAAAGAACTGAGCATAGATATCCATCCCATTTTCAAAGAACCTACAAAATGTCTGGTATTGAATATAGAACAGGAATATATTGACAGTGTATTTTCTGAAGTGATTGAAAACTGGCATCCGGATTGGGACAGAACGGGAATCATGATGAAAGAAAATGCAGTAAAAAAGTTCGTAAGCTCGGATGAATCTTTGTGGAGAAGCCTTACCAATCTTTATAACAGAAGAATTGACGGAAATCTTCATAATACCTCGGATTTTCTTTTAAGCTTAAGTCTGAAAGAACTGATTTATGAGTTGATGAAAACCAATGCAAAACATATTTTGCTGTATTCTGACAAGACAGGAAATGTGCAGAACAGACTTCAGGAAGTGGTTCATTTTATCAAACAAAATTACCGAGAACCAATTACGATCAAGAAGCTGGCCATGATCGCAGGAATGAGTGAAGCCAATCTGTTTAAAAAGTTTAAACATTCTTACAACTGTACTCCTGTAGAATATATTATCCAGTTGAGAATAGAACATGCCAAGCAGCTTTTGATCAGCAACCCTGAAATCGGGATTAAAAATATCTGTTTTGAATCCGGTTTTAATACACTGGAATATTTTTACAGAAAATTCACTCAGATCACTGGAAAATCACCTAAAAAATTTAAAATAGACTGATAGATAAGGCTGGAAGATGGAAGCGAGAAGATGGAGGTTAGTACCAGTCTTTTTATTTCTGACAGTTGTACTTATTAAATAAAGTAATCATCTTATGTATTATAAAAATGTGTTTGTTATTTTAAGTCTTTTCTTATGCTGTATTTTTCATGCGCAGACGCTGCATTTGTATGGAGGCGCAGATCAGGATCAGTATCTGGGATGCTTAAACTGTGATAATTTTGATAAAAATTCGATTTGGAATAAATTCAGCGATTACGGAAACGTTTACAGCTCAAAATCGATATGGAATACTTATGGAAATTATGGAAGCTCATACAGCACCTATTCTCCCTGGAATGCTTATGCTTCCTACCCTCCTGCGATTGTTGATCAGGATGGAAATTTCTTTGGGTTTCTTACTTTGAATCCTTATAAATCTGACAGGTCTGAGCTGGAACTGGCTTTGATTTTATGTAAGCATCATGAGGAGATTAAGAGTGATGTTGGGGTTTGGTATGAGAGATTGTTTCGGTAAACCACCCCGTCAAAAATTCTTGGAATTTTCGCCACCCCTCCGGAAGAGGGGAATTTTTACGTCTTCAGTTGTATTATTAGTGTGAAGGAACATTTTCTGAAAGTGTAAAAAAATATAAGGTTAGATTCCTGCGGAATGACAAGTACAACGCTTAGTTTATCCATACAGTTTGTCATTCCGTAGGAATCCAGATATAAAATAATCTATACGCTTAATTCAGTATTGAAAAATCACGGGTTCGAATCCCGTATTCTCCACTTGATAATTCTAGTTAGTTTATTTTTTTCTAATGATCATTGACGATGTGGATTAAATATGCTATTGATTAGCTCAGTTGTACCTGGAAATCATCACTTAAAGTCAAAACACCTTCTGTGATAGCTTCCGGATGGGTAGAGAAGCCTTTTAATTTTGAGGTTTTTCCTTTTAATACCAAGTCTAAAAGTTGTTTATCAGATAATTTTTTTCCGAAAATGTCAAAGGTAATTTTAAAGCCACAGTTTTTGAAATCGGAGCAGCCTACAGCAGTTTTCCCTTTGATCAGATTGTGTTCTTTACATTTCGGGCATTTCGTTTCTTCCCAGGACTGAAGTTCTTTCTTCTGGGCAGGCTCTCTTTTTTTCTTTTCTTTCACCACTTCTTTCTCTTCCTCCTGAAGAGTGATGACTTTCCCTTTGCCGTCAACAACCTTTTTGGTAAGCTCGGTCACCATCTGGATCAATTCTTCTTTGAAAAGATTGGCTTCATACTCTCCTTTTTCAATTTTACGAAGTTTGGATTCCCATTCTCCGGTCAATTCCGGGCTTTTTAACAGCTCGTCTTCGATGGTATCAATCAGTTGGATTCCGGTTTGGGTAGCGATGAGGTTTTTCCTTTTCTTCTCGATGTATTTTCTTTTGAAAAGGGTTTCAATGATGTTGGCACGGGTAGATGGTCTTCCGATCCCGTTGTTCTTCAGCATTTCACGCAATTCTTCATCTTCAACCTGTTTTCCGGCAGTTTCCATCGCTCTCAGCAGTGTTGCTTCCGTGTATGGTTTTGGAGGGGTTGTTTTTCCCTGGTGGATCATAGGATCGTGGGGTCCGGTTTCTCCTACAGTAAATTCAGGGATGGTTTGTTCTTCCTCTTTTTCTTTTTCCTTATCGGTAGTCTCTTCTTTCGGTTCTTTAGCGTAAACGGCTCTCCATCCTGCTTCAAGAACCTGTCTTCCGCTTGTTTTGAAAGGAATGGTTCCTACTTTTCCCTCTACTAAAGTATTGGAAATTTTACATTCCGGATAGAATACCGCAATGAAACGCTTTGCAATCAGATCATAAATCAGTTTTTCTTCCCTGCTCAAATTCTGAGAAGGTGGAATTTCTGTAGGAATGATGGCATGGTGATCGGTTACTTTTGTATCGTCGAAAACAGCCTTTGATTTTGGAATCGGAGCTTCCAACAAAGGTGCAATCAGATCCTGATACGGATACATTTTCTGAAGAATCCCTGTTATTTTCGGATATAAACTCTCGGATAGATAAGTAGTATCAACACGAGGGTAAGTTACGTGCTTCTTTTCGTAAAGACTTTGAATATAATTCAGCGTATTTTCAGCTGAATATCCGTATTTTTTATTGGCTTCTACCTGAAGTCCGGTCAAATCGAAAAGTCTTGGATTTTTTTCTTTTCCTTCTTTAATTTCGAAAGAAACGATCTCAAATGGATTGACTTTAAGATATTCCAATCCTTTTTCTGCACGTTCCAACGTCTTTAAACGATCTATGGCTGCACTGAAAAGGACATCACGGTATTTGGTTTTCAGCTCCCAATATTCTTCCGTGGTGAAGGCATCAATTTCTTTCTGACGCTGCACCAGCATCGCCAATGTAGGGGTCTGCACTCTTCCAATAGAAAGAACCGCTTTATTTCCCCCGAATTTCTTGGTAAAAAGTCTGGTAGCATTGATTCCCAATAACCAATCTCCTATGGCTCTGGCATTTCCGGCCAGATAAAGGTTTTTGTAATCTTCTGCTGGCTTTAAGCTCGCAAATCCTTCTTTGATAGCATCTTCCGTTAGTGAAGAAATCCATAAACGCTGAATCGGTTTGTTGCATTTTGCCTTCTGTAAGACCCAACGCTGAATGAGTTCTCCCTCCTGCCCGGCATCCCCACAGTTAATGACCTCATCACATTCTTCTACTAATTTCTCGATTACTTTAAACTGATTTTCAACGCCTTTATTCGGGATCAGCTTGATTCCAAAACTACTGGGAATAATAGGTAGTGAAAAGAGGTTCCAGGATTTGAACTGTGGACCGTAGTCATGAGGTTCTTTCAGGGTACAAAGGTGTCCGAACGTCCATGTTACGCAATAGCCGTTTCCTTCCATATAGCCTTGTTTAGGCGTGGTAGCGCCCAATACTTTGGCGATATCTCTGGCAACACTGGGTTTCTCGGCAATACATAATTTCATGAACTCGGGTTTATTGAAGGAGTGCAAAAATCGGGATTTTTTTTGACTTAAAAAATTGTAACAACAAAATACTACTCATTAATTCTTGCTCAAATTATTATTAAATAAAATATCCTTTTACTAAACATTAAAATCCTTATTCTCTATTCTTATTTTTACATTCTTTCTATCAAAATCAGGAGGTGTTGGTTTTAATACTGTTTTTCCTCCATCGATATCATCTTTTTGAAGATGATATTCTTTATATTGAAAGTTTCTTAGCTTCTGAATATCTAAATTCCCAACTAATATAGTTGAATTATTTCCTCCTTTAACTTGAATGAGATCTTTACAAAATGATTTTGATGGCTGTATTATTCTAGAATCACCAAAATCTGACGAATTTACTTGAATAAAATAGGAATGTATATCTCTTACCCAAGCACCTGCAATATCAGCAAAATAACTTGTATCTTTATTATATTCTGATGCAATTATAAAATCAACTTTTGACTTAAATAAAGACCTGTGGTTAATATCTGCTAATTCAAAACAATTATAAACTGAAAAGTATGTTTTTCTCCAATGAAAAAGGTCATATGACATTGTATAATTATCTAAATTTTCATTTGGAATTAATAAACGATAGCCTTTTATTTGATGTTTTTCAAAATGTGAATAATGATTTTTTAACCGTAATTTTATTATTGAAGTCGTATAATAATTAATTTTAAATGGTAAAATAGTAACCATAAAATTAAATACAACTCCTTTCGAATTTACCCAATGTTCCAACCCTGCAACAATTCCCATAAATCTTTTATGACTTCTTTCAGCTAATAGCCTTATCCAAGAATATGGAATTGAAACTTCAGGGAAAACTAATAAATCAGCCTCATTTTTATCTGCTTCATTTATTAATCCAAAAATATTCTTTCTTCTATTTTTTTTAACATTTGCATGTCCTGTTATACTAGCAAACATATCTGCCGAATTAATTTTGATATTTGCTATTGCTATATTTTTATTAACTTGATCAGAATAACCGTTATCAACCTTATCTCCAGTAACGTTTACATATATAGATTGAGAGCTTTTAGTATGTTGTTCAAGCTTATCAATAGTAAAGTACCTTTTCTTTGTTCTTTCAAAATCTATTATTTTGACATTAAACTTCCAAGAATAATTTATAAAATAATATAACTTAAAGCTATCATCAGGTATACTATTAATAATATCAATTTCTTTGTCTTTAATCTTTTTTACTGTTTTACCCTTCGCATCTTTTTTAGGAGGATACAAATAATCAAACTCATCACTTTTCTTTATAGTAATATTATCTAAACTTGTAATTACTTGAATTATTCTTAATATATTAACATCATGAAATTGTACATAATAAGGGACTAAAAAGGCAAAAGATTTATTTACCTCAAAAATATTTATAGCCTTACTTTCGTTTTTATATTTATTAAAATCATTTTCTAATAAAGATAGATTTGTACAGAGGATATTTGTTAAATTACATGATGGTATTGACATTAAAGAATGTCTAATTAAATTACTTTTCCTAATTCCTAATGAAAGTTTTCTAATATTTTTGAAAAATAGTTGATCTGATTCATTAAATAAGTGATATGAAACGAAATTTGGATTAAGTGCTAGAGGAATTGCAACAGACACTTCTAAATAATCAAAAAGTAATTTTCTTTCTTCTTCACTATTTTTTCTACTTTCTGAAAATGATCTAAATGAAAAATCTGTATGATGAATTGCTTTTTCGACATTTTTTATAAACTTAAATAAATACTCTTCTCTATTACTAACAATAAAATATGTTGCAACTTTCTCCCAGAGTGAATAAAATTTTATAGCTATTTCTCCTTTAAAAAAAGTTAAAATTTGATTATCTGAATCATCATCTATCTCTTTATCACCAAAACTTTTAGCAAATATCTTTTTTGCCAAAAACTTTGAAGCACCATATTTATTTTCTGAAAAATCGCTTATACTTCTAAATTTATTAATAGAATCATTATATCGTAATTCAAATGCCTCTTCATCAAACTTCTCACTAATTTCATCTTCGTCAGGTAGAAATCTAAATTCACTTCTTTGATTATCAAGCTTTCTTTTAAAAATATTAATAATTGCTCTCGACTCTTTATGATCAAGATAATGTAAAACAACTTTGGAACTTTGAATGGTTAGTTCATCATAATTAAATAAATCATCATTTTTTTCATAGATATCCTTATCATTTCTTTTGTCAAATGTTTTAATCTTAAACTTAATATTGTCCGTCAAGAAAACATTTGTTTTATTCTCATCAAAGTCTAAATTTTCCTTTTGCTTTTTTAAACGATCATTCTCAAGTATTGATTCTTTTAAATCTAAATAATCACCATTTTTAAAATATGTATCCTTTATGTATTCATTTTTTACTTCAAAATCTAGAATATCTTTTTTGACAAAATTTTTATTTAAAAATGTAATTATGGATGAATTTAAATCTTTATCTACAAAATTATTTATATCGGAAAATACAAACATTAAATCATCTACATATCTTCCATAAAAAGCTGGATTAATGTTATTTATTATACGTTCATCTAATTCTTTTAAATAATAATTAGCTAATAATCCTGAGGATATTAGCCCAACTGGAAGATTATACTCATTCGGATCAGGAATTTGATTATCAAATATTTCTCCGAAGAATGTAATGCATTTTTCCTTATAAAGTTTATGGATTTTTAAAAGCCAATCGTTTATTTTTTTAACTCGCTCAATCTCTAACTCCGAATTATTAGATTCTACTCTGCTAATCTGTTTCTCTATTTGTTTAAACGTTGATAATAAATTAATTCTAACAGAATGATAGTAGTTCTTAATATCTAAGCTTAAAATAGTGACATCCCTTCCTTCATTAAGTAATGCTTCTGCTTTCGTAATAGCAGTATCTCTCCAGGTCTGATATTGAACAAAATATGGCTTAAACAACTTAAAATTAGAACTAGGTTCATTTTTATTATTTAAAAATTCCATGTCCAAACAATTAGCATAACTAGAACCATTTATATAAGAGTTTAAATATCTTCCACTATACAATATCCAAAGAACACTAATTATATGCAATTCTATAGGCATATCAGCAAAATAACTAAATCGCTCAATTTTAAGATTTTCATTAATATTAGCTTTATTAGTAATAATATCTAAATTCTGTTTTCTAAGTGATTTTGGCAATTTTATTAAACTAATCCTTTCTTTTAAAATTTTTTCAGAAACAAGATTATTTTCAAAATAATCATTAATAAACCCACTAACACGTTCGAATAAAATATCTTTTACTTCTTTTACATTATGGGAAGGAATATGTTCATTAGAAAAAAATAGCTCATTTTCGAAATTTGATATCTTCTTTTTTTCCAGCAAATTAGCATTATCATAGTAGAAAAAATGCTTTACTTTTTTATATGCTAAAAAAATTTCATCTTTATTAAAATATGTCATTATTAGTTTTTTTACAAATCTAACAAAAAGCCTCCTTATAAAAAGGAGGCCGGATCAACAATGTAATGAAACTAGTTCATTATTTCTTTTTTACTTCTGAAATGGCATCGGAAATTCCTCCGCCTGCGGTTTCAAAAAAGGCAGGACCAGCCAGAAGGTATACTTTTTCTATTTTTTTGGTGGTAGATAATTTGTGTTCTTTCAAGTAATTTTCGGAACGGTTGGCATGTACAATTCCTCTTACTACATTTCCCGCTACCAAAGCGGTGGGTAAATCTATTCCGGCATCTTTCAGATCACTGGCGAATGCAAAATTGGTAACGCCTAACCTCATGGCTTCACGGGCCGCCACTTCCCCTACGGAAGTCATTAAATCGGGAGTGAATTTATTACGGTCACCTAAACCGATCAATAATAATTTCTTGGCAGACATCGATCCTGCAGGCGGTGTAATTAAAATGGTTTCCAAAGAATGTCCCTGAAACTGTCCTGTTTTTCTAAGGTTGGTCAGTTCTCCTTTTAAAGCCTCATCCAGGTGAACCAATCCGTTCAATTTAGCGGGTAATGCCTGAGCATTGAAGATGTCTCCTTCTGTATATTCGAAAACACAGGCTACCTGAAGTTGGGCGTCAGCAGATGATGGACCTTGTACTAATCCTATCATGGAAATTCCGTCTACGGTTCCCCAGGTTTTGGAAGTTCCGATGGCTGTTGTTTTTGCAGGAGCTGTGGTTGTGGTTTGTGCAAAGTTTAAGGTAGATAATGCTAAAGCTGCAATTACCAGTGATTGTTTTAGTGTATTTTTCATGTGATTTATTTTTTGTTGTTTGTTGCTGGTTATTTTTGTTGCTGGTTTCGAGTTATGGGGTGCGAGTTGCGGGGTTCAAATTGCGGGTTGTCAATTTTGTTTGTTGGAATAACGCAAGGGCGCAAAGTTTTTTTAAGGTTTATGTTGTTAAGGCGCAAGTCGCTTCGCTCCTGATATTTTTTTCTTTTTCAAAGGTAGTTTCTGTGATGGAGAGGTGCATTGATGTGGGATAATTGTTCAATTTATTTTCAAATGATCTCATTTTCAAATTTTCAAATTCCCTGTGTTTTTTAAAATTTAAATACGATTCTGGAATTGATGAAAAGTCCGTCTTTGTGGTTGTCGATTACGTCGTTGATAAAGGCTCCGGTATTGAAATATTGTATTCCGGTGTTAAAGGTTAAAAATGGATTGATCTTATAATTAAAGCTTCCTAAAAATGCGGTTCCGATGTATCTCTTTTTTGAGTTGGAAGACGCCAGGTTCAATGTTCCGCTGGGTCTGTAAATTCCGTCCTGGATAGAATATCTCCAGTTGAAAACTACGTCTGCCTGTACGGTTATTTTTTTACCTAAATCAATGGTTGCATAAGGATGGATATCAATTAAATTCACCGGACCGATCTGAGGATTAAATCCAAAATACCCACCTTTCGGGTACAGCGGGTTGAATGTTCCCAATGTTCCGTCTCCTTTATTGCTGTCTCCTGAAATATAGTCGTTTCTAAGGTTGATGGTCGGTTTTCCTTTTACATTTTCAAACATATATCCGATGTCTGCAGAAGCTGTCCAGGCGCTGATATTTCCTGCATTAAAGTTCCCAAACTGGTAGGCTGCTTCGAAATTGTAAATAAAACCTCCTCCATATTTCCATAATCTTCCGCCAAAAGTATGTCTGTTCTCATCGGAAAGTCCATCTTCAAAACGTACATCCTTTCTGTGAATCCCCAGATAATAGAGCTCCAGATTTCCGCTTCTGGGAATAATCCATGTGTTGTAACTTCCCCAAAGATTGATTGATTTTGAAGACTTGTTATCAAAAGCTCCCGGATTGATTTCACTGGCGGCCATCATAAAGGCATCAGATCTGAAATTTCCTTTTTTGTACATGAATTTTAATCCATCAAAATAGAGTCTTAAATTCGGACCTTCTCTTACTGAGATCAGTCTTCCGCTTCCATAATCAAGTTCCTGTCTTCCGGCACGCACTGTAAGCTTTTCTTTATCATTTTTCAAAATATCAACATCAATGAAGAGATTCTGGATATTCAAATGATCTTCATCAATAGGTCTCGGACCGTTCTTTCTTCCATTTTCCCATGCACTTCTCACCTGTCCGAAAATTCTTACTCTTGAGCCCAGATGCAGATCTGCATGTACACTGTATCTTTGAATCAGAAAAGGATTACTTCCAATGTCCATTCTTCCCCAATCTTCATTATTAAAGTCTACAAATTCCAGTCTTGCTTCTCCTCCCAATGAAAGATAATGGTTGCTTTTTTCTGCAAGCGGTATATATTTGATGGAATTGTAAAAAGTTTTTGCAGAGTCTTTATAGGAAGCATAATCTTCATCAAACCTCATCAGCTTAAACTGAGCCGAAAGCTGAACGGGAATAAAAATCTGCAGCAACAGTACAATGGCAATCAGTTTTTTCATAATGATTTCTTTGTTAAATAATGATCCACTGAATATCTTCCCGCTCCCATAAACAGTAAAAACAGGTAACACAAACTGTACATGAAAGGAGTATCTTTTACCAATAAAGCATCATTCCAATGGAGAATAAAGTATCCTGTAAGCGTCACCGCTAAGATCGGCAACACAGCAATTCTTGTGAAAAGACCAAAGATTACAAATACCGGAAATACGAGATTGGCAGCATCAGCGAAAAGGCTATTGAAAGCTTCAGGAAGATGCAGCGGGTTGGGCACCTGCTCTGCTTGTGAAACGCCTACTCCTATTTTTTTTAATCCGTGAGCTACGATTAATTCTACGGAAAGTAAGATTCTGAAAGCTAGAAGGGCAACATCTGTTAATTTTCTTCCCGGATTGGTATTGGTGATGATATGGATTAACTTTTTCATGATTGGAATGAATTTTTAAAATGATTTTTGTTTTTTTTAACTGCAGATTACACGGATTGACACGGATGATTGGGGGTATTTATAGTGGTAATTTCTTTGTGTATAGAACCACCCCGTCAAAAATTCTTTGAATTTTCGCCACCCCTCCAAGGGAGGGGAATTTTCACCCCTTCAATTGAAATGTTGGTGGATACTTGAGTGATTAGAAGCTTTCGTGACTTTTGTGATTTAAAAAATTATTTTGTCTGATAGCCTCCGTAATATTTTACGGGTGACCAGTCTGGAATAACTGGAAGTGGTGCGGGTGCTGCTGTTTTGTAGGTTTCATCTCCGTACACGACTTTTCCGTCTACGATTGTCAGTTTTGAAGTGATGTTTTTGATGTCTTCATCATTGATCGTGAAATAATCTTTGTCCAGAATAGTAAGATCTGCAAAGTATCCTTTCTGGATTTTTCCTTTCTGGTAGTCTTTGATCAATTCGTATCCTCCGTAAGTAGAAAGTGATAAAGCTGTTTTTCTGTCCAGTGTATTTTCTTTAGCCATCACCTGAGTTCCTCCTATTGTTTTTCCTGTAGTAATCCAGTATAAAGCCACCCATGGATTGTAACTTGCTACTCTTGTTCCATCAGTTCCCAATCCTACCGGAATTCCCATTTCCAGCATTTTTTTCACGGGAGGAGAAGCTAAAGCGGGCTTTTTACCATATCTATGGATGAAACTTTCTCCCTGATATGCCATTCTGTGCTGTACTGCAATTCCTCCACCCAACGCTTTGATTCTTTTCATATTATCTTCGGTAACGGTTTCTGCGTGGTCGATAAACCATACTAATCCGTTCAAAGGAGTTTCTTTATTGACATCTTCGATAACATTTAAAAATCTGGTGATACTTTCATTGTACGTCGCATGGATTCTGAAAGGCCATTTATTTTTTACCAGAAGACTTACTACGTCTTTCATGTTTTTTTCCATCGTAGCCGGAAGTTCCGGTCTTGGGAAAAGAAAGTTTTCAAAATCGGCTCCGTCTGATACGAGGTTTTCTCCTCCTCCGTTGACATGATAATCGATTTCATTAAAATCATTGTGACCATGGTCATCAATTTCTACCATTCCAATCCATTTGGTATAATCGGCAAGTTCAGATCCTTTTTTCTGGGCAAATAAGTAGTAAGGAAGTCGAACGGTAATTTTCCCCTGTTTGTTCAACTGATCTGTTGTTCCGTAGTCGTCCGGGAAATTCTGGAATCCTCCACCTGCATCCATTACGGCAGTCACTCCTAATCTGTTCAGTTCCGTCATGTATTGAAGGGTAGAATTTACTTTTTCTTCTTCTTTCAGCTCCGGCAGTTTCGCCAATGTTGAATAAAGAATAAATGCATTAGGCTCTGCCACCAGTAATCCTGTAGGATCTCCGTTATTGTCTTTTTCAATTAAACCTTGGACAGGATTGGGAGTATCTCCATTGATATTCAGTTCTTTTAATCCGGCTTTGTTTAACCAGGCTTTTCCATAGAGATACATGACAAAAGTGGGCACATTTCCTGTAGCTTCATTAATTTCAGCCAGCGTGGGAAGTCTTTTTTCTTCAAACTGATATTCATTCCAGCCTCCGATGACTCTTACCCATTGTCCTTTCGGTGTTCTCTGAGCTTGTTCTTTCAACATTTCCAAAGCTCTTTTTAAAGATTTCACACCATCCCAACGAAGTTCAGTATTATAGAACCTTCCTCCTCGAATCACATGCAAATGGCTGTCAAACAATCCGGGAATCACCCTATTTCCTTTGGCATCAATGACTTTTGTATTACCATTTTTTAATTTTAAAATCTGGGCGTTGGTTCCCACCTGTAAGATTTTGTGGTCTTTGATGGCAACAGCCTGTGCTTCCGGATTTTTATCATCCATTGTGGTGATCTTTCCATTGGTGATGATCATGTCTGCTTTCTGAGCATTCAGAATTCCTGCTGCCAGAACTGTGGAAAGTGTAAGTATATTCAGTAGTTTCATTATTTCAATATTTAAGTTTGAAGGTTTCGGCAGGCTTTCAGCCTGCCGAAACAGCCCCATTAGTGTTTTAACATTTCCTGAGCATACTGAATTCCAATACCGTAAGCTCCACCATGTTTTTTCATCAGATCATTAACCGGCTTGTAGGTTTCTTTTCTTGCCCAATCTCTCTGCAGTTCCAATACATACTGAACAGAGGTGATTGGATGCGCTCCTGCCTGAACCATACGGGTGATTGACTGATCGTGAGCTTCTTTAGAAATATCCCCTGAAGCATCGGTTACTACGTAAACATCATAACCTTCGTCAATCGCTGATAATACAGGTCCTACGATACATACACTTGTCCATAATCCGGCAAAAACCAGTTTCTTTTTATTTTTTCCTGTAATGGCTTTGTGAGCATTAACATCTTCCCATGTATTCATGGTAGTTCTGTCTACATATCCACTGGTTGCTTGAGGATATACTTCTGAAATTTCCGGGAAAACAGGTCCGCTGAATGACTTTTCTGCCACCGTCGTTACTACTGTAGGAACATTGAATATTTTTGATCCACCTGCTACCAGTGCTACATTATTTCTTAATTCTTCCATGCTGATGCTTTTTGTTGCGAAAGCCATTTGTCCTTCATGGTCGATAAGCACTACTGCATGATTGGTAGGATTTAATAATGATTTTCCAGGGTTTTGAGCTGATGCTGTTAATGATAATAAACCAGCTGCAAATGATAGGATTAATTTTTTCATAATAATTTAAAATTTAAGAGTTGTTATTTTTGTTTAATTTTTATAGTGTCATTGGTACTTCCATTAAAAGGATTTCTGTACCTTCCTGAAGGGTTTTGATTGTAATTTCCTGAATATCCCAAACTCCGAATCCATCTCGTTCTTCTATGATCTCTCCGCCTATTTCTGCGCTTCCCTTTAAAATAAAAGCATAGATTCCGTTTCCTTTTTTTCTGATCTGATAAAGCGTTTCTTTATTCTGATCAAAAGTTCCCAGATGAAACCATGCATCCTGATGAATCCATACACCTTCGTCATCTTCATTGGGGGAAAGAATCTGTTGAAATTGATTATGACCTTTGGTTTTGTCTAAAGTGATCTGATCATATCTCGGCGTCACATTTCTTTTTTTCGGATAAATCCAGATTTGAAGGAATTTCACCAGTTGATCACTGTTTTTATTGAATTCACTGTGCATAATTCCGGTTCCTGCACTCATGACCTGAATATCTCCGCTTCTGATCACTGCTGTATTTCCCATGCTGTCTTTGTGTTCAAGATCACCTTCCAAAGGAATACTGATGATTTCCATATTGTCATGAGGGTGGGTTCCGAAACCTCTTCCTGCCTCCACTTTATCATTATTCAGGACTCTCAATACTCCAAAGTGCATTCTTTCAGGGTTGTAATAATTGGCAAAACTGAAAGTGTGCTGACTCAACAGCCATCCGTGATCTGCTTTTCCTCTTGAATCAGCTCTGTGGATCACAGAGTTTTCTTTTATTTTTGATTCTGTATTGGGAAGATGATTGTATCCGATAGGTTCTAATGGTTCGATCTCGTCGATGTCATTTTTCATAGCACTGGCCAAAGAAGCTGATGCTACAAACATTCCTGTTCCCAATAATCCTTTCTTTAAAAAATCTTTTCTGTCCATATCAGATTGTTATTTGTTCTTGTTTGATAGGACAAATTTAGAGAGACCGGAAACCCTGCACATTTAACTAGTTTAATAAATGACTTTGCAGCAAAAAAAAATGCCGGATACTTTTGTATTCGACAGTATAACTATATTGGATTGCTATTTTTTGGAAAGCGCAAGAGGCTTTTTACTCTTAGGAACTATTTAATTTGATATAATATTTTAAAGAATAACTCTATTTAGATTCCTACGGAATGACAAACTGTGTGGGTAAGGCCATTATTGCAATTGTGTCATTCCATAGGAATCTCTGTATGGATGATAAGTCAAAAAATAGTTGGAAAACGCAAAGGCGCAAGTTGTTTTTTAAGCTAAATATTTTTAAGGCGCAAGGATTTTATCTCCGATAAAATGGGTGACTATAATTTCACAGGAATATTCACACCTATAAAATCCATGCAAATCTCTGCAATCTGCAAGTATAAAAACTAAGATTTATTTCTCCTTTGAAGCAAGGCGCTTTCTGATGGTACTGACAAATTCTTTTGAAACTCCCAGATAGGAAGCAATATAATACTGTGCTACTCTTTGCGGGATTGAAGGATATACTTTGATGAACTCAAGGTATCTGTCTGATGCAGTTTTGGAAATGGTATTCACCAGTCGGCTCTGCAGGGTTGCCAGGTTTCTCTGAACCAGCATTCTGAAAACCCTTTCGAATTTAGGAATCTCCTGTAATAGTTTTTCTTTCGTTGAAGGATTCAACATATAAATTTCTGAGTCTTCCAACGTTTCAATATACACTTTAGAAGGTTTCTGCTCCTGAAATGAGGCAATATCACTGATCCACCAATCTTCAATGGCAAATAACAACGTTACTTCAGAACCATTATCATCCAAACAATACATTCTCACACATCCTTTGTGAATATACCCTTCAAACTGGCAGATCTCTCCTTCTCTGAGCAAAACCGTTTTCTTTGGAAACGACTGGCAAACAAGCAGATCTGTAAAAGTTTTTTCTTCTTCCGGAGTGATTGATATAAATCGTGTAATATTTTTGATGATATTTTCGAACATACTATCAGGTTTATCCCTGCAAATTAGGAAAAAGACTGTAAACTTCATTCTTTAAAAGTCCACTTCCTCCTCCGTAATGATCGATTACTTTAACGTCCTTATCCAAACCGGCACAGAATATTTTTATATCTTTCTCAAAATCCTCCTCTAAGCCGGAACTTAAAAGAACAATATCCACCGTATTATTCTTTATATACTGATAGCAGAAATTTTCATCACTTTGTATTTCTGCTGTCCAGCCTTCATTGTTTTCTATAATTCTTTTTAAAGTATCCAGAATTTCCCGATTCTTTCCTATGACTAAAAAATGTAATGTTTTCATGTTGTTCAGTGTTTAAAGTTTAAAATTCAAGGTTTAAGGTTTAAAGTTCGAGGTTTAGAGTTTAATGTTTATATTGTTTATGTAAAGGGTAAAATGACGATTTGGATTCCTGCGGAATGAGATAGTGTGTGGATAAATAAAGTGCTTAGTTTGTCCATTCTGTAGCAATTTACACCCTTACAATTTCAAACGCACCCATCCTCAAACTCACCCACTCGTATCCGAAACTCGAAACCTCACACCCCAATCTCAAACTCTCTTACTCTCAAACCCGTATCACGCATCCCGAACCTTCCTACAAATGCTTATTCCCTGTAATTTTCAATTCGTTTAAATCCAGTTGTGATTCTGCTTTTCGGATTTCATCATCACTGAAAAGTTTTTCGCGTTTCATTTTAAAGAGTTCTTTTCGCTGTAAGGCAAATATATCCAGCATTACTTTATGATATTCTGCCATATCATTTCGTCTGTTGGTGCACATTTCAATAGAATTGAGATGATTCTGGTGAAGTTTGATATCACTTTCCAGCGCCTTTTTAAGGTTCTCCAGCAGACCATTGCTGTTCACCGCGTCATTGTATTCATTATCAAGTTTATGAACGGCAAGTTTATCCAGTCTCATCTGAATTCCGGCCTGCTGTTCGTGAGAAGGCAAAATATGATCAATCTCTCCTATTTTGGTTAATTTAATGATCAAAGGCAGGGTAAGTCCCTGAAACACCAAGGTTACAAAAATAACCACAAATGTGATAAAAATAATCAGATTTCTCATCGGAAACTCAGCTTGTGAATTCATCATCACCGGAATAGACAAGGCTGTTGCCAGGGAAACCACTCCTCTCATTCCTGCCCAGCCTATGATTAAAGGATTTTTCCATCCCGGACTCGGATCACGGCGGGCCTTTTCACTAAACCATCTTGGAAGATGAGCCACTGGATAGATCCATAAAAGACGTACCACAATGACGATCAGGCTTATAATCAAACCATATTTAATACCTTCCATTAGTGAAATGTCCCCTAATCCATTGATTATATCCGGAAGTTCAAGACCAATCAATACAAAAACCAAAGCATTCATCACAAAAATCAGGGTGTTCCAGACTCCTGTCATATTGATTCTTGTGGTTCCTGTTTTAAAAATCTCATGAGCACGGAAAGACATAAACAATCCTCCGCTCACGACAGCCATCACCCCAGAAAAATGAAAATGTTCCGCAGAAAGAAATAAAATATATGGCGTCATTACCGTAAGTGCTGCATCAATAGCGGGTGTAGTGGGTAAAAAACGGTGAATAGCATAAAAAATATGAGCTCCTGAAATCCCTACGACAACACCCATACCTGCTACCAGAAAAAACTGTCCAGTCGCTTCATGCATTGAGAAAGCACCTGTCATTACAGCGGCCAGAGCAAATCTGAAAACAATCAGTGAAGAAGCATCATTAATCAAACTTTCTCCTTCCAATATGGCAATCGTACGTTTGGGAACTTTTAATCCTTTTAAAACTGTTGTGGCTGCTACGGCATCCGGCGGCGAAACAATTCCTCCCAATAAAAATCCTAATGCCAGCGTAAACCCCGGAATCAACATTTGTGAAGTGTAGGCAACTACTAAAGAAGTCAGAAATACCAACCCGAAAGCCAAGAGACTGATGGGACGCTTCCATTTCCAGAAGTCATTCCATGAAGTGTACCAGGCTGCTTCGTATAAAAGAGGTGGTAAGAAAATCAGAAATATAATCTCCGGATCCAGCTTTAAAACAGGGACTCCGGGAATAAGGCTGATCCCCAATCCGGCAAGTACCAGAAAGATAGGATAGGCTATTTTGATCCGCTGTGCCAGCATGACCAGCAGCATAACGAGTAATAAAAGTCCAAGGATTAAAAGGAGTTGTTCGTGCATGTTTTTTTAGAAATTAGAAATTAGAGGTTAGAAGTTAGTTTTTAGGTTTGGGTTATTTAGGTTTGGGCTATTTAGGTTTGGGCTAAAACCAGTGATTTTTTGTTTGGCGGGCTAAAGCCCACCGCTATTGAATGCTAATTGATGTATTGGGTTAGATTCCTAAAATGTAATAACCACAAAAGTCACAAAGTTTTTGTTTTAAAATGTTTAAGAAGTTTAATAAAAATACTATATAAAGATCACATAAGAGAAAAATCAAAGATTTTTATAAAACTTAAGTATTCTTGTCAAAAGTTCAATATTAACTTATCAAATCTTTTGTGACTTTTGTGGTTACATTATTTAAATATAACTGAATTAGCGATTTCAATTTCTTCCTCGTTAATAGAATGTCCGAAATTGGCATATACTTTTTCTGTTACCTCTGCATTCATTTCTCTTAAAATATTGGCTGTAGCGTATACTCTTTCTACCGGAACATGAAAATCAGGATTGCTGGTTCCCAGGAAAACCGGAGTTCCTGCAAAATCGCCATTATAATTTTCACGGTTGATTTTATCTCCAATCACACCACCGATAATGGCAGCTGCTCCACCGAACTTCTGAGCGTTTCGGGCTAAAAATTCAAGGGTAAGACAGGCTCCCTGGGAAAATCCGAAGAAGTAAATGTTTTCAGGTTTAATTCCTGCATTAACAGCTGCTTTTACAGTTTCTTCAACCATTTCAATAGCAGATGATAACCACGGTTCATTTTGTTCTACGGGAGCTATAAATGAAAAAGGATACCAGGTGTGATTCAAAGCCTGTGGAGCCAGCAGTGCATAATCTTTTACATTTAAATGCTGGGACAAACTCAGAATATCCTGAGCACTTCCTCCGCGTCCATGAATCATTATTAAAGCTTTTTCTGCCTGATTTAATGGAATTCCTGCTGTTTTTATATTTAAAATATGACTCATTATTTTTATCTGAATTTTTCTGTTGGATAATCGATTTTAGGAAGAACTTCTTTCAAACGTTCTCTTCTTTTTTCAAACTGTAGCGGCAATTGCAGATCTTCTCCTAAAAATGCTGCTTCTTCATCTACATCGAAACCTGGACCTGAAGTTGCAATTTCAAACAAAACGCCTCCCGGTTCTTTAAAATATACGGAAGTAAAATATTTTCTGTCTTTCACTTCGGTATGCTCCAATCCGTATGCATTTAATCTTTTTACCATTTCCAACTGGGATTCCGCATCGGGAGTGGCAAAAGCTACGTGGTGAACTGTTCCTCTTCCTGCTAATCCTTTTAAAGCATTTGGGGTAGAAAGCAGATCTACATATTTCCCCGGCATATTTTCTGTTCCCAATCTCAATCGGTCAGGGCTTTCTTTGATTACTTTATGATCCATCTGAGTGGTCAGAAGTGCTGCTGTTCTTTCATAGGCATCCTGCCAGATTTCCACATGATGAATTCCTTTTATCGCATAATCTTTAGGAATATAACCGTTGTAATATCCTTTTCTCTCGTCTTTATCATTAAAAACCAATTCCAATCCCAATCCATCAAAATCTTCAAGATAAATGAAAACTTCATCAGAGAACCTTTGCTGCGGCTGCTTGAAGGGAATATTGAATTGTTCCAGACGGTTCATCCAATAATCCAGGGCATCGATAGAAACTGAAAAAGCTGTTGTATTGAGCATTCCTTTACCATGTCTGCCATTGATCAGATCTTTACCATAAGGAAAAGTAGTCATAATCGTTCCCGGTGTTCCGTATTCGTCACCGAAGTAAAAATGATAAACATCTGAGTAATCAAAATTGACCGTTTTTTTGACCAACCGAAGTCCCAAAACTCCGGTATAAAAATCTATATTTTCCTGTGCATTGCCGGTAATTGCCGTAACGTGATGCAATCCTGTGATAAGTTTCATTGTGATAAAATTGTTAATTGGTTATTATGATGGATCCGAGATTTCGGGATTCGGGGTTCGGTTGATAAGTTCGAGAATAACTTTATTCATCTTATGTTTTTTAGCTCAAGACTCTCAAACCCTCTTACCCTCCGACTCTCAAACTCGAATCTCGAAAACCCGCATCCCGAAACCCGCATCTCAAACTCCCTACAGTTCTTCCTTCAACCATACATCATTATATTCTTCCGGATGACGTTTGAACTGAGCGTGAACATAAGGACATAGCGGTAGAATTTTCAAATCATTTTCTCTTGCGTAGGAAACCAGTCTTTCCAGTAAAATTTTGGCAAAACCTTTTCCTTCATATTCCGGGTTTACTTCGGTATGGTAAACAGTCAGCTTTTTTCCAATGACTGATATGTCCATTTTACCTGCTTTATGATCATCTGAGAAAAGCTGAATCTCTCCTTTTCTTCCTTCTAAAACTATTTCTGTTCTTTCCATTTTTATTGTTTTTAAATCTTAATTCAAAATTAGCATCTTTATAAAATATGACCGATGATCTATGATAAGTTCGACAATACTCCTTGTATTTTCTCACGCATTCCTTCATATTGAACAGGAAGTTTAAGGTTGGTTCCCAATTCATTCAAAGGTTCATCCACAGTGAATCCCGGATTATCGGTTGCTATTTCAAACAAAACACCCCCAGGTTCACGGAAATACAGTGAGTAGAAATAATCTCTGTTGATTTTTGGAGTGATACTTAGTCCTGCGGATAAGGCTTTCTCACGATATTCCATCAAAACATTGTCATCTTTTACTCTGAATGCAATGTGGTGATTGGTTCCCGCTGCATTTCTACCTGCCGGAATGGTATCATTTTCAATAATATCAACAATATTAGCCGTATCAATGGCATCAGTTGCCAATCTGTATCTTTCTCCCTCCTGTTTCTGCAAATCATACCCTAAAATATCGGTCAGAACTTTAATGGTAGGATCTGCTTTTTTTAAGGTTAAAGTAACATTATGAAAGCCTCTTAATGCATTTTCATCTTTAATATCATCAGTTGTCCATACTTTTCTGTTGTCTTCAACTAATGGTTCTATCAGCTGTAACTGAAGTCCGTCCGGATCATTGAAAGAAATCATCTTTTCTCCAAAAATTTCGCCTTCTTCTGTGGTTACATTGAGGCTTTGTAAATGATTTTTCCAGAAGTCAAGGCTTCCTTTGGGTACAGAATATCCGATATGAGTCGCCATTCCGCTTCCATTGGTACCTTTCCCTATTCCTTCCCACGGAAAGAATGTAAGAATGGTTCCCGGAGTTCCGTTTTCATTTCCGAAATAGAAGTGATACGTTCCCGGATCGTCAAAATTTACGGTTTTCTTTACCAGTCTTACGCCTAAAACTTTGGTATAAAAATCTAAATTTCTTTTCGCGTTGTCTGCAATAGCAGTGATATGATGCAGACCTAAAATTCTATTGTCCATGTCTTTTAATTTTGATGCTAAATTACAGTGAACAGAAATCTTGCGCATTTAACTAGTTTAATAAATGCAAAACTCCGTTTCCGCAAACACATTTTAAATCATTTTTTAAACATCACACAACCAACTTTACACAATTCTCAAAAAATTCAATTTATTTTATATTTTCCACAACTCCAATTACCAGTCAATTTCTATAGCATTTGAATTAAAAAGCATAAAACATTGATAAACAGTTTTAAATAAGTAAAAAATAAAAACACATAAAACACTGAAATAAAGCTAATTAACTCATTAATGATAATTTAATATTTAAAAAGCCTACTTTTTTAGTGGACTAATAAAAATTATATTATATATTTGCAAACGTATTCAGGAAATAAGACAAAATGAAGGCAGAATTAAAATATAATTCAATGAAGAAACATACCATCAAAAATATGATGAAGGATATGTGTATGCCTATACATCAAGAATACTGTGGTTGACCTTACTTTTATTTAGATATATTTTCAAAGGCTTTACCACGTGGTAGAGCCTTTTTTCATTGAACACAACAACATTAAAAAAATAAAAATGAGCAATTCTAAAAACAAATGGTTAATTCCATTGGCGTTTACAAACATTTATGTGATATGGGGAATTACGTTTTTAGCTATTTCATTTGGCTTAAAAGGTTTTCCGCCATTCATTCTTTCAGGATTAAGATTTCTGGTTGCCGGAATTCTGATGATAGGATATCTTCTGTCTAAAGGAGAAAAAGCAAATTCTCTGATCAACTGGAAGAAAAATGCCATTACCGGTATTCTTATTCTTACCGGAGGAACCGGGCTGGTAGCCTGGGGAGAACAATATGTGACAGCTTCTGAGGCTGCTATTTCTATCGCAACGGGGCCGTTCTGGTTTATTGCCATTGATAAAAAGAACTGGAAATATTATTTTTCGGATAAATTCATTCCGATAGGATTGATTATCGGATTTGTAGGACTGGTTATGTTTTTAAAAGGCAGCGTAAATTCTAATGCTCATGCAATCACTGATGGAAACCTGCGTATTACGGCATTTATAGTATTAGGATTAAGTTCCATTGCATGGGTATTGGGTTCATTATATTCAAAGAAAAATCCTGCTTCCCAATCTACGTTTATGAATATTGCACAACAGCTTATAGTAGCTGGATTAGCTTCTTTTATCATTGCTTTTTTCAGAAGAGAATGGACTGATTTTTCAGTTTCTGCGGTTCCGTTATCGGCATGGTTTGGGGTTCTATTTTTGATCTTCTTTGGATCGATAGTCGCTTATTTGTCGTACATTTGGCTTCTGTCCGTAAAACCCGCTGCTTTGGTAAGCACCCATACCTACATCAATCCTATTGTAACAGTGATTGCTGGCTGGATTGTTGCCAACCAAAGCATCAATGGAGGTCAGCTGTATGGTTTATTCATCATATTGTTGGGAGTACTTCTAACCAATGTCACCAAGTATTTCAGACTTTCAAAACGGGCCAAGGTCAAAATCAGAAGAGTAAGGAGATTTTTAAACAGAACAGGCAGAAGATATCAGCCTATTTAAAAAGTATATAAAATCAGAATGATAGAAATCAGAAACATATCAAAAACATTTCACCAGAAAAAACAGTCCTTTAAGGCACTGGATAAGGTGAGTCTTAATATAGATAAAGGAGATATTGTAGGAATTATCGGTTTTTCAGGTGCAGGAAAAAGTACGCTGATCCGTACGGTCAATTTATTAGAAAGACCGGATGAAGGACAGATCATTATTAACGGAAAGGATTTCACCAAACTTAGCTCCAAACAACTGGCTGAGGAGCGCAAAAAAATCGGAATGATCTTCCAGCATTTCAATCTTCTTTCTTCAAGAACTGTTTTTGATAATGTAGCGCTTCCATTGGAACTGGATCATACCAGCAAGGACGAAATCAACAGAAAAGTAAACGAACTCCTGAAGATTGTAGGACTTGAAGATAAAGCCAACGATTATCCTAAAAGCCTTTCCGGAGGGCAGAAACAAAGAGTAGCCATTGCAAGGGCTTTGGCCAATGATCCTCACCTTCTGCTTTGTGATGAAGCAACCAGCGCACTGGATCCGGCTACCACGCAGTCTATTCTGCAGCTTTTACGAGATATCAATCAGAGACTGGGAATTACTATACTTTTAATTACCCACGAAATGGAAGTCATCAAAGCGGTCTGCAACCACGTTGCTGTGATCGATAAAGGAAAATTATTAACAAAAGGAACTTTGAGCGAGATTATTTCGGATAAAGAAAACCCGATCATCCGCCAGTTCATCAATTCAGACATCATGACCCTGCCACAGGAACTCATCAACAGACTGCAGAAAGAGCCTAAAGAAGGTTTATTTCCGCTGGTCGAAATAGAACTTAACGAAAACATCAGTGTTGAACAGATTCTTTCAACGCTATACAGCCAATATAAAATCCCTTATAAATTGTTAAAGGCAGATGTAGAATATTTTGGAAATTCCAATTTTGGTAAACTACTTTTGCAGCTTCAGGGTGAAGCCGAAGAAAACCAACAGGCGATCTATTATTTCAACCAAAATAAAATTCAAAATACAGTAAAAGGATATGCTTAGTGATACGGTAATTGCCCTTTTGGCAAAAGGAACCTGGGAAACGGTTTATATGACATTTTTATCCGGATTTTTTGGATTTGTGCTGGGACTTCCGGTAGGAATCATGTTATTTTTAACCAGAAAAGGACAACTGCTGGAAAATGCAGCCTACCATAGAGGACTATCTATTCTTGTTAATATTTTCCGTGCCATTCCCTTCATTATTCTGATTGTATGGATGATTCCTTTCACCAGAATTCTTGCAGGAACTTCTATTGGTGTGAATGCCGCTTTGGTGCCTCTCAGTGTGGGAGCTGCCCCTTTTATTGCAAGACTTGTAGAGAACAGCCTGATTGAGGTTCCTCATGGTTTGATAGAAACAGCCAGAGCTTTGGGAGCTTCTCCATTACAGATTATCAGAAAAGTTTTGCTTCCTGAAGCACTTCCTTCATTAATCAATAATGCGACTATCACTTTGATTACCTTAGTAGGTTACTCTGCAATGGGTGGTGCTGTAGGAGCTGGCGGACTTGGACAGGTAGGCTACCAGTACGGATATATCGGATATGATATTGTTATTATGAACACCGTTTTGATTCTGCTTGTTCTTTTGGTATTTATCATCCAGTTTATGGGCGATAGATTATCAAAAAGATTTGATCACAGGTAGTTTTTGGGTGAGAGGGTTTGAGAGTGGGAGTGTTTGAGGGTTTGAGATTCGGGGTGCGAGTTTCGGGGTATGGGAATGGATAAGATCATTTTTTACTCTTTTGCTTCAATAGTATTTAAATAAAAAATAGAATGAAAAAAATAAAGATTTTTGGTGTATTGGTTGCAGGAATTTTGTTATTCAGTGCCTGCTCGGGAAGAAAAGATGACCCGAACTTTATCCGCGTAGGAATTACGTATGGTCCGGAACAGGAAATTGCTGAAGTGGCCAAAAAAGTAGCTAAAGACAAATACAATCTGGAAGTGGAATTGATCCCTTTCAATGATTATGTAGTTCCCAACGAAGCTTTGACCAACGGAGATATTGATGCTAATGCCTTTCAGCATATTCCTTATTTAACAGAACAATCAAAACAGAGAGGATACAACCTTGTGCCTGTAGGAAATACATTTGTGTATCCTATTGTTGCCTATTCCAAAAAGATTACGAATATCAGTCAGTTACAGGAAGGCAACACGATTGTTATACCCAATGATCCTACCAACGGAGGACGTTCTTTACTGCTTCTGCAAAAAAGCGGTCTGTTGAAATTGAAAGATGGTGTCGGACTTCTGCCCAAAGTAACGGATATTACAGAAAATCCGAAACAATTGAAAATCATGGAGATTGAAGGCGCTCAGATTCCAAGGGTTTTGGAAGACAGAGATGTTGTTGTAGGGGTGATTAATAATAACTTTGCAGCACAAGCAGGACTGGATCAGGAAAAACAAGGTATTCTCGTGGAAGATAAAGACTCACCTTATGTGAATGTGGTGGTCGCCAGGCAGGATAATAAAAACAGCCAGAAAGTAAAAAACTTTGTAAAAGCCTATCAGTCTCCCGAAGTGGAAAAGAAAGCTAAAGAGATCTTCAAAGGAGGTGCTGTGAAAGGATGGGATTGATGAGTGAGAGGGTTTTAGTGTGGGAGAGTTTGAGGGTTTGAGAGTATTAGAGAATTAGAGTTATGAGATTGGATTCGGGATACGAGTTTCGGGATGCTAGTTGGAGGATTGGAGAGTAAGAGGGTTTGAGTGAGATTCCTTCGGAATGGACAAACTACACGCCATACCTATACGTCCTCATTGTCATTCCGTAGAATCTAGACACTTTGTTAAGAGCGTAAGATTCGAGATGTTGAATGAAAGTATACGAGAGTAGCTCTATTCGTCTTTTATCATTTTGCAATTTCGCTTTTAGCCTTTTCACTTATATGTTTCCCCATCAACTTCTCTTCATTTTTTCTCGTAATAATTAAAAATATTTAATAATAAACTGTCTGCAAATGGGTAGACGGTTTTTTATTTGCTATTTTTTTTATTTTCTCAATTTGAGATAATAAAAATTTTGTCTATTTTTGTTTTTAATCAAACAGAAAGGCATTATGTTAAAGAAAACCGTCATTATAAGTTTACTCACCTTTATTTCTGCTTCTTATATGGCTCAGACAAGTAGTACCATCCCCGCTTATTTAGATGAATCAAAACCTGTAGAACAGCGTATTCAGGATGCATTATCAAGAATGACACTGGAAGAAAAAGTGGCTATGCTTCATGCACAGTCCAAATTCAGTTCACCGGGTGTACCAAGATTGGGAATTCCTGAATTCTGGACAACAGATGGTCCTCACGGGGTTCGTCCTGAAGTAATGTGGGATGAATGGGATCAGGCCGGATGGACCAATGACTCTATTATCGCCTACCCTGCCCTTACTGCTTTATCCGCAACCTGGAACAAAAAAATGTCATGGAACTATGGGAAAGCGTTGGGTGAAGAAGCCCGTTACAGAAAAAAAGATATTCTTCTGGGACCTGGAGTTAATATTTACAGAACTCCACTGAACGGAAGAAATTTTGAATACATGGGCGAAGATCCTTATCTGACTTCAAAGATGGTAGTTCCTTATATTAAAGGAGTGCAATCTAATGGTGTAGCCACTTCTGTAAAACATTTTGCCCTGAATAATCAGGAAATGTTCCGTCATACAAGCAATGTGAATGTAGATGACAGAGCGTTGTATGAAATTTATCTACCTCCTTTCAAAGCAGCTGTAACAGAAGGGGATTCATGGACTATTATGGGTGCTTATGATATGTACAAAGGTCAGTATGCCAGCCAGAATCAGTATCTTTTAAATGATATTTTAAAGAAAGAATGGAATTATAAAGGGGTTGTGGTATCAGACTGGGGAGCAGTCAACAATACGGAACAGGCCATCCATAACGGACTTGACCTTGAATTCGGATCATGGACCAACGGACTTTCCGCAGGTACTAAAAATGCCTATGACAATTATTATCTGGCAAAGCCTTACCTTGATCTGATTAAAGCAGGAAAAGTTGGCACCAAAGAACTGGATGACAAAGTAACAAGATTACTTCGTCTTGCTTATAAAACCACGATGAACCGCAACAAGCCTTTCGGAAATATTGCTTCTGAAGAGCACAAAGCGGTTGCTAAAGAAATTGGCGAAGAAGGAATTGTTTTATTAAAAAATCAGGGAAATGTTCTTCCTATTGATCTTAATAAGGCTAAAAAAATAGCGGTTATCGGAGAAAATGCCATCAAAATAATGACTGTTGGCGGTGGTTCTTCTTCATTAAAAGTAAAATATGAAACACTTCCTCTGGACGGAATCAAAACCAGATTTGGAAAACAAGCTGATGTACAGTATGCAAGAGGTTATGTAGGCGATATCGGAGGTGAATACAATGGCGTAAAATCCGGACAGGATTTAAAAGATACCCGTTCTGAAGCCGAATTACTGAATGAAGCTGTAGAATTAGCTAAAAAATCGGATTATGTAATTTTCGTAGGAGGATTGAACAAAGCAGATTTCCAGGACAGCGAAGGAAATGACAGAAAAAGCTACGGATTACCTTATAATCAGGATCACGTAATTGCTGCTCTTGCCAAAGCGAATAAAAACCTTGCCGTTGTTTTAGTTTCCGGAAATGCTGTGGCAATGCCATGGATCAAGGAAGTTCCAACGGTTGTACAAGCCTGGTATCTGGGGTCTGAAGCCGGAAATTCTATTGCTGCCATTTTAGCCGGAGATGCCAACCCATCAGGAAAATTGCCGTTTACCTTCCCTATAAAACTTGAAGACAATTCCGCCCATCAGCTTGGAGAATATCCGGGACAAAAGGATGAGTTGGCCGCAGGAAAAGGTAAAGATCAAAAGAACCCTATCAATATTACTTACAACGAAGGCATTTTTGTAGGGTATCGTTGGCATGACACTAAGAATATAAAACCGTTGTTCAGTTTCGGACATGGATTGAGCTATACAACTTTTGAATTCGGAAAAGCAAAAGCCGACCAGACTACTATTTCACAAGACGGTAAAATTACATTTACAGTAACCGTTAAAAATACAGGTAAGAAAGCAGGAGCTGAAGTGGCCCAGCTTTATATCAGTGATTTAAAATCTTCTGTTCCGCGCCCTGCAAAAGAATTGAAAGGTTTTGAAAAAGTATACCTGAATCCTGGAGAACAAAAGGAAGTGAGTTTCACCATTGATAAAACAGCTCTAAGTTATTTTGATGCTCAAAAACATGATTGGGTAGCTGAACCGGGAGATTTTGAAGCACAGATTGGAAATTCTTCTGACGCTATTAAAACTAAAGTGAAGTTTACCCTTAAATAAAATTCATTTGAGAATATACTTTCAAAAAAAATATCTTACATTATATTAATTTATTTGGTTGAATGAAGCAGATCCCGAATTGGGGTCTGTTTTTTTTTATTCCTCATTATTTCACACACATCACGGAGATCTCAGAGATCTTTTAAAATCTACGAGAGATCTTTTTAAACCATTAAGGTGATTTAAGTTTTTAAGGAACATTAAGGTTCAAATAAATTTGAATGAAGCAACCTTCTTAAAAAATGTCTTTAGACATTCCTTAATACTCTTAACAGCTTAATATATTCTTAATGGTTTAAATTCACATATAGATTGTTTCCCGCAGATTTAGGAGATTACGCAATTTTTTTTTAACAATCAAGAATGTACCTCATTACTTCCCTCTTCTAGCTTCCAGCCAAAAATAAAAAGCAGATTCCAAATTGAAACCTGCTTTTATAGTATCTAACAAATCTTGAATTATTTTCCGCCGCCGCCGTTTTTCTCTACGTCAGTTTTGGTATTTTCTTTTACTTTCTGGTTTCCGAAACGTTTTACAAAAGTAAGAGAAACTCCGTACCAGTCCCATTTAGAGTACTGTCTGAAAGTTCCGTCAGGGCTGTAAGTAGTATTATCCGCATAAGGTCTTTTAAAGATATTCATCAGCTGCATGCTTAGCTCCATCTGGGTTTTAGGGAAAATCTTGGTCATAGAAATATTGTGGAACACATTAGTATTGTTGGCATAGGTATTCCCGTTATTCTGATTCGCAATTTCCATCCATACACTCAGGTTAATATTCTTGTTGAAAAGATTGGTGTAGGAAGCATTAAGAGATCCGCCCCAATAGTTGATATAATCTTTAGCTCCTAACTTATTCTTTTCATTAAAATCTTTATTATTGATATAGTACCAGCCAAATCCTACATTCACGTTCAGTTTATTTTTCAGAAAGTTCTGGTTGGTATTGGCAAAAAGATAATACTTTTCTACTTTTCCGTCAAAATTCCCAGGCAGGGAAACAGTTCTTCCGTTTTCAGATACATAGGTAGTCCAGTAATCCTGGTTGGTATGCATGTATCTTACGGAAAGGAAGTACTTTTTCAAAATTCCGAATTTCAGATAAAGACGGTCATTAGGGTTGGGATTCAGGTATAAATTTCCTCTGGAATACGTTCCGTTGATTTCAGGAACAAGGAAAGGATTGAATTCCTCATACCACGGTCTCCAGATACTTCGGTTATAGGTAAGGCTCACGTCATACTTTTCTGAAAAATTATATTTCAGCAAAAGATTGGGAAGAAAGCTGCCATAGGAATCTCTTCGTTCGGTGCCTGCTACATCCTGTCTTACTTTATAGTCGATATACTCGTATCGAAGCCCTACTCTTGCTTCCAGTTTCTTGAAAAACGTTTTGCTGTAGTTGGCATATAAAGAGCTCAGATTATCTTCGTAATGGAAGGTGTCATTTCTGAACAGGCTATAGAACTCTGAACCGGGATCATTTAAACTGAATCCGTAAAGGCTGTTCGGAATAACATGATTATTAAAATCCATTTTACCTCCTACTTCAATAGTTCCTCCGGATTTACCCAGCGGCTGTGTATAGTCCACTTTCAGGTAATAATTACGCATTTCGTTTCTATTGATAATTCCCAGTTCCTGGTTTTTGGCACCTTGTTTATTAATCAGATTATCATTATTATAACTTGAATAATTTGTTCCGATATTGATGTCCAGAATTTTGCTCTTTTCTTTATCATAATACTTATAAAAAGCATTAGTTCCTAAATTACGGCTGAATCCCCAGGTATTCTGGATCTGGCGGTAAGAGTCATTCAGAATGCCGTTCATTGACTGTGTTCCATTTGATTCAGCAAAAGATAAACTCCTGTTCTGGGAGTATTCCAGTACAATTCCGATATTGTTCTTCTCATTAATCTCAAATTCTGAAGTAGAGGAAAGAGAAGGACTTTCATTTTTCATCTCATTCTGCATGCTGAGCTGGGTAACCCTGTTATTTTCATACCGGGTATCTGTGGTTTCATTCTTTTGCACATAATACCCGTCACTGTAACTTCCAATAAAAGTCTGGGTAAATTTTTTCTTATGGTAATTCAGGTTAAAATTGGTGTATTGTGAGTTTTTGGTACTTTGTCTGTTATTCAGGGAAATACTGCCTTTTAGCCCTTCATCATCTCTTTTTTTTAATACGATATTGATCACAGATCCGGAAGTTTCATAACGTGAAGACGGGCTGGTGATCACTTCAATCTTCATCAGGTTATCTGCAGGAATCGTTTTCAGGTATTCTTTCAGTTCTTTTCCGGTAAAAACAGATTTTCTGTCGTTAATGTATACAGTAACCGTCTGCCCTTCCGCTTTTACGGCATCATTATTATCAATGCTTACCAGCGGGGTCATTCTGAGGACATCCCAGGTGGTATTTCCAGCCACAATAGAGCTATTGGCTACATTAAAAACGGTTCTGTCTACTTTAGATTCTACGGTAGGCTTTCTGGCTACAAGAGTTACCCCTTCTATCTCCTTTGCATTGGTCTTTAGTGTATCTTTTGCAGCCTGAGTCTGGGCTAAAGCTAAAGAACCCGTTAATATTGCTATGGGAAATAAGATTATTTTCATGTGAAATTATAGTTTTTTCTATAAGACCACTCATAAGGTACTTTTGTTACAGGAATTGGTAAAAAAATTTAAAATAAATATTTAGGGCTCAATAAGATAGCATTTCAACAACTCAATATAAATTCAAAAACAGAAAAATATGTCAATAAAATATCCATTTTTAAAATATTTCGACAACAAATCAACTCAAAACAAACATTATTCACAATTCTATATTATTAAAAAAAATCAAGATTACTATGGCTCATAAAAAAGCCCGGATCTCACCCGGGCCGCTAGCAATAGCAAATTTACAAGGATTAAAATAAAAAATATGCTAGTTTAAAGTTTCAAAATAATGGATAACTCCTACTTCAGGCAGGTGGTGTTGGTCATTATTAAATTCATGTTCCTGATTCTTACTGCTTTCCAGAAAAGAATTACTGTAAAGTGCATAGGAAGGCTGCTCTGCCACTCCGTTTTTCAACAGCTGATGAGCTTCTACGATTGTTTTTCCATATAGTTTTCTGAAATTACCGATATTATACTGCGAAAAAGATCCATAATGAACAATAAATTTGAGGGAAAGGTCAATCGTAGTGCTTAAGCTTTTACTAAGCTCTTCAATCTTTCTGTTGAAAGCATTTCTCATGTTCCAGAGCATTTTTGAGATGCTTTTGTAAGACGGACTTTCGTCATAACGGTAAAATAAAATGGCATCACCCTCAATCTCAGAAATTTCGAAATACTGATTATTCACATCAATCAGGGTAGACAGTAGCTGTCTTACGATATATTCACCGGTGTACAGTTTTGTATTGAACACAAATTCGGTAAATCCGCTGAAATCCGGAATAAGAATGATCCCCTCTTGTATATTTGTCTTCATAGTAATATGGATTTAAAAACCTGCTTCATTATGAAAGACGAAGCAGATTCAATTTTACTTTATTGCCATCCTCCACCTACAGAACGGTACAAAGCCGTTATAGCATTCAGCCTTTGGGCTTTCAGGGAAGCCAGTTCCAGCTCTGTCTGCAGTTTATTGGTTTGAGCCATAATAACTTCCACATAAGTCGCTGAATTATATTTAAATAAAAGATCAGCTTTATTGACAGCTTCACCGGATTTCAAGGCCAACCCTTCAGCAATTTTCTGCTGTTCTTCCAGCTTCTGAATTTGCACCAGTGCATCAGATACTTCACCCACTGCTTTTAAAACAGATTGTTTAAAACCGATTTCAGCCTGATCAGCCAGCACTTTCGACTGTTCATATTGAGTTTTCAACTGCTTCCCGTTCAGAATAGGCTGTGCAATCGCTCCTGCAGCCATTCCGAAAAGAGATCCCGGAATACTGAACCATTTGCTGATCTGGAAAGCATTTACTCCTCCTTGTGCGGTAATATTCAATGAAGGATACATGTTCACCTTTGCAATATGAATAGCTGCTGCGCTTTTTCTTACTTCGAGTTCTGCCGTTTTGATATCCGGTCTGTAGCTCAACAATTCTGTAGGAATACCTGCTCCTATCTGATCCGGAGACAGCACATTATCCAGCCCCGCACTTCTTTCAATCTTCCCAGGCATAGAGCCGGTCAGCAGACTCAGAGCATTTTCCTGAGTGGCAACCGAACTTTCAATGGCCGGAATTGTTTTCAGAATCTGATCCTTCACAATTTCCTGCTGCTGTACCGCCAGAGCAGTTGTCAATCCCAGTTCCTGTTGTTTTGTAAGGAATTTTAAGGTATTATCCGCATAGATTAAATTGGATTTTGTAATCTCCAGCTGTGTATCCAGCATCAGCAGGTTATAATACCCTTGCACAACCGCAGCCACCAACTTGGTTTTTACCGCCTTTGCCGCTTCCTGGGTTTTAAGATAATCGGTCAGTGCCTGCTCTTTCCTTCCTCTGATCTTTCCCCAGATATCCGCTTCCCACGAAATATTGACAGACGCTGTATAATCTTCCATATACCTCTTTCCCATAAACTGCCCGGCCATCATTCCGTTCATACTGTTGTCCGAAGGGCGGCTGATGTTGGCATTGGCCGCAGCACTTATGACAGGAACATTTCCCCACTTACTTTGAGTATAGGCAAGAGACGCAAATTCTATCTGTTTCAAAGCCACCTGAAGGTCATTGTTCTGCACCATGGCCTTATCGATAAGACCTACCAGAACCGGATCTTTGAAAAAGTCTTTATAACTGATCTTTGCAATATTTTCATGATGATCTGCAACAATACTGTCGCTTCTGAAGACTTCAGGCATTTTCACTTCAGGCTGTTCATATTTCTGAACTTTACAGGAAATAGCCGTTCCTGAAATGAATGCGATATATGCTATATTTTTAATTTTCATTTTTAAAATCATTTGAATTAATATTCCCAATCTGCATCGGTTACTACTCTTCCGTTGATTCTTTCATGCAATGCCTGGAATACCACAAAAAGAACAGGAACTACAAAAATCCCCAGAATGGTTCCGAAAAGCATCCCTGAAACAGCTGCATATCCAATGGAATGGTTACCCATTGCTGAAGGACCTACCACAAACAACAATGGAAGTAATCCTGTAATAAATGCCAGAGAGGTCATCAGAATTGGACGCAAACGTGCTTTGGCTCCTTCAACCGCAGAAGCGATAAGGCTTTTCCCAGCTCTACGTCTCTGAATGGCAAATTCCACAATCAGAATACCATTCTTCGCCAGCAATCCGATCAGCATCACCAAAGCAATCTGTACATAAATATTATTGGAAAGATCGGCAAACGTAATTCCTACAAATACTCCCGATAAACCTACCGGAATCGCAATCAATACTGCAAGTGGAAGAATATAACTTTCATATTGAGCAGATAAAAGAAAGAATACAAACACGATACACAGTCCGAAGATCATTACCGATTGAGAACTGGAACCTGCTTCTTCACGGCTCATTCCTTTGTAATCATAGGTATATCCCGGAGGAAGCACCTGCTTACTCACCTCTTCAACAGCCGCCATTGCCTGTCCCGTACTGTATCCAGGAGCAGCCATCACAGTTAAATTGGATGAATTGAACAGGTTAAAACGGTCTACCACTTCAGCACCTGTTACCTGTTTTAAACTCACCAATGTATTCACGGGTACCATTTGTCCTAAATTATTTTTTACGAAAATTCCGTTCAGAGATTCTTTATCCTGTCTTGCCTCAGGAGTGGATTGTACCAGTACCCTGTAATATTTTCCGAACCTGTTGAAATCCGAAGCCTGAATACTTCCGTAATATCCCTGCATCACGCCCAGTACATCTGAAACATTCACTCCCAGCTGGGCAGATTTTACCTCATCTACAAGTACTTCAAACTGTGGATAGGTAACATCAAACGTAGTAAATGCCACTGCTACTTCAGGTCTCTGCATCAAAGCACCCATCATTCCATAGGAGATATTCCCCAGGTTCTGAAGTTCTCCATTGGTACGGTCCTGAAGCACAAGCTCCATTCCGCTAGTATTTCCGAAACCATCTACCGTTGGGGTATTGATCACAAGGAAATTGGCTCTTTTATCCTGAGAAAGCATTCCCTGGGTTTGTCCTATAATGTCATTGATATTATTGACAGGTCCTCTCTCGCCTCCTTTTTTTAATTTAACGAAAATAGAAGCTGCCGATGATGACATGGAACCACTGAACAGGTTTAATCCGTCCACAGAAATCACTTTTTCTACTGCAGGATTCTTCATCAGCAGGTCTTCCGTGTCGGAAACTACTTTTGAAGTTCTGTCCTTGGATGCTCCCGGAGCAAGATTTGCTGTTACAATAATGAAACTCTGGTCTTCATCAGGAATAAATCCTTTAGGGGTAGTCATTGACATCCATGCAAACAATCCTCCGAATGCCACAATGATCACCAGGGCAATCCATTTTCTTTTTAAAAGGAATAACACGGCTTTTCCATAACGAAAAGTCAGTTTATTGAAGCTTGCATTGAATCCCGCAAAGAAACGATCCTTAAAGTTCATCTTTTCGTGAGCTCCACCATGATGCTGTTTCAGGAACAGGGCACACAATGCAGGACTCAGTGTCAATGCATTGACCGCCGAAATAACAATCGCAATAGCCAGTGTAAGGGCAAACTGCTGATAAAACAGACCTGTAGAACCACTCATAAATGCCACCGGAACAAATACTGCAGACATGATCAGGGTAATAGAAACAATAGCTCCCGTAATCTCACTCATGGCAGACATGGTAGCTGCTCTCGGATTGAGTTTTTTGTGCTCCATTTTAGCATGCACGGCTTCTACCACCACAATGGCATCATCTACAACGATACCGATGGCCAGTACAAGGGCAAACAATGTCAGAATATTGATGGAGAACCCGAAGACTTTCATAAAGAAGAAGGTTCCCACGATAGATACCGGAACTGCAATCGCCGGAATCAAAGTTGAGCGGAAATCCTGCAGGAAAATATACACCACAATGAATACGAGTATAAATGCCTCTATCAATGTATGAATTACCTGCTCAATTGACTGGTCCAATGCTTCTTTTGTGGCATAGGGAATTTCATAATCCATTCCGGCCGGAAAAGATTTTTCAAGTTCTTTCATTCTTTCCTGAAGGGCGATCTGCACTTCATTGGCATTAGATCCTGCCATCTGGAAGATCGCCATCGTTACGGAAGGCTTTTTGTTAAAGTTGGAAGAAACCGTATAGCTGTAAGCTCCGAATTCTACTCTGGCAACATCTTTTAATTTCAAAACAGAACCATCGCTCAAAGCTTTGATGGTAATATTCTCATACTGCTGAGGTTCTGTGAATTTTCCTTTGTAACGGAGAACATACTCCATCACTTCCTTACTTCTTTCTCCCAATCTTCCCGGGGCCGCTTCAAGATTCTGGGTCTGAATGGCACGGGAAACATCAGACGGAGTAAGGTTATATGAGGTCAGTTTATTCGGATCAAGCCAGATACGCATGGAATAATCTTTATTCCCATACACCATAGCATCTCCCACTCCCTTTACCCTTTTAAGTTCCGGTACGATATTGATCTTTGCATAGTTTTCAAGGAAAAGATCATCCATTGAGCCGTCTTTGCTCGTCAGGGAAACCATTGCAATCATACTGTTCTGCCTCTTCACCGTCGTGATTCCGGCCTGGATTACTTCAGCAGGCAGTTGGTTAGTCACCTGCGCTACTCTGTTCTGAACGTTGATCGCTGCCTGATCGGGATCTGTTCCCAGTTTAAAGATAACGGTAATACTTAAAGTACCGTCATTACTCGCAGTGGAAGTAATGTAATCCATGTTTTCCACTCCGTTGATGGCATTTTCCAATGGTGGTGCCACGGACCTTGCAATGGTCTCTGCATTGGCTCCCGGATAAGCCGCTGTTACCATAACGGTAGGTGGCGCAATGTCCGGAAATTTGGTAATCGGAAGGCTTACCATCCCTACAATCCCCAGAATAACAAGCAATACGGAAATAACCGTTGCCAGTACGGGTCTTTTTATAATTTTCTTTAACATGATTTCTTCTTACGATTTTTTCTGTTGAGCATTTTTCTTTTGTGCCACTACAGGGGTTCCCGGCTGCAATCTGTCGAAACCGCTGACAATGTATTCATCGCCTGCCTTCAGCCCTTTGGATACGATAAAATGATCACCTGCTTTTCCATCTACTTCAACCGGTAACATAGCGGCCTTTCCTCCTTGTACAGAGAATACAAAAATCTTATCCTGAATGGTTCTGGTAGAAGCAACAGGAAGTAAAATAACATTGCTGTAAAACTGATCCAGCATAATCTTCCCGGTATTTCCGCTTCTCAGTATATTCTTCGGATTGTTGAATTTTGCTCTTAGCGTAATGGATCCGGTGGTTTTGTTAAACTGTCCTTCCACAGCATCTATTTTTCCTTTCTCATCATACTTTTCTCCGCCAGAAAGCAGAAGGGAAACCGCCGGAGTATTTTTAATCACCTCATCAATGCTGCTTCCTGCATATTGTTTCTGAAAATTATTAAAATCATTTTCGCTCAGACTGAAATACGTATACACCTGATGGATGTCTGACAATAATGTGATAGGCTCCTGATTACCCGGCGTCATCAGACTTCCCAGACGGTAATTGAATCTTCCGATAAATCCGCTTACCGGCGCTTTGATGGTAGAAAAATTAAGATTGATCTTAGCCGATTCAATGGATGAAGTCGATTGGCTTACGGCTCCTCTTGCAGCATTATAAGCAGCTTCCGCTTCTTTAACCTGAATTTCCGAGACCATTTTATTTCTGAACAGTTCTTTCTTCCTGTCAAGATCAATTTTCGAGGTTGAAAGATTAGCCTGAGCGGTAATCAGAGCTGCCTGAGCACTTTTCAGCTGTTCACGGAAGACCTGATCTTCAATTTTGAAAAGAACCTGCCCTGCTCTTACAAAATCTCCTTCATCTACAAAAATTTTGCTTAAATATCCTGTTACCTGTGGCCTGATCTCCACATTGGAAACTCCTTCTACTGATGCTGCATATTCTCTGGAAACAGAAGCGTCACCCTGCTTCACTGTTGCTACAGGAAGTTCCGGTGCCTGCTGTTGATAAGACTGGTCTTGATTTTTTTTCCCACACCCCGCTAAAACGATCAGCGAGAGGAAAAGTATGGTTGATTTCTGAATAAAAAATCTTTGCATAACAATATTCCTTTTAAATTTCCGCACAAAATTCGAACGAAAAAAAATGAATAGGATTATTCGAAAAACTCCTTGTTTTGTCAGAAAGACTCCTAATTTTCAAAAACATGAGAAATATCATTTATAGACTTAATAAATGATGATATTCGGTATTTTAAATCAAATTTATAGCAAAATTTAGCAAAAAGACATCAAAATTATAACATACTGATTATCAATACAAATCATCTTTTCTGTATTCTAAAGGTGACCTGCCTGTATGTTTTTTGAAGAATTTACTGAAAGACGCCTGATCCGAAAATTTCAGCTGTGCTGCTACTTCATTCACATTCAGATTTGGATTTCTGAGCAGCAACCTGGCTTCTACGGCCAAAACCTGATGAACAATATCACGAGGCGACTTAAATGTGGTCTTATTGATGACCTTTGTAAGATATTTACGGCTGATAAACAACTTGTCTGCATAGAACTGAACATTATGCTCTTCTTTAAAATGCTTCTGCACAAGCTTGAAAAAACTGGTTGTAAGCTCGTCTTCCCTGTGGGTAACCAGATGAGGTTTATCAATTTTTTTGAAGTAATTATCAATTTCATAGATTACCAGTGAGAAGTGGTGCCAGATCATTTCATTAAAGTAATAATTATCTTTCTCTTTATTGTTGAGTGCTTTCAGTTCATCCAGATGAAAATCCATTCTCCTGTACAGATCAGGCTCATTCCGGACAATGTGCGTAGGGTCTGATGAAAGGCTTTTCAGAACATTATTTGATTTATAGTTAAAACCTGCATCGGAAATAAAATCAACGGAAAAGAAAATGTATTTCGCATGATAATCATCTGCTATATGATCTACCCAGAACGTTTCGGCAATGGGACAAAAAACGATATCTCCTTTTGATACTTCATAACCTTTATCATCCAGCCTGAAGCTCACACTTCCTTTCTGAACCATAAAAATGCAGAAATAATCTGAACGGTAGGGAATATTAGGTTTTATAATATAATTGGCTCTGTCGATTTCCATAACCACAAATTCCTGAATCCTGAGATCAAATTCAACCTGCGAAAGAACTTCATCAAAAGCTAACTGTGAAACAAAATCGGATTTCTGTTGGATTTTTTTAGACATGAAGCAAAATTATAAGAACGAAGGTAATAAATAGTTCCCAAAAAGCGAACAGGTAAAGATCACCTTTAATCTATTATAAAGCAACTTCCACAATCAGTTCTTTTTCGTATCCGTTGTATTTTTCATCAATATATCCATGAGGATTACAGATCACCTCTGTTTCTCCAATGGTATATCTGCAGGGTGTGTGAATGTGCCCGTGAATCCAGTACAAAGGTTTATATTCGGTGATTAATTCTTCAAGATCTGATGCATAAGCGGCTGATAACGGGTCTTCTTTATAAAGTTCCGGGACAGATTTTATACTGGGTGCGTGATGGGTAATAACAATATTTGTCAATTCTCCTGAATTTTCAAGACTTTCTTTTAACCATTGCCTTGAAAGCTGGTGAATTTTAAAAGTATCTATTGTTCTCATTTTGGAATAAGAAGGATCACGCCTGATCATTTTATAATCATTCATTTTAGTCTGACAGAGCATTCCATATTGGACAGGGTTTCCAAAGATGGAAAAGTCTGTCCATAAAGTAGCTCCGTGAAAGCGGATTCCATTAATATCTGCAAATGAATTTTCCAGTACAAAGACATTGGACCCCCGGGCGGTTTCTTTGATTTTGTGGAGTGTTTTCGGATATGATCCTTTATAATATTCGTGATTTCCCAGAACATAGAGTACAGGCTTATCGGGGATTGCATTTTTAATCCAATCAATGCCTTTCGTCCCAAGGTTGATGTCTCCCGCCAGAACAACAATATCTGCATTATCAAAACATAATTCCGTACTTCCGAATTCCTGGTGAAGGTCACTGATGATTTGTATTTTCATGATGTATAGCAGAAAGACAAAGGTACTGATTAAAGAGAGAATATGAATTCACAATATATATTTACAAAAAAGAACCGACACATAAAGCACCGATTCTTTCCTCATATAGTTTGTGTAATTTTAAGGTCGCTTATGATGAAACGGCTACTTTTGCCTGTTTCACTTTTAAGCTTTTCAGTATAAAGTAGAATAACATTCCCAGTGCTGAAAGGGCATATCCTATTAAAATTATCAGATTCAGGCTTCCTACTGCAAAATCAGAAGGAAAAACCTGGCTCATTAAAGTCATGAAAGACAGTCCAATTCCAGCTCCCAGAAAGTAACTTGTAGAACTCAAACTTGATGCCAATCCGTAGTTTGAAGGTTCAACATCCTGAATTCCCATTACTGAAAGTGCTGTAAAACAGAATGTCATTCCTATTCCTGAAATGCACGCTGCTCCTAATAAAACAACAGTTAACGGATGTCCTGTATAAACTGAAATCAACAACAGTACTCCACCGGTCAGCATAAATAACCATCCCAAAACACCCATTTGTGAAGAGCTGAAACGTTTTGAGACGTGAGGCAGGATAAATTTAGCTGTCAAAGCAGACAGAATACTGAAAGGAACCAGCATCAATCCTGAAGAAGCAGCACTGTACCCCATATCTTTTTGCAGCATCAGGGAAATAAGAAACAGAAATCCTATAAAAAATGCTCCCAATGCAAAGAATACCGCATTTGAAACTACTAATGATCTGTGTTTGAATAACTGCAAATCAAACAAAGGCTCTGCAACGGATCTCAACCTGTAGAAAACCATGATCAAAAGCAATACAGCCAGTACCAAAGAGCCTATTACCATAAAAGGCTGGTCTTTAACATGAACCAATTCATGAGTTCCGTATGTTAAACTTAAAAGTCCTAATACCATTACTATTCCGGAAACAATATCCGTTTTCTGAACAGCTTCATTTTTCTCATCTGCGGGAAGGTAATAATAAGACAGAATCAATGTGATAAAGAGAATCGGAACATTGATCAGGAAAACCCAATGCCAGCTGAGGTAAGTACTGATAATTCCCCCTACTGAAAGACCGCTTCCGGAGCCAATGGCAGCAAATGAGCTGAAAATCCCTATGGCACGGTTTCTCTCCTGTTCCCCCCTGAAGGTATTGGTAACAATTGACAGCGCTGACGGCATTACCAATGCTGCCCCTAATCCCTGCAAAGCCCGGAATACTGCCAATATTTCAAATTTTTCTGATAATCCTGCTCCTAAAGAGGTCAGCATAAAAATCAAAGCTCCCCATAAGAACATTTTCTTTCTTCCGATCTGGTCTGAAAGCTTTCCTCCGATAATCAGGAAGCCTCCGAAAAATAAAACATACAGCGTCTGAAGCCACTGAACAGTCTCTGCTCCAATTCCGAACTGCTGCTGAATAGAAGGAATGGTTAAATTAATAATGGCAATATCCAATGCTTCTACAAATGTTCCAACCGATGCTAAAATTAATATTATATTCTTCCTTGTATCCATGTATTCAAATTTCCTGCAAAATTAAAATTAACAGAACGTAATTGAAAATTTAACCCTAAATTTGGAACAATATTTAATATTTAAAATATTTAAAAGAACAAAACACCTGATCCATCAGGAAAAACCTATAAAAACAGAACAAAATGGCAACAGAAAATTATATTCCGGATGAAAAAGACCTTTCAATTTTAAGACTTCTCCAAAAGGACGCCAAAATGAGTGTCCGTGATATTTCGGCAAGGATCAATTTAAGTCCTACACCTACGCATGAACGCATCAAACGGATGGAAAAACAGGGAATCATTAAAGAGTATACGGCTGTGGTTGACCGTAAAAAGGTTAATAAAGGCATGATGGTAATCTGTATGATCGCATTGAATGTTCACAATAAAAAAACGGCCGGAAAATTTATTGAAGAAGTTGGCAGACTGAAAGAAGTGGTTGAGTTTTATAACATCAGCGGTGATTTTGATTTCATGCTTAAAATTCTTGCTCCTAATATGGATGAGTTTCATGAATTTTTTGTGAACAAGCTATCAGAAATTGAAGGAATCGGTCAGACCAAAAGTATTTTTGTCATGAACAGTATAAAAGAAAGTGCTCAGATTGTATAAAATATCAAAATGATCTATTCAGGTTAAATCATTTTGAACCGTTTTTATTATTCCAGTAAAATAAAAGCTCATATTTTTGGTCTTCGCCTCTTATGATGGAAGTATAAATTTTACGCCTTAAAAGATTATTTTCAATAAAATTTCCACAAACATGTGGTAAAAAAATGATACACAGATCATACACCTTATTTTTAACGTTATTAAAAATTAATTACCCCCCTGATACCATAAAATATAATAACCTGAAATTCAAAACATTACCACACTAACAACCTTAATAGTGTAGCTATGTCGTATGTCATTTTTTGGAAATTTTCATCATTATTGGATATGTTTGTGATGTGAAAAATATACATCGAATCAAAAAGTAAAAATTTAAAATAAGCCAGCAATTTAATCAACTTAACAGTCTCCCTCTGCACCCAGAATTAAATTTAATAAAAAGTAAAAAACAGAAAAACATCAATGGTGAAAAACTGCAGAGGTGAGATTTTTTCAAGACTAAACAAGTAATATCAACCCAAAACACTAATGAAAAAAAAGAGGCCTAATAACACACTACTTTTATGATGATACAGTATCTTGAGCATAAAGATATTTTATAACATTATTTGTTTAGCTAAAAGAGACTGCACTCTATGTTGCGGTCTCTTATTTTTTACTGACAAAAAGCTCCCGTCATTAGAGATATTGATAAAAAAAACAACTGTATACGTAAATACAGTTGTTTCGAGAGATATTTATACCGGTATTCCGGGTACGATTTATTTATTTCCAATAGTTCCAGACTGATCCGTCAAATACCGCCAATGTTTTACTCGCCGTATCATAACACATCATTCCGGGATATGGATTTTTCACATTAAGATGTGGTGTATTTATCCGGGGCAGGATCATGGCTTTATTGGCCGATTCAAGCACCAATACCCCATCTGCAGTACTGGCTGGCTCTCCTATAACAACCCCCTTCCCTAGCTCTGGTGTCCCGTTTACAACAACAGCAGTTGAGCTTCCTGCATCCGATAAAGGCTTCCATACATCATTTTCATATACTTTAACTTTATTATCCGATGTATCAAAAACAAATGTTCCATTAACCAGTGATCCGGTAGCAGCTCCTGATGTAGCCGGAAGGATCAATCCTTTTGTATTCCCGGGTACATTATTAAAATCCAGAACTGTACTTCCACCATCAACGGTCTGTTTACCTATAGCTACCTGAGCAAATGATACATTAAAAAAGATCAGAGCGGCTGCTATACTTATATTTTTTATATTTTTCATTCGATTGTCTTATTAGGTTAATCATTACAGCTTCTTTCCACACACTTCCACTCAGTGCCGTTGTATAATTTTATACACTTGTCCTGAATGTCATACAACAGCATTCCCTCTTTCGGTTCTGCAATAGCATCTCCGGGTTGCGGTGTCTGGCTTACATGCTGAACTCTTGTCACCACAAATCCTTTGTCTTTTGATTCCATAGCCAGAAATCCGTTAGGAATATTCTCAGGCCATGAGTTGTTTTTCTGTTGTACTGTGATTCCGAATTTAGTAACGCCATCCGGAGTTCCTGTTGCTCCCGGTTTCGTACAGAACCCATCAAGTTCATCAATAATTGTAGGTGCATTACCACAACTATTTTTATCATCAGATAATCCTTCCGGCCAAAGTGACGGACAGGTGGCGGATGTAGCGTTTGGGCCACAGAAACTTGCGTTTCCCATACCAAGTCCTGTCACATTTCCCATAGCAATAGCCACAATCTGACTATCATCACTGATAATAGCATTTCCACCGCCACCACTTACATCAGCTTTCGCAATACAATAAGCTTTTCCGGTAGGAATTCCCACATATTCAACAGAGGGGTACGTGGTAGACTGCTGTGTAAATGTTCCACAGATTTCCACTACACTGTTTGTTCCCATCTCTATGACAGAAGTGGATCCCGGAGAGTTTCCAAAAAATGTAGGATCTTCCTGAACTACGGAACCTACAAGAGATAAAAATGATTTGGTTCCCAATTTAATTTTTGAATTCTTTTGGGAATTAAAGGCTCCTACTTTAACGGTACCTGTAGATTTCACACTTGCCCCATCACCAATCTCCAGAATTCCTTCAACCTGAATACTATTAGACTGCAGTTGCCCGGATTGAATGATCAGTGTTGCTCCGTTTGGAATACTAATATTGGTACTTACATTAAGATTCCCATTAAGACAATATGTAGTACCGGCAAACATGGGCTGTCCCGTATAAGCCGTACACTGTGCACTGGCTGCACCATAGAAAACAACCATTAATAAAAATAGTATTTTTTTATTAATAGGGCAAAAAATTAAGTTATTCATATATTTTTAAAGTATTTTAACAAATTATTCACGGTTTAAGGATAAGTTTTTGAAATTTCAACATACGGGAAATCTAATAAACAATTAAGATACCAAACAAGTGTTTAATTTTTTTATAATTAGACAATCTTTGAACAAGACAACTATTTCCAAACACGGCCAAAAACATCTGCAATCAGCTATACTACAATAAATTAATTCTTTTAAAAGTCATTTATATGTAAGAGAAATTTTATAATATTTAAAATTTAAATGTTAATTTTCTTATATAATTTAATCGTGTTTAATAAACAGAATTCTGTATTTTTAATAGTATTATTTTCATATGCAAAAGTTGAGACAAAGCTTTCAATACACTACTCTACACAGATACTACACCCCCGACTTTCTCTTTAAATACAGCATTCAGGAAAGAATCTTTTTTTATTTGATCAATCAGTCTGATTGTAAAAACAGAATGACCCTGACTTAAAAAAATTGCATTAAAAAACGTAAATTTGCACCATGAATAACGATACCATTTGTGCATTGGCCACTGCCAACGGAATAGGTGCTTTAGGCATTATCAGAGTTTCAGGAAATGAAGCTTTACCTGTAGTTCAAAAAAGTTTTCCGGCTAAAAAGCTGGAGAAGCAGAAATCCCATACTATTCATTACGGTTATTTTATGGATGGTGAAGAAGCTATTGATGAAATTATGCTTTCCATTTTCCTGGCACCAAAAAGTTTTACTACTGAAAACTCTGTAGAAATTGCTTTTCACGGCTCACCACATATCGGAAAACGTATTCTTGAAACCCTTATTAAAAATGGGGCGAGAATGGCAAAAGCGGGAGAATTTACGCTTCGTGCTTTTATCAATGGAAGAATTGACCTTTCGCAGGCAGAAGCTATTGCAGATGTGATTGCTTCCGAAAATGAAGCTTCCAGAAAAGTCGCTATCAACCAGCTAAAGGGTGGAATTACCAATGAAATATCGTTATTAAGAACTGATCTTTTAAATTTTGTTTCTTTAATTGAGCTGGAACTTGATTTTGCTGAAGAAGATGTGGAATTTGCAGACAGAAGTGCTCTGAACGGGCTGTTAGATAAAATTGAAGTCAAATTAGATTCTCTGATTGAAAGTTTCCAATACGGAAATGCTATTAAAAATGGTACTGCTGTTGCCATCATCGGAAAACCCAATGCCGGCAAATCTACCCTTCTGAATGCTTTGCTGAAAGAGGAAAGGGCTATTGTAAGTAATATTGCCGGAACCACAAGAGATACTATTGAAGAGGTGCTTCATATTAAAGGTCATGCTTTCCGTTTGATTGATACAGCCGGTTTGCGTGAAACAATGGATGAAATTGAAGCTATTGGAGTAAAAAAGGCTAAAGAAAAGGTAGAAAATGCCAATATTTTAGTTTATCTGGCTGATGCTGCTACTGAAGATTTTTCTGAGGATATAGACATGATCCAGTCTTTATTAAGAGAAGATCTGAAATTAATTATCTGTGCGACAAAGATAGACGAGGTTAGTCCAGCAAAATATGAAACGGTAGAAGATATTTTCAGAAACGCCATTTCTCACGAGTTTGACTTCATCAAGATCTCTGCGGTTGAAAATCAAAACATGCAGGATCTTAAAAATGAGTTATCATCTTACGTTGAGCAATTAAAATCGGAAGAAAATAATGTGGTGATTACCAACCAACGTCACTTTGAAGCTTTACAGAAGTCTTTGGATGCTGTAAATAAAGTAAAAGAAGCTATTTCTTTCCAGATTTCTACAGAATTGCTGGCTTATGAATTGAGAAATGCTTTGGAACATCTTGGTGAGATTTCTGGTGAGGTTACGAATGATGAAGTATTGGGGAATATTTTCTCGAAATTCTGTATCGGGAAATAGAATTCACAAATAATGTACAAAAAAACTTAGTAAAACTGGAAATTTTTGAAATACAAGATTTAGAATATTCCATAACCATTAAAATAAAAAACTGAGATTACGGCCCCAGTCTTTAGAATAAATCCTTTTATAGTAAATTGCATTTTTACATAGTGGGAAGTTCGTCTATTTTTGGAAAACCATTTTCACCATAGCGTTCCGTTTCCAGCAATGAAACGGATTGCCATCCCTTCATGAAAAATCCCATCCCTTCTATTAAATTCATAACATCATCATTCCATCTTCCAAAATCAGGAAGACTTGATTTCAATACCATAAACTCACTCATATCAACGTCATGCAGACGTATGGTTTCTTCCAATGCATCTTCCTTGGATAGCTGATAATGATGCTGCAAAGCTTTTACAACATTAAAGTAAATATCACCACTTTCCTCATCTTTCAATAAAGACTGTACATCATTGAAGTATCCGATAATTCTGGTAGTGAGAAGGTAGAGTCTTTTTGATGGTTGGGTGTCTGTAAATATCCTCCGGTAATGTAACCTCATTTTGAATTTCTATCGTCTCTATAAATGCGCAGATCATCAGATTCCTTACTCTAATATTGAGCAGATTACCGATAGATGGAAAAATCCTGTTTTTCTTATAAAGTACTTCCATCTCTACACCGTCGAAATACTCATTCAAGGTATCGGCAAACCGGTCTATGGAGGTTGATGGAATAAAGTACATAAACTCCCTGCGTATTGCATCCAGCTGATAACCAAGCGGCAAAAGAGATTCCTCAGGACCTGTTTCACCTTTAAGAATGGCAATTGATAGTCTTTGGGCATTCCTTACCTCAGCAGGTGTAGCCATTTCATACATATCATCGTTATACATAGACCACAACATAAATCGTCCCAAGGGAAGAAAACGTTCAAAGCTTTGGGTTTTAGGCCACCAACGGGCAAACATGAACCCTGTTTTCGTACGTTTGTATTTTTCCCTTGTTGACGCTGGTATCAAATCCCTCAGCTCACCATCAATCCATTGGTTATCTGTTATTTCTTGCAACCGGTTGGCAAATGGACTGATCAGATCAGGAAATGGGTAGTTGAAACGTTCTCTAAGAATTGTTTTGATTTTCATATTATATTTTTTGGTTATTATGCTGTTCAAAATTTGCAATCATATTTTTGAATCATTAAAAAACAGCCTTGTTAAAAAACTTAACAAGGCTGTGGTATTAAAAACTTTCAGTTAAAAAGCTTTGTTTGAATTTAGTCAGGACATGCCTGGATAGAGATACAATGCCATGCCATAGAAGTCTCACCCTCTTTCTGAGTGTATATCTTCATACATTTGTTGGTCGTATCATATACCATCATTCCTTCAATAAAGCTGGCTGCCGGGATACCCACCGGATTGCCGGATGCATCAAATGCAACCCTGTTAGGAACGAAACCTTTGGTCTTCGCTTCCAGAGCAAGCCAGCCTCCTTTTCTTACCATAGGCCAGTTATCGGAGCCTGCTCCTGCTCTGCCTAATGCGGTAATTCCTACTTTAGTGTCCAGTGTGGTTCCTGTTAAGATACCCGGCTTATAGCAGAATGGCACAATACAGGCCGAAACAGAAGCATTCTGGGCACTTCCAATAGCCTGACCGGTATTAGCAATGGTAGGAATTCCATTAGCGTTTACGGTATTACCAAGGTTCTTGATAACAGGCCCTGCAGTTCCGGTATAGCCACTTCCTGTATTACCGCCAGGCATTGAAGAATCTACAAGATTGGCTGTAGTGAAGCCTCCTGCACCTTCGATGGCGTCAGGACACCCGTCTCCGTCAGAATCCAGATCAAAATAATCAGGGATACCATCGCCATCGGTATCGCAAGTCTTATGAGCAAATAAACTATAAGCTACAGCATCACCTGCTCCAAAATTATTACTCGTAATGGTAAAAGACGTAACCAGCCCATTGCCAACACCTCTCAGTAGAATTCCTTGGTCATTTACGGCTCCCAATGAAGAAATAGTACCGGCTGTCTCATTATAATTCATACTGTTCATTGCTGTTGCACCGAAATTAGTTGTCGTATCCTTTACAAGCCATCCACTTGCATTACCACCGTTTATTTGCACTGTGTAGATTGCTCCTGAAGAGTTATTTGGAGAAGCACCATCTACATCGTCTATATAAAAAGCGAGTTCTTTTGCAGGAACCCCTGTTGAGAAGCTATAGGTAATGCTTACAGAGTTATTGTTATGAGACTTGTAAATTCTTTGTGTAGCACCATTACTGTTGATATAAAAATGATCATGACCATCATTAAATCCTGGTGCAGTTTGCAGCGATGTACCTACTGAAGTTACGGTCAAATTAGAGGCTGTATCTCCTTTCCATGCTCCGCTTTCATTTTGAGCATAATATCCTCCGCAGTTTTCATCAAGATCCAAAATACCGTCATTGTCACTATCCTGATCACACATATCCGCAATACCATCTCCGTCAGAATCCGGACCGGTACAAGAGCCTGGAAGTGCAACTAACCCACACATATTCACAAGACCTGTATTATATGTGTATTTTTGGAAAGAAGGAATACCGGTTGTACCATTTCCTATAGTTCCATAACTACTTTGCCCTACAAAACCAAAATATGGATTGCCATTTTTATAATTCATGGCAAACAATCCTCCTGTTTCTACAGCAATGATTTCATCATTTAATCCCATTCCGTCTGTATTGGTTGTATTACCCGGCATATAGGTAGGGCCATAACCTGATGAATTATTCGTAATAGCCTGACCTAATTTATATGCGTGATTACTTCCCCAGCCCCATTGTTTTCTATCGCTGGTCAATACATTTATTGATGGGAATGAATCAGCAAAAGCAGAATGTTCACCCGGTGATATCCATGTGATATTACCACCCAAAGTGTGACCACCAGAGGTAGCTGTTACCTCTTTCCATACATTGCTGGCGGTTGTAGTACCATATCCCAGAATTTGATAATCATTTCGCCCCATAGCAAATAGCTTTCCATTGGTCGCCAAAAGAAAATAAGAAGTATTTCCTGCCATTCCGATCATTTTTGGCGTTATCCCATCAGGAACAACTACTTCTGTTGCAAAAAGTCGATCTGTTCCGGAAGAAGCATTATCGGTACCGTCACCAACGTAAGTGTGTTGTCCCCACGTGTAAAGTTTGCCTTCAGAAGTCAAAGCGAACTTAGCATTATTACTGCCACGTACTGCCACCACATTGTCCAGCGTTTCTGTGGCAGAGGTCATGATACGGTGCCAGATTCTGGTGTTGGCAGTAGTCGCCGGCATACCATCTCCGTAAGCATATTGACTTGCAATACTCGACAGCATCCAAGCTTCACCTTTACAGGTTACAATAGCTAGTCCAATTTCATTACCAAACATCATCTTCACGTCCGTTGGTGCAACCCCAGGAGGCAAACCATCTGCTTTACCATTAACTGTTACTTTGCTAAATGCAGGTGTACCCTGATTTGTATCTTTATGAACTAAATTAATAAGGTAGCCTCCGCCTCCCCACGTGTAAAGCCCGTCTGTAGTTAATAATGCCGAATTTGTAAGGGCATGATTACCTGTAATTGCAACTTTCAAAGGTGTACCAGTATAGGTAAAACCATTTGCCGGTGTAATAGCCGTCGGAACTAAAAGATCCAACGATAAATTTGAATTAGAAGGAGAAGTCTTAGGTGATGCTACATATCCCCAAATCTTAAACGTACCGTCTTTTTCTTTTGCCATAACTGCAATATCTGTTGCAATCAGGTTATCATATTCTATGGTATTGGGATTATTTGCATTAAGGAATGCATTGTCGTTACAACCGCTTACACAAGAGTCTGTAAGCAGACCTGCAAAGGTAAAGAACTGCCCGTCCGCTAATGTTACATTTGCAGTATTATATACCACACCATTTACAGTAACCTCTGCAGCCATTGGTGTAAAGGTGTCAGTTGCTTCAAAACTTTCATCCGGAGACTGTACCAGATATAAATTTTTCACTCCTTTTGGCCATGCAACCGTAACTGTACCTACGTTTCCGGAGTTTTGTACTTTCCAAATGGCTTCGAAACGGTGATTGACTGCACCATTAGGACCTGTATAAATCAATGATGTATTTGTCATAAGCTTTTGCGTCAAACCATTATCACCAGTCATCAGGTATTGTAGGTTGTTTGCCAGATCTGTACTGTTATCAGCATTTGTATTTGCAAAACCTGTGGTAGAAATAACCAGCTTTTGTGATGCGTTTACACTTCCTGACTGTTTCTGGTGTAATGCGGAAATATTGTCTCTTGCAATACCGAAAATGTTGTTATTATATCCGCTGTTAAGCGTTCTGTTCCATACAATATCACTATTTGAAGCAAGATAATTTTCTGCTGAAGTAACGCCGTTCTTTACAGCAAGATAAGTGTTTACTCTCGACTGCTCATCAGGTGTCAATAATTGTTTGTACCAAATAACTTCCATAATATCACCGGAGAAGACCCCTGCTCCCGTCCCATAGGTACTGTAACCTACTCTTAGATTCGGACCGTCAAACTGGAATCTGTTGGCGGTACTGGCGGCATTCGAAGTTTCATATAAACCATTTAATCCTAACTTCATTTCACCGCCTGCATACACTGCTTCACCCCCACTTGCTATTCCGTTGGTAGCACTGGCAGAAAATACACTTGAAGTATTTAAAACAAACGGTGTTGAAAAATTCTTACTCGTTGCTGTAGCTTCGTACTCATAAAAATTAGGGTATCCTAATCCGCCACTAAGCAGCATGGCAATGGAAGGGTTTGATCCATAACCGGCACCACCGTTTGTGCCTATACCTGTGATACGACCCGTAGCAGCAGTAGTTGGTCTTACTGCAGAAAATATGGAATAAGAAGTAAGATTAGTTCCGCCGTCCGGATTTAACTGTGTATTTGGATTGTGGAAATTTTTAGTTGCGCTGTAATCTGTGGTATAAGGATGGAAATTGTGTGCTCTGTCAGCAAGTGAAAGTGTCCATGTTCCCGCAGCAGGAATGTCATCAGCATTTGCAGAATGATCTTTCCACGCCGTAGCAATATTTCCCGGGTCATCTGATCTTACCCAGAAACCTGAACCAACAACACCTCCCGGAGCATAAGCAAATCCGGCAAATGTAAAATACTGACCATCGCTTAAATTAACTGTTGCTGTGTTATAAACGACCCCGTTTACAGTAACTTCAGCAGTCATAGAGGTAAAGATATCCGTATCATCAAATATTTCATTGGATGACTGTACCAAATGAAGATTTGAGGCTCCTTTAGGCCAGGCTACGATTACCTGACCAACAGTACCTGTATTCTGAATTTTCCAGATCGATGCAAAACGAATGTTGGTTTCTCCTCCTGGCGCTGCAGCATTCAACAATGGAGTAGTAAATGACTGTTGCAATCCGTTATCTCCTACAATAAGGAATTGTCCGTTTGCTAAAGTATTGGTATTTGCTGCATTTGTATTTGCCAAAGAATTTCCTGCACCTATTATCAGCTTTTGGTTGCTGTTTCCACTTCGGGATTGTTTTTGATAAAGTGCTGAAATATTATCTCTTGCAATACCAAAAACGTTGTTATAATAGTTATTGTTAGCAGATCCTCCCCAAACAACGACACCTGCAGAACTGAGATAGTTTCTGCTTTGTTCTTTACTCAGTGTTTTTCCGTATTTGATGGCAAGGTAAGATTCTACTTTATTTACTTCATCATCGGTTAACTTATTGGAAAAGATAATCATTTCATTCTGTTGTCCGTTCAGAGGTACTCCGTCTGCACTTCCACCGATCATCAGTACATTACGTGTAGCGGCGGTATTTACATTTGAAATTCCGGTATTAAAAGTCTGATGAAATCCGTTTAGGGTAATATTAACAGCATTGGTTCCTGCTGTTCCTGCTCCGTTTTCCCAGGTTCCACCACCAATATAAGAACCATTGACCGTGTAGGTACTTTGAGCGCCAAATTCAGTAATTACCGGATAGAATAAAAATTTGTTCCCTGTATAGCTGTATAGACCCGGATCATCTGTTGTATTTGAGGCCCCTGCCGCTCCAAATCCAAACATTGCTGCCAGACCTGTTGTATTCCCTGCAGAAAACAATGCCCCCTTACTTCTGTCAAGGATATATCCTGTGGCATCTGCCGGAGCATACTGCAGCCACTTTTGAGTTCCGTCGTAACTTACTGTCGGGTTGAAGTTAGCCAGTGTAGCTGTGTTTGAAAACTGAGGGCGGTATGCTACTGTAGATTGGGATAATGGGAAAGGTTTATTATTAAACTCATTCCATTGCTGTATTGCAGCATTATCAGCAGCTGCAGTTGCACCATTATCCGAAAACAGGTTTGCAGAACCGTCTGCTCTGTACCATGCAGCAGCAGTTACCCCTCCGGGAGCAAATTCGTATCCTGCCAATGTGAAGAATTCACCATCTCCTAAATTAACTGTTGCCGTATTGTAAACAACTCCGTTTACAGTAACTTCGGTAATCATCGGTGTAAAATTATCTGTATTGTCAAATACTGAATCCGTTGACTGTACCAGGTAAAGATTAGCAATTCCTTTCGGCCAGGCTACCGTAACATTTCCAACGCTGCCTGTATTTTGTACTTTCCAGACTGATTCAAAACGGTAATTTGTTTCTCCATTTGTTCCTCCTGTATAAACTAACGGTGTGCTCAGCGCCTGTTTTAAACCGTTATCCCCCACAAGAAGGAATTGGCCGTCTGTAAGGGTATTGGTATTGGCTGCATTTGTATTAAATAATCCCGTTCCGTTCCCAATGATGAGTTTCTGATCCTTATTCTCACTTCTGGATTGCTTTTGGTGTAAAGCGCCGTTATTGTCACGGGCAATACCAAAAATATTGTGTTGATATAAAGCATCAGAATTCCATACAATACCATTGGTAGAGTTGAGATAATTCCCGGAAAGTGTTGTACCATATTTAATCGCTAAATAAGACTCCAGGCGGTTTTTTTCCTGGTTGGTAAGGATGTTCTGGTAAATAAGAACCTCATTAAGCTGTCCATTGAGATATCCCCAATCAGTATCACCACCTATTCTGAATTGTCTTGCCGTATTGACTGTATTGACATTTCTGAAATTGTTACCAGAATAAAAGGTATGTGTTCCATTCAGTGAAACTGTGGCTGCACCATATGTTGCGGGACTGGTTGTACTTGCTCCGTTTTGCCACGAAGAACCTGCTACAAATGAGTTTTTGTAGGTGAATGCATTTGTTGAAACAGGAGTATAATTACTCCCATTTTCAGCATACATCAACAAATTAAACTGACTGTTATTCGACGTATGGAGACCTGGATAGTCCATATCATCATTAAATCCGATTAATCCCGACCCTAATGCTGTTCCTAAAAAATCTGAGTTCATGAAGCCTGCAGAATAGAAGCTTCCTGAGGCCCGGTTTATAATTTCGTTTCCGGTTCCGGGATCACATTCCATCCAGTGGCTGCCTGTCCTTGTAAATGTTACTGTCGGATTAAAATTGGCCAATGTTGTGCTATTGGAATAAACCGGTCTTCTTGCCGCTGTTATCTGTACAAGATTTCTTCCGGTTCCCAAATAATCATTCCATTGGTAAACAGAAGCATTATTGGCAGCAGGCGTGGTTCCTCCATCAGAGAAAACAGAGGCATCTGCTCTGTACCATGCCGTGGGAGACGCTACCCCCCCGGGCGATTGCCCCAGCACAAATAATGTGGGCAGAGCCATACAGATGGTTAATAAAATTTTTTTCATAAGTATATCATTAATAGTTTTTAATGGCTTGTCATGTCGAGTTAGGAATATTTGAATCACATACTCCTGAAAACTAAGGTTTCCAGAAGGTCCATACTGTTCCGTTATACACTGCAAGTTGTTTTTTTATGGTATCATAAGCCATCATTCCAGGGGCGGGGTCGATGATGTTGAGGTGTGGACTGGCCATTTTGGGTAATATCATGGCCTTGTTGGCATCGGATAAAACCAATATTCCTGGAGTGCTGTCTGTAGCAGCTGCTGATCCGATGACTGATTTCGCAGTTGTAGATTCAGTTTTGTTGGTCTGGATTACAATATTGGCGGTTCCTGTGTTGTCCACACTCAAATCCGTCCATGTACCGGAATCCTTTAGGTATTTTACTTTGTGGTCGGTCGTATCATAAATGATTGTACCATTTTCAGTGATTCCTGCCAGATTTTCCACATAAGGCAAAATGAGTCCGCGATTTTCTGTATCTGCAAATTCCAAAGATACAGAAGCATTAGTGACGGTCTGTTTTCCTATGGCAATTTGAGACTTTACAGTGCCCGTTGCAGCAAGTATAATTGCCATGGGCAGAAGTAGTTTTTCCATGATTTTTAAATAGGTTTATGAGAATGAATGTGCTCTTTCTTTAAATTATTATTTCCAAAATGATGGCCTATTTCTATAGATTCATTTCCGATCAACGTCAATGCATTGCAGTTTTGTCTTCTACCATTATATACACGGAGATGGTCCAGAGTTCCAACTGAAAGAATAAATGCAAAATCTTACCTGTTCGCATCAGTTGAATTGGCGAATTACAGAATAATCATGAGGAAATTTTATTGAATAAAAAGCGATCTGAAGACTTCTTAGGCGATAGTCGAATATAAGACAGGTGGAGGCCTGTTGAAATTTTGAAATAATCTAAAACTTGAAAGAGCCTGGCTTTTACTGAATTTCTTCAGAAAGACATCACGAAGACAGATCAGGACCGGCATTGTGTCAGCAGGAACAGGCAGAAAAAATTTCATGGTATGATTGTCGGGTCTAACAATCTGCATATCACCATCAGAAACAGCCAGTAATGATGATTTTTCTGATGAATCTCCCCTCCTGAAAATTATTTCTGTTCTCTTGTTATTATTAACAGGCTGAGAAATGATTTCTTTTTTCTTTTGTTTTCTTTTATTGGATGTAAAGCGTACCTTTTTTTTGGACTTTTTTCTTACCTTGTCTTTTGTGACATGTGAAACATATACTTTTTCCATCCCTGAAATTATAGTACCTTCTGAAATAAATAAGGAAGTGGGTGGCGTAGACAGTTCCGATGAAGTGGTTTCATGTGTATAGGCAGCCGAAATAATCTGAAAGTTGACGAACAGGAATAACAGTAAGAATAATCTTCCCCCTACAATTGAATGCAGAGAGAAGGGATGGTTCATCATGTTATTTAACCTATTTTACAATTTTACAATACTTATAATCAACCATTTAATTTCATTATATTTTTTTAAGCTCAGAGTATAAATTTCCCAAATAGGTATTTGAATTTTGATATTCATATTTCATTAAATATACATAAATGATAATTGTAAATAATATTAAACCAAGTAAGCCTGATTGTTGAAATACATCATGAAAAATGAAAACTGCAAAGTAGAAGCATAAAACCTTCTCTTATTGATGAAACTGTAAAAAATACTTCTTAAGCTTGAAAATTTGAGACTTCAAAAATATCTGCAAAAGGATTGAGTCTTACCCGGATGGCTAACACCTAAGTATCTTTCACGTGGATATGGACCAATACTGCTTTTAATAAAAAAGAGGTATATCAATGATAAATGTTATCATTTTTTAAGGAAGTTGACCTATATCTTAATTATATTAGCGTAGTAAAAAATTGTCAGATATTAAAGAACAACTGCCATAACTTTTCACAAGAATCAAATATAGCAGAAGGTCATTATTTTAATATTCAAAATGATTTAATAATAGAACGAAAAGATAGAAAAAATTAAATTACTGAACAGTTCTTATTTGAATTAGACAGACATTTAGCAGATCTGCAATCTGGTGAGGTTGATATGGCTTATGAGATTAATGACTTTGCCAAATTGTTATTTATCAATCCCAATCACCTTAGCGATACCGTAAGTGCAGTTTTAGGAAAATCTCCCTGTGCACTGTATGAAGAAAAACTTCTTGATATTGCAAAAGAATTTATCATTCATACCGAAACTCCCATCAATGAGATAGCTCTAAAGTTAGATTATGATCCATCTAATTTTACAAAATTTTTTAAACGACATACAGGAATGACTCCTGTTCAATTAAGGAAGTCGTTTCATAAAAAATAACCCTCATCGTAAAAGGGTGCAGTTATCCATCAGGGATGGTGTTTTTCTATTATTTATTTCACTGATGATATAAAATAGTCATCAATCTCTTTCACAAAAGGAATCCGAACCCGAAGTTATCAAAAAAAACACTAATCATCAATATTTTTGATACATCCGAGCTCGGATAGATTTTGGATCATTCTTTTTAAGAATCACCAGCCTATGACCTCTCTATCTCTGAAGAATCCGCCGGTTGGACCATCTTTTGGTAAAGTTGCTGCCCAAACTATTCCATCAGCGCCTTCTATAACAGGCCGGGCCCCATAAGCTTCCAACCCGGGAGTAGTGGCTACAAATCCCGGGCAAACAGCATTTATTTTTATTTGATCTTCCTTCAGTCTCTTCGCTAATTTCACAGTGAGTCCGTTGAGTGCCAGTTTAGAAATAGCAAAAGCCGGAACATCCGCATGATAGTTTTCCAAGCCAAATATGGGATCACTAAAAGACCCAATGCCAGAAGTTACATTAACAATAGTTCCATAGTCTGCCAATTTCAATAATGGAAAAAAGCTCTGTATCATTCTCAATGCTCCAAAAAGATTTAAATCCAGAGCATCTTTCATAAAATCTAGATTCACAGTTAAAACATCATTGTCCTGATCGAAAAAAGCCCCGGCGTTATTAATCAGTACATCCAGTTTTCCATATTGTTTTATAATGCTTGCCACCAGCTTATCAATACTTTCCTGACTGGTAACATCCAATTGTGCAGCATCTACATTGAGCTTTTTTCCAAGAGTATTCACCGTTTCAATGTCACGGGCTGTAATAATTACTGTTAGCCTCAATTCTTTTAACCGTTTAGCTGTTTCATAACCTAAACCTGTTTCTCTGCTTACACCGGTAATAAGTGCAATTTTATTTTCAAACATTTTTATTATTTTTCTTATACTAAATTGATATTAAACAACTTACATACCTATCCAATATTTCAATGTGAATATTCAGCAAGATTAAAAAGGACCGTTAGAATGTTCAGCATTGTCTGGGAATACGGCTACAGCCTGCCATTGCTCGACAATTAATTCATTGACGTCAATTCTCAGGATATCCCAAAATGTATGGATCTGTTCACGAATAGTTCCTTCTGACTGTATTGCAACAAATTCACCTTCCGCAACTATTCTATGAATCGTTATATATTCTTTTTCATCATTTTTCAAAGCTTTTTTAAGGGCCTTTATTCCATCTCCAATGGAAGGATTATGCTGAATAACATTCGGATGAACGGATTAATCAAGTTTATTTAGATTCCTGTGAATGAGGATTTCCGTCACATATTTCTCGCCAATTCGTTTATCAGTTTCTGTAAGTGCCTGATTTTTAATTTCCGTCTCGCCATCCATTAGATGAGTAAAAATTCTTCTGTGTATTGATCTTCTACAGAACAAAAAGGAAATAGTATCTCCCGGATTATAAGATTTATTTAAGTTTTGCAGCAAAAGTCTGAGCTACAATCTTACCATCTCTTACGATATAAGTATCTGTTGTAAAGTCTGTTTTTGATGTTTCCCAGGTTAAATACGCTACTTCACCAACTATTGTAACCGTTTTCACTTTTAAAGTTGCCGTCACTGCAGGAGGAAAGTAATCTTTATATGTTCTTTCAAATTGCTCACGAATTTCCTTCAATCCTTTTACGTATCCTTTTGCATTTACTCCTTCTACAATGATTACAGCATCTTCGGCATAATCTTTTAAGGTTTCATCAACATCTCCTTTACGGAAGGCCATCATATGATGTTCAAATACCTTTCTGGTAGTAGCGGAGTCTACATGGGATTTTGATTGTGCTTTTATATTGCTCCCTCCCAGAAGTACCAAACCACCTGTAATAATAGTAGACAATAAATAATTTCTTGTTGTCATCATAAAAATATTAATTTATTTAATTATGAAGTAAAGGTATAACCAGATGGCTCCAAAAAAATAGTATCCTTTTCTGTTTTTTGATACAGCAGATAGAAACCAAGCTTCCTGAATCAAAACACAGACTTCCACCAAGGTGGTCTACCTGCTTAGCTTGGCAAGTAATCGGCTATTAGCAATTATCGCTAAAAATGTAAAGTTTAACAGTAAATGCGTTCTCAATAGAAAAATAGCCGATAATAAAAACTCAAAAGGCTGATCTTCCGATCAGCCTTTTGAGTATATACATTAAGTACCATCATTTATAGAGATACCTATTATTACCAGATCTTTATTCTGTCTTTTGGTTCTTTGTACATTTTATCACCGGGTTTCACATTGAATGCTTTATAGAACGGTTCAAAATTCATTAAAGGACCCAAAACACGCCAATAATCCGGAGAATGGGTATCAACGTTGATAAGCTGACGGGACAGTTCATCGGTCATTTTTGTACGCCATGCATTTCCCATGGCTAAAAAGAATCGCTGATCTGGTGTAAAGCCGTCAATTTTCTTATTTCCTTTTCCCTGCTCTGTCATTTTAAATGCATCATATGCAATGGCAATTCCTCCAAAATCAGCAATATTTTCTCCGGTAGTCAATTCACCATTCACATGAAGGTCATTAAGAATTGTAAAGCCACTGTAAAGTTTTTGAATTTGTTTTACCTTTTCATTGAACTTCGTTTTATCCTCTTTAGACCACCAGTCTTTCATATTTCCGATCTTGTCATATTGGGAACCCTGGTCATCAAACCCATGGGTCAATTCATGGCCTATGACCATTCCAATTCCGCCATAATTGATGGCATCATCAGCATCTTTATCAAACATCGGGTATTGTAATATGGCCGCCGGGAAATTAATATCATTCAGATAAGGATTATAAAACGCATTTACAGTAGCCGGTGTTGTGATCCACAAGGTTTTGTCAACAGGTTTTCCTAATTGTGATAATTGAAATTCGAAGTTATCACGGTTACAGGCAATCGTATTTTCAAAATATTTGGTTTTATCAATATTTACTTTACTATAATCTCTCCATTTATCAGGATATCCTATTTTCCGGCCGATGGCGTTCAGCTTTTCTTCTGCTGTTTTCTTGGTTGCATCACTCATCCAATCCAATTGCTGAATACGTTTGGCAAACGCTTTGGTCAGATTAGAAATAAGCTCGTCCATTCTTTTTTTCGCTTCCGGTGGAAAATATTTTTCGACATATAATTGTCCTAAAGCATCGCCCAGCCCTTTATCAGCAGCTATTCCCATAAGTTCCCATCTCGGCTTTTGTTTCTTTTGCCCAGACAGTACTTTTTTATAATCAAAAGAGGCTTTTTCAAAATCACTGCTCAGCAGATCTGCATAAGAATTAAGGGAATGCGCTTTCAGGTATAGCTTCCAGTCGGAAAGCGGAACCGTTTTCAGCATGGTATTCAGCTTATCATAATAGGCAGGCTGCTCCATATCCAGTGATTCTACTTTTGCCCCTAAAGTTGCAAAAAACTGATTCCAGTTTAAATTGGGCTGGTCCTTTTCTATTTTGGACAGGGTTACTTTGTTATAATTTGCAGCAACATCACGAAGCTCAACATTTGTTTTATGGGATGATGCTAAATTTTTCTCAATATTATAAACCGTTTCTGTATTTTTAGTCGCCGTTGAAGCATCAGAGCCGGTAAGCCTGAATAACGAAGTTAGATAGCTTTTATAAGCATCCTGAACAGTTTTGGTTTCTTTATCATTTTTGAAATAATAGTCTCTGTCAGGAAGCCCAAGCCCTCTCTGTGTCAGCCATGCAATATTCATCGCACTGTTTTTCTGGTCAGCATACACCATAAAACCAATGAGGCTTTCTGTACCGTTCTTTTCTTCTTCAGCGACAAACTTCATAAGTTCCGGTACGGATTTGATGGCATCTATTTTTACCAGCAATGGTTTCATCGGCTCAATCCCACGTTTGTTGATGGTCACCGAATCCATTCCGGAAGCATAAAAATCACCTATCTTTTGCTGAATACTTCCGGTTTTCCCCTGATTTTTTGCTGCATCTTCCAGAACAGTTCTTATTCTTTTCTTTGTTGAATCTACAATATCATAAAACCCACCGATATAAGACTGATCACCAGGGATTTTCGCCGTTTTCATCCAACTTCCAACGGCATATTCATAGAAGTCATCGCCCGGTTTTACCGATTGATTCATATATTTCGTCTCGATATAATGCTCACGGGAGGCCTCAGTTTTATCTTGTTTACAGGAAATAAAGCAACAGGCCGCAATTCCCAATGTTGCCATTGTCAGATTTCTTATTTTCATACGTCTGGTTAATAAAGTTTTATAATAGTATTTCGTAAATTCTCTAAGCTGTCAAAGTTTTCAAAATTGTTATAATTTTTCTAACAGCTAAGGTATTTTCAAATTTATCAAAATATTACATATAAAATAGATAAAACAATAAGATCAGGCAGATCATAATTAAAAACAGAAGTTGTTTCAACCGTTTTCCAGAGAAAAATACCTATTTATTACTCAGATAATTTCATGAAGATAAAGAACTGCCTAACAAATTAAAAGCAGTCTGTATTCCCCATCATTTTCTACAGGCGCCCGGTGTACACAAGGTAATGACGGCTGTTCCGGATGATCTACCGCCAACCGCCATAGATGACCTGAGCCTAAATTGACAGGTTGGGAATCAGGATTTGCCTGATAATGCAGATCAAAATAATTTTCCTTCAGGAATGCTTCAAACTCACTTTCCGGTCCATCATGAAGCATTTTCAGCTTTTCCCGGATCTCAGGAATTAAGATTTTCTGTACAGTCTGATCATTAGGAATAATATCGCTCGCTGCACCGTGATAAGTGCATAAAAAAGTATCTGTGCCTATGGGTGAACGGTCTACATGATAGGAGTACACATCTGTTGAGATGAAATCAAATTCATCATCCCGTTCATAGCATTTAAGCAGATTAAGAGAAGGCTGTGCTCCGAAATCAGTCAGTAATTGAAGATCATTTAAGATAATTTTCCTTGCGGTGTTTCCGTTTTCCGATAACTGTAATGCTAAAAGATCTTCCCGGGAAATTTCTGTAATATTCTCATCTAACTGAAGTTTCGACACGATTTCTTTAAAATCTCCGTCCAGATTCCTGTACCAGCAGGCAGCATTCATCATCCCCTGGAAATGGGTATTCACAAGTTCAGAGAAAGTAGAAACTACTTTTACCTGATGGCTGTCAGAAAATGTATCGCTCATAAGGGTAATGTATCCGGATAGTTTAATATCTGCAAAAATAGTGAACAATCGGATAAATACAGGATTAAAATCATTTTCAAAAAAGGATTACAAAAATACAATACATCAATTGTTTCTTCAAAATATAAAAAAACAGCGCTCCCCGAAGAGAACACTGCACATATAATAAAGGTTATTAGTTTCAATTCTGTTCAGATCTTTATTTCTTCAATATCTTTTCCGTTACTGTTGAAGATCTGGTTTTAAGTTTTATATAATACACGCCTGTCTGAAGAGATGATAATACAACCTGCTCCTGCATCATGCTTAAAACTCCCTGCTTAACCAGCTGCCCCGTTGCACCGTAGATCTCATAAGAAACCAACGGTTCTTTACTGCGTATATGAAGAACATCCTGTACAGGATTAGGGAATAGCTGTATTCCGGCCTGAGCAGAGGTTTCTTCTACAGACATCTGGCCGCATGCCGATTGAGCATATTTTGTGAAAAAAGACTGGGATTTATCTCCTATTACATTTACAGGCATCGTATTGACTCCATCATTAGGATCAGTAAATAACTGAGCATGAAAAACCCCTCCCAGAATATAGTTGCCATCATGGTCTACTGCAATAGCCGTAAACTCATCCTGAGAATTATAACTGCTGTAAATTTCCGCTGCACCGATCACAGCACCTGTGTTTTTATTGAAACGTACCAATAAAGGATCTGCCAGATCTCCGTTGGGACGTGTCATGGCATGGCTTCCCCAGATATCATTCCAGCTTCCTTTGGCAAACGCCAGCTCATTTCCGTTAAGGGCCAATACTCCTTTTACGGTACGATAGGCTCCGTATGTGGTAATTCCGTCAGCAATCTTAGCCCACTGCACCGCTCCGTCTGCATTAAGACGCATCACGAAAGGCACCTGGCCTGTATAGTTAGGCAAAGGAAAAGTATAGTTTCCGAAAGTTCCCGCAGCTGTTCCGGCAAAATAACGTCCGGAAATAAATATATCTGAAGACTCCGAATCTTTGATAAGAGAATGAATTTCATTATCCACAATTCCCGGTACATAGCCATCCAGCTCCCTGCGCCACAATTCTGCGCCGGTTGTTCCATCAAATGCCAGTAAGTATCCGTCTTTTGTAAACGGAATATTATTGTAGGAAAACGCTTCATAATCAGTACTGGATTCACCATACATTCTTCTTCCCGCCAGGTAATAACGGTTCAGACTTTCATCATAAAGTAAATTTACTTTTCCGTCATCTCCCCCTGTGCTTACTCCTCCTGTAATAGGAAGGGCCAATGGGGTCCCGGGAATCATATTTCCATTATTATAACTGAACTTTACCAGATAATATTTATAGGTTGACGTATAGGTTGAAGGAACAGTAATCATTCCATCCAAATGAGTACCTGCTCTGAATCCCATAACCGCATGAATATTTTTGGAAGAATCCATATACATCATCTGAACATCACACTGTCTGCTTAAAAAATTAACATCTCCCTGTAAGGATTTGCTCCATGCCAGATTACCGTCAGATGTATTATATTTCAACAAATAAGCAGATTTATACCCCGGATCTACCGTATCCACATCCACATAGGTAAAGGGAGGAATGGTATGGGTATCATCAAAATGTATAGGCACCGCATTAGGATCAGTAGCTTCCGCCTGACTATAAAGAGTGGCCATCACATACAATCCACCGTTATTATCCAGCTCAATATGCCATGCATTTTCACCCAATCCGGACCCTCCTATAGTTCTTGTCCATCTTATATTCCCCTGGCAATCCGTAGAAAAAAGAAAGAGATCACGAAGCCCATAGTTTGTAACAGATGTGCCGTTCAGATTCTGATCCTGGCTCCATACCGTTGTCAGATAATAAGTATTGTTATTGTTATCCACAGCAATATCCCGGATCGATTCATCATACTGAATATGAAATCCCGGATCGGCAGAACCATTGGCTCCACCTACCTGCTTTGCCCACTGCCACTGGTACGTTTGGCCGAAAGATAATAAAGGAAGTAGTAGAAGTAATTTCCAGATTTTGTTTTTTAATTGTATCATAAAATTCATTTATTTTTCACATATTATAAAAAACAGTGTCCTCCGAAGAGAACACTGATTTATACATTACTAATTTTTAATTAGTTTGCCCTGCATCGAGGTATCTCCCGTCTGTACAATAACAATGTAAACACCTTGCAGCCAGCCTGAAATTTCTACATCCACTTCTCCGGAAGATGCTTTCATTTCTTTACGGAATTTGACATTGCCCATGGCATCAAAAACAGTAACTTGTTTAGCCTGCAGTTTTTCACTGCCTGTGTTATACGAGATTTTCACTCTTTCCTTCGCAGGATTTGGTATCATTTTCAGAGAAGAATCAGAAGTTACTTTTAATGTTCTCTCTGTTGCTTTACCGGCTTGTCCATCTACTTTTACAGCGAACTTACATTCTCCGTTGATGAATAAGATCTCATCCCAACCGGAGTAGTTAACATTCGGATAGAAAGTCAGCGGATTGGCATTCATATCATATGACCCTCCTGCCGGAATAGTAATCATAGACGGCAGATAGCTACCAACCCCATTACCACTTGATATGGTAAGCGTTACCGCCTGTCCTGAACTATTATAAATCACACCGTAAACGTTGAAGTGATCTCCATCCCATTTCATGTAAAGGTCACCCTCCATTCTACATTCTGTAGATACACCACATTCTTTACCAGGGAAATAGTTCAATGGTCCTGAAGTATACTGACATCCGAAATGATCGATCTGTAAATTGTAAGTTCCTGCAGAACCAAGATAATACGGATTGATAAAGGCATTATTTCCACCCTGAACATTGCTTCCGAAGTACTGCCATTCATGGTGATCAAAAATTCCTTTTGGCCCTATTACATAACTCTTTCTGTAGCATTCATCATAGCAGCCTGTAGGGAATACCCACATCAGACTTTCAAGACTCAATGGTACCTGTGTATTGCCTACCACCTTGCATCCGCTTGGTGCAGTATACGTTACCTGATAAGCACCTCCTTCATTCACGGTGATGCTCTGGCCAACCATTCCGTTGCTCCAGTTATAATCTCCTGCGCCGCCTGAAGCCGTTAATTTCACTCTATAAGGCTGACAGCTTTGTAAAGTATAAGTAATAGACACTGCCGGTGGCGGGCTGCTCACTGTAACGGTAAAGTTTTTAGTGCTCATACATCCCGATGTTCCCGGAGTACGTACTTCCAGAGTATACACGTAAGTTCCTGCAGCTAATGCTCCTGTATTATAGACGATCGGAGCAGCAGCAGAAGACCATGGTATCACTACTGAACCTCCTTTTTTCCACTGATATTCAAGAGTGTTATCCGTCACAATACCATTCAGGGTTGTTGATGATCCGGCACAGATATTCGCTTTACCTGAAATATTCACATATGGAAGGTTTTTCAGAGTTACCGGTACCAGTTTAGAGCTCATTACTTCCGTTCTGCAATTGTCTGCCGAAATCAATATCGGCCAGTAGTTTCCGGACTGGGTCGGAATAAAAGTCGCAGAATTTGGAGCTCCTGCTACCTGCTGTGAACCATTCATCCAGATATAGCCTGACGGAGCAGCTCCTGAAGGTACAAATGTAATTGCCGGGCTACTTCCGACACAAGCTACAACAGACAGAGGATTAATACTTCCGTTCAAGTTAGCTGCTACTACATTAATAGGTGCATTGGCAGACTCAAAAACGCATCCCTGAGGAGTTTTGATTCTTAACTTTATATTGGTAGGACCACTTGTATTAATAGCAATAGCAGTGGTAGGGCCTGAAGCTATTATAGAAGTATTGGAGAACAGCCATGTATAGGTATTCGCAGGATTATATCCGACAGGAGTCAGATTAATAACTTCTCCTACACATACTTTAGAAGGACTTGTAAAGCTTAGGCCTGGAACCGGCGGTATCGTAATAGTCTTCGTCATACTGCATGACGGGAATCCAGCAGCCACCATGGTCATAGTGAAAGTATAGGTACCCGGTGCAAGATTAGTATAAGTAGCTGTTTGCCCGTACTGATCAGGCTGTCCGCCTCCGCTGAACGTATATGATATCGCTGAGGTGATATTGAATATTGTAGAAGTATTGTGCAGTTTTAGCGTATAGCCGTTACTGCCGTTACATACCAGACTTTCGTTAAATTTAGCTTCATACTTTTTCTGTACTTCCACAGCTTTGGTATACCAGCATGAACCGAATCTTATCCTTACAAAAACGATATGAGCAGCCGGCATAGTGGTTTTATACACTGGGAGAGACGTTCCCTGACCTGAATCCAAGGTCAGAATAGGATCTGATTCCCATATAATCTCATCCGCAGTTCCTATGTAAGACAGATTGGTTACGGTAATTTTGTTACATTCTACCCATTTTGGTGTAAAGCTGATCTGAGGATCTGTTCCTGTACAGCCACTACCGGTAGAGCAGGACTGTCTCACTCTTACCTCCTGGGAATACACTACACAGGTATTGATATCTGTAGCCTGAACCATATAGGTTCCAATGGCATTAGGCCCTGAAATCGTATACGAATTGCTGGTAGCCCCTGGAATTTGTACTCCGTTTCTATACCATTGCCATGAACTAATCCCCGTAAGCCCTGTAGAACTGTTGGCAGTAAGAGTATGCGGGTTCATGGTAGCAGGATCGCAAACCACTATATTATATACCGGTGAAATCGTAATGATCGTTTCAGGCAGTACTATAAAGCTGGCTGATGCTGTAGGGGTATAATTACATCCGTTCGTTCCTGCATACGTTACGATAACCGTCTGGGAAATATTTCCCCCGGTATTATTCTGAATATAACTGTTATTCGGGAAGGTATAACTTCCGGAAATATCAAATACAGCTGAATGGGTTGTTCCGTTGGCAAAAGTGAAAGTTACACTGCTTGCAGACGTAATTGTTCCCTGATCAACCGTAAAGGTAAGAGGTGAACCTAAACATATTTTTCCAACATTCATAAATTTAACTACCGGAAGCGGTTGTAAAGCGATTGGAATTTCGATTGTTTTTACCGTTCCGCATTTCGTTATTTTTAATTTAAGAGTTGAAGTGCTGGTAGTGGTAATTTCGTTGAAATTTACAGTAATATTAGCTGTTCCCTGTCCTGCTACAATACTTCCGAAATTAGAACTTCCAAAGCTCCATTCCATTGAATCAGGAGTAATTCCATTCAGATTTGCACTGAAGGTCTTTGTACTGCTCGGGCAGAAAGGCCCCGGATTAGGATTAATGGTAATTGTATTAAGATCAAGCGGTACTACAGTCCTGGAAATAGGAGTTGAAAGACATCCTACCGGACTACTCGTCAATTTGTTACGTACCGATATTACATATTGTGAAGCACTGGCATTAAATACGATGGTCACAGAAGCTCCTGAGTTGCTTCCCTGGATCGTTCCGTTGGTTACTTCCCATACAGGTACCACTCCCGGATCAACCGAATTAAGCTTAAAAATATAAGGCTTACCCGGACATACTTTTTCTTCCCCAACAATTGGCCCTGTAGGCGGTTGTGGATTTGGTAATACTTTAACCTGAATCGGGTTGCTTTCACAGGCTCCCCCTACTTTTGTTGCTGTAACGGTATAAGAACCTGCTGTTGCAAAATTATAACTAAATGTTCCTGTAGTAGGAGGAGATGTGTATACAGAGTTTCCTGTAACCACCTTCCATGTAACCGGTACATTAGGATTAGCATTAAATGACTGGGATGTACCTACACAGATTTCATCCGCTCCTCCACTGATCAGTACAGGTGCTTCTACTACAATATTAATATAAGTCTGTCCGCTGCATGACAATAATGTATTGAAATAGTCTGCAGTAAGCGTATAGGTTCCAGGCTGGTTGGCCGTAAAAAGAACTTCATTTCTTTGCTGATTATAGTCCAGTATAGCCGTTCCCGGTCCGGAAACATTCCATTTCACACTGGTAGTAGGCCATTGAGGAAGTCCGTAGATATACTGTTTACCCGTACATACAATCGGCTCTCCTTTGATTTTACCTTTCTTTAAAATCACGGGGATCTTAATCGTTGTCCATTCAGGACAGCCACATTCAGACTGATACATTACGTAGCCAAAGCCATCTGCCGGATCTACATTATCCCACACTACTTCAATCTCACTTCCATTATTGTTGACAATGGTTCCGCCAATCACTTTCCATTTTCCCGGACATCCGTCCTGTACATTGTACTTCTCAACGCTTCCTTCACATACTACTGAAGCACAGTTGATCTGTACAGGAGTAGATTTGAGTACCTCAACCGGCATCTTAACGCTGCTTGAACAGCCGCATTTATTAGTTACCGTTAATCTTACCGTATAATTTCCCGGATTGACATAAGCATGAGACGGCTCAAAAGCTGTAGAGGTTGTACCATCCCCAAAGTCCCAGAAATAATTAATAATTTCAGTACCGCCATTCTGATAAGAAAGATTTTCAAAATAGATTGTTGTATTCCGGCATACTGTAGACTTCAGGTTTTTCATTTCAAACTTGGCCACCGGGCTGTTGATTTTTTCGATACAAATGTTCTGATTTTCAACAGTTCCGTCTGTATACGTAATCGTTGCCTGTACAGCGCCACTGCCAGCAGCGCCCCAATTTACCACAGCCTGGGTATTTCCGGTACCGGAAACCGTTGAGTTTCCTCCTGAGATATTCCATTGTACATACGAGATATTCTGGCCACTTACAATATAGGTAACCGTACTGCCTTCGCATACCCTGAGACACTGTGATGAATTGATAAAGGAAAAGGTAGTACCGTTGTCGTCATTACCTCCTTTTTCTCCCCGGTATTCCTGGCATCCTACCTGGGAATTCCATGTAATTCGAGCTGATTGTGCTTGTAGTGCCCATGGTACTAAAAGCCAACATAGTAGTAGCCATCTGAAGATGTGCTGCCTACTGAAATAGGTGTTGTTTTTCATAGTTATTAAAAAAAGTGTTATTAATTTTAACCCAAATTAATAAAAAAAATAACACAAAAATCATTTAACCGTGAAAAATATTACGAATTTACAAACTGAAGCTCAATAATTTAAATAAATATAATACCATATTTTATTTCACTTGCATTATAGTTAATAACAGAAATCAGCGTTTAATTCAGGCAACAACATTATTTTTTAATATATAATTCACTTTTATGATTTTAAATTAAAATATAAACCAAAACCATATTTTTATTTAATATATTTCTAAATAATTAACGAAATGTAAAATATTTTAATTAAATAACCAATAAAGCAATATATCATAACCCGGTTTGAGTTATCAGAGAGAATAATTTAAAATTCAGCATGTACAAAAACAGATATTTTGAGGAAGAATTGTCTGCCGAAAGCGAAATACTTATCTTTGTTTTCTATGGCTTATCCAAACATTGATCAGAAAACCTTCCCTATGAAAAAAAACAGCTTTTTATTTTCCGCAAAAGGAATTGTTCTTGCAGCTTTTCTCTCCTTACATACAACCACTTATGCTCAGAAAACGACTGAAATTTCAACGATTTCTGAAAAAACATTAAACAGTATCCTGGAAAAAAACAGAACCTATTACACCCAGGGAAAAGTAGCAGATTATATTCCCGAACTTGGGAAAATGGATGCCAAAGCTATTGCTTTTTCAGTGGTGGATAAGAACGGTAAAATATTCAATACCGGTGATGTAAATAAAAAATTCACCATGCAGAGTATCTCCAAGATCATCGCTTTAATGGTAGCGGTGAATGAAAAAGGAGAAGCCAATGTGTTTGATAAGATGGGTTACTTCGGATCAGACAGGCCTTTCAATCATTTTTCCAATCTTGAGACCACAGGCAAGCCGCTTAACCCGATGATGAACGCCGGTGCGATCCTTACCACTTCCTTGATTTCCGGAGAAGGTGAAAAGCCATTCCTTAAAGTTCTGGACATGGTAAGATATATTACCAAAAACCCAACCATTGAGTACAGCAAATCAGTCTATGAATCTGAAAAATCTACCGGACACCGTAACCGGGGTATGTTTTATATTATGAAAAACAGCGGATTGATCACAGGAAATGAAGATCAGCTGGATAATTATTTCAAACAATGTTCTATAGAACTTGCTGCTGAAGACCTGGCAAAAATCGGATATTTCTTTGCCAATCAGTGCGTTCGTTTTGATGGAGATTCCCAATATAAAAATGCCGAAGTTGCCAGACTGATAGAATCTCAAATGCTGACTGCCGGAATGTATGAATTCAGCGGTGAATATTCCAGAATGGTAGGATTACCGAGTAAATCCGGAGTTGGAGGTGGAATTACCGTAAGCGTTCCGGGGAAAATGGGTATCGGGGTATTCAGTCCTGCATTGGATCAGCATGGAAATTCACTGGCGGGTTATCACATGATCCTGGATCTGGTAAAACAGTACAATCTGAGTATTTTCTAAAAAGATTACTTCTCATAAAAAAAGCTCCGAAAATATAGTATTTCGGAGCTTTTTTATATTTACGATCGACATTAACGGCTATGAAATACTATCATATAAAATCGTCTTACAATAAATTACAGGACTGATAAGTAAAAAAATAAGATTAACAAATTGAAAATTTTATTCTGCAATTTTGGTTTCTGAATTTATAGGCTAATATTTTAAAGTATTGCAGAAATTTAAAAAGGAAAACGGCATAAAATAAAATTATAATAACAACAAATCATAAAATGATATGTATAAAACAATTTTTTTATTGCTGTTAAAATTATCAATTTCTTAACCTACCTGTGCAAATAATTCACAAAAAGCATTTCTCTATCATCTTTGTATAGTATTACAATTCAGCTTCATGTGAAATAAATTGGGATTTTTATGATTTTCGCAAGACCTGTTCAGCTAGGTTTAGCGCCTATATCTGCATATTATTTTTTTGTAATATTAAAAAAAACAAATCTCTTCTTTTTGAAATATTTTATTTTTTATTTCTATCTTTGCTTAACATTTCTTTAACTATAATTCTTTATAATTATAGTTACTTGGATTGTGCCGCCTTGTTTATAATGAATAAGAAAATAAACCGTATACTTTAATAGCGTTTGAATAATCAACATTTATTTGTTAAAAAATTATTACTAAATTGCATTTATGATTAAACATATATCATAATTTTATTATTTTTATTCACTCATAATAAAAAAACACTTGATATCCCTGTAGGATTAGAGTTTTATTATGAAACCAGATATTATTTTCAATACTATAGATGAGATGAAAAACTTGACCAACGCCAGGCCGAAGCCTTATGAAGAGCTGAATACCAAACTTACCCCAGAAGATTTCCGGGCTGATAGTACTTTATTGAAAAATAATTACCAAAAATACTTTATAATTAAAGATATAACAAGAACCAATTTTATTCGTTCATAGCAGGCATCAGCTCTATCTATCAAAGAGTTGCTGTTTGTGGTGAAATTTTTTACTAACATATCAACGCCATGAAAAACTTAACCATTATTGGACTAACGCCTTTTGAAAGGCCGGATGTCAATCTTATGCCTAAAATGCATCAGGCGGGTATATTTCCTGTTTTAAGCTTAGGGCATGAATTGTCAACTGCCAGGGAAGCTTTGAGCCTCCTTGACCAATCTGATATACCTTCGTATGGTATTCACATTTCTAACGAGATTTTTTTGGCACTTCAATTTCCCGAGAAAGTGACATTTGCCATCCTGCCGTCCGGAATGTCAATCAAACAGAACTCAAACCTGGATATAATCTGTCAGGTAACCAGTTTAGAGGAAGCAAAACAAGCGGAACAATCAGGAGCAAAAGGAATTATTATTAAAGGAAATGAAGCGGGAGGCCAAATCGGTTACGAATCTACATTCGTATTGTTCCAACGTATTATCAATGAAATCAAAAGCATTCCGGTTTGGGTACAGGGGGGAATAGGACTCCATACTGCCGCAGCCGTGAAAGCTTTGGGAGCAGCAGGTATTGTACTGGACAGTCAATTGGCTTTATTCCCTGAAAGTTCTGTTCCAAAGGACATCAAGGATTTATGTTCTAAACTTAACGGAACTGAAACCAAGATCATTGCCAATCACAGAGTATTGGTAAGACCTAACTCACCTTCATTACCGGATGATATTACTGCTGAAGATCTTAAAAAATATTTTACAGATCTTGACATCAGTAATAGCTATATCCCAATGGGCCAGGATATTTCCCTGGCAACAGACCTGTATGAAGAGTTCAGAACACTGAAAAAGCTTGCATTTGGACTTAAAGAAGCCATGCATGGACATCTGAAACAGGCAAAAGCTCTTCAGGTTATTGATCAGAACAACCCATTAGCACAAGAACTGGGATTAAAATACCCAATCGCACAAGGACCGATGACCCGAGTAAGTGATGTTCCCGGATTTGCCAATGCAGTAGCAGAAGCCGGAGCATTACCTTTTGTAGCCTTATCTTTATTGAAAGGAAACTCTGCGAAGTCTCTGGTAATGGAAACCAAAGAGCTGGCAGGTAACAAAACATGGGGTGTAGGTATTTTAGGATTTGCTCCTCAGGAATTAAGAGATGAACAAACCTCTTACATTCTTGAAGCTCAACCACCTGTCGTTTTAATCGCAGGAGGAAGACCGGCACAGGCTAAAATATTTGAAAAAGCAGGAATAAAGACATTCTTACATGTTCCATCTCCTGCCCTATTAGATATTTTCCTTAAAGAAGGAGCCAAGAGCTTTATTTTTGAAGGCCGTGAATGTGGTGGCCACGTGGGTCCATTATCCAGCATGGTTCTTTGGGAAAAACAAATTGAAAGAATATTAAAAGAAGACCATCCGGAAAATATCAGTGTATTTTTCGCAGGGGGAATCCATAACGATTTCTCAACGGCATTCGTTTCCATCATGGCTGCTCCGTTAGCTGCCAGAGGGGTAAAAGTGGGTGTTTTAATGGGAACTGCTTATCTGTATACTCAGGAAGCTGTACAAACCGGAGCCATTCAGGAAGAATTCCAGCTACAGGCAATGCAGGCTAAGGATACTGTTTTATTGGAAACAGCTCCAGGCCATGAAACCCGTTGTTTAAACACAACATTTGCCAACCACTTCAATACAGAGAAAGCTAAACTTTTAGCAGCCGGAACTGACAAAAAAGAAGTTTGGGAAAAGTTGGAAAAACTTAATGTAGGCCGTTTAAGAATTGCCGCTAAAGGAATTGAACGCCAGGGAGATCAACTGGTAAATATTCCTAAAGATGATCAGTTAGACCTTGGAATGTACATGATCGGGCAGATTGCCACCATGCACAATAAAGTCCTTACCCTTGAAGAACTTCACCAAAACGTTAGTATCGACAACTACGAATACATCCAAAACGCTGAATTATCAGAATTACCAACATCCAGCGAAAAGCCATTAGATATCGCTATCGTAGGAATGGAATGTATTTTCCCGGGTGCTAAAAACCTGGATGAATTCTGGAGAAATATTATTTTAGGAAAAGACAGTGTGACTGAAGTTCCGGACGAAAGATGGAATAAAGAACTTTATTACAAACCGGATTCAGATGAAGCAGATGTATCGCATTCAAAATGGGGAGGTTTCATTCCAAAAATTGATTTTGATCCATTAGCATTCGGTATTCCACCACAATCTCTTGCCGCTATTGAACCTACACAATTGCTTACACTATTGGTAGCAAAACGTGCGATGGAAGATGCTGGATATGGTGAAAAACATATTAACAGAGAAAACATTTCTGTAATTATTGGTGCTGAAGGTGGTAACGACCTTGCCAATAGCTATAGTTTCAGAGGATATTACAAGCAGGTCTTCGGTGAGCTTCACGAAGAAGTGAAAGAAGCGTTCCCACATACGACTGAGGATTCTTTCCCCGGTATTTTGGCCAATGTGATCGCAGGTAGGATTACGAACCGTCTGGATTTAGGCGGAAGAAACTTTACCGTAGACGCAGCTTGTGCATCATCTTTAGCAGCCCTAGATTTGGCTTGCCAGGAACTTGTATTAGGAAAATCTGATATGGTTCTTGCCGGAGGTGCGGATTTACACAACGGGATCAATGATTACCTGATGTTCTCCAGTACCCATGCTCTTTCCAGAAAAGGAAGATGTGCCACTTTTGACAGTGAAGCAGACGGAATCGCTCTTGGAGAAGGAATTGCGATCCTTGTTCTGAAAAGATATGAAGATGCTGTCAACGATGGTGACCGTATTTACTCTGTAATCAAAGGAGTTGGCGGATCCAGTGATGGAAAAGCCCTTGGATTGACTGCTCCTAGAAAAGTAGGTCAGGTAAGAGCATTAGAACGTGCTTATACTCAGGCTGGAATCAGTGCTGCAGCTGTAGGGTTGGTAGAAGCTCACGGTACCGGAACTGTTGTTGGAGACAAGACAGAATTAAGTGCTTTAACGAATTTATTTAGTCGTTCAGGTGCATTACCGGGGCAAACGCATTTAGGTTCTGTGAAAACTCAGATCGGACATACCAAGTGTGCCGCAGGATTAGCAGGTTTAATCAAAGCTTCTCTTGCTGTTTACCATGGTGTAAAACCTCCTACCCTTCACCTTAAGAATCCAAACGCTTATTATAACGCACAAACCAGCCCATTCTCTTTCCATGCTGAAACTGGGTTATGGACTGAAAAGAATCGTTATGCAGGAATCAGTGCTTTTGGATTCGGTGGAACTAACTTCCACACGGTTATTGCAAACCATCCGAAAAAAGATGACTCAATTGCAATGCAGTCTTGGCCTTCAGAATTATTTGTATTCCGTGGGGATACTTATGAAGAAGCTAAAGGACAATCAAGCCAGATCAAAACATTATTGGAAATCAATGATGAGATTCCATTAAAAGATATTGCTTACAGTTTAAGCATCAGTTCAGAAAAACCAATTCAGTTCAGTATTGTAGCTGATACTGCTGTAGATCTGATGATGAAGATTGAATTAGTATTGCTAGGGATAGAGACTAAAGATACTTTCACTGTCAGTAAAAAAGAAGGTAAAGTAGCCTTTACATTCCCTGGACAAGGAAGTCAGAGAATCAATATGGCTCGTGATCTATTCGTAGTCTTCCCGGCTATGCGTCAGATTATCGATAACTATCCTGAGCTTGAAAAAGTAGTTTTCCCTTCTACAACATTCAATGAAGCGGATTTAAAACAACAAAAAGAAACCATTAAAGATACCCGTTTAGCACAACCGCTTTTAGGAATTGTTGATCTTGCATTAGCTAAATTCTTAGAATCATTAGGAATTATTCCTGATATGCTGGCAGGCCACAGCTATGGTGAATTACCGGCTTTATGTTTCTCAGGTGTATTTGCAGAAGATCAATTGGTTGATTTAAGTATTCAGAGAGCTCAATCTATCCTAAACTCAGTAGAAGGTGGTGATCCGGGTTCTATGTTAGCTGCAAGTGTTACTCACGAACGTTTACAACCGATTATTGCTAAGGTGGAAGGATGCTATCCGGTTAACTTCAACGCGCCTACTCAATGTGTTATCGCTGGAAGTACAGAAGCTATCAATAAACTGCTGGAAGTCCTTAAACAGGAAGGTATTTCTGCTAAAAAATTAGAAGTGGCATGTGCATTCCACAGCCCGTTATTAGCAAAATCTAAAGGTTTATATGCTGATGTATTAAAAAACGTTCCTTTCCAGGAAATGCAGATCCCTGTATGGTCTAACACAACAGCAAACGTATATCCTTCGAATCCTTCTGATATCAAAGAAAGATTGACTGACCACTTAGTTCAGCCTGTAAGATTCGTAGAGCAGATGCAAGCGATGTATAATGACGGAGCAAGAATTTTCATCGAGGTAGGACCAGGAAAAGTCCTTACAGGATTGGCAAAATCATGTATTGAAAAAGACCAGTTGACTTTATATGTTGAAGACAGCAGCCGTAATAAATTCACTCATTTATTGTGCATGTTGGCACAGTATTTAGGAACCGGGCGCAGCTTTAATATTGAGAAACTTTTCGATGGCCGTTTCGTTCAGCTAGTGGATATCAATCAGCCTGAACTTTATAAGAAAAGCCCTGCCATCTGGCGTGTTAACGGACAAGCTGCACATCCGACAACAGGTTCATTGCCTGCTAATGGTGCACTCCCTATCATAAACCCAATTCCCATGAACAATTTTACTACTCATAATACGCAAGCGCCTGCACCGGAAAGCCTATCTACGGCAGAACGTATGCTGCAGGAATATTTAAACAGCATGAAATTAATGATACAGGCACAACGTGATGTGATGCTTTCCTTTATGGGACAGAATCCTCAGGTGAACCCGATGCCTGTTTACAATACACCAATGCCGGCTCCTGTCCCTGAACGTACCATTCCGGTACAAGCAGTTCAGCAGGAAAGAACTGTGGCTGTTGCTGCTACTGCTGTTGCTGTAAAAGCTGCTCCTACAAGAGATATCAAAGCTTTATTACTACAGGTGGTAAGCGACAAAACAGGATATCCACAGGAAATGCTGGGTATGGAAATGGACCTTGAAGCTGATTTAAGTATCGACTCTATCAAAAGAGTGGAAATCATCGGGACACTTCGCAGTGAATTAGGAACTCTAGCCAACGGAAATACCAATGAAGATATGGTGATGGAACAATTGGCGGCTATCAAAACGTTAAGCGGATTAGTTTCATGGCTTACTGAATTCTCTGGGGCTGAAGCTACAACCGCTCCTGAAAAAACCGGAATAGTTGCTGAAGCAGTTTCAACGCCACAGGCTAAGTCTGCATTATCATTGGAAAACCTTCAAAACGATATTTTAAATATTGTAAGTGAGAAAACAGGGTATCCGAAAGAAATGTTAGGCCTTGACTTAGATTTAGAAGCAGACCTTAGTATCGATTCCATCAAACGTATGGAGATCATTGCAGATCTTAAAAACAAGATCGGTTTCGGTGAAAACCTTGAACAGGCTGATGATGTGATGGAAAAACTGGCAGCCATTAAAACCCTTCGTGGATTGGCAAGCTGGATCAGTGAAATGAGTGGTGAAACCAATGAAACAAAAAACGAAGTAAAGGAAGAAGTAACTTCTGAACCAACTAACAATGTATTATCACGTCTCCGTTTTGACATCACGCCTACTGATGCTTCTTCAGTACAAAATACGGAAGTTCTTCAAGGGAAACGTTTCGCCATCACTCAGGATGATACCCAACAAACCTCAGCCATCAAGACTGAATTGGAAAAACACGGAGCTATCGTAGAATTGGTAGACGCAGACAAAAATCTTTCACATGTTGACGGATTAATCATGCTAGACCTGTTCTCAGCAACAGATAAACCAAGCATCATCGATCATGTTGATTTGATTAAAAAACTTGATTTTGATAAAGCAAAATGGGTGTATTTAATCTCTGATATTGCTGCTCATATTCAGGAAGTAACTGATGTAAGTGTTTTACGTCATCATCAGGGTTATCCTGGACTTTTCAAAAGTTTGGCGAGAGAATTCGATCATACGACTTGCAGATTCATCAGCTTAAGCACTCCTCAGGAAGTAGATCAGATTGCTGATATTACTTTAAAGGAAATCTTAACCAACGATAAACCTGCTGAAGTTATTTATAAAAACGAGCAAAGACATAAGGTAGACATTATCCCTTCCCCATTGTCAACAAGTTTAAATGAAGCTCACATTCAGTTGGATCAGAAATCAGTAGTATTGGTACTTGGAGGTGCACAGGGAATCACTGCAGAATTGGTGAAACACATGTCTCAGGCTTATCCATGTACTTATATTTTGGTAGGAAGATCAGCAGACCCAAGAAATGAAGCTTCTGCAAAAGAATTCGAAGGCATGAAGACTAAGGAAGAAATCAGAGCTTACCTGATTAAATCCGGAAAATTCACTTCTCCTGCTGAGATTGAAAAAGAAACTACAAAAGTTTATAAAAACAACCAGATCCTACGCACAATCCGTGATATGGAAGCGCTTGGAAATACTATTATCTATCAATCATTAGACCTTTGTGACGAAGAAGGATTACGCAATTTAATCAGCAGTATTTATGAAAAATACAGCCGTTTAGATGGAGTGATCCACGGAGCAGGTCTTTTAGAAGATAAATTATTTAAACAAAAGACAACCTCTTCTTTCGGACGTGTATTCGATACCAAAGTAAAACCACTTCGTGTATTGGCTGAACAACTTCGTACAGACTGCCAGTTCGTTGTTTTATTCTCAAGTATTGCATCCGTATACGGAAACAAAGGTCAGACAGATTATGCTGCGGCTAACAGTGTACTGGATGATTACGCTAACGCTCTGAATAAAAGACTACAAGGAAAAGTAATCTCCATCAACTGGGGACCTTGGAAAGGAGCAGGAATGGTTTCTTCCACCCTTGAATCTGAATACGAACGTAGAGGAATTTCCATGATCCCATTGGATGAAGGAAAAGAAATCTTCCTTAACGAAATAAAATACGGAACTGAAAGCCAAGTGCTTATCATGTCAGGAAATAATTGGTAACCCTCTGTATACACTAAGCATGAAAAAAACAGATGTTGCTGTAGTTGGACTATCCTGCGTCTTTCCCGGGGCGCAGGATGCCCATACTTTTTGGCAGAATATTGTCAATAAAGTAGACTCTACCCAATCCGCTCCGGCAGATAGGATAGATCCGGTGCATTTTAGCGATGCCACCAACCCTGTCGATCGTTTCTATTGCAAACGAGGCGGGTTTATTCCTGATTATGAGTTCAACCCTACCACTTTTGGAATTTTACCCCTTGCCGTGGAAGGAACAGAACCCGATCATTTACTGACCCTTGATTTAGTTCAGAAAGCTTTAGAGGATGCCGGAGTATTTCAAAAGAATACTTCCCTTGAAAAGACAGGAATTGTCATCGGGAAAGGAAATTATACCGGGCCGGGAGCTACCCGTGCCATTGAAATTGTAAGAACCGGAGAACAGATTTCCTCTTTATTGCAGGAATTGCTGCCCCAGGTATCTTCCGCTGATATTGAAAAAGTAAAACACGCTTTCCAGGAGCGAAAAGGACGTTTCGCTGCTGATACTGCCATGGGATTAATTCCCAATCTGGTAGCTTCATTGGTAGCCAACCGCTTTGATCTTGGAGGTGTTGCTTTTACCGTTGATGCCGCTTGTGCCAGTGCTTTAATTGCCGTAGATCATGCCGTACAGGAACTTCAGAGAGGACGTTCCGATATGATGATCGCCGGAGGTGTACACACCGGACAAAATGCTGCTTTCTGGAGTATTTTTGCTCAATTAGGTGCTATGTCCCGCCAGGAACAGATCAAACCGTTCAGTATGGATGCTGATGGATTACTGATTGGAGAAGGTTGCGGCTTCGTCGTGCTAAAACGATTGGAAGACGCCGTTCGCGATCAGGATAAAATCTATGCGGTCATTAAAGGTGTAGGCGTAAGCAGTGACGGTAACGGAACCAGCGTGATGAGCCCATCTGTAAAAGGTCAGTTGAAAGCTTTAGAACAAGCCTGGATCAATGCTGATCTGGATAAAAATAAATTAGGTTACCTTGAAGCCCATGGTACCGGAACTCCGCTTGGAGATAAAACAGAACTTCAGACCTTAGCACAGTTCTTTGGGAAAGAAGAAGCTGCTCCGGTAGCTGGAATCGGTTCTGTAAAGTCCAATATCGGACATGCTATGCCGGCTGCCGGAATCGCAGGACTAATTAAAACCTGTCTGGCTTTACATCATGACACTTTACCACCAACATTGTACTGTGAAAATCCTACTGCAGACATGCAGAATACAAGATTTGAACCTGTACAGGAAGCAAAAAACTGGTCAAAAACCGGATTACCAAAAGTAGCAGCGGTAAACGCTTTCGGATTTGGAGGAATCAATGCACACGTTGTTCTTGAAGGCTATGATATGCCGAAAAAAGACAAAGTATTGCTATTGGCAAGACCTACGCATGCAGAATTGGTTTCTGCATTACAAAATAATGATACCACTTTAGGAGAAGGAGATTTCAGAGTAGCCATATTCGATCCTACGCCTGCAAGAGTAGAAAAAGCCCTTAAAATTGTTTCTAAAAACCTGATCTGGAAAAACAAACAGGACATTTGGTACACTTCTGCCCCATTATTAAAAGATGGTGGCAAAGTTGCCTTTGTATTCCCTGGTTTAGATGGTCTGGCAAAAGGTGAAGTAGACAGTGTTAGCCGTTATTTCGGATTAACAGCGCCTATAGAAACTGAAGGCGAGGGGCTTTTAACTGATGCTTTAAACATCTTCAACAACTGTAGTATCCTTGATAATTCATTGAAAAAACTGGGGATCATCCCAGACATGAATGCAGGACACAGTTTAGGAGAATGGCTGGCAGGATATTCATCAGAGTTAGCAGAAGCCAATTCTGTAAAAGCCTTAATCGATGTATTGAATCCTGAAACTTTTGAACTAAAAGATTCCAAATTCATTGCCATTGGAGCCGGAATTGATGTCGTACAGCCTTTTATCACTGAAATTTCAGACCTGTATATTTCTAATGACAACTGCCCTAATCAGGTGATTCTTTGTGGCAGTAATGCCGCATTGGATGAATTGGTTCCATTATTAAAATCAAAACAGATCTTCCATCAGGTACTGCCGTTCCAGTCCGGGTTCCACTCTCCATTTATCGCTGATAAACTGGATGTGATCCTTGCGGGAATGGAAAAAGCACAGTTCCAGAAAACGAAGATTCCGTTATGGTCTGCAACCACTTTAGAACCTTATCCAGCAGATCAGGCAGCGATCAGAAAACTGAGTGCTGAGCATTTGGTAGAACCTGTTCGTTTCCGTGAACTGACAGATAAATTATACGAGGAAGGAGCCAGAGTATTCATTCAGGTGGGTACCGGTGGTCTGATCGGATTTATTGATGACACCTTGAAAGGAAAAGCATTCAGCACCATTCCTTCCAGCGTTCCCGCCCGTTCTGCATTGGCACAGCTACAACGTGTTGTTGCTTCGTTATTTGTAGAAGGAAAAACCATTGCTCTTGACTTCCTGGAAGTTCAGCAACAATCAAAAAAAGCATCAGGAAAAGGTATTAAACTGGAATTAGGCTCACCTATTATCCGAAACTTTAAAGAAATAAAAGCCTTAGCTCAAGCCTTTGAAACACCAAAACAATATACTGCCTCAGCTTCAGCCATGACTGCCAAAAGTGGGCATCCGCTGGTACAGGCATTTCAGGACAATGTTAATGATATGATCCGTATGCAGGAAGAAGTATTGACTTTATTCCAAAACCGTCCGGAGATTACCATTCCACGTCCTGCTCAGGTGGCTCCTGTAGCACAATATACTGCTCCACAAGCACCAAGAAGTACAACTTTCACAAAAGATCTGTACGTAACGCTGGAAAGCCATCCGTATCTGATCGATCACAGCTTATTGAGACAGCCTAAAGGATGGGCTCATGTAGCCGATATGGAACCGGTAATCCCCATGACCATGATCTTTGAACAGTTAGCAGAAATTGCAGAGGCAGAAATCCCGGGAACATTGGTTCATAAAATTATGAACGTAAGTGTATTCCAGTGGATGAACGTAGCACAGCCTTTTGAGAAAACCGTGAAAGGACAATGGCGTGGAGAAAACCATGCGTATCTGGATATTGAGAACTTCGCCAATGCAGAAGTAACCTTAAAATCCGGCCCGATTACTACCCCAACGTTCAATCTTTCCATTGGTGATCTTTTACCGATTGAAAGAACCCCTGAAGAAATCTATGACATGCATATGTTTCATGGAGAAAAATACCAGGGAATTACTGAAGTTTCAGCGGTTGGAACCAAAGGAATCATAGGAAAAATCAAAGGAAATGGCGGAAAAGGATCTCTATTGGATAATGCCGGACAGTTATTCGGACTTTGGTTACAGCTTACTTTAGTGAAAGACCGTATCGCCTTCCCGGTGAAGATCAGAGATATTGAATTCTTCGGAGACATGCATGATCAGGAAGGTATTTTTGAATGCACCTGTATGCAGACTGAGCTTAATGATGAGTTTGCCATTGCTAATATCGTTCTTAAAAGAGACGGAAAAGTATGGTGCGCCATCACAGGATGGCAGAACAGAAGACTGGAAATTGATGCCGCTTTATGGAATATTTCCATGTCGCCATTGCATAACCGACTTTCTGAAGAGATTGCTCCGGAAGTATTTTTCTTCCACCAGGCCTATACCAGAGTCGCTTCATGGGATTTTATCCTGAAAAGGTATTTCAACCAGACGGAAAAACAGCATCACCAGCAATTATTACCCAACAAGAAGAAAAACTGGATGGTAAGCCGTGTGGCGGTGAAAGATGCCGTGAGAAACCTTCTTCGTCAGGAAAAAAATTATGCCTGCTTCCCAATCACGTTTGAAATCCGTTCCGATGAAGTAGGGAAACCTTACCTCATCAGTGATTTTACAGAAGACATTCATATTTCACTCGCTCACAAAGGAAAAGAAGCTGTGGGAATTGCGAGATATGGCAAATCTGTAGGAATTGATATGGAGCTCATGGAAGAACGCAGCGAAGGATTCTATGATTTGGTATTCACAGACAACGAATTAGCCTTATTAAAAGGAAAAGATCAGGCAGAATGGACCACTCGTTTCTGGGTAGCGAAAGAAGCCTACGGAAAATTCTTAGGAACCGGATTGAAAGGAAATCCAAAAGCCTTTGAAGTAGAACAAATAAAAGATGATCACTTGTGGATCAACAATATTGAAATCAAAACTATTAAACATAAAAATTATATTATCGGATGGACACTGTAAACGCAACATTAAAAATGAACCACGAAGAACTTTTTACTTTATTAAAAGGTTTTATTACTGAAGTGATAGGGGCTGAATTTGTAGAGGAGATGGACATTACTCCGGAAAGTTCATTCACCAAAGATCTTGAAATGGACAGCATCGAGATTGTCTCTTTCTCTGAAAAGATCAAGGCGCATTTTGGCGATCAGATCGACTTTACAGGTTGGTTATCTTCTATGGATCTAGACCAGCTTATTAATCTTGACCTTAGTATGATCATCAATTATATCTACGAATGCCAATAATCACTGTCAATAACAGACAAGTTCATATACAGGAACTCAATAAAGGAGCCGAACAAACCGTGGTACTCATCCACGGTATGTTCAGTAACCTGTCCATTTATTATTTTAATATTGCCCCTGTTCTGGCAAAACATTTCCATGTGGTGATGTACGATCTGAAAAGTCACGGTATGAGTGAACGCTTTTTGGATGGGTACGACCTTGAAAACATGTCATCCGATCTGATAGGTTTAATAGATCACCTTCAACTGGAAAAAGTACATCTTGCAGGCTATAGCTTCGGCGGTCTTATTGCTTTAAAAACAGCATTAACATATCCTGAACGCATTAATCAACTCGTGGTGATGGAAGCTCCGGACCCGCAGGACGAAAAAGCCCGTAACATCATTGATGAATACAGCAAGGAATTTCTTGAGCATTATGTAGCCAATTTTACAGATACCACCAAAGTCCAGATGGGCAAAAGACAAATGGAAAAGAACCATCGTATGTATGAGTTTCTGTTTAATCAAACCAGCATCAAAGCAGATATGATTAAGGAAAAGCATTTCCTTGGTGAAGCTGATTTTAACCAATTGACAGCTTCCACTTTATTGCTTTATGGTGCTGATTCCAACTGCAGACCTACAGGAGAATGGCTGCAGACTCAAATCGGTTCATCCGAACTTGAATTAATCTCCGGCGATCACAATATTCCGATTCAGGAACCTCAGCTTATTGCAGAGACGATCGCTCAGTTTTTATCTAATATTTTAACGAAGAACCATGGCTAAATTTGCATTTATAGTTCCACCCTTGACAGGACATGTCAATCCTACCCTAAGCATCGGTGCTACTCTGTTGGAAAGAGGGCACGAAGTAGCCTGGATCAGCCTTGACCCGACTTTAGAGGCTAAACTTCCCGAGGACGGAAAATTACTACTGATCCAGTACGATCAGACCGACGCAGAAAAGAAAGAAAGCGAACAGTATCTCGATATTATTTCCAAAAAAGTAGTCTACGGAATAGACAGCGTGAAGTTCCTTTACGAAGAGGTTCTTATTCCACTGAACAGACATTGCTATAACGGAATTATTGCTTTATTAAAAACATATCAACCCGATCTAGTCATCGGTGACCATCAGTTATTTGCGGCTCCGGTAGCGGCAAAAGCATTAGGAATTCCTTGTGCGACTTCCGTTACCGCTCCGGCTGCCATTAAAATCATGAATGAACTGCCTAAAGTTCACGAATGGGAGGTGAATCAGATCATTGATCTGCAAAAAGAATTAGGTTTTAATGAAGAGCGTTCTCTTGCAACTTCAGATCTTTTAGCTCTTGTTTTAACTTCAAATTATTTCTTTGGGGAAATGGAAGATCTGGAACCTCAATATCAATTCACGGGCCCCGTTCTTACCGAGCGTCGTATTTCTTGTGAGTTTGATTGGGACAGACTGAAAAATGTTACCAACAAAAAGATTTTAGTGAGCATCGGAACTACTTTCGATCACGAACATAAAAAAGCATTCTTCCAAAAGGTTGTGGATGCTTTTAAAGAGGAAGATTTAACCGTTGTTGTAGTTTCTGATCCACAGCTTTTCGAGCAATGGCCGGATAACTTTATGGTGTATCAGCAGGTTCCTCAATTGGATCTGTTACCTCATCTTGATGGTGTGGTTTGCCATGGCGGCCACAATACCGTTTCTGAAACCTTATCCAACGGAATTCCTTTAGTCGTGATCCCTATTGCGTATGACCAGTCGCACGTTGCAGGACGTGTGGTGCGTACGGAAGCAGGGGAAAGACTTAATTTCAACAGATTTAAAGCCAATCATCTGAGAGAGGCAGTACAACAAATATTAAATAACCCGAGCTATCGTGAGGCAGCTCAAAAAGTAGGACAATCTTTTATGGAAGCAGGAGGAGCATCTACAGCCGCTAATTTATTGGAAGAAGCCATTACAAAAGCTTCAAAACCAGAAAAACCATCTAAATTTTTATTCGTTGTTCCGCCGTTTTTCGGACATGTAAGCCCTACATTAAGTGTGGGAGCCAGTCTGATTGCCCGTGGCCATGAAGTAAAATGGTTCGGAATTACGCCTTTAGACAGCAAACATATTCCGGAAGGAGGTTCTTACTTCTACCCTGAAGAAGATCTTATTCCGTATCAGGAAGAAATCGCCCGTATTTTAAAAAGACAGGATGATGGACCAGCGTGTTCAGGTCCTGAAGTGATGAAATTAGCGCTAGAAGAAACGTATGTTCCTTTCGCTAAAATGATGATGCCGGGATTAACCCGATTAACAGAAAGCTGGATGCCTGATGTGATCGTGAATGACTGTATCACTTTCGGAGGTGCGCTTTTCGCTCACAAACACAATATTCCTTGCGTAACTACTACCCCTGTTCCACCTGACGTTATGGGAGACACTGAAAAAAGTGCCCCTAAAATCTGGGAATGGCAGCAAAACCTCATCAAAGACCTGCAAAAAGAAGTAGGCATTCATGAGGAAGGTATTTACATCCATTCACATAAACTGAATATGGTATTTACATCACAGGCCTTTGCCGGTTTTGATACGGTACCATCGCATATGAAATTTGTAGGCCCTGTAAAAGGTCGTCCAAACGATGCTCCTTTTGACTGGGATAAATTAAATGCTTCTACCACTCCAAAGATCTTCGTATCACTGGGAACGTTGTTGGTAGACATCAGAAAAGCTTTCTTCGAAAAGATTATCGCAGCATTTAAAGATCAGCCGGTAACCATTGTAGCTGCTACTCCACCGGAAATCTTTGAAGAATGGCCGGAGAACTTTATCGTAAACAGCTTCGTGCCTCAATCTGCGGTGATGCAGAGGATGGATATGGTGATCTGCCACGGTGGTTTCAATACAGTAAACGATACATTCCGTAACGGATTACCGATGTTGATCACCCCTATTGCTTATGATCATTTCCATATTGCGAAATTAATTGAGCAGGCAGGCTGCGGAATCAGCATCCGATACAAGAGGCTTCGTGTAGAAGCTCTTCGTGAAACTGTTTTTGAATTATTGGAAAATCCTAAATACAGAGCTGCCGCTCAGGAGGTTCAAAATACTTTCAATCTTGCAGGAGGTAATGATAAAGCGGTAGAACTGCTGGAAAATTTTGTACAGGAACATTCCACTTTAGCATCTGTCTAGCTTATGAAAAGAAGATTGTTATTTGGCGAACGAATGTTGCTGGGAGACGGAACAGAACCGTTCAATGCGGTGATCCCTTTCAGGCTCAGAGGTACCTTTGCATTGAAGGATATCCAGCAGGCTTTGGCTCAGATCCAGCAAAAACATCCGTGGTTAAGAGCCCTTATTGCTCACGATGATCAAAATATCCCCTGGTTTGATGTTCCTGAAAACCCGATCTCCATTCCGGTGCGAATTATTGCCAGACAAGGAGAAGATCAGTGGCAGGAAGAATCCAGAAGGGAATGGAATACTTTATTCGATCCTAAAAAATTACCTCTTATCCGGTTTGTCTGGATCAAGGGGGAAGACGTTTCTGACATGCTTTTTGCGTTCCACCATTGTTTATGCGATGGTGGTTCTGCAATGGCTTTTCTTTATGAGTTTTTAAAAGTACTGGATGATCCAAAAGCCGATATTGGGATAGAAAACCCAATTTTAGGGATTCAGGATGTAGTTCCGGCAAATATTTTAAACAGCCGGAAGAAAAAATTAAAAGCCAAATTCATTGGAAGATTAGCGGCTACAGCCATTAAGGTGATTCCTACCGGTAAAAAATCTATTGACCGTCAAAATGATTATTTAATCAGTTGGAAAGTAGATGAAACCGTAAGTCAGCAACTGATTTCCTATTGCAAATCCAATGGTGCTACCGTGAACACATTCTTAAGTGCTGCTTTGCTTCAGGCTTTCAAGAAAGTAAAAGGAACCGGAGCCTTCAATAAAGTGTCCTGTCCTGTAGATATCAGACGTTTTGCTACCCAGGTGAAAAACGATCATATTTTTGCCTTTGGGCTGATGATCGTAGTTTCCGCCAATGAAAAGCTGAGCTTTATAGAAAATTTACATGCGATGCAGGCTTCTGTAGAACGTAAAACCTCTAAGCTTGACCCTTATATTACCATGATGGTGATGGAATCCGGACATGATGCGTTGAATAATTTCACCAAGCTTTTAAAGAATGGGAAATCGTCTAATGACTGTATGTTTTCCAATCTGGGACGTATTCAGATTCCTCATGAGTATAAAGAATTTAGTGTAGATACTATTTTCAGTCCGTCAGTCATTGGGCCATTAGGGAATACGACAACACTGGTAGTTTCTACTTACCGTGGAAAAATGGATTTTTCATTTGTGGGAAGTGAAGGATATTTACCGTATACCGATGCCCTTGCCATCCGTGATGAAATCATGAAGATCATTAAAACCCAACTGGAATATATCGCTGTATCATGATCAAAAGAAAACTAATGATGGTGGAAAGGATCATGTATGTAGATCCCGAAACGCCCGTAAACTGTGTATTTGCAGCCAAAATAAAAGGAGAAATTCCGGAGCAGAATTTTAAAACTGCTCTGGAAAAAATCCAGCAGAAGCATGCGCTATTAAGAGTGGTTATAGACTCTAAAACTGAGAAATATCCCTTTTTTATAGAAGAAAAAGAGATTGCTCCTATCCCACTCCGCATTGTAGAAAGAAAAACAGACCAGGACTGGCTGACGGAGTCTCAAAAAGAATGGAAAATCTTATTTGAGGAAGAGAAAACACCACTAGCCCGTGTAGTCTGGGTAAGGGGACAGGATGTTTCTGAAGTCTTTTGGGCCATCCCTCATTGTATTTCAGACGGAACCACCGGAGTAACATTAATGAAGGAACTTCTTCAGCTTTTAGATAACCCAGCTTTAGAATTAGAACCTTACGAGCCTTTCTCTTCCGTGGATGAATTTCTCCCTTCCAACTTTAATGTAAAAAGTAAGAAATTCAAAGCCAAACTTTATCTGACCTTTGCCAGGTTCTTCTTTATGCTACAACAGAAAAGCAAAAAGAGAAACCTTGGACAAGATTATGTTCTTCACCAAAAACTGGATCCGACCACCACGGCTCAGATCACTGAAAGATGTAAAGCCAATGGCGTTTCCGTTCATGCTTTGCTTTGTTCTGCCTTCATGCAGGCATTCCGGGAAGTAAAAGGGAAAGAAGCCAAAGGAAAAGTGATCAGTCCGGTAGATGTGCGTCATTTTATTCCGGAGATCAAAGAAGATCATTTATTTGCTTTTGCCCCAACGGTTGACCTTGCTATTAAAAAAGGAAGTTCCGACTTGTTGAACAATGCCAAACAGATTAAAGAAGACCTTGTTCAGAAAATAGGAAAAATGGAAGCCCGCGAACTGTTGTGGATGGGTGAACAGATGCACCCGATTGTTGACCGTATGATCTCCATGCTTAAATCAAGCAATGGCGGCCATGATGTAACCTTATCCAATATGGGCAGGATCAACATCCCAAACGAGTACAAAAACTTCAGCATTGAAACCATTTTCAGCCCAACGGTAGCTTTCCCATGGCTGAACTCAAATACTTTGGTAACAAGTACGTACAACCATCAGATGGATTTTATATTTTTGTCCAACGAAGACTTCCTTCCCAAAGCGGAAGCCGCCAAAATAAAAGAGAAAGCCATAGCGCTAATGACCACCTCATGAAATTGAAATTTAAGCCGAAGCCGCCTAAAAAGCTCAAAAAAACTACCCTCAAACGCTTTCTCATGAAGCGTACGATTTATTATGTCCTTCCGAATGTATTTTTCAATTTCATCATCGCCTATGCCAGCTTCAAAGAATTAGGCTACACCCATTTTTTCTCCGGCGAACAGAACCTCGCCCGCCTTACCTTACCCATGGCCTTATTTCTCCCTGTTGTCCTCACCATAGACATCATCAAAAGAGTAACCGATGCCGCCGGACAAGGCGCCATTGAGTTTACCGTAGACGAACAGTTAAATATTAAAAAGTTAATGACCAAACTGAGTATTCTGCATGGAGTGATTACCTGTTCTTTGGTGCTAGCCATGCTTTTTTTAGGGCAGTATAATTTTTCTAAGGATTATAAGCTGGATGCTACAGCAATGGCTGTTGTTGTGGGAACGTTGGCTGGAATTTTGTCTGTGGTGTTTGTGTATTTGCCGGTGTGGAGATTGAGGAGGTGGATGTGTAGGAGAACGCAGACTGTGACTGTTGACTTAAATACATAGTTTATTTTAGTAAATCACTCTATTTTTAATATAAATCTCTATCTTTGATAGTATCATATGATATTATCAAGGATATGAAACCTCCCTATACCATTACAGATACCATTTTATTTTTAGTAGCTTCTATTTCTGAAAAGATAGGAGAAATCAATGCTTCACATCTGTATAAACCTGTCACTGAATTAAGGAAAAAGAACAGGATCAAAACCATTCAGTCTTCCCTGGAAATTGAAGGAAATACCATTACGGAAGAGCAGATAACCGCTTTACTGGAAAATAAAAGAGTTATTGCTCCTCAAAAAGATATTCTTGAAGTTCAGAATGCAATACAGGTATATGAAGAAATCAATCAGCTGAACCCTTATCATTTAAAAGACCTGGAAAAAGCGCATTCTATTCTGATGAAAGGACTGGTTGATCATCCCGGTAAGTTAAGAACCACTAATGTGGGAATCATTAAAGGTTCAAAAGTAGAACATATAGCACCGGGAGGCGCCATGGTAAAAGGATTAATGAAAGATCTCTTTGCTTATCTGAAAAAAGACAAAGACCTGATTTTAATTAAAAGCTGTGTCTTCCACTATGAGTTTGAATTTATACATCCTTTTACAGATGGTAACGGAAGAATGGGCAGGCTCTGGCAGACCTTGATTCTGATGCAGCAATATCCTGTATTTGAATATCTGCCCATAGAAGCTCTCATCAAACAAAGACAGACCGAATACTATTATACCTTATCAGAATCTGATAAAAAAGGCGATTCTACTCCTTTTATAGAATTTATGTTAGGAATTATCCTCGAATCTCTACAGGAACTTCTTCAGTCTCAAAATAAAACACTGTATACAGAAGACCGAATTTTATTATTTAAAGAGAAAGTAAAACAAAATAAGTTCAGCAGGAAAGACTATATGCAGAACTTCAGAAGCATTTCTGCTCCCACCGCAAGCAGAGACCTGAAATGGGCTGTTGAACAGGGTATTTTATTAAAATCCGGAGAACAGAGACTGACAGAATATTGGTTTAAAGAATGATGTTATAATGCTTATGATTTTGGTTATCTGCTAGTGGAGACTGAGCAGGTGGGTGTGTAGGAGGATCATAACAGTATAAATCAATTCAAAAGTAAAGGCTAAAATGATTAATCATTTTGCTGTTTAATTATTTATTAGTAATTTCTTCCTTCTTGATACTCGTATACTCTAAATCATGCTCTTCATGAAATATAACAAATAAACCAAGTAAATCAAAAAGTACGATTATTGAAATTACAATTGTTTTCAGTAAACTTCCATTTTTATAGTTTTCGTAGGCTAATCTTAAGTAGCTATCCTCTAATACAAGAGCCAAAATAAATAACAGAATTGTGGTAAAACAAAGATACTTTCTATTCTCTCTATTGCTAGCTCCATTTTTACAATCTTTATAAAAATTATACATCGTCTGATTGTTAGTTTGAACTGCCTTATTAAGAATCTCCGAATAACTATAATATTCTTTTTTATAATCAAAGTCATTTTCTCTAACAAAAACTTTAGGAATGAATAAACTTATGAAAGCGAAGAATCTGTAAACTATTGAAGAAGTAAGAATGAATATTATATGAAAAATAAAAACTATAAGTATATCACTAATATTACTCATAGTAAAAATTTCTTCAACTGATTTATTTAAAAAGAGTACAGCTACAATATCAGCCGATAAAAACCAACTTGTTAACAACAATAACCAATAGAAAAGTTTATCATAATCACTAAAAAAATTAAATAGTCCGTTTATCATATTAATTGTTTTTTAAATTTTATCTTCAAGATGTAATAATTTTATTTATAAATGAATAAACAAATATAATATCTAACATGTCTTTTTTATTATGGAAACACATAACAAAGCAAAAATAGAAGAGAAATAAATAGCTATATTTGATCGATTTTTTGATGAATATTAAGATATGTAAAAATACAAGGATATTAGAATCTTATAATTTTTTATAAGAATTTGAATACAAAAACAAATCTAATATTCAAATTCTATTAACCAACACAAACTCAAATGAACAAAAAACTCTTTTCAGAACGTGACATATGCACAAAATATATTACTCCTGCTTTAGAAAATGCAGGTTGGGATAAGTTTAAACAATTCAGAGAAGAAGTAAATTTTACAGATGGAAGAATTATCGTACAAGGTAAATTATCTACCAGAGGTAAAAAGAAAAGAGCAGATTATATTTTATATTATAAACCCAATATTCCAATAGGAATTATTGAAGTTAAAGAAAATAACCAAAATGTAGGATCTGGAATGCAGCAAGCACTAAATTATGCTGATATTCTTAATCTTCCGTTTGTTTTCTCAACTAATGGAGATTCGTTTTTATTTCATGATAAAACAAATACGCAAAATATTGAAACTGAAATTCAAATGGAGAATTTTCCATCTCCTGAAGAACTTTGGAATAAATATTTAGAATATAAAGAAGTAAAAACTGAAGAAGGAAAACAAATTGTAGAACAAGATTATTTTTTTGATGGTTCCGGGAAGACACCCAGATATTATCAACAAAATGCAATCAATCTTACGTTAGAAGCTATTGCAAAAGGACAAAACAGAATCTTACTTGTGATGGCAACCGGAACAGGAAAAACTTATACTGCTTTTCAGATTGTTCATAGATTATGGAAGTCAAAATCGAAGAAAAGAATTCTGTTTCTTGCCGATAGAAATGCATTAATAGACCAAACTAAAAGAGGAGACTTTAAACATTTCCGAGATAAAATGACCATTGTTCAAAAGAGACAAGTTGATAAATCTTATGAAGTTTATTTAGCTATTTATCAAGGATTGACAGGTAATGAAGAAGATAAAAATATATTTAAGCAATTTAGTCCTGAATTCTTTGATTTAATTGTAATTGATGAGTGTCACAGAGGAAGTGCAAATGAAGATTCTGCTTGGAGAGAGGTATTAAGCTATTTTAAAACAGCTACTCAAATTGGGCTTACTGCCACACCAAAGGAAACAGAGGAGGTGAGTAATACTGAATATTTTGGAGATCCAGTGTATACTTATACTCTTAAACAAGGAATTGACGATGGTTTTTTAGCACCTTACCAGGTTGTTAGAGTAACAGTAAGTGTTGATGCAGAAGGTTGGAGACCAGAAAAAGATAAAACTGATAAACAAGGAAATACTGTTGAAGATCGTATTTACAATAGAAAAGATTATGACAGGAATCTTGTGATTGATGAACGAACAGAAAAAGTAGCAAATAAAGTAACTGAATTTCTAAAGAGTACTGATAGATTTAATAAAACAATTGTATTCTGTAGAGATGTGGATCATGCGGAAAGAATGCGCTCCGCTTTAGCTACTTTAAATACTGATCTAGTTGCACAAAATCATAAATATGTAATGAGAATTACAGGAGATAATGATGAAGGCAAAAGGGAATTAGATAATTTTATCGATCCGGAACAGACATATCCAGTTATAGCTACAACTTCTGAATTAATGACAACTGGTGTAGATGCTCAAACTTGTAAGTTAATAGTTTTAGATACAGAAATTGGATCTATGACTAAATTCAAGCAGATTGTTGGACGTGGTACCCGTGTAAACGAAGAATTTGGAAAGCTCTACTTTACAATTTTAGATTTCCGAAATGCTACAGATTTATTTGCTGATCCTATGTTTGATGGAAACCCTGAACGTATAAAAATTATTGATGAAGATGAGAAGTTAGATGGAAATTTTGAAGGTGAAAACGATTCTAATGACCAGGAATCGAGTGAACCAATAGATAAGAATAACAAAGCTTCGGATCCAAATAATGAGGATCCATATACTGAGAAGAAGACAAAACCTTCAAAAGTATATGTGAATGGTGTAGATGTTTCTATTCTTAATACAAGAGAGTTGTATTTTGATAAGAATGGGAAACCAGTAACTATCAGTTTGAAAGATTATTCGAGACAGTTAATTCAAGAGCAGTTTTCAACTTTAGATAATTTTCTGAATATATGGACAAACTCAGAAAGAAAAGATGCCATTATTCAGGAAATTCATGAACAGGGAATTCCTGTGACTGATCTTTTAGAAGCAGTGAATAAAGAATGTGATCTTTTTGATATTATCTGTCATGTAGCATTCGATCAAAAACCGCTGACTAGAAAAGAAAGAGCAAATAACGTTAAGAAAAGAAATTATTTTTCTAAATACGGAGATCAGGCAAGAAAAGTTCTGGAAGCATTAGTTGACAAATATGCTGATGAAGGAATTGAAAATATTGAATCAATGGAAGTTTTAAAATTAAAACCCATTGATCAATTAGGAACTCCGAAAGAAATAATCAAAAATTTTGGAGGAAGAAATGAGTACTTAGATGCTCTTAAAGAATTAGAACAAGAAATTTACTCAATTGCTTAGTAAGCTATTGAGATTATATAAAAGATTAAATAGAAAATGAGTATATCAGGGATAGTAGATAGCGTCCGAAAAATCATGTGGCAGGATTCTGGTCTAAATGGTGATGCACAACGTTTAGAGCAGTTAGGTTGGATGCTTTTCTTTAAGGTATTTTGTGATAAAGAAGATGAGTTAGAACTGCTATATGAAAATTATGAATCTCCAGTTCCGGCACAATATCATTGGAATAATTGGGCCGCAGATGATGAAGGAATAACAGGTGATGAATTATTGAATTTTATTGATAGAGATTTATTTCCCGCTTTAAGAGATTTGGATTTAAGTACGGGAAATAGACGTGCACTTATTGTTCACGAAGTCTTTGCTGGAAATAACAACTACATGAAAAGTGGAATTAATATTCGTAAAGTTTTAAATAAACTCAATGAAATTGATTTTAACTCCACTAAAGACCGTCATGCTTTTGGTGATGTATATGAAAGCTTACTAAAAGATCTTCAATCGGCGGGTAAATCTGGGGAGTTCTACACCCCTCGTGCTATTACACAATTTATAACCCATGTTCTTGATCCAAAATTAGGAGAAAAAATCCTTGATCCGGCATGTGGAACAGGAGGCTATTTAACAGCTGCAATTGATAGTATTTCTAAAAAAGTTGAGTCTGTTGAAGACAGACAACTTTTACAAGACAGTATTATTGGTTGGGAATATAAACCACTTCCCTATTTATTGGCTACAACTAATTTAATTTTACACGATATTGAAGTTCCCAATATCACTTATAGAGATTCATTAGATCAATCTTTAAGTGAATATAAAGAAAAACAACGTGTAGATGTTATCTTGGCCAACCCTCCTTTTGGTGGAATTGTGGCTAATAATAATGAAAACAATTTTCCTCAAAATTATCGTACAAAAGAATCCGCAGACCTTTTTTTAATTTTAATGATTCATTTATTAAAAGTTGGCGGTCGTGCTGGTATTGTATTACCAGATGGTTCTCTTACAGGGGATGGAGTAAAGCAACGTATACGTGAAAAGCTATTAAAAGATTGTCGTTTACATACCATTATTCGTCTACCCAACTCTGTATTCCAACCATATGCAACAGTGGCAACCAATTTATTATTTTTTGATAAAGTACATCATAATAATGAAGCGGCTGACTTCGCAACACAAGAAGTTTGGTATTATGAGCATCGCCTTCCAGAAGGGCAAAAGTCTTATAGTAAGACAAAACCTATAAAAGAATCCGAATTTGAACCTATCAGAGCATGGTGGGATAATCGGGTAGAAAGTGAAGTTTGTTGGAAAGTTGATATTAAAACATTACAGAAAAGAAATTTTGACTTAGATATTAAAAATCCTCATAAACTAGAAGAGACAATAGAATATTCATCCAATGAATTAATTGAAAAACTTTCTTGCTCTTTGGATAAATCAAATATTTTATTACAAACACTTAAAAATGAAATCAGATAATGAAAAAGTTTGGTGATTTTTTAAAAAGAAGTAAAATTTCAATTGATTTAGATGATAGTTTAGATTATAAAAGAGTTACCATTAAAATAAAGCATGGTGGAGTCTCTTTAAGAGATATAGAAATCGGAAAAAAAATTGGAACAAAAAAACAATTTATTTTAAAAAAAGGGCAATTTGTACTATCTAAAATAGATGCACGTTATGGTGCTTTTGGAATTGCTCCAGCTGAAGTAGACAATGCTATTATTACAGGCAATTTCTGGGCTTATGATGTTGACCTTAGTATGATTGATATTGATTGGTTTAATCAATACACAAACTCCAAAGATTTTTATGATGTTTGTGAAAGAGCAAGTTCGGGTATTACTCATCGAAAATATTTATCTGAAATACAATTTCTTAATAATGAGGTTAATCTCCCAAGTTTACAAGACCAAAAAAAAGCAGTTAAAAAAATTAATAATTTAAAAGCCTTTGGAAATAATCTCTCAAAAGAAATCAATTATCAATTAAATTTAATCAAAGATATTCGTCAAGCATTTCTTCGTGAAGCCATGCAAGGAAAATTAGTAAGTAATGAAACTTCTGATGGAAAAACAGGAGCAGATTTATTAGCTGAAATACAAGCAGAAAAAGCTCAATTAATTAAGGAAAAGAAAATTAAAAAGCCTAAGCCACTACCTCCAATATCAGAAGGTGAAATACCATTTGATATTCCTGAAAATTGGACATGGTGTAGATTGAGAGAGATTACAAAATATTCAGAGGCAGGTACAAGCTTTAAATGTCAAGAAATTCCTATAAATAATCAAGAGTGGGGCGTATTAAAAGTTAGTGCTGTTTCTTGGGATAAATTTGATGAAAATGCTAATAAACTTTATTCTAAACTTCCGCCAGAAGATTTAAGAGCTAAAGTTAATAAGAATGATTTCTTAATTTCTCGTGCAAATACATCAGAGTTAGTTGGTAAAAGTGTCATAGTGAATAAAATAGCAAGAAATTTATTACTAAGTGATAAAATTATACGATTTCATTTTTTTGATCAAATTAATAAAAGCTATGTTAATACAGTGAACAATTCTTATACTTCCAGAATATATTATTCATCTAAAGGAACAGGAAGTAGTCCATCAATGAAGAATATTACTAGAGAAGTTATGGAAAATCTTATCATTCCACTTCCACCAATAGAAATTCAAGAACGCATTGTAGCGAAGTTGGATGAGTTAATGGACCATTGTGATGCTTTAGAAGAACAAATAAAACAAAGCCAGCAAACTAATGATTTGTTGTTACAACAAGTTCTAAGAGAAGCCTTGGGAGAAAAGAAAGGAGAATTTACAGAGTTACAGTTAGTAGATGAGCCCACTGAGCAATATATCACAAAGCAGTTTACATCTAAAACATGCGACAAAAATGATATGGCTGTCCTTACTGGATATATTATTAAGGAGCTTAACACCGAAGATTTTGGAAGGGTAAAGCTTCAGAAAATGCTTCATCTTGTGGAATATCATTGTCAACTGGAAACTAATTTTAATTATTATAAAAAAGTTGCAGGCCCACATGCTGAGGAATTAAAGGAATCAATAGAGTCTATTCTCCAAAGGAATCGCTTCTTCGATATTAAAAAAGAAAAACTCGGAAATAAAGAAAAAGTAAACTATACCGCATTAGCAGGGGTTTCACAAATTGATAAATTCTTTAATTCGGACTTCAAAGAACAAAAGGAGAATATCAATTTTGTCCTACATAAATTCAGGAATAAAACATGGGAATTCTCTGAAATGATTTCCACCATGTATGCTGTTTGGAATAATCGATTAATAAAAGGAGAAATAATTGATAACGAAGAATTGAAAAAAGATTTTCTCGCTTGGGATCCTCAAAAAATAAAATTTCTTGATAAACTAGATTACAGCATTGAATGGATTAAGAAAGAAGGTTTAGTGCCTACTGGATTTGGAAAATATATAGACAAACAATAGAAAAAGGTTCAGCATACGCTGAACCTTTTTCATATTTTAAGTTATCCCTTCTCAATCAACCTCTCCAGTCTCCCCATCATCTCATCCTTCTCCTTCAGCATCCTTTCATAAAGCTCCATCTTTTCTTCATGCATTTTAAGAATAGCTTCTACCGGATTGAAAACAGGGTGTATATTAATTGCTGAAGCCCCGTCTTTGAAATCAGTAAACGTATTAGAAATAATATTCACCGCCTGCTCCTCATCAAAATTCTGAAACGCTTCCACCGGAATTTTCAATACTTCAGAAATTCTTTTCAGTAAAGGGTCTTCAATAATTTCTTTCTGTTCCAGCAGAGAAACTTTCTTCTGGTTCCAGTCGTCCCCAAGGTCAAGAGCCAATGCTTCCTGCTTGATGCCCAGCATTTCCCTGAATCGTTTTACATTGCGGCCCTGATGTATTTTATGTTCCATGATAAATCAACATTTATGAGGTTTAAATATAGAAAAATATTTAGAAAAAAGCGGCCTAAAAAACAATATAATAAGCTCTGGAAGCGCCCCTCCTCTCCTATTTCACCATTTCATTCATTACACACTCTTTTTTTCTTCAAAACCCCATAAAAAACAAACCCCATTATCCGGTTTTCATTTTCTGATGAACACGTCCTGAAAATCTTACAACAGTCTATTTTTCTATGCCTTATGCTTCCTATATTTGATAACAGTAACAACCAAAAAACACAAAATCATGGCACTAGACAATTTAATCAGTGTAAGCTTTTCAGAAAGCGATTTACAAACCATCGACAAAGCAATTCAGGACATCCAGACCACCCTTACAGGGAAAACCATCAACCTTACTCCGGATCAGAGACAGCAATACGGCAGAATTGCAGAACAGAACAAGCTCTTCGTGAATAAAGCCAAAACCTATATGGAACAGTATGCCCAACATGTTCCGGGCTTTCTGGACAAAGCGGAATTCGACAGGGATTATATAGCCAGAGAGCAGGTAGAACAAAGGTTACAATTATTAGATTCCATCACAGAGCAACTGTCTGATACCAAAGTATTATTAGATCATGACAACTACCACAATGCTATCAGTTTTTACAGAAACCTTAGATTTTTATCTGAAGAAAATGTTCCGGGTACCAATGTTATCTATGAGGATATGAAGCAGTTCTTTATAACAGCTCAACAACCCCAGACTCCCCCACCATCAGCCACCAATAATGACATCCCGCAAAGCTAATATTAAAATAACAGTTATATTACAAAGCACGTTTTCACGTGCTTTTTTTCATGTTATCCCCCTTCACCCTGCCTTTAAAGTCCCTCTAAGGATTTGCACAAGTGGCTCCAGCCCCTTAAACAACGGCCTACAGGCCTTTCACAAGCCCCGATACCCCGTTATGCAACCCGTGATACCCCCTTAGGTAAGGGGGTATCGGCACTTCCCCAAGGGGGTAAAGACTCTTCCAAAGTGCCTATAGATGGGTGTTGAAATACCTGGAGACGCTTTGGAAGTGGCTAAGCCCTCTTTTAATGGCTGTTTTTCATTATATTTTATGCTTTTCCGTAAGTAAAAACTAAAGAATTTTCTTATTATTGCCACCATTAAACAAACATTCTTCAATCATTAATGATTCAAAGCAATACAACTAACTATGAACACCTTCGGAAAAACCATACGCCTTTTCTTTGTAGATGGCACCCCAAACAGTCTCACTACCGCAGAACTCAGCAACTGGACGGGAATAGGCATCAGAGTTCCCCGTATTAAAGTAAGAGAATTCAGCAATCGTACAGAATTTAGAAAACCTGGGGTGTATATACTGATTGGTAAAGGAGATAATAATGAAGACGCAGCCTATATTGGAGAAGCGGAAGTAATTGCAGACCGCCTTGCAAGTCATATTGCCAATAAAGAATTTTGGAATGAAGTGTTATTCTTTGGGAGCAAAGATCAATACCTGAACAAAGCAGGTGTTAAATACCTGGAAAACCGTTTGTATGAACTGGCTATCCACGCAGAACGCTATACTATTAATCAGAATGTCCCTACCCGACCTGAACTTTCCGAAGCAGAACAGGCAGAATTGGAAGAGTTTTTATCCAATGTAAAAATATTGACGGCTTCACTAGGACATAAAATATTTGAGTCCGTGGAAGAAACTATTGAACAGAATGAAAACCATCAACTGGTATTATCCTGTAAAAATGGAGCCGGAGCCAACGCCAAAGGAAGTCCGTCCACAGAAGGTTTTGTTGTATACAAAGATTCTCTTTTGATGGTTACTGAGCAACCTTCATTAAATGATGGTATTGTATCGGAACGAAATAAAATGATTTCAGACGGGATATTACTATTGGAAAATGGATTCTATAAACTTACCAAAGACTACATTTTCAATTCCTCCTCAAGAGCAGCATCAGCTACGTTGGCAAGATCTGCAAGTGGGCCTTTAGAATGGAAAACAGAGGCGGGAATACAACTTAAGTATTTGGAAATATAGTTTGAATAATATGATTTGGATTCCTACGAAATGATAAAGTATATGAATAAATAAAAACGCTCTGTTTATCATTCCGCAGGAATCTACACTCGCATATTGGATATTTTATTTTGAACCATTAAGAAGAATTAAGAGGATAAAAATATTAAGGTAAGCTTCGCTTTAAGATACGATCTAAAGAAAATCCTCGATTTCCACCTTAACTTTCCTTAATAACTTCATAATTCTTAATGGTTTAACATATAGTTTAACCACAAAGACACAAAAGGATTAAACACTTAAGTTATTTTAAGTAACAAACTTTACGCATAAGAAGTACACTTAAGGTTTTGAAAATCTTTGATTTTC
>NZ_JBQEOA010000001.1:0-153739 GCF_052044975.1 Chryseobacterium sp. 22458 | reverse complement strand
TAAACACTTAAGTTATTTTAAGTAACAAACTTTACGCATAAGAAGTACACTTAAGGTTTTGAAAATCTTTGATTTTCCTTCTTATGTGAACTTATTATACATGATGCTTCTAAACTTACTTAAGTGGACTAAAGTGTTTTAAATAAAAACTTTTGTGACTTTTATGGTTAAAATAAAAGTAAAATTCAATCAAGTTTACCAGATGATTTCTCTAAGTTCTACGCCCTTCATAATACTTTAACAACCTTTATACCCCATCCCCAGATAAATTTTCGTTCTTTTGCAAAAAAGTTTTAATTTTTACCATAACATGTCGAAGTTTGATGAAATCCGGTATTTTCATGATCATGAAGTGAATGAAAAATTGCAGAGCATAGCCCGTGATCCGATGATGAAAGCACTGATGAGCTTTACTTTTCCCGGTGTGGATGAGCAGGTTTGGCTGGAACAGTTTAAAAACATTCATTCCATCAGCGATTTTCAGCACCAGTTTGTGGCCTATGCCGTTCGTCAGATTCTTGCCAAGAGTTCTGAGGGATTAACGACTTCAGGTTTCGATAAGCTTGATAAAAATACGTCCTACCTTTATATTTCGAATCACAGGGATATTGTATTGGATACTTCACTCCTGAATCTTGTACTGCTGGAAGGGGGTTATGTGATGACCGCATCAGCTATTGGTGACAATCTTGTGAAAAGAAACTTCTTAAATGTACTGGCCAAACTGAACCGTAACTTTTTAGTTCAAAGAGGGCTTTCGCTTCGTGACCAGCTTACAAGCTCACAAGTGATGTCTGAATACATCAGGGAGCAACTGCTTCAGGAAAACCGTTCGGTATGGATTGCCCAGCGTGAAGGCCGTGCTAAAGACGGAAATGATGCTACTCAGCAAGGGGTTTTGAAAATGCTGGCTATGGCAGCCGGAGATCAATCTCTGACAGATTATTTCAAGACATTAAAGATCGTTCCTATCTCCATTTCCTATGAATATGATCCTACAGATTCCTTAAAAATGCCTCAACTGCTGGCACAACACAGAGAAGAGCAATACATTAAAGGAAAGAATGAAGATTTCAACACCATACTCAGCGGAATTTTAGGACAAAAGAAAAGAATTCATCTGCATGCAGGAGATGTTATTGATACGGAATTGGATGATATTGCGGCTACGATTGAGAATAAAAATAAACAATTGCAGGCTCTGGCACAGGTTATAGACGACTCTATCATCCAAAATTACAAACTTTGGCCTACGAAATATATAGCTTACGATCTGCTCAACCATACAGATACTTACGTTTCTCAATATACGGAACAGGAAAAACAACTTTTCATCAGAAGGCTGGAAATGCGTATTGATCCGTCTGATCCGGTTTCTAAGGAGTATTTCCTGGCAATGTACGCTAATCCTTTAGTGAATAAATTAAAGGCGGAAGATAAGTAGCTTCTTTAACCACAGTTGTATTACAGGAATTATCACTATATTTTAACAACACTTCTGACCACTTTTCAATGGAATAAGAAGAAAAGTAAAAATCATCTGTCTAAAATAAACAGTATCTTCGTACCAAATTTGACAAGTATGAAAAAAATAGTATTACTGGCTTCAGCCCTGTTTATTTTACATTCCTGCGTGGTAAGAACAGCTACAAAAGTGGTATCGGGTGCTGTAAATTTAGGCTATAAAGCTGTAAAAGGAACAGTAAACGGGATCAGCTGGGCCGTAAGCAAAGCGAAAGGGAAAATAGATGAGGACCGTATAGACGGAACATGGAAAATCGTAGGGGTTTACAAAGGTTCTTTTGACGATTTTTCCAAAGATCAAAATCCTGAAGCTTCTTTTACCTCAGATTGTACAGACAGCTTTGATCAGATTATTTTCAAGGCTAAAAAATCTAAATTCAAACCGGTACATTGCAGCTCTGAGGATGAAGACTGGGTAAAATATAAAATGGAATTCGGGAAAAATCCTTTAACCAAAGAAAAGGAAAATTATATAGAATACAATTCCAACAATTATATTTCCGTGATTGATGTGAATAATAAAACGATGGTGCTGGAAGGAAATCTGATGCCTAAACTGGCATTTTCCGGAGCCAAACTCTATCTTTTGGAAAAAGTAAAGTAGAATACAGAGGTGTTGGTTATTTTAGAAACTGATCTGCTATAAAATAACCCCCTCCCACTACTAATAATGGCAATGCTATACAGATCAGTACTAAAGGCCATACAAAAATTCTGAAATAAGTATACAGGGATACAGAAGTAGGATCATTAGGATCATAAATAACAGTCTCTGTATCACCCACCGACCAGGCTGAAGGATTGGTACCTTCCGGCAGTTCATACGTATACTCAATATTATCTCTGGTACGGTAGGTAAAAAGAGGGCTGAATATTTCTCCGTCTGACTCATATACCCGTAACGAGGTGACAGTTGCCGTTGCCTTTTCTGCTTTCTTCAGGAATGAAAGAGTGCTTTTTAAGCTTAAGAATGCAAAAATAGACAGCACTATTCCCGCACCGAGAATGATATAATATTGCCACATAACTTTCTTTTTATTTCTGCTCATATCTGTTACAGCCTTAAAAAACAAATAGCTTGTTATTTCATTTGTTTTCAGACGGATACCCGAATATACAAAGATTTATCACAGCATGAATAATTATTTAGTTTCTATCTCAATAATTTTGCGTCCCTGCTTTCCCAAGTAATGAAGGACCAGTTTTTCATAGACTTTGTAACCGTCATCTACGTTGGTAAATATCACAATCCCTTTTCCAGAATTGGGCAATACAATGGCAATGCATCTTGTTCCATGATCTGCTCCGCTATGGGATAAAGCATATTCACCTTTTCCAAGGTCATAGATTTCAAAACCTAATCCGAAATATTTACCTTCTTTTACCTGTACCTGTTTTCTGATCATTTCCTGAAAGACTTCCGGCTTCAGATTTTTTCCTTTCATAACGCTGATCATAAAATTTCCGTAATCTTCGATCGTGGTATGCAGATCATCGGCAGCATTTGCCGTTTTGATTTTCTCAATTGGATAGGCATTTCCCTTTTCATTATAGCCGGCTACAAATTTTGTCTCATCCGTATTCTGATCCCAGATATAGTTGGTGTTATGCATTTTAAGGGGTTGAAAAATAAGTTCCTTTGCAAGTTGGTCCAATGATTTTCCGAACTTCTTTTCCAACGCTTTCCGAAGGTATTCAAAACCTTCTCCTGAATATTGGTATTTTGTGCCGGGATTAAACTGGAAATTCAGTTTTTTATCATCATTCATCCATCTCCAGTTGGGAAAACCGGTCTGGTGGCTCAGGATCATTCTGGCTGTCAGTTTCTGATGTCTGGGATCGTTGATGATATCCGGATCTGTCCAATATACGTCTAAAGGTTCATCCAACTTCCATTTTCCCAAACTTATCAGCCTTAATGTAACCATTGCAGTGACAGGTTTGGTGAGAGAAGCTACATTAAAATAAGCATTTTGAGCGACTGAAACTCCTTTTTTTGTATCTCCGAAAACTTTTACCTTCTGTAGTTTTCCTCCTTCGATAATTCCTAATCCCAGGGTTGGAATATTATTTTCTTTCAGCCAGCTTTGCATGGATGGGTCGTTATCAAACATTGTGTCACTATCGGTAGTCTGCTTAGGATGGTGATCAAAACTCAATGAATTCTTAAGTTTCCACTCAGCATTTTCCAGGATCCACAGATGGGTAAATTTGGCTTCCCCAACTAATTTTTCAGCCTGATCTCCTATCTTTTCGTAAAAAAGATGATCCCCGTTCTGAATGGCAGCATATATTTTTCCCTCTTTATACATGGGATAAATTTCAGTGCTTTTATCTACTAAGACTCTTTTTAACTGATAGGTGTCCGGAGACCTGCACAAACCGTTTTTAAAATCAATAATGAATTTCTTTTTGTCCTCAAAACCGCCTTTATCGTGATAAAATTCAAACCCGTCACTTAACATGCTTTCCATCTTTCCGATGTTACAGGTATTGTAACCTGTTGAAAAAAACAGGCTGTCTTTTGATATAATTGTTTTGTAAAGAGGATCTGTTTTTTCTGCCTGTGCATGAACTATGGTCATCAACAGAATAAAAAAAAGAAGAATAAGCTGTGCCAATTTTGTCATTGTTATTTTTTTGACAAAGATTCAATTTCATTTTGTTTTTCAAATAAAAATGAACCCGACAATAACCCGACAAAGCCCCGACAAAAGCTACAACATACTGAATTTCAATTTAAAATATAATTTCTTTTTGCGGTCAATCTCAGCAGCATTTCTAAGAATCATAAATACATTAGACAATGCAATAAGGATCATCAGAATGAGGGTAAACTCTTTTCCAAGCTTTAAAAAGATACCGATCATAAATACAATGGGCGCCATGGCAGTCCAAAACATCTGCAGAGAGATAATCTGCTTGGTAAGACCGTTTCTCTGCTTCGTTATAAACATGAGCAGAAAAGGAGCCAGAATATTTAGTGGCGGAGCGACTACAAATAATAAGGAGGACAGATTGATCATTTTAATCAAAGAATAATTGACCGTTTCAGATTCTTCTGCAACTTCTGTTTTCACCTCATGATCTTCATGAGAAATGATGGCTTCTTCCTGCAGTAATAAAGATTCCTCTATTTCCAGAGTCTGTGCCAGCGCTCTTAAAGTATGTCCCTTAGGTTGTGTTCCCGATTCTATCCTCTGAATGGTTCTTACAGAAATTTTTGATCTTTCTGATAATTCTTCCTGAGTAAGGTTTTTCTGTTCCCTTAAAGCTTTTAATTTAGACATTGGATTACTTTGAAGAAAATTCTATTGATTTTGTGGGGCTAATTTACGTTTTTCAGTATTTAAAATGCAATACAAACCGGAATTATCAATATCAACGAATCTGATCGGATCAGAATTTACCGAAGAAAATTTCAACTAATCAATCCAAAGTGTTGTCCCTTATTTTAATTAATGAGACCTTTGCATAAAATTTCTATGATTCCTCTTCAAGAACTTTCATTCTTCATCCTGGCGGCTCTGGTCTTAGTGATCAGCCCGGGACCTAATATGATCTACCTGATTTCAAAATCAATCACACAGGGAAAGAAGTCCGGATTTATTTCTTTAGGCGGTGTGGTATGTGGGTTTTTATTTCATATCATTATGGTTTCGTTTGGCCTTACTGCTGTTTTGCTGGCTGTTCCGTTCGCTTATGGGGTACTCAAAACTATTGGGACCGTTTACCTTTTGTATCTGGCTTATCAGGCGGTCAGGCCCAAAAGCAAAAATATTTTTGAAGTAGATCACAATGGCTCGTATGACAGTCCTACAAAGCTTTTCACCGTAGGATTTCTAACCAATGTACTGAATCCTAAAGTGGCTGTATTCTATTTATCTTTTTTCCCACAGTTTATTAAACCAGAATATGGATCTGTACTGACTCAGAGTTTAGAGCTTGGAGTGGTTCAGGTTCTCGTAAGCTTTAGTATCAATTTCCTGATTGTGCTTACTGCGTCAAAGGTTGCTTTATTTTTTTCCAATAATCCGGCATGGATCAAGGCTCAGAAATGGTTTATGGCCAGTATTCTGACTTATCTGGCTGTAAAAATGGCATTTTCAAAAGCAAAATAATGATCTCAAAACATTAAGTAAACATAAAACAGCAGCCTGTAATACTTTCGGCTGCTGTTCCGGAATATGGAATTTGTGATAATAAGGCCTCTTTCTTTTACTCTAACTAAAATCCGGAACAGCATTGTATTCTGCCCCGGACTCTGATGTATATTCATATAAAAATTGAACTGTATAACTGCGTTACAGTAATGTCACAAATTTCAGATTAAAGTTCCGGATGCCCAACCGTATAAATACGTAATCTTACAACACGGTATTTACCCGGATGGCTGATTTATTTCAACCGCCTTCCCAATGCTTTAGCTTTTTCCAGCCATTTCCTCCGCTGCTCATCTTTAGAATTTCTGATCGTTCCTATATAAGTTACCTTTACCGGTTTTACCCCACAAAACTCCAGTGTTGATTTTTTTAACTGATTAACGCTTGGCCTTCCGTACATCAGACGATAATACCATCCGGGCTGATCAAGGGTTGTGATAATATGGGCGGTTTTTCCTTTCAAAAGCTTATCCCACCATACAGAATTTTTTCTGTACTGATATGCAAAACCGGGAAGAAAAAGCCGGTCTATAAATCCTTTTGTAATGGAAGGCAACCCTCCCCACCATACAGGATGCACCCAAACCAGATGATTTGCCCATTGAATGATCTCCCAGGCTTTAACAAGATCCGGCTCCAGTTCCATCCTTTTCTGATAACCGAAACGTAAATTAGGATCAAAATTGAGATTTGCAATGGTAATTTCTTTTATTTCAGCTCCTGACTCCATGGCACCGGATTTATAAGCATCCACAATCCCAAAATTAAAGGAATCTTTATTCGGATGCCCGTTGATGATGGCTATTTTTTTCATGATGCGATATTGATATTGATCGTTTTATAAGCGCTAAGCTGTTCCAGCAATGATAAAGGTTCATGCAGCTGATGGCTGAAATACACTTTATTTTCATGAGGATTTTTCAATAGTTCTTCTGTGTGCAGTACTGCTGAGAGAGCCGTAAGCTCCGCCTGTCCTTCTGTGCTTTGAAGACTTAGTCTTTTCGATCCGTTTTTATCTTTCACTACAATTTCGAAGACAGACTGATCTCCGTTTCCACTTGACCCGAAAATCATTTTTCGTTCTTTTAAAGATAAAATACTAAAGATTCTCAGATATTGAAAACTGCCTAATAACCAGGTGACCAATTTTGAGTTATAGGTCATTTTAACGCTTACATCCGGTACTCTTTCAATCTGGTTTAAGATGTAGAGATCGGGAACGTCAAAATTATAGGCATTCCTCTTTCCTATTCCAAAGGAAAAGTCAAAAACTTCAGTGTTTAGAAAATGCCGGATAGCAACAGGCTTGTCATTTTTATACTCATGAAAAGGAACCGCTACATTTTCAGCCATAAAGTGCGCTGAGCTTTCCCCGGCTTTATCTTTTACAGAATAGTACACGAAAAGCTTTATTTCCCGGATATCATCTGCATTGTTTGAAAGTGTACTGACAAGTCCAGGAACAATTCCTCCCATCCATCCGGAACTGAATACTACTCTGCTGCCTATTTCCCGGTTTTTGGCAAGACTGTAAGCTTTTACAAGGTCCGGCGTAGGTTTGGTAATATCAAGGTAGTCAATATGATTCTCTATCGCAAACCGAAGGATATGATCATTTTTATCATTCACGGAAAGAATGATCAGGGTAATCTTTTTATCGGTAATGGTTTTAAAAGTAGCTGGATCCGTAACGTCTATTTTCAGGTCACTTTCTGTTTTCCCTCCTTTACGTCCGCCAATAAAGATATTGAATTGAGGGTTTCTTGATTTCAGAATACGGGAAATTGTTTTTCCTACTAACCCGTTGCCGCCTATGACCAGAATATTGTGTTCCATATGTTTTTTTGACAAAATTACAGAGCCGCCAATCCCTGAAACAGGACAAATGTCTAAAAGGGAAGTCAGGTATTTAATAACACAGGAACATAGACGATGAGTTTACATAAGGTTGTTTTGGAGATCAATTGGATACGTTATCATTTTTCAAAATTATTTTAATCTCTAAAAAGTAATTTCTTTTCTGATCCGGCTAAGATGTCTTTGGGTAATGCCAAGGTAAGAAGCCAGATACTGCAGTGGAATATTCTGGATATAATCAGGATGATTGGTAAGCAATGTGGAATAACGCTGAGCAGCACTATCCCTTTGAAGCTGGAAAAATCTGGTCTCAAGCTCCAGGTATTCCTGTTCGGCAATGATTTTCACAAAGCGGGTCCAGTTCAGGTGATCCTGCACCCATTCATCTACTGTTTCTTTTTTCAGTACCAGAAGCTCTGCGTCGGTAATAGCCTGCATATTTTCTTTACTCAGACCTCCTGAAATAAATGAGGAATAGGCTGCAATCATCTGATTGGGAAACCTGAAACAATAAGTCATATCTTTCCCATTATCAGAAATATAAAAAGAACGGAAAATACCGGACTTTATAAAACCTACTTCTTTACACCGCTCGCCTTCATGGATGAAATAATCATTTTTACTGACTTTTCTCAACTCGAAAAGCTGTAGGAACTCTTTAATTTCATCTTCAGAAAAAAGGTTGAAGCTCTGAAAATAATCCTGTATCATCATGGTATTACGGGTTTCAATTGATTCCGGCGAAAATAGTCAAATATTTATTAATTATTTATCAAACCGCCGCAGAACAGATGATCATTAAATCTTGAAAAAGAAATCCGGTTATAGGTTTTTCAAAATCTTTTCTATCTATCCCGGAAATCCTGTCTATTGTTTCAAATGACAAAAAACGCATCATTCATTTTAGGATATATCATAACTTTGTCTATGATGAAGCACAAGATTACCACTTATGACCTTAGTGATGTTTCTCAGCATAACTTTTTAGTGGAAAGAATAGAGAAACGTTCTGAAAAACAGGAAGAATTCCTTATGGATAAAGGAGTACACCGGGACAGTCATTATATTTTCACCTGTATGGAAAGCGGCCATGTAAGAATGATGGTAGATTTTAAGATTATTGAATCCAGGGGACCCACCATTTTCTGTCTGCTTCCGGGGCAGGTACATCAGGGACTGCTGATGGAAAACGTGTCAGGCTGGTTTGTTGCTGTAAAAACAGATATCGTTCCTGATATAGTGCGTGCCATATTTGAAGAATCTCTGGTGGAAATCCATCCTCTGCCTGTAGATCAAAACTGGACAGAAAAAATACGATCTGCAGCCAGCCTGCTAAAGAATTACTGTACAGATGATGCGCTGGCTTCCAAGGAAGGAGTTTTGGTCATTCAATCTTTTCTGAATGCTTATATGGGAATGTTTTCTCATCTCTATCTGCGTAAAAATTCCCTTGAAATATCGGCTGAAAAGCGTTCTTCCCAACTGACAAGGGCATTCAGGATTCTGGTAAGAAAAGAGTTCAAAACAATGAAAAGTCCATCAGAATATGCTGAAGCTTTACATATCTCCCGGGGATATCTGACGGAAGTTATCCGTGAGGTAACAGGATATTCTGCCCAGTATTATATTCATCAGGAAGTTTTAATAGAAGCCAAAAGGCTCTTAGCTTTCACTCATCTTACCGTAAAAGAAATTGCTTATGAACTGGGATATAATGATCATACCTATTTCAGCCGTTTATTTTCCAAACTGGAAGGCCAGTCTCCGTCAAAGTTCAGGGAAAAGAATAAAAATCAAGGATAAACCACGAATAGTCCAACTATTACCCTGAAACCGCTATCGGTATTGATCTGTTTTGAAGCGTCCTTTGCAATAAAAAATACTTATGCCTAGTTTACCTAAATGGATCAATGATACCGTGGAAAATGTATGGTCTTCAAAATTTAAAGACTGCACTGTTACTGAAATAAAAAAAATCACTGATCATCTTTGCTGCATACGTTTTGCCACAGATTTGCAGGATGTTCATTTTGAACCGGCTTATGCCATTGGAATAAGAGTTAATGACCGGGATTTCCGGAACTATTCTCCTTTCAATTTTAACCCAATAACCAATACTTTTGATGTCCTGTTTCATCTTCATGATCACGCAGCTGCAGGCAATAGTTTCGTCAATCAGCTGGATACAGGTGATTCTGTAAAAATTCTAATGCCGAGGGGAAAGCGTTTTTTTGAGCCTGATACTCAGATTCATTTTTCCATAGGAGATGAGACCTCATTGGGAAGTTCACTTTCCATACAGCAGGCTGCTGAAGAATTGAAACAGACATTTGTATGCCTTCACGAGCTGGAAACTCCGGCTGTATTGGAAGAGCTGGGCTTATATGGCTATCATACCCCGAAAAACAACACAATGGATATCATTGAAGTGCTTACCGGATTTCTGAAAGAGGAAAAACAGGCTGTGGATGATGACCAGGTTACCTTTTACCTTACCGGAAACGGGACAAGAATGCCTGCTGTAAGAAATTTCCTTAAGGCAAAAGGTGTCTCTTCCAGATGTATCAGATCACAGGCCTACTGGATCAAAGGAAAAAAAGGGCTTTAGCATTCAATAAAAAAATCATCTCAGGACGAGATGATTTCTACCGTTTTGAATTGATTGAGTTATTTATATGAAGATATGAATGATGTTTGTGTTGGTACAAAGATAGGCAGAGCGCTTTTTTTAGCAATCAGGAAAATCCCTAAAAAATTATCCGTAAAAATACGGTTGCGTAAAAGAAAAAAGCCCTGCAAGAAAGCTTACAGGACTTTAGATGATCTAACAATTATTATATTCAGGGGTTTATTCCTGACTTTATACTGTCTAATTAAAGAGGGCTTACCAACTGCAGGAACCATTCTTTAACTTCGCCTTCAAGATGAGGTGCCAGTTTCTCTTCACAGGTCTTATGATAAGAGTTTAACCAGGCAATTTCCTGTTCTGAAAGTATTTCTTTCACTACGGTATCTTTGAAGAACGGGCAGAACGTTAATGTCTCGAATTCATAGAATGTTCCGTGAATGGTTTTTTCTGCTTCTTTTACTGCAATAAGGTTCTCATGACGGATTCCGTAATGGCCTTCCAAATAGTATCCGGGTTCGTTTGAACATACCATTCCCGGAAGAAGATCCTGAGGATTCAGGTCTTTTCTGATGTTCTGAGGTCCTTCGTGAACGTTCATGAAGCTTCCTACTCCATGTCCTGTTCCATGGTTGAAGTCTTTACCTTCCATCCATAAAGGAAGTCTTGCGATGGCATCCAGATGTACTCCTTTGGTACCTTTCGGGAATTTCACCATGGATAGGCGGATCAGTCCCTGCAATACCAATGTTGAATTTCTTTTAAATTCTTCGGAAGGTGTTCCCAATGCAAAGGTTCTTGTGATATCTGTAGTTCCTTCAAGGTACTGCCCTCCTGAATCTACAAGAATCGTATCTTCATTGGTAACTTCTTTGCTTCCTTCTTTTTTGGCAGAATAGTGCATAATGGCACCATTGTCTTTATATCCTATGATAGAACCGAAGCTTTCGCCTACAAAATTTTCTCCTTCAGCACGGAAGCTTCTCAGTTTTTCACCGATAGAATATTCATTCATTGCTTCTTTTCCTGCATTATGAGTCAGCCAGTAAAGGAACTTCACCATCGCTACTCCGTCCCTTACCATTACTTTTCTGAATCCTTCCAGTTCAGCTTCATTTTTCTGTGCCTTCATCAGATTTCCGGGAACCGGAGCTTTGATAAACTGGTTTTCTGCCTGTAGCGTAGCAAATATCTGCTGGTTTGTATTGGGAGAAACCAGCACTTTTTCGTTTTTGAATGTTTTCAGATAGTTGTAGAACTCTTCGTAAGGCATCATCTTTACGAAAGAATCATCCATTTGCTTTCTGACTTCTACATCCATTTTTTCCAGTCCTGTAAACAGAACCGCATCATTTTTAGTAATAACGATGTATCCTAAAAACACAGGGTTGCAATCTACATCACTCCCCCTTAAATTCAACGTCCAGGCTACGTCATCCAGACTTGAAATAATATGAACGGTAGCTTCCTGCTCTTCCATTTTCTGACGGATGGCAGCGATTTTATCTGCAACGGATTTCCCTGCTCTTTCCACAGGATGTGCGTAAATAGGATTGGCTGATGCCGTACCTCTTTCTTTCCATACTTCTTTTAAAAGCGGAATATCTGCCAGGCTGATATTTTTTGAATTCAATTTCTGAGTAAGCAGTTCCCAATTAGCATTAGAGGCAGCTAAAGCATTCACGGCCACTTTTCCGCCTGTAGGAATTTCAGAAATGATCCAGTCGATATAATTCGGGGTTCCTTCCATTCCATCTTTGAAAAGGTCAATTCCTGAACCTTCCAGTTCAATAGCGGCTTGTGTAAAGTATCTTCCATCTGTCCAAAGTCCGGCTTTATCTTTTGTAACCACCACAAAACCGGCGGAACCTAAGAATCCTGAAAGCCATGCTCTCTCCTGCCATTCTTCGGGAAGATACTCGCTCATATGCGGATCTGCAGAATATACTATAAATGCATCAACATTATTTTTCTGCATTTCTTCACGAAGCGCAGCAACTTTTTCCTTTGAAGTCATTCTTTTCTTTTTTAAACACCGAAAGTTACGAAAAATTTGAAGTCAAAGAATGAAATCAATACTCTATTTTCCTTTATAAACTGTTATTTTTCATGAATTATGATTGTATATACAGAGAACTTATATTCTACATAACCGAAAGAGCCTTAGAATTGAAAAAATGATTGAGAGCAACATAGATTTTACACATCATACAGAACCGAATCCCATTCATATATTTCCATAAAAAATAAAATTCATACCACAAAACCTATTGAATTGTTAAAATAATAATATTTTGGAAGGATTATTGCTGCATTATTTCCTATGAAACAGCAGAATTACAAAAACCACAGGAAATTTTATCCGCCACATCATTTTGTTTATCTACCGGTATTGATCTTATTAGAGATTTTTGGAATTTATAAAATTTGGGATGATCCTGAAAACCAGCTGGTCTGGATCCTGTTTTCGATTGTAATTTTTCTGCTTTTTTATCTGGCAATAATGACCAGACAGCATTATGCTTTAGGACTTCAAAACCGTATGGTGATTCTTGAGTTTAAGCAGCGCTATTATGAAATTTTCAATATAAGATCTGATGAAACTGCAGACAAATTAAGATTTGACCAGATTGCTGCCCTAAGGTTTACCTATGATGATGAATTTAAAGAACTGCTGTACAGGGCTCTTCATGAAAACATCTCAGGAGACGAGATCAAGAGATCAATCAAAAACTGGAAACCTGACCTGCTCAGAATTTAATACCAAAAAATAGTAAGCTATGAAAAAGTGGAGCATTTACAGTATTACGATATTAGGTTTGTTGACATTAACAAGCTGTGAGGCCGTAGGAACGATTTTTAAAGCCGGAATGTGGTGGGGAATTCTCTTAGTCTGTATCATTGCAGTAATTCTTTTACTTATTTTTTCGAGGGGTAAAAACTCTTAACCATTTTGTATGGAGAAGAATACAGAGGTAGAGATCATTTCTCATTTAAAACCTGCAAAAATTGTTAAAATCATGAAAGACCCGGAAGCTTCTGCAAAGGCGGTACACCTTGTGTATACTACCGATGCAGACACAGCCGGGATTACCCGTAAGAAAACAGGAAAAAAATATTCTTATTATAAAGACGGGGAAAAGATCCGGGATAAGGATGAGATAACAAGAATCAACAAGCTGGTGATCCCGCCGGCCTGGGAAAACGTATGGATATGTGCTCTGGAAAACGGACACCTTCAGGCAACAGGTTTTGATGTGAAGAAAAGGAAGCAGTACCGCTATCATCCTTTATGGAGTGCTTTAAGAAATCATACCAAATTCTACAGGATGCTTCAGTTCGGGTATGCGCTACCCAATATGAGACTTCATATTGAACAGGACCTTGCTTTGCGGAATTTTGAAAAGCGAAAAATACTGGCTCTGATCGTCAGCCTTATGCAGAGAACCAATATCCGTATCGGGAACAATGTCTATGAAAAGCTGTACGGATCTTTCGGACTGACAACCTTAAAGGATAAACACGTAGAAATAAAGGGCCAGAAAATTATCTTTTCATTCAAAGGGAAAAAGGGAATTATGCACCACGTGGATCTTAGAAACAAGAAACTGGCAAGGCTGGTTCAGAAGTGCAAGGATATTCCCGGAAAGGAACTTTTTCAGTATCTTGATGATGAAGGAAACCGGCATTCTGTAGACTCCGGAATGGTGAATGATTATATCAAAGAAATAAGCGGTGAAGATTTTACTGCTAAAGATTTCAGGACCTGGTCCGGAACGGTAAGTGCCCTGATCGCATTTAAAGAAATAGGATATGCAGAAAATAACACTGAATATAAGAAGAAGGTAAAGGAAGCTCTGGATATTGTTGCAGACCATCTTGGCAATACAACTGCCGTATGCCGGAAATATTATGTGCATCCTCTGGTCATCAATCTGTATGAAAATAATACTATCAAAAAATACCTTGATGAGCTGGATGTGATAGAAGAAAACGATGGAAAAGCCAGCCTTACAAAGGAAGAAAAGCTTGTTCTGAAGATCCTGGAAAACGAAAAGCTGTAGCGTTTTGTTGGATTGGAAAGGAGAAGCTAGAAGTTGGAAGTTGCCGGGGTTTGGAGAATCAATTATCTCAGATTTAACTGAATACAGTATAGTGTTTTTAAAGCAAAGGATTTATTTGATACTGGCTATTTTAGGGAGCAAAGGGTGAAATCAAATGTGTTGATTTGATGAAGCGAATGTTATCCACCTGATTCAAATAAGATTCACAATAATAACGTCTGGCAGTACTTCCAGCATCCCTCTTCCTGCTTCCAACTATTCAGAAACTCTATTGCTCAACAACTGAACTCTATATTCCTTTGGGGTAATTCCTGCAATGATTTGCTCAACATATTGAATGAATTAATTATTTACTATCAAAATTTATTTCACAAAAACAGGCGGTATTTTTTCTTTCCTTATAATTATCGTAAATTTGTATACAACATTCAATTTAATAAAAATAATAAAAACGTAATATGTCAAAAGCAATTTCGCAAGTACCATTAGCGGTAAACGAACCGGTAAATTCTTATGAACCGGGATCTCCTGAAGTAAAAAGCCTTATCAGCACTTATAAAAAAATGTGGGCTGAAAAGGTTGAAATTCCCATGATCATCAATGGAAAGGAAGTAAAAACTGAGAACAAAGTACAGCTTCAGTCTCCTCAGGATCATGCTCACGACTTCGGATTTTACTACCAGGGTGGTATGCAGCATGTGGATGACGCTATCAATGCGGCATTGGCAGCTAAAGAAGAATGGAATGAACTAGGTTGGGAACAACGTGCAGCTATTTTCTTAAAAGCAGCTGATTTGTTGGCTGGTCCTTACAGAGATGTCATCAATGCAGCTACGATGATCGGGCAGTCTAAAAATGTACACCAGGCCGAAATTGATTCTGCCTGTGAGTTTATCGATTTCTTAAGATTCAATGTAGAATTCATGACAGAAATGTATTCTGAGCAGCCGGTTTCTGATAATGGTATCTGGAACCGTGTAGAATACAGACCATTGGAAGGATTCTGTTTTGCAGTAACTCCATTCAACTTTACAGCGATTTCCGGAAATCTTCCTACCTGTATGGCGATGTTAGGAAACGTTGTAGTTTGGAAACCTTCTGACAAGCAGGTTTATTCTGCAAAAGTGATCATGGATGTATTAATAGAAGCGGGTCTTCCTGCAGGGGTTATCAATATGATCTTTACAGATGGTAAAGAAACTGCTGAGAAAGTACTGGCTCATAAAGATTTCGCAGGTCTTCACTTCACAGGATCTACAAAAGTATTCCAGGGAATGTGGAAAATGATCGGTGACAATATCCACAACTACAGAACCTATCCGAGAATTGTTGGGGAAACCGGAGGTAAAGATTTCGTGATTGCTCACCCGTCTGCTAATGTAGAAGCTGTAGCGACTGCTTTGGTAAGAGGTGCTTTCGAATACCAGGGACAAAAATGTTCTGCGGCTTCAAGAGCTTATGTTCCTAAGTCTCTTTGGGCTGATGTGAAAAAAGTAATGGAAGCTCAGATAGCTACTATTAAAATCGGTTCTCCTGAAGATCCATCTAACTTCGTGAATGCAGTAATTGATAAAAATTCTTTCGAAAAATGTAAAGGATACATCACGAGAGCAAACGAATCTTCTGAGGCTACTGTAGCAATTGGTGGAACTTGTGATGATTCCAAAGGATGGTTTGTACATCCAACAGTTATTGAAACTACAAACCCTCAATACGAAAGTATGGTAGAAGAGATTTTCGGGCCAATCCTTTCTGTATTTGTTTATGAAGATGCGGACTGGAAAGAGACTCTTAAACTGGTAGATTCTTCTTCTCCTTATTCATTAACAGGTTCTGTGTTCTCTCAGGATCGTTATGCAATTGCTGAAGCTTACAAAGCTTTAGAAAACGCATCCGGTAACTTCTACATCAACGATAAACCAACCGGTGCCGTAGTAGGACAGCAGCCTTTCGGTGGTGGTAGAGCTTCGGGAACTAATGACAAAGCGGGTTCTAAAATGAACCTTCTCAGATGGACGTCTGTAAGAAGTGTGAAAGAAACGTTTGTTTCTCCAAAAGACTATAAATATCCATACTTAGGATAATAAGTAATGAGTAACAGACATGAGCAATTTGTTGTCTGTTCTTAAATAACAGCCCCGGAATTTCGGTTTCGGGGCTTTTTTATGGATAAAAAATGATAGATGATTGATTTTGCAGTTCAGGGTTTAGAGCTTAGAATTTAAATCGTAAAAGACTTTAGCATACATCTGCTCTCCTATCCTTACTTTACCTAACATCTTTTAACAAACTTTACCTATATTTTACGACTTCACTACCCCTGTTAGGAATAATAGTTGTTTTTGGATAAGTACACCCAAAATAAAATAGTATGAAAAAGTTATTGCTAACAGCCGTCGGAATAGGATTATTTGCCGTGAGCTGTGGAACCAAAGAATCGACCATGTCATCGAGTAGCCGTGATTCGACAGCAGTAGACAGTGCACAAAGAAATGCACCGCCTGCAACGACCGATACAATGACTACAAAAATGACGAATCCTGACACCATCAAGATGAAAAAGGATTCAATGGTGACAACTCCGGTCAAATAAGTTATTATAAATGTTTTAATTTAAAATGGAAAATCTGCAGTTGAAAGTACTGCAGATTTTTTATTTATTTTAGCTTTTTTATAATAGTTTACATCATAAAGCATCTGTATTACTATTTTATTTTCCTGAATGTGATTCCCCCGTGCATATCCATTGTAACTCCATTGATATCTCCTTTGTCATCGAGGGTAAAATTAAAATCGAAATCAGGGTTCATTTGCTGTGGAACTTCTTCTGTTAATGCTGAAGCAAAAAGATCATACTGCCGGTGCATCAATAGAAATTTGAAGGTTGGAAAACGTACGTACAGGTTATTTCCTTCTTTAGCAACTGTTAATGTTCCGTATCCTTTATTGAAATACTCACCGCAATACAAATCCAGATCGTGGGTTGGTTTTTTCTTTTCATTGATACCCGTCCGGATGCTTTTATCCGGCTTGGCAATATCGCTGATACCCTTTTCATAGGAATAAGGTTTACCATGATCTAAACCAAGCATACGGATTGAAATCATATTAGCAATGGTATTGGATATATCAGAATTCTGCTGATTGCTCAGAACAGCTATCCCCAGTTTTTCGGCTGGAAAAAGAAAGATATTAGAATTAAAACCTGATACTCCTCCGGCATGCCACACCTTATAATGACCTTTGAAAATCTGGGTAAGCCAACCATATCCGCAGCCAAAGAGGTAATTTTTGGCATCCGGACTAGCCGGAGGAGCCCCATCAATCATGACTTTGGCACTCATTGCATTTTTCATGTAGTCTTTTGAAATAAGCTCTCGGTTTTCAAAACTTCCATAGTTTAACCAAAGCCTGATCCAGTTTACCAAATCAGCTGCAGAACTGTTAACCGCAGCTCCAGGTTTATCATTATCAGGTCTTTGAAACAGTACTTTTTCAATATTTTTTTGGTAAAGACCGTACGGATAGGAAAAATCGGGTTGTTTTGTCATTTCATCAACAGATGTACTGCTGTGATCCATCTTTAAAGGAACAAATATTTTCTGTCTGATAAGATCATCCCAGCTTTTGCCATTTATCTGCTCTGCAATTGTTCCCAACATGAGGTATCCAAAATTGCTGTATTTCCAGCTGTTTTTAGGTTCTCCGTTTTCTTTGATAAAAGGAAGCTTTTGCATCAGATCCATACGTTTAGCTGCGGGAAAGAAAATGTAGGTTCCGTCTATACTCCCCAATCCGCTTCTGTGTTCCAGTAAATCTTCGATGGTGATCAGATTGTTCATTCTGTCCGTAGAAAATGTCAGATAGGGAATATAACGGGAAGGTTTATCCTGAACGGATATTTTCTTTTCGCTTTCCAACATTCCTATTAAAGCGGATGTAAATGATTTGGTATTGCTTCCGATACTAAAAACGGTATTGGGAGTTACGGGAAGTTTATTTTCATAATCCCTGTACCCATACCCTTTGGAATAAATTAGTTTATCATTTTCAACAATTGCCACTGATATTCCTACTGCCTGATAATCTTTCATGATGGCATTGATTTCTTCATCAATTCTCTTCAAATTTCTCTTTGGTTCTTGGCTCAACGTAAAATTGTACAGTAAAAGGGGTAACAGATAAAGTATTTTTCTCATATTTTAATTTTTAAGATCAATTTGAATATCGTTCTTTCCATCTATTATTGCTCTATACAATATCATAGTATTTCGCTGCCCTATTACATTAAAAACAATTTTATCAGAATATGCATCTGATCATTCATAAAAATATTAATATTTTATTATATTTGATTACATTAAAAGACAAAAAATAAAATAGTATGAAAAAATTCTGGATAGGAGCAGTTCTTGGACTTCTTTTTCTTGGAAGCTGTGCCCAAAATAAGGAAAAAAGGGAAGAATTTAAAGAGGCCCACAATAAAGATTCTCTGAGAAACAGTATGGGTGATTCTGCCGTGGCTAATTCTGAGCCGGCCCCGACAACTTCTGATACTTTAAAAATTAAAAGCGACAGCAGCAAAACGAAATAAAATCACAAATCCACAGACTTTCTGTGGATTTGCACTTAAAAAAACTTGACTGAAAAAAAACCGGGCAATCAACCCCGATTATAGGATATGGTCCGGAGATCCGGATCAGTATATTTTTTGACAGTTAAAGATTCCGGCATAATTTCATTGCTGTAAAAACACCTTTCTTTTTCTGTTTAAAGTTTTGTTGGATTGGTAAGATAAGCGCTGTTTTATTTCATCTCAATAAGGAAAAGAATTCCTAAAAAAATAAAAGAGCTATACTGTAGTATAAATAGTCGTCATATCCCGTAAAACTGTCGCAAAGATAGGACAGCAGCTGTATTGTATAAAACAATAGGTTATCCATTTTCGTGAAAATGATGAGACAGGGTACACTTTTTAAGGTATTTTTAATCATTTTCGTGAAAACGGACATCCTTATCTGACTGATTTTCAACGTCCAGATATTTGATATAGGCTGACGGGGAATAATCTGTGACAGCTTTGAATACCGCAGCAAATTTACTATGTGAAGAGAAACCACACTCATCTGCAAGGATACTGATTTTATATTGCCTGTACTTTTCATCATTAATCAGTTTATCTACAATATAATTGATCCTTAAACGGTTGATATAAGTTTTGAAATCGGTTCCCTTGTGCTGGTTAATCACATACGAAAGATACTTCGTATTGGTATTCAGTTCGCCTGCAAGAAATGATAGGGACATTCCTTTATTGTTATAAAGATTTCCTTTTTCAAACATTTCAAGAAGTTCCAATAGTTTCGACTCTGTTTCTGAGGTCATGAGGGAATCGTTCCTTTTTTTGTCTGCTTCACTGCCATTCTCATCAATTTCTTCTACGGATATATTAGAAAATTCAGCATTTCCGGCTGGTTTTAAAGGCTGGGTTCTGTTACTGATCATTTTCAGCTGAGTCCTGATAATATTCCTGAATTTGGAATGTTGCTTTCTCTGTTTTGTTCTGAAAAAAACAATAAGGCCGATCACTGCTGCAAGCAAAATAATGATGGTTATATTTTTTGCCACATTCATTGACCCGTTCTTTTTACCGGTTTTAGTTCCTACGTTGTCAGTATTTTTTGCGGCAAATCCCTGATTACGTGCGGCAATACTATCATACGCCTTTACATATTTCACAGCATACAAAGATGCTTTAAAAGTATCGCCTGTTCCTTCATAATAATCGTTGATATTGGAGTATACAGCTTTTTTGAGCTTAAGGCTTCTTGAGGTATCTGCTATTTTTTCAGCTTTTCTCAGGTATAGTTCCGCATCTTTCCAGTTTTTCTGTTTGAGGCGGATTCCTCCCAGGCCATTATAAACCAATCCAAGCGTACAGCTTCCTGCTTTGAGCAGCTCCTCTGCTTTTCTGTAATAGCTTTCCGAAACGGAATAATTATTCAGCTTAAAATAAACATCCCCCAGCACCTGATAAGATGCCGCTGCCGTTCTGTTTTCATTTTTGCTGTCAATTTTTTCAAAATGCTTCAGAGAGTTTTCTATATATTGTACTGCGTTGGAATTGTTTCCCAGTTCCATTTCATAAAAGGCCATTTCCTGGTTCAGCAATCCTGCCTCTTCATTACTTTTCTGAAATCCCAAAATCTGCCTTGATGCTTCCAGACCTTTCAACAGGTATTTTCTGGCTCTTTCGTATAACCCTACCTGTCTATATTGTCTGCCTAGCAATCTGCATACCTCAGCCATTCTTTCGGGATCGTTATTCTGATTGATTAATGAATGTGCATTTTCGCCGTAGCATATGGCTTTTTTAAGTTCTCCGGCATGGTGATAAAGCTCTGAAGAAAGCATCAGACTTCTGATTTTTTCTGACGGTTTCTGAGCAGACATATAGAGGGAATCTGCCGTACTGATCGCTTTCGGCAGGTCTTTATAGGCAGTGATGGCAGAGGTTCTTTCACAAGTCTCATCAAAGCTGTCCTTTTTCTGGGCAAATATGGGGATTGCTGTGGTAAGCAAAAACAAAAGTATCAGTAGATTTCCGGGCATAAAAAAACAAATTATTATTTTTATTTTATAATAATTCATCATTATTTTCTCAGGGTGTCTTTTTGTTTTTCACAAAATTAATAATATTTTACTTTTAATTAAAATATTCTATTGAAATTTAATCATTTAACCTAAAACAGTATTTTATGTTAAATTTAATAATAAGACTAAAATAATAAACGATTTTCTTTAATATAAGTCTATCCCTGTATTTAAAACAAGGTTCCTGTATAATTATTTTTGATATGAACGGCCTAAATGTCAGCATATTTATTACATTTGCAGGGAATAAAAAGTTTTTATGAAAAAAATAACCATACTTTCAACTCTGTTTATAGGAGTATTTGCATGGGCACAGGGAATCAAATTTGAGGACAGCAACTTCGCCTCTATCCTTGCCAAGGCAAAAAAAGAGAACAAACTGATCTTTGTAGATGCATATGCTTCGTGGTGCGGACCATGTAAGCTGATGGTAAAAAATATTTTCCCGCTTCAATCGGTGGGAGACTATTATAATGCTCACTTTATCAATGCTAAAATTGATATGGAAAAAGGAGAAGGAATTGAGCTGGCTAAAAAATACAATGTAAAGGCCTTCCCTACTTATCTTTTCATTGACGGAAATGGTGAAGCGGTACACAGAACCCTGGGATATGTGGAAGAAAAAGACTTTATCCAGTTTGCTAAAGATGCTGAAGATCCGAACAGAAGACTGACTTCATTAAAACAACAGTTTGAAAAAGGTGAAAAGGCACCTGAATTCCTGAAAAATCTTGCAGGACTTACTATATATAATGATCCTGAGTTTGCAGGTAAAGTACTGGACCGTTATTTCGGGCAGAAGACAGCTTTGGACCAGGAAGATGTTCAGTTACTGCTTTCCGGTGTACAGACTACAGAAAGCCCGCTGTATAAAATCTTCCAGAATAAGAAAGAAGACATTCAAAAGTTTTTCCCTGCAGACAGGTACGAAAAATTTGATAAAAATATCAAACTGAATACTGTTGCTAAAAAAGCTTACAATGCAGATACGAAAACCTGGAATGACAGCTATTTTATGACGGAAACTCAAAAATTCCTGAGCAAAGAAGAAGCTGATAAGATCTTAAAAAGAATGAAAGCCAACAGAGCTTTAAAAAATAAGGATATCCCTGAATATGAAAAACTGATTCTTGATCTTTACAAAGATTATTCTGCAGCCAGCTCTGAAGAACTGAATTCTCTTGCATGGAATTTCTTCGAAAATGTAAGCAATAAAGCATCTCTGGAAAAAGCAATCATATGGGCACAGGAATCTGTAAAAAAAGATCAGAACTATGCCAATACAGATACTTTGGCCAATCTTTACAATAAGATAGGAGATAAGAAAAATGCAAAAATGTGGGCTGAAAAGTCTATTGAAATTGCAAAAAGCAAAGGTGAAGATTTTTCAGATACGGAAAAGCTATTGAAAAGCCTTTAATAGATCAATATATAAAACAAAAACCGCAGAATGTCCTGCGGTTTTTTTTATGTTGTCTGGTGATGTGTGTATGACAAACCAACCTGTCAAATCAAAGATTTGACACCCCTTCGATGGAGGGGAATAATTATGCTTTCAGTTGTGAAGATGGTTGTTAATATTCAAACAGAACACTACCCCAAGTAAATCCGCTTCCGAAAGCAGAAACAAGGACAAGGTCTCCTCTTTTGATTTTCCCCTGCTCAATCGCTTCACTTAAAGCAATCGGAATAGAAGCAGCGGTTGTATTTCCATATTTCTGAATATTGTTAAATATCTTGTCATCCGGTAATCCGAATTTCTGCTGAACAAACTGAGCAATTCTCAGATTGGCCTGATGAGGGATGAACATGTCAAGATCTTCAACTGTTTTTCCTGCTTTATTCAAAGCTTCCATCATTGTTTCCGGGAATCTTGTAACAGCATGTTTGAATACAAAATTACCGTTCATGATAGGATAAACTTCTTTATTGGTAACATTTTCAGGCTCTTTTCTCATCCTGTCACTCCAGCCGAATTTAGAACCCGGGAACTGTGTACATAATTCATCGGCATATTTACCTTCAGAATGCATATTCACCGCTAAAACATCTCCTGCATTTTCATCTTCAGTTGCAGAAAGCACAATGGCTCCCGCCCCATCTCCGAAAATAACAGAAACTCCTCTTCCTTCATCTGAGAAATCCAGTCCGAAAGAATGAATCTCTGCGCCCACCACAAGAATATTTTTATAAGTACCTGATTTGATAAAAGCATTGGCAACACTCATAGAATATACAAACCCAGAGCACTGGTTTCTTACATCCAGAGCGCCTATGGTATCACATCCCAGCATATCCTGAAGCAAAACCCCGCAGCCAGGGAAATAATAATCCGGTGAAAGCGTTGCAAAAACAATGTAATCAATATCTTTAGACGTAAGACCTGCATTCTGAATGGCCTTTTCTGAAGCTTTAAACCCTAAATAAGCGGCTGTTTCCTGAGAATCATTCCTGTTTTTTCTGTGTCTTCGTTCCTTGATGCCTGTTCTTTCCGTAATCCATTCATCATTGGTTGTCATTAGTTTGGCTAGATCATCATTTGTAACAACGTTATCTGGAACATAAAATCCGACACCTTTTATTGTACTTTTAATCATATAGTTTTTTAATTTTGGCAAAGATAAAACTTATTTAACACATAGTTTTTCAAAATATTAGTATTTTTACTTTATGCCAATTGATACGATATACAGATGCGAGCACTGCGAATGGGTAGATGTGGAATCTCCTACTGCAGAAGACCTGAAATTTCTTCATGAAAGATACGAAATCAATAATCTCCTTCTTGAAGATACCATAGATCCCAACCACCTTCCCAAATATGAAGAAGACGGAAGCGTAAAGTTCTTCCTTCTCCGTGAAAGCACAGAACTGGAAAGGAAAAACCTGAACACCATCAGTGACATCAGCACCAAGATCGCCATTTTCATGCTGGATAAGACCATCATCACCATCCACAGAATGAAAACCAAAAGTATTTCTGAAACAAAAAAAAGACTTCAGGCAACACAGGAAGATGTTAATCCTCAAAAAATAGCGCTGATGATCGCTATCCTCATCATGAAAAGTTTTGATGATGAATCCATAAGCCTTCTGGAAACAATGGATAATATTGAAAATGAGATTTTCCTTAAAAATACCAATCATACCAGCCAAATCCGCAGATTGTACAAGCTGAAACGAAAATCAGGACTGAATTCCAGGGTATTGGTCATTTCTACCGATGCTATTGATAAATTCAAATTATTAAATCTGCAGGATTCTGAAATTGTGGACCTCAAAGACAAACATAAAGACGTAGTAGCGGATTTTGATCATCTGAATATACAGATCACCAACCTTATTTCCATGTTCCTGGCCCTGTCTGATCAGAAAGCCAACCAGGTCATGAAGGTATTGGCTATTTATTCGGTTTATTTTTTACCAATTACCTTTATTGCAGGAGTATACGGGATGAATTTTGACAATATGCCGGAACTTCATCATAAATATGGCTATTATATTACAGTAGGTGCCATGGCTACAGTTGTCATCAGTACATTCATCTATGTGCGAAAGAAACAATGGTGATTCTCCAGATCGATTTATATTTCCCGAAGATTATACAAACTTTTTAACCATCATATGCGATATTTCTCAATCTGCAGGAGAATTCAATACAAAGATTATCAGTCTTTGCTATAAATTAATCTCATGGTTTGGAAATAAACAGTAATTTAGAGATTGCTTCACCTGTGGGTTACGCAATAACAAAATATTACTCCCCGAGCCTATGAAAACCGAAACTCTTAATGCAATTCTGGAGGATGAATCTCTTTCTAAAGAATCTAAGGAGAAACTTGCTGCTCTTCATGAAAACATCTCATCCAAAGAGTTTTCTGATCTTCTGGACCAGGAGGGCAATCAGTATATAGAGTTTGTACAGGAAGGCGGCGGTGTTTGGGGAAGTGCTCTTGTAGGGTATCTTTATGGCCTGGAAATCTTTGGAATCCGTTTTCTGAAGGTGGCGGGGACAAGTGCCGGAGCGATCAATACCATGCTTATTGCAGCTTGCAAAACCAAAGAAGAACCTAAGAGCAAACTCATTAAAGATATTCTTTTCAGTTGGGATTTTTCAGATTTTATGGATGGGAAAACCTATGTAAAAACTACTCTTCACGGGATGCTCAACAATAAGGATTTCTTTAAGATCAATGCGATTATTGCGGCCATTCTGTTCATTATCCTGGTCAGCATTCCTTTTGCAGCTCCTTCGGAAACCATACTCAGCGCAAAGCTGATGTTTTTAATTCCCCTGATTCCGGCTGTTATTCTCTTTTTATGTATCAAAAAGCTGTACAACAATTTCAGAAAGGAAAACAGCGGGCTCAACCCGGGAAATGTATTTCAGAATACCATGAAAACTGCCCTGGATAATTTCGGAATCAAAACAGTAGCTAATCTGAATGAGAAATTTATTCAAAAGGAATATGCCCTTAACCTCAGCTACCGCTACGGAAACGGCCAGGAATATTATACAATGGCTCTTCAAAGTATAGAAAATATCAAAACAAAAAACCTGGAGCATATTGATCAGACCCGATATAAAATTTTCTATGACAGTGCCGCCAATAATGATTATTACAAAAACAATCCTTTTTACCTGCTGCAGTCGGAATATGTGATCATCACTACTGATATTAATGCCAAAATAAAAGTGGAACTTCCCACCATGGCCAATCTGTATTGGTCTGAAGAAGAACTGAAGCACATCAGTCCCGCAGAGTTTGTAAGGGCTTCCATGTCGGTCCCTTTTTTCTTTGAGCCTTTTCAGAAAGAGATCAACAGAAATGACGATTCGGTAAAATATGCCTGGAAATTCTGGATGAATACCAGGAAGGATGATATAAATCCTGTGGGCATCTTTATTGATGGCGGCAGTATTTCCAATTTCCCAATTGATCTGTTTCATGCAGATGAAGTTTTTTATCCGAGAATGCCTCTTTTCGGGGTACAGCTTACCAGTGATTCCGACATGCTTTCCGAAAAAGGAAAAACGAGTGAAGAAATCATGAAAACTCCTTTCAGCTATGCCGGAAATATCATCAGTACTTTAAAAGGTTTTAATGACAAAACCTTTCTTACCAAACATAGTTTTTATAAACTTTACAGCATCCAGACCGTCAACTGCGGAACCAGCAGCTGGCTGAATTTCTTTATGAAACAAGAGGAAAAGGAAGAGCTTTTCAACAGAGGTTTCCAGGCTGCCCTCGATTTTCTGAATCAGTTTGACTGGAAAAAATATAAATATGAAAGGATGCTGCTCTCTATGAAAGAGAAAAAAATCCTGAAGGAAGAGGATACGCCTACGGTGGGATAAAGTTTTTTAAGTATTTTCGTTTAAAATTAGATCATGAAATACTTATGTGAATGCTGCAGGGAAGAAAAAGATGATCAATAGAGTATTAACCTTAAATGATGGATGAGCTACTTTTTCCAAAGATGGACAGACTATTACATTAACCATCAGAAAAATCAAACTAATAGTAATCAGGAGCAATAATGGGTGGATTTATAGAATTTTACAAACTGGATAAAGCAAAGATCAGAGAAAACCTGTATCCGAAAGTTTCAGATACAAGTCTTCCTGATGTATTTCTGGAGATCATTGATAAACGTTTTGGAAACTTTCATGACTTTCTGAAGTGTGAGCGTGAATTTTCAGCGATATCCTATGAAAATATTCTGAAAAAGCTTCAGCAAGAAGATTATACTTTAGAAAACGAAGAATTTACTGCTCTTTTTGATTGGTTTACCTGGTATTATCAGAATGATCATGAAGGAGATGAAGAAATATTTGCCCATCATGGATTCATCGGAATCTGGCATCTTACGACCCGGTATGAGGTTCCGCTATTCTTTGGCCTTACTGCCAATGGCGTAGAGAAATTTTACATTCCGCTTCTTGATCATGCTCAGGAACTGACAATTGACAGGATCTTAAGCAGTAATGATCTTCTGCTTATGGTTGATTACCTTATTCTTCTTTCCTTTAAAGTGGCTGTTTATAAGGAATCATCTGATGTAGAACAAATGAGACAATCACTTGAAATCTCACAGTTTGATACCTCTTTTAATCTGCATATCAGTACAGAAAAGCACTTAAACACCTACCTTCAGGACCCTGATTACATGTACCGGGATGAAATGAAACATCTTCTTGAAGGAGGATATGAATATATTCCCGGAATCATGATGAACATTAAAGAGAATCTTGGCAGTTATGAAGGGCCAATTTACCTTGACCAAAGCTATTAGCCGATAGAGCATCCAGAAAATCAAGGTACATAGGGACACTCTTTTCAATCCATTCATCAGAAGAATCACGCTCTATCCCGTAATAGACAAATGGTTCTTTATATTCTGCCTTTATATAATCAAAGGTCAGCTCATAAGGCCTGAAAAGCTCCTTCATTGTATATTTATATTTTCCTGAAGCAGTATATTCGTCTTCATCAATTCCGGCAGTAACAGCCAGAGTCATTCTTTTTCCCGCCAGTTTATAACCGCTTTTGCTTCCGTAAGCCCAGCCATGCAAAATAACTTCATCTAACCATTGTTTCAGAAGCGGTGGACTGCTGAACCAGTAAAATGGAAACTGAAATACAATTGTATCATGAGATTCCATAAGTTTCTGTTCACTGGTTACATCAATTTTACCATCAGGATAAGCTTTGTACAACTGATGAACGGTATATTTTTCAGGATATTTTTTCAGTTCTTCAATCCATCTTTTGTTGATGACAGATTTTTCAATATCAGGATGGGTTACAATAATTAAGGTTTTCATTTAATGTTAAATTTCTACAGCAAAATTACGATACGTACCGTACATTTTGTACATTAGCTACCTATTGTATGGTACTATAAAAAAAGTAAGTAATGACTAAAATAAAGGAAACCTCGACCAATTTTGCCAATAAAAAAGCTCTTTCAGACGAATGTCCGGAGGTGTATGCTTCCAATATCATTGGCGGACAGTGGGCACTTGCGATCTGCTGCTATCTGATCAACGGAAAAATGAGATTTGGAGAACTCAGAAAGTGTCTTCAGAACATTACAGAACGTATGTTGACGCTTCAGCTTCGCAGGCTGGAGGAAGACAAAATTATTACCAGAACCGTATATGCAGAAGTTCCCCCAAGGGTAGAATATGAGCTTACAGAAATCGGGTATAAACTGAAACCTATTATTCTTGAATTTGAAAAATGGGGAACAGAGCATAAAGAATTGGTGAAAAAAGCTTAAAAAAATGACTGAGGAATTAGATACTTTTTATCTGGAATTAATCGTAGTGGCATCTCAGACCAGTCAAAACGACGTCTATATGCACGGATACCTGGAAATAAGACTTAACAATAAAAAGCCTTATGCAGAAGGAGATATTATTGACATCAGTGAATTTTATGAGAGTATAGATGCGGATGGTGAATTTAAAATATTTTCATGTTGCTGCGGAATTCCTGAGTGTAGTGGCTGGATTAGAGGAATTCAGGTTGAACATCTTGAAAATAGCCGTATAAAATGGACCAATCTTAATAGCGGACAATCCTGGACATTTCAAAAGCACCTGCTTGTAGATGCTTTACAGCAAGTAGATGAAGAGGTAGAAAATTTTAAAAAATTTTTCACCCAAAAAGATATTGAGTATGTAGGATATGGTTCTTAATAGAAGTTTTTTACCATCAGATTGCTACAGAATAACCCATAGAAGCCTCTGCAATTAATAGAATGATTCTGTAGGAATCTAAGCTTATTTGTTGATCCTTAAACCTTTTTCCACAAAGGCTTTTCGGCCAATACTTTGGTGTGAATCGGACAGCTTTCATGATGGGCTCCTTTCAGGTATCCGGTACTCATCAGAAACTCATTCACAATCTCTCCGCCTGTGAATTTGAATGTTTTCTTGAAAAGCTTCATCCATTCCGGTAAGGTCTTAGGATGGTGATGTTCCAGCCATTTTTCAAAAGACCCGAATTCTTTCTGCAGTTCAATGATCGTTCGGGCGTTTTCGATTGCTGCATTTACTTTCAGTTTATTTCTTATAATTCCACTGTCGTTCAAAAGTCTTTCACGGTCTCCTTCTGTATAGGCAGCGATTTTCTGAATATCAAAATTATGATAGGCTGCCCTGAAGCTTTCTTCTTTTTTTAAGACCGTTTCCCAGCTTAATCCGGCTTGGTTAATTTCTAAGATCAATCTTCCAAATAACTCATTATCATCATGGATCGGAAATCCGTAATAATTATCATGATAATTTTTGTGCAGTTCTTTTCTGCTTTCGGGCTGCATTCGGTCTATGGCTAAGCAATAACTCATCGAAATTTTCTGTTTTTTTTATTTAATGCGATAAAGATAAGGCAGGATTATGACAACTGTTAGTCAGCAGAAATAATTTTTGATAATGATATATAATGATGTACCAAAATAATTAAACAACAGCACCATACCTAAAAATCAATTATTTATGAAAAAAGCAGAAGATTTAGAAAAAAGCATGGAAGCTTCAAAAAATGAAAGTGATTGGAATATTGATCAGATGAAAAAATGATGGAAATTCAAACTAAAATGCTAATTGAATTAGCAGATATGTATAAGTAGTCTTTAAAGAGAAATCCAGCAAGTGCTGGATTTCTCTTATATTTTGTATGTTTGGTTAAAATTATTTTTCGTATTTTATTGGTTTATCTAATTCAATTGGGTTATATGTATCTCTAATATTCTTTTGTAAATTTTCTGTCATTTGCTTCATGCTTATTGAAATAGCATTTTGATTTTGATCTACAGTTTTATAAGGGATATTTCGTGCTTTTACTTCAGAATATGGGTCAATATAAAAATTATTTTCTAATTTATTTAGAACATCCCAAGTAATTTCTTTTTCTGGTTTTCTATAAGGTATCTTGTTTGAGTTGTTTCTAATTTTTACTAATTCAAAATTGTAGTCTGATTTATCATCTGATATTCTAACAATTAATCCGGGTAAACCATTAAAAATATAGGGTCCATCCTGCAATGGAATTTCTTGTGTAAACCACGCAATCCATCTTCTTCCACCATATGTCAACTCTGCCTTTTGACAATTAAAGGTTGCTATTCTTAATTTATCATTTAAAATTTTCCAATCTAAATCTTCTATAGCTAAAGAATATACATCTCCAAAAAAAGGAGTCATGATAATCTTACTTATTTTCTTTTCAGATAAATTTTTATGAGTGTAATATTGATGATTGTAAAGTAATTTATGACCTAAACCATAACCGGTTTTTTCAATTAAAGAATCTGAATATTTATCATGCTCTGAACGAAACAGAGATTCTTTATCAGAAGTATCCAAATAAAAAAGCTCATTCTTATAATCAGTTTTATTTAAATTTAGTTTGTACCTTAACTCATATGCAAATGTTATATTTTGTGATAAAAAATTACAATATAAAAAGTAACAACAAACAAAAAATATTTTTTTCATCTTAAAATAATAGCTTTTATCTAAAAAAGTACGGGATGCAAAAGCTATACATCCCATAACATGTTAATTCTTTAAATACATTTCAAACACCCACTTGTAGCATCTCCATTTGGACCGTAAACCCAATATAACCCACATGTAAGACCAAATTGTTCACAACTACTTCCTCCTAATGAACAAGCATCACCACAGTTTCCAGGAACTCCTGGATATGGTCGTCCACCAGTTAAGTCTTTAAGATTATTTCGAGATAATTTCTTAAGATTTTTCATGATTGTAATTATTTTAAAATTAAAAACCAAATATAAATATATAAATCAAACTACTGAGAAAAATTTTATTATGTTAAACAATTTAAATTCAAATATTTACATGCTAATTCAACCTGAGTAATACCATCAAATTTTCCTGTTCTACCGGGTTGAAATGCATTTCTAATTCTTGAAAGCATGAACCATGCAGGTTTTTGGGTTACGTCCATATCCTTAGCCAATTGATGACTACTAATTCCTTTTTTATGTGATGAAAACAAATAGATAGCAAGAAACCATTTTTTTAAGATAATGATATATAATTTTTATACTATAAATACATGAATAAAATGAAAAACTCGTGAATTTATGACGATTAAAATATTCTCACTGATAAGCAGGCTTTTCTTGGTAGTTCAGAATTTCTGCCGGGTATGGTGTCATAAGCTTCCTATACCTTTCATTACTTTTGAAAAAATTTAGTAGTTTAGAAAATTCAAAATTATAATCGTGAAATTTCTTATCTCTTTTATTTTCATCTTATTTTTCACTGTATTTAACGCACAGGATTTATATTCTAAGGCATATGGAAACAGCCGGAATCCTGCAGTGATTTTTATTCATGGCGGACCGAGCGGAAATGCGACCTTATTTGAAGGAACCACGGCACAGCAATTAGCAGAAAAAGGATTTTATGTAATCGTGTATGACAGACGTGGTGAAGGGCGTTCTAAGGATGACAGTGCCTCCATGACATTTAACGAAAGTTTTAATGATTTAAATGGACTCTATACAACCTACAACATTAAAAAGGCCAACATTCTAGCCCATAGTTTCGGAGGGATCATCGGGACTTTATTTACGGCTAAATTCCCTGAAAAAGTCAATTCGCTTACCCTTGCAGGGGCTTTATTTACTCAACAGCAAACTTATGATCATATCTTAAAAAAGGCAAAAGAACATTTCAGAAATGACCCGGCGCTGCTTAAGGAAATTTCAGAGATAGAAAACCTTGATAAAAACTCTGCTGCTTACAGGAAAAGATGTTATGAAATAGCAGGCAAGCTCAACTTTTTTGAGATGTCCCATCCTACCCAGAAAAGTGAAAGATTAAGAAAGGAATATAAAAACGGTGAACTTTACAGAAACAACATCAGAAATGCAAATTCTCCAATTAAATTTTATCAGAATGAACCACTGAATAACCTGGACAACAGATCCGTATTGAAAGATATCAGAAAAAAAGGTGTTCCTGTTTTTGCTGTTTACGGTAAGAATGATGGAATCTTCTCAGAAAAACAACTTGCCGATCTTACCGATATCGTTGGAAAGAGTAATTTCAAACTGATTGATAACTGCTCCCATTATTTATTTGTAGACCAGCAGGAGGAATTTTTAGAATTTATGAAGCTGAAATTAAAATAAAGTGTAGTTTTGTATTGATGTCAAATTCAACACTATATATGAAGACCTATAAAAGCATAATCACAATGCTTATTCTGGTGTTTTCACTATCGCCATGTTCTGTGAAAAGGAATGTGCTTGATATTTTTGACATTCAGTATATCAGTGGTCTGAATAAGGTGAAAACTACATCAGGACCTTCTTTCAGTTGTGATACAGGTTCGGTTTCTTCTCAGGTTTCGGTTTCTAAAGCTCAAACTGCAAAGAACAAAGGTTTTGTATCCGGTTTCACCCCTAAAGCAAAATACAGAAAGGAAGAGAAAATTTCTTTCAATGAATATTCAGGACATTCTACGGGAAACAGTCCTCCGAAGTATATTTTGTTTAAAAGACTGAAATTAAGCCTGGTTTAAATTTTTTTTAAATCAGATTTAATCAGTTTTTTTATCAAACAATATACATTTCAATGAAACAAACTTTCAACAGCCAGTCTTCTGACCTGGCCGGACTTTATACTTTATCTCTCCGAATGGTTATCGGATGGACCTACTTTTCAGCTTTCTGGCGCAGACTTATCCTCGAAAACAAGCTTATTCCTGATGAAAAAGGATATATCGGAGAAAAATTCAACCATTTTTTACCCAACGCTTTAGGAATCAAACCGGTTATCGAATATCTGGTGACCCATCCTGATGCCTTACAACGGTCGATGATGATTTTTACCATTATTGAAGCTGTCGTTGGGCTATTTATTATTCTGGGATTACTGACCCGGCTGATGAGTATCGGGATCTTTAGCCTGGCGCTGGGAATTTTACTGGGGTCCGGCTGGCTGGGAACTACCTGTTTAGATGAATGGCAGATCGGAGTTCTGGGTATTGCCGGAGGATTCGTACTTTTTCTCACAGGAAGCGGGCCCTATTCCCTGGATTATTTCTTCATAAAAAAGAAGAAAAGTTTTACGCAGACCGGGTGGTTTTCATGGCTGGGTTCGGGAAATCTTCCTGTTTACAGACCAAAAACATTAATTCTGGCCGGTTCGCTGATGATCTTCGGGCTTACGCTTTATACCAATCAACATTTTCATGGCGGGGTTTGGGGTACGCTTCATAATAAATCTGTAAAACCTAAGGTGGAAATTTCCAATATTTCCCACAATAATTCGGATTTGAAATTCGAGATTTACAGGACAGAAGGAGCCGATGTGTATGGTTCTTTCCTCATTGGGCTTCATATTCTGGATAAAAACGGGAATATTTTAAAGGAAATGGATCATAAAGAGCTTTCCAAGTTTTCAAAAGACAATATTCGGAACCATTATGTTGCCAAAGTGAAACCCGGAAAACACAGCCTTGTCATTCCACTGGGTGCAAAGGCAGATATCAGCATCGGAATTGGTGATATTCTTCAGAAAGAGGAAATCCATACATTGAAACTGATCGATATCAGCGGAATTGAATGGACAGAGGAAATCAGATAGAAAATTATGAATTTTATTGGAATGCGCAAGGATAGGGACAGCTTTTTGAACACTTACAAATCCTCTGCATATTTCAACATTTTAATTTTTTAAATTTTGTCTAAAACCAATGGAATGAGAATTTAATAATAAGAGCGGACCTTTAGCCCGCTCTTAATGATAAGAAATATGGATATGTAATGACAAAATCTTTTATCTTCTGTTTTTTTTCTATTTTTCCGTTATTACAGTCAAATAGCTACAAGTACTGTCTATATCAAGTTTCAGCACTTTCATTTCAATAAAAACATCCAGCCCCATAGTATCGCAGACTCCCTGGATGAAAGGTTTTATGACCGGCCATTTCAGCAGGCCTGCAATCTGAAGGCTCTGGGTGATTTTGTGGTAGCGGTCTACTCCTTTGATCAGTAGTTCAGCTTTGTGGTCATTTAATTCTTTAAACTCAAAATTATATTCGGGACTGGATGTAAAAACTGCTCCTATGAGTATTTTTGCGACGGCGGGAATTCCGGGCTGCAGATCAGGTCTGGTTTCCAGATTTCTCAGTGTCATTCGTGATCCGAGATCATACATAAAGGTACTGGAAAGCTGTTCGATAGCTTCGGCTCCATACAGCTTCCCGGCCTGTTTGAGCATTCCTCCATAAAATACTCCTGTAATATCTGAGAGGCGCTGGGTAAGCTCTTTAAATGTTCCGGGAAAAAAATCTGAAATAAGCTGCTCCTGATCCATTTCAGGAAGATAAACGTCATTCTTCCTGAAATCCGATAATGCGGCATAGGTTTCCGGTAATTGTATCTGATTCATATGTAAAATGGTATAAGTTTTCTGAAGAAAAATAAATCTAAAATCAATGCAGCTGAATAATGCCTATCAGAAACATTGTATTGAGCATTATCAAATAAGGCAAAAGTATACTCCATGAGCATGGGTAAATCTATAATCTAAGGGCAACTTTCCCATAAGAACCTGGCGGAATACTCCGGTCCGTACCTTTTAAGAAAAGGATTTTGAAGGTGAGGGAATCTATTCATATTTTTTCATTTTGTAGCGTAAATTTAAAAAAAAGAAATAAACTCTCCAATATGTGATATTATTTTTAACAAAAAGAAACAATTAATTAATATAGTCATAATGTTTAATGGTAGGGGAAGCCGGAAGGAAGGAGAAAGGAATTTGTTCAAGCCGGAAAATTCACTCTTGCTTGGTTAAAATTAAGTGTCTGCATTTTGCTTAATCTCATTTAACAAAAAAACCTCCGGAAAATCCGAAGGTTTTAATTAAAATTTTAGTGCATGGCTTCACTCAAATCTATTTTTTCTTTACTCTTTCTTTCTTTAATAAATAAGATAAACGGAATACATATTAAAAATATTACCCCGAGGTAAAGAAATACATCCATATAGGACAGTACTGTTGCCTGCTTGGTTACTGAGAGATCGAGCATTTTATAAGCGGCATTCATGGCGGCATCAGGAGTCATTCCTTTGGCTACAAAATTGGCTTTTAATGCTGCCAGTCTTTGCTGAACTTCAAAGCTGTTCTCATCCAAATGGGAAATCAGATTATTCCTGTATTTCTGGCCTGCATTCGCAATGAAAGTGGTAATGGCTGCAATCCCGAAAGATCCTCCCAGCTGTCTCATCATTCCTGTGAAAGCTGCTCCCTGGCCAATTTCCTGCCCCTTAAGCGTACTTAATGATAAAGAGGTAATCGGAATAAACAATAAGCCTAGACCTGCCCCTCTCACGATAAGCATCCAGAAGAAAGCATCTTTACTGGTATCCGGGGTAAGGATTTTATAGCCCCAGAAGCTATAGACAAAGAAGATAAATAATCCTAATGAAACCAGAATCTGCTGTTTGGCTCCTTTTGTGAGTAACCGCCCAATGATAGGCATCATAAATGCTGTTGTCAGTGCTGCCGGAATCATCAACGCTCCCGACTGAAGTGCCGTCCAGCCCAAAATACTCTGTGTATAAAGCGGAACGATAAATGTTGAACCGTACAACCCAAATCCCAAAACAAATGACATCACCGTTCCGATTCTTAAGTTTCCATTTTTCAGTACTCTGAGCTCCACGATCGGATATTTGAAGGTAAGTTCCCGCCAGAGGAACAATATAAACCCTAAGATGGCTGCCACCGTAAAGGCTACAATCATTCCGCTTTCAAACCAGTCTTCTTCATGACCTCTTTCCAGAATAAACTGTAATGATCCTACAGTGACCGCCAATAAACCGATTCCTATCCAGTCTACATCAGAAACCTTACGTTTTTCTGCATATTTAGGACTTCTTACAAACTGTAACGTCATCAAAGTGGCCGCAATCCCGATGGGAATATTAATATAGAAAATATAAGGCCAGCTGTAATTGTCAACGATATATCCTCCAAGTGGTGGTCCTAGTGTAGGCCCGATGATTACCCCCAATCCATAGATGGCCTGTGCCATACTTCTTTTCTCAATCGGATAAGACTCCGTAATAATTGTTTGTGAAGTTACCAAAAGGGCTCCTCCCCCAATTCCCTGCATGAGTCTGAAAAATACCAGTTCCCAGATATTGGTTGCATTCCCGCAGAGAAATGAAAATATCGTAAATATTATGATGGAAGCGGCAAAGTAATTTCTACGCCCGAACTGCTGAGAAAGCCAGCTGGTCATCGGTACGATAATTACGTTTCCGATTGCATAGGCAGTAATTACCCAACCCACTTCTGAAAGTGTAGCTCCAAGGTTCCCTTTCATCTCATTCAGGGCCACATTCACAATGGTGGAATCTACAATCTCAAGAAGGGCACAAAGAATAGCGGTAATCGTAATGATCACTCTCCGTGCTCCATATTCTACTAATGAATCTTGCATGTTTTTAATTTTTATTAAAGATTTAAGAGATTTAGAAATTCAGAAATCAGCGCATCTTTCCTATTATCTGGCTCCATCTGACGAAGTCTGAATTTCTGTTTAACTGATTGAAATTCTAAAGACTGCTCCTCCATTCGCTGTCCGCCGGCATTTTTTAATCTTCATTATTACGATCAATTAATTTTTAATCTCTAAATTCTTTAATTATTTAAGTGAAACTTCTGCCTTCACATTCATTCCTGTTCTCAATCTTTTTGCAATATTCTTATCAAGATTTACAAAATTGATCTTTACAGGAAGTCTCTGAACCACTTTTACGAAGTTCCCGCTCGCATTATCCGGAGGCAGAATAGAGAAAGTAGCTCCTGTAGCCGGAGAGAATGAGCTTACCACTCCTTCAAATTCTTTATCGGGGAAGGCGTCAATTTCAATTTTTACCTTCTGTCCTTCTACCATCTTATCTACCTGCGTTTCCTTAAAGTTGGCCACTACCCATTTCTGGTCATTCTTCACCAAAGCGAATAACTGTGCACCAGCCTGCAGGTACTGCCCTGCCTGAGTAGGTACTTTTCCTACATATCCGTCTTCAGGAGCGAGGATTACGGTATATGACAAATTTAATTTTGCATTTTCTACATCTACTTCTCTTTGCTTCGCAACAGAATTTGCCACACTGATCTGTTGGGAACTTGCTGCTGTCTGAGAAGAAGCAATGGTAGTCTGCTGAGCGATCTGGTTTCTCTGTTCTACCAATACCTGAAGCTGTTTGTCAGCAGATTGTTTTGCTGCCAATGCCTGCTCATATTGCTGTTCTGTAATAGAGTGATCTTTTACAAGGTTAGCATATCTCTTTAAGTCCTGTGAAGTTTTCCAGACGTTTACTTTAGCAGCTTCAATTTGTGCATTAGCTGTTGCTACAGCAGCTTCCGAGCTGTTAATATTTTTAGAAGTGGCAGTGGTAGTTGCTTCGGCAGTAGAAATATTGCTTTTTGCGGTTGTCAAAGCTGCCTGAGATTGTTCAAGAGCCATTTTCTGATCTCTGTTATCCAAAATCACTAACGTATCTCCTTTTTTTACAAACTGGTTGTCTTTCACCTTTACTTCGGCTACATACCCTGAAATTTTAGAAATCACCGGAGCCATATTAGAGGCAATCTGAGCATCGTCAGTTTCTTCATGGTACTGTCCGTATGTATAGGCTCTGTACCCATAGATACCACCTCCTATTACTACAGCTGCTAAAATGAGAGGAAAAACTAAGCTTTTTTTCTTTTTAGGTTCAGCTGTCTGTGTATTATTATTTTCCATTTTGGTTTCGGTCTGATTATTTAATTGTTAAAGTTCCTGTTGTCTGTAATAGTTTTCTGTATGCCAGTGCTGCATCTGCCTTGGCATTGATCACGCCAACATTGGCAGCAATCTGGGCGGCGTCTGCATCCAATAATTCCGTCATGGTTGCAAGACCGTTGTCATATTTGTTTTTTGTAATTCTGTAGTTTTCATTAGCCTGCTCTGCTGACTTTTCGAAAACAATGATCCTTTTTTTAGAATAATCGGTATTCTGATATTCTCTGTTGACGTCAAGCTTGATATTGTCATTCAATAATTCATCTGTAGCGGCCAGTTGTTTTTCTCTCGCCTGTGACTGTCTCAACGATGAGTTTTCTTTCCAAAGGTTGGAAAGGTTATAAGAAATTCCAACTCCTACGTTGATCGCATTGTATACGGTAAGAAACTTGGGAATATCTGCTGCTACATATCCTCCGGTAAATGCAATTGACGGAAGGTTTTCTGCTTTCGCTGCTTTTGTTCCCAATTCTGCTGCCTTTCTCTGCTGAACCAATGCCTGCAGGTCTTTACGGTTTTCTCTTGCTTCATTCACGTAGAAATCAACAGGCTTTACTTCCGAACCTTCTTCAATGTAGTTCTGATCCACCTCAATTTCCGTTGTTTCAGGAAGTCCCAGTAAGAGATCCATATTGATATTGGCAATATTGTAATTGTTCTTCGCTTCAAGCAGCTGAAGTTCAATATTGGAAGTCTGAAGATTGGCTTTTAATCTGTCATTTCTTGCAATCAAACCGTTATTTTCCATTTTAAGGAACGTTTCATCTCTTTTCTGAGAAGCCGCAAGATTTTCTTCAAAAACTTTAATCGACTGATTCGCTTTAAACAGGTTATTATAAGCCTGAGCTACGTTATAAGCAATTGCCGTCTTATCATTTTCAGTGCTCAGTTTGGAAGCTTCCACCAGATATTTTGCAGACTGAATTCCATATTTGATTCTTCCACCACTATAAATAGGTACGCTAAGATTAGCCGAGCCGTAAAGCACCTGGTGTACTTCCGGACCGCCTGCACCGCCGGAAAGCCCCGGAAGTTTAATATCAACATTCGGTTTTATGGGAAGGTACATATAGCTTCCCGAAACTTTCAATTCCGGAAGCTGTCTGTTCTTAGCTTCCAGAAGATCAGCTGTAGCCTCTTCGATCCTGGCTGCATCGATCTTGAGATTTTTGCTGTTCTGGATTCCCAGCTGCACAGCTTCGTCAAGAGAAAGGGTCTTTTTCTCCTGAGCATTTGCATTTGCTATTCCGACGAATAGTGATAATGCAATCACTGAGTTATTTATTCTCTTCATAACCTAGAAGGTCTTTTAGTAAATATTTAATATGTTTATTAAGTTCTGTATAGTATTTTTCATCAAAAGCTTCTTCATCAGTTGTTTCATTCAGGAACTCTTTATACATTTCTTTCGCATTGAATGCATAAAACAAAGTTCCGCTTACGGTAGAATGCAACAGATAAATAGGTGGGTTTTTGGTAAAAATTCCATTTTTAAGGCCACTTTCCAGTATTTGTGAATACATAGAAAGGAATCCCATTTTGGTTTGCTTCAAAAATTCTACAATCTGAGGATTCTTGGTATGCAACTGCTCTCTCTGCATAATCCTGTAAAAGCATTTTTGAGTCCGGATCCTGTTAGAAAACTGATCAATTACTCTTTCAATTTTCTGCCACTCATTGATATCGGTTCTTCCCAAAAGGTCTTTTGAAAAAAACTGACCTTCATTCATTCTGTACTCTACCAATTTCTCATAAAGTTTTTCCTTGGAACCAAAGTAATACGAGATCATAGAGATATTTACATTAGCTGCCTTTGCGATTTCCCGGGTTGAAGTTCCTTCAAAACCCTTTTCAGCAAAGAGCTTTTCGGCAGCGAATAATATATTTTCTTCTTTTGAAATCATGTCTGTGTTCATTTTTCAGGGCGCAAATTTACACAAGTTTCTAAACAAATCAAACGATTGATTGATTTTTTAAGATAGATTTAATGTATTGCAGATAAAAGATTGTTTCTATAAATGGATAAGAAAAGGCTGGAAGTTCCGAGGACTTACTATATAAAATAAACCTGAGTAAAACTTTACTGCTACAGTTCATCTAAAGACTTTGATAACTTCCCTCTTACAGCTTCAATCTTCCTGACTTTAATAGTGTAAAAAAAGATATTATATTTACAAAAACAATTTCTATGGGCTTATTTGATTTCCTTTTTAAGAGGAAGAAGAAAAAAGATCAGACAAACGAAGTAACTTTTGCCATGGATTCTCCTGATGACGTGATAACGGCTGCATTACCAGAAGAAACAACAGTTCCACCAGAAGAAGAGACAATTATCGCACCGGAAGAAACAGTTGCCTCAATAAATGAAGAAGGGAATCTCTTCGATCTTGAAATCATTGAAGCATTCAAAAGGTATTATTGTGATCCTTCTCTTGATATCAACCTTCAGATCCAGGATGAGAAAGGTAACCCCTGTCCTGCACATCAGGCGTATGGGGATCTTTTCAGAGAATGGAAGGGCATTCAGTCAAAATGGGACCGCATCTCATTATTTTACCGTTTCTGGGATGAGTCTCAAATTGAAAAGCTTGAAGACTGGCAGATGATTGAAAGGTATACAAAGGACCGTTATCCTAAAAAGGCTTTCCGTTATTTTGAAGAAAAGATGTCTGACAAAAGACGTCTCAGCAAGGAAGAGCTCGTTTCACTTTCAAGATTACACAGGGCACTGCTGAATAATCCATCTGCTAAAAACTATATTGAAACTGCCTATCATGATCATCCAGAAGATGATTCCGTAAAAGTAGAATATGCAACGGTACTTCATATCATAGGAAGTCATTCTGAAAAAGAGCTTTCCCATCAGCTGTTTCATGAGGTACTTGACAAAAAGATACAGCGTAATGATACTGAATCTGTTTTTGACTGTTTTAAATTTTCTGAAGGGTATACAGACTCCTCCATCTTTGCGATGCTGTATCTGATGAATACTGAAGCTGATAATGATGCCTGGGATTATATTGCAGATGAATATTATCACTGCCCTGTCTTCAGATATGAGCATGCGGTACAGCTATCACAAACTGATAATTCTTTGAGAGCACTTGCAAAGCTGACCTCTTTAAGCCAGGAATTTCCGTGGTTCAAAACGGCTCTGGAAAGTACCATAGGCAATATTAAATCAATGCGGAAACAGCTCAATGATCCTGATTTTATGGAAAAAGAGCTTCAGGAATTCCAGGCCTCATTAAAAAATTCGTAGGTAAGCGAAAAAATATTACATTAGATTACTTAAAATTTTAGACCATGAAAAAAATAATCTCAGTTCTTGCCATCGGCTTATTCACATTCAGCTATGCTCAGGAAAAGCCTAAAGAAGGTGGATGCTGTGCAGGAAAAGATAAAAAGGAATGTTCGGTGAAAGATAAAAAATCATGTACTGACGGACATCACAAAGATTGTGACATCAAAGCAAAAACAGCTGGCAACACTTCTAAGAAGACTTCCAAAATAAAAAAGGCAGCTTAATAAAAAGTAACTGAAAAATAAAACTCCGGAGATTCCCGGAGTTTAGCTTATATATTATACACTCTTGTGAATATATCTTGACAGTTTGATTCCAAGATCTGTCCATATGATTTTAGGATTTCCGTTCCGGGTCAGGTGCAGGTCAGCCGCATTGATTTCTTCCAGAATACTTTCAATATTGGCACCGCTTATATATTTTGAAAACCCGTCCCAATTGAATCCGTTGGCATTGATTTTTTTGTACACCAGGTTTTCAGACTGATAATTCTGCAGCAACGCCAATCTGAAAATCTCTGAACAGTAGTTTAAAAAGTTTTTTTGCTTTTCTCTGTTCCATCCTGCAATTTCCCTTGCCCAGAAAATAATGCTCTTGAGATAGGCAGGTTTCTTTTTTACCATAAATGCGTCCCTCACCCACTGTACAAATAACTGTTCAAATTCATTGGTCTTATCTCCTGACTTCAGTAGTTTTATGGCTTCATTAAGGTTTCCCTGAGCTTCATGTACTACTTCTCGCACCTTTTCATCAGTTACGGAATGATTCTGTTTAAGGTATTGTTCCAGGTCTTCATCCTGTATTCTGGGAACTTCTACAATCTGTGTTCTGGAAAGAATAGTAGGAAGTATGTCGTTGGTATTTTCTGCCGTAAGAAGAATAATGGTCTTTGCAGGGGGCTCTTCCAGGAATTTCAGGAATTTGTTGGAGGCGGCAACATTCATTTTATCGGCCCTCCACACGATGAGAATTTTGGTTCCGCCTTCAAAGCTTTTCAAAGAAAATTTCTGGTTCTGGTCATCCACTTCATCTGCCGAGATAAATAGCTGTTTATTTTCAGATTCCAGAAAGGCAGTCCAGTCGTCATAGCTTGCGTAAGGTGAAGCAAGGATCATGTCCCTGAATTCATCAAATTTACTTTTGCTTAACGAGTTTCTGTTATCGGTAAAAACAGGAAAGCTGAAATGCAGATCCAGGTGATTGAGATGTTCTACCTTTGCGGCAGCATGCTCATTTTCCTGACTTAAAATCTCTTTTGCATAAGCCAATACCATAGGTAATGTCCCGTATCCCTCTTTTCCTACGAAAAGCTGGGCATGGCTCACTCTGTTTTCGGCAATACTTTCTCTAAGAAGTTTTTTCAGATTCACCTGTCCGGCGATATTCTCCCAATTCATGTTTCAAAGATAAAGAATTTTTGCTGACGCAAAGTGAATCATGATAACCGGTGGTCAATTTTTGCTTCACAAAGTTAAAGATCAGTTTTCAGCCTGAAAAAATCAAAAAACATTGTAAAATAACTATTCGCAATTGGCATAAATAATCTGTAAAGATTCAAAATTTCCCATTATACCGGGCCTTAACAAACTTTAACCACATATAATTTTTACAATTCATTAATATTTAAGATATTTGCGCATTGTTTTAAAAAGAAAGAATGAAAAAAATCTTTGTAGTATCATTCATATCAGTTGGATATTTTCTAAATGCACAGAGTCTAAGTAACTCTCCTTATGCTGCATACGGAATCGGAGATGTAAAATATGATAATACGATCGAAACTGCTTCCATGGGAGGTATATCAACAGCTTTTATTAGCGACTTTACCAGCAGTTTCAATTTTGCCAACCCGGCCAACAACGCCAATTTTGAACTTACAAGTATCAGACTGGAAGCTACCAACGAAAACAATTATTTCAAATCGAACTATAACGATATGAAATCTACAAAGCATTCTACGTACCTTTCCAATATTTCACTGGCATTTCCATTATCTCCAAAAGTGAAAATGGGAATCTCTTACCAGCCTTACAGTTCTAAAAGCTATGACATCCAGACGGATCAAAAGGATGCGGACGGAGCTCTTCTGTACAGAAATAATTTCAAAGGAAACGGAACCGTAAATATTGCCCAGCTTGCCGTTGCCTATAAAATCAGTCAGGAATTCTCTGTAGGTGCAAGAGCTAACCTTTATTTCGGGGATTTGAATGATCTTAATGAATTCCGTGCAGTAGGTACTGAGTACGTTAATGGCTATGAAACTAAAAACAGAATCAGAAACTTTAATTTTACTTTAGGTACAAGCTACCAGACGATCAATACCCGTACGGATAAAAAACTGACGTTGGGTGCTACTGCTACTTTTGGAAATACCAGTAATGCAACAACGGATTATACCAACAGTACCTATAGATATGCTGACGAAAAAGCCGGTACTAAAATCACTGAAAGCATCAGCGTTCTGGATCAGAAAAGTGTAAGTTCTAAAAATCTTATCCCTTTCCAGGTTTCATTAGGAGCCGGATACGGAAGTGAAAATCACTGGTTTGTTTCCGGACAGCTTGATTATAAAAAAGGAGAAGATATTTCTTACTTCGGGAAAACGATAGACTTCCAGGATACTTACAGAATTTCTGCCGGAGGATGGTACCTTCCCAACTACAATAACTTCAGAAATTATTTCTCAAGAGTAATCTACAGATATGGAGCTTTCTATGAAAGAGGAAATCTGAAGCTTGAAGGGAACAGCATCAACAAATTCGGTATTTCTGCTGGAGTAATGTTACCATTCAAAAACAGTAGTATTACAAGAATGAGTGGTCTTGAAATAGGATTAGAAGTGGGTAAGAGAGGAACTCTTAATAACAATCTGATCAACCAGAATTTTATCAACCTGAGAGTCGGCTTCAATTTTGCTGATAAATGGTTCAGAAAGACTCTTTATAACTAGAATGAATTTTTCAAAAAAAATATCATATAAAAATATAGCATGCCTTTTTAGTTGTGCTATATTTTTTATATTGACATCCTGTGAAGAAGACCTTACCAAAAGTAAAGGGAATCAGAGTAAAAACTTTCCTTCACAGATCATTAATAATGCCAATATCGTACAGCGTGACTCCGGATTTATCATCCTCAGGGCAAAAGCTCCTATTATAGAAAAATATGAGCTGATTGACAGTCCTTATACTGTTGCCAGAAGAGGAGTTGATATTCAGTTTTATGATAAGAAAAAACCAAAAATCCCGGGAACGATCAAGGCAAAATACGCTAAATTTTACGATTATAAACAATTTTACGAAGCTAAAGGCAACGTAAGAATCACCACCAATGAAGGCCAAAAGTTTGCAATGCAAAGCATCTTCTGGGATCAGAGAAAAAAGAGGATCTATACCAAAGATACAGTGTTCGTTACCATGGAAGACGGCTCTACCCTTGTAGGAGCCAACGGAATGACAGCGAAAGATGATTTTTCTGAATACACATTCTATAACAACTCCGGAGATTTCAATTCCAAAAGAATTTCTGAGAATAAAAAATAAATTTTTCACCATGAAAACTCTGGCAATCGGGCTCATGTCCGGAACAAGTCTCGACGGCTTGGATATCTGCTTTGCTGAATTTGACAGGCAGGACCAATGGACTTTCCGCATCCTGAAGGCAGAGACCATTCCCTATTCTGACGACTGGGAAAAAAGACTGAAAAATTCAATTCACCTTTCTGCGGAAGATCTGCTGGAACTGAATTCCGATTATGGCTTTTATCTTGGGCAGAAAGTCAGGGAATTTATAGATCAGCATCAGTTGGAAAATATTGATCTGATAGCTTCCCACGGTCATACGGTTTTTCATCAGCCTCGAAGAAAATTTACTCTTCAGATTGGTGACGGCCGGGCAATCAGACTGGAGACAGGTTTACCTGTTATCTATGATTTCAGAAGTCAGGATGTTCTGATGCAGGGAAATGGAGCGCCATTAGTTCCTATTGGTGATGAATTGCTTTTTTCAAAATACGGCGCATGCCTTAATCTTGGTGGTTTTTCTAATATTTCTTTACAATCCGATGGTAAAAGAATTGCTTTCGATATTGCTCCTGTTAATATTGTGCTGAACCGCTTAGCTCAGAAACTGGGTAAATATTTTGATGAAAACGGAGACCTTTCAAGAAACGGAAAGATCAATGAAGACCTTCTGAACCAGTTTAATTCTTTAGATTTTTACCACCAGTCTCATCCTAAATCATTGGGAATAGAATGGTGCAACGAGTATATTTTTCCTGCTCTGGAAAACATAAACGCTTCAGATGCATTGGCCACATTTACCGAACATACGGCTCAACAAATCGCCAACGTTATCAATAAACATCATATAAAAGATATCCTGATTACCGGAGGAGGAGCCTCTAATACTTTTTTAATCGAAAAAATAAAAGCAAAAACAAAATCCGGAATCGTCATTCCTGAAAAAGAGATCATTGATTATAAAGAAGCGCTAATCTTTGCTTTCATGGGAGTTTTAAGAATGAATAATGAAATCAATGTTCTTTCTTCCGCTACAGGAAGTACTATTGATCATAGCTCAGGAATCATAGCTTAATTAAAGTTTTATTTTCTTTGATTCTTTATCTGTAAAAAATATACCTTTAAACAGGTTTGGCGGTGTTGTCAATCTATAGCCAGAAGAAAATTTGTATTTTAGTTCATCTTTAGAACAAGAAGGAAACTGTAAAAGAAATGGCATCAGTGACAAAAATTAAAACGTATCATTTCCTCCCATGCAAGTATGGCCAGGAGCTTCTTTTGGACATCGGACGTATCGAAACACTGAATCATTTCGTATTAGATCAGACGCTGCACCAGCTTAGTTTTTACGAAATTCTTTTTATAGAAGAAGGGGCAGGAATTTTTACACTGGATGAAAATAAAATACATATCGCTCCCAGAACGATTATTTTCACAAGTCCCGGACAGGTACGTCACTGGGAAATTGAAGAGAATATCAAAGGCTATACCCTGCTTTTTGAAAAAGATTTTCTTCATCTTTTTTTCTCTGATGAATTGTTCCTTTACCGATTTCAATATTTCCACCAGTATTCAAGTCCCACAGAAATGAAACTATCTGAAGATGCATTTGAAAAGTGTCTGGGACTTCTGCATGGTATGGAACTGGAATTCGGGCAGCTTCAGAATGACAGCAATCATTTGATCCGATCACTTTTATATCAGCTGCTGGTCATTCTCAACCGGTATTATGCAGGGGTGTACAACGTTCAGAGAGATACTTATGTACATTCAGATTTTTATAGATTCCGGTTCTTACTTGAAAAGAAGTTTATGAATGACCGAAGTGTTGAAGCGTATTCCCAGATGCTTAATGTGAGTACGGGTTTCCTTAATAAAATCTGCAGGCAGTTCAGCGGATTATCTGCTCAGCAAATGATCCATTACAAGCTTATTTCAGAAATAAAGAAACAACTTTACCAGAACAAATCTGCCAAAGAAATTTCTTATGACTTCGGCTTCTCAGATCCTTCCAATTTTAACCGTTTCTTTAAAAAACTTACCGGGATCACGCCTCAACAATACCGGAAGAATATTTAAATGATCAGTTTAAAGATAAAATGACCTTTTCAGAAGATAAAACTGTTCCTAATTTTACAAAAAAAAGGAACATGATAAAATATACATTCAGTTTACTCCTGTTTATGCTGAACCTGCTTCTGATACAGGCAGAGCAACTATATGTAAATCCCCAGGCCGGTAACGATGTTAATTCCGGAACAAAGACACAACCGCTAAAGACCATCATGGAAGCCGCCAAACGGGTCAACTCGAACAAGCAGAAGGAAGCTACAACCATTTTCCTTTCGGAAGGGGTACACCTATTAACGCAAACGGTTATATTCAACAATGATAAATATAGCCTTAAAGACCGGCTCGTCATCCGTGCAGAAGTTATGCCTGATGATGCGGGCTGGACTCCTCAAAAGATGCCTGTGATAGTGACAGCAGTACCATTGGAGCCAGGTGTGGGAGGGCTGGAAGCGAGAGGCATACAGCCTGAAGTAAGCCATGTCACTATTGAAGGTCTCCGCTTTACCGGAAGCCCGGATTATTCTTATATAGACGGTACCAACCTACGCCGTTCGTATCCCATCTGGCGTGATGGAAAGAGTTTAGATGATCTGCTCGTAACCCAATGCCTGTTTGCCGGAAATGCTGATGTTCTCCCCTTGCATGTAGGAGTTATCGCTAATGGCTATGGCCTGGTGATTGATCATTGCGTCTTTTTCAACTGTAAAATCCCGGTTGTTTTCTGGAAAAATAACGGAGGGAAAGGCAGTCGCAGTGCCATGAGCCATTCGCTGGTATATGGTGGATATTTCTGTGGTGTATGGACTACCCAGGGTACCCATGGGGATGATTTCGATTTTCATCATAATATTATAGCCGGTACCAGTACGGTATGGATCAGGGAAAAAGGCAGTAAACGCAGCTATAAAGCTTCTGACTGTATTTTCACAGATTATAATAAGCTTGCAGGATATGGAAGCGGTCCGTTAAGCGACAGCGATGCAACTTCAACCGATTTTCTGGAAATGAAAAATGTACAGACTACAGGAACTGTAAAAATAGAAAAGGACCAGAGTAAAAGAAATTACCTGCAACTGGCAGAAGGCTCGATTGGTTCAGACTTAAAAGCAGGACTTTTTAAAAAGAATCATTAGTGTAAGACCAATAACTGAGGCATGAGAAAAGCAGGATTTAAGACAGTGACCGGTCTATTATGTTTAACGGTAATTGCAGGCAGTCTATGTTCCGGTTGTGAAAACAGCCAGGAGAAGCTTGAAGCTTTTAGAAAAATACAGATTCCTCTTCAGAACAAAAAAAATCGTGAAGTAAAAGTAGAGTTACTGAGTGCTTATTGAAGACTCACCAAGAAGCCGGTTTAAGGTTCTAAATACAACCCAGGCTTCCGGAAAGGAAATCAAAATAATAAATGAGAAGATTTAAAATAGGAAAAGCCAATGCAGGACCGGATAACTAAAGCATCGTTAGTAAGATTTAAAAAAGACTCTGTTATCCGGAAGAATCCGCATGATCCTGCTTTTTCTGTTTGCTTCTCAGGAAAAATACAGTACGGGCTTTCAATAAAAAAACCTTCATCGCTGAAGGTTTTTTATATTATTTGTAGGCTTCGATCTTATCTGTCAGCGTATTGATAAAGTTCTGCAGGGGCTTTTCAACCATCATTTTGATAAACGGATTGAATTTCCCTTCAAACAACATCTGAACTTCTGTCTGGTTTTCACTGATCGGGTTTAAAGTCGCCGTTAATGAAAAATCCAAACTTGAGCTTGCAGATCTCAACACAGCTTTCTGATCATCTACTTCATCAATTTTCAAAGCGATTTCAGGCATTCCCTGTAACCCGAATTTAAAACCGTTATCTCTGGTTTCAAATTTCTGAAGACCATCCGGCATAAAATCTTTATAATTTTCAGGTGATTTCAACAACTCTGTAAGTTCTTTGGATGATTTATTGACAATAATTTTTCGTCCTTCTAAATTCATTTTTTATTTTGTATTTAAATTTTAACTCATTCACACCGACATTGCCGGTATATCAATTTAACAATTAATATTTCAACAATCTGGTGAGCAATAACAGCAACAGCAAGTTTCAAAAATATTGTAAGTCCGCAAAGCCCTCACAAATGACGGCATGAATGGTACATTCCTATTTGCTATAACAACAAAATTATAAAAAAAATCAACAAAGACACCACCCAAAGCAGACTTTTAAAAACAGATCTGCATTTAATAATATGTAAAACATCTAAAATCACCTGTATCTGTTCTTATAAAACCAATAAGCGAGTCCTGATACTATTAAATAAGAGACCAAAACACTGTTTCAATTCTTTTTCAAAATAGTACATTATATCTGTCATCATTGCCGAATCTTATCATATCGAGGCCATGTCAAACATTTGTTTTTGGTAAGAAAAATAAAGTCCTTAGCGGAACATTTTGTGCTTTATTTTATATATTTGTGAAGGTATTTTAGTAGAAAGACGAACAAACCGGCAGGAATATTTACCTGCTTTACAATTTTTACAAAATACAAATAACTGATTACCAATACCTCCAATAAATATTGAAAATGTATAAAGTTTTTGTGAACGAAAAAAAATTACTGATATCCAGACATCCTGAGGAACTTGAAAAAAAACTTGGGTATGAAAGTTTCACGACTTTAGAGATAGCATTGGATCTTTTGGAGAATACTTCGGTGAATGAACTGAACGTTTATGGTGAAAATATAGATGAGATCTGGAAAGAGTTTCAGAAGCTTTTCAGAATCATTGAAGCTGCAGGCGGTCTTGTCAATAATCCTGACGGAGAAACCCTTTTCATCAAACGACTGGGCAGATGGGATCTCCCAAAAGGAAAAATGGAAAAAGGAGAATCCAGAGAAGAATCTGCGGTACGGGAAATTGAAGAAGAAACCGGTCTGAAAAATGTGGAACTTGTAGCGTTTATCAATACAACTTACCATATCTATATTGAAAGGAACGGTGAAAAAATACTGAAATGCACCCATTGGTTTGAAATGAACTTCGACGGTGAAGATACTTCAACACCACAGATAGAGGAAGGGATTACTGAAGTAGCCTGGAAAAATACCTCCCAGATTGAAAGTGAGGTGTTCCCGAGTACATTTCAGAATATCAAACTGATTGTGAAAGAATTCTGGGATTCGAAGAAAAGATAGTTTTTGGCTGGAAGATGGAAGAACGAAGATGGAAGTTATACCCGACGGCTAACTTCTCATAATCATTCTAGCGACTTATTTGCTGAATAAAAAAGAATTCTTCTTTATTCCTATTTTAAAGACTTTCCTGCCCGGCCTCCTTACACCTTAAATAAAGTCAATCACTTTTTCAAGAGCAATTCCTCTTGACCCTTTTAATAGGATATTTTCAGACTGTATTGTATGTTGTTTCAGATATTCTGCCAGCTCAGCTGTATTTTCAAAAGCAAGCACTGAAGAATTTACCGCTTTAAAATGTTTCCCAACTGTAATGATTTCATTGAAATTCAGGTCCTGTGCAAGTTTTAAGATGTTCTTATGCTCTTTTTCACTTTCCTCACCCAGTTCAAGCATATCCCCAATAATAATGGTTTTTCGGCCTTCAAAAGTGATAAAGTTATGCAGTGAAGCTGTCATTGAACTTGGGTTTGCATTATAAGTATCAAGTACCAATGTTCTGCCTTCTTTTTTTACAACCTGCGAACGCATATTCGTTGGAGTGTATTGTTCAATCGCATGTTTTACCTTTTCAAAGCTGATTCCAAAATGAAGTCCCAGACTTGCAGCTGCACAAAGGTTGGTAAAGTTATATTCTCCGGTCAGTTTTGATACTGCTTTTGCTCCTTCATAGTTTAACCCTACAAAATGCTCTTCTGAGAATGCTTCAAAATTATAATCTGAACCTTCTTTTCCAAAAGTAAGGACAGGTGAATAGTTTTCTGTTTTTTCCACCTGGATAGGATCATTTTCATTGATCACGATAGTCTTATGATTATTTTTAAGATAGTCATATAACTCCGATTTTCCTTTGATCACTCCCTCGAAACCTCCAAAACCTTCCAGATGTGCCTTACCGAAGTTAGTGATATATCCGAAATCAGGCCTGGAAATTGTACACAGAAATTCGATCTCCTTCTGATGGTTGGCTCCCATTTCAATCACTGCCATTTCATGTTCAGGTTTAACAGAAAGAATGGTGAGCGGTACTCCGATATGGTTATTCAGGTTTCCGTAGGTATACTGCACATTGAATTTTTCTGAAAGTACTGCATGGATCAGCTCTTTGGTAGTTGTTTTTCCATTACTTCCCGTAAGGCCAATAACAGGAATATCAAGTTGGTTTCTGTGATAAATGGAGAGCTGCTGCAAGAACTCAAGCGTAGAAGGAACATAGAAAATATTTTTATCCCTGTTTTCAAACTCCTGCTGCTCAACGATTACCGCTAAGGCTCCATCATCTATGGCTTTTTCAGCCAAAGTTGCCGCATTGAAGTTATCACCTGAAAAGGCAAAGAAAATATCATTTTCTGCAATTTTTCTGCTGTCGATGGTTACTTTAGAAGCCTGCAGAAACAAAGGATAAAACTGTTCTATATTCATGTGGAAATATATATTTTTTAAAAGAAATCACATGCCATTGCCAAATCTGTATGAGTTTTTGAGATTTTTCAGCCCAGGCGGTTTCAAGGTTCAAAAATAAAAAAACCTTCCGGAAATCCGGAAGGTTTTTTTTAAGTATTTTCTGATAAATATTATCTTCTAGTTCTACTCTTATCGCTGGCTCTTGCATCCTGTGCAACACGGAATCCGATCCAACCATAAGCTTTACCTTGATTTTTATATCTTCTCTGTCCCGGATCCAGCCAGTAAGCCGTATCCTGCCAAGAACCTCCTTTTACTACTCTAACGTCGTTAGAAATTCCGGATGTTCTTTCTTTGGTGTCTTTTTGCATTTTTACTCTACCGCCGGCATCTACGATGAAGCTTTTCTTCGGTGCATTATACATATCATATCCTGCAGCAGAATCTGAAGCTCTGTAATACTCTAAAGAAGACTGTCTGTCACCATCTCTGTAGTTTCTGTAGTCAGCAATAGTTTCTCTTTCGAATTGTCCCGGAAGTCCTTTGTATACTAATCTTCCGTCAGCAAGTGTATCATACTTGATGGTTCCTTCATCAATCATTTTGTAAGTTCCGTCACCGTTTCTTACAATAGCCTGAGGCATATTTCCTCTGTAGTAATTGAAGTCGTTGAAGTCTTCATCGATGATTGGTCTGTATACATCGGCAGTCCATTCTGCAACGTTACCGTACATACCATATATACCTAAATCGTTAGATGGATATTGTCTTACATCAGAAGTCTGTGCAGAACCGTCGTTTTTCCATCCTGCGATACCTGAATAGTCACCTTTACCCATTTTAAAGTTTTCAAGGAACATTCCTCTGTCTCTTCCTTTGGTACCTCTTAATCTTTCGATTTCAGGTTTTTTACCAAGGTATTGGTTGTATTCTCTGTTCTTAGCCATACCAAGAGCAGCATATTCCCATTCTACTTCAGTAGGAAGTCTGAACTTCATTACCATTGAAGCATTAGGAGCTCTGTTTGCAGCCAGTAATCTCTGGTTGGTAGTTTTCATACCTGCTTTCTGCTGCATTCTTTTTTCATTGATGTACCCTTGCATTTCAGGATCATTCGATTTGAATTTATCCATATTGAAAGCAGTACCACCCTGGTTATTGGATTCATTGATATATAAATCCTTGGCAATAACACCAGCCTGCATTAAAGCTTTTTCATTTGCTCTGTCTGTAAGCCATTCACAATATCTGTTAGCCTGAGTCCAGGAAACTCCTACTACCGGATAGTAATCGAACTCCGGAGAACGCAGATACGTTTCTTGATAATCGTTTCTAGCTAATTTGTTGTCCCATAATAAGGTATCCGGTAAGGCCCCGTTATAGATTTCCTTAAAGCTTGGGTCACTTGGTGGGAATACATACTTCAACCATGTAAGGTATTCGCGGTATTCATAGTTAGTAATCTCAGTTTCTCCGATAAAGAATGAACTTACCTGCATTCTGCGAGGTGTGTTATTCCAATCGTGCATAACATCATCTTTCACTAATCCCATTGTAAAAGTTCCACCTTCTACATATACCATTCCCGGCCAACCCTTCTGCTTCTGTTGCTTTCCTGCAAAAAACCAACCCTGTTTTTCGTTTGGTTTCCAACCTGTTTTACTGACAAATTTTTTGGTACCGCCACCTTTGCTGGTCCCTGATCCGCCACAGCTGGTTAATGCAAGTGTAGAACTTAATGCTATTAATGAAAACAACTTTAGTTTTTTCATAGTCGATATAAATATTTTCAAGAGTACAAAGAAAAAATAAATTATTCAATAAATCAAATAAAGATTTGATTTTTTTGAAAAACGATAACAAATTAATTTTATTGTATTACAATTTAATTCTAAAATTTTCATTTATTTTGTAATTTAGCAATTTCAATAGTAAACATGAAACGAAAAATCACGCTTTTATCTTTAATCGCTTTTGCATCAACACTTTACGCCCAAAGAAACACCATAGAATGGAATGGTTCTAAAATTCAGGATTTTGGTGACACAAAAATTAATCTTCCCATTTTCAAAAATGAAGGTTTTTCTTACAGCCAAAATAATGTTTTTATAGTAACTAAGCAAAAAATAGGAGAAAAGCAGCTGAAAATTTCTGACCTTTCCTGGGAAAATGTTTCCAATAAGGATTTATTTGAACTTGACAGAGGAAGTCTTCCTGATTATGATGTGGCAGATGTTTCATATTATACATTGGAAGGAGAAACCTATGCCAGCATCAGTGTTGCATTATTTAAAAATGTAAAGGGCCGTATTCAGAGATTATCATCATTCAATGTTACTGAAGGTTCTCTTCCACTTACTAAGTCAGGTGGGGCAAACAAAATAGGAACTACCGTAAACCCGCTTTCCAGCGGAAATTTTTATAAGATAAGAGTTGACAAGTCAGGAGTATTCAAAATTACGACTCAGTTTTTAAAGGATAACGGGATCAACCCTGCTTCTGTGAATCCCAGAAATTTCAGAATCTACGGAAACGGAGGAGTTATGCTTCCTGAATTTAACCAGGATACCAGATACAGCGCCCTGCAGGAAAATGCTATTCAGGTGGTAGGTGAAGATGACGGGGTATGGAATGATAATGACTATGCTCTTTTCTATGCACAGGGACCTGATGGCTATAACCTTTATGACACCAATAATGGAAACGGCTTTAAAAGAAGAGACACAAGATTTTTCGAGCGAAGTAATAACGTAAAGAATATATATGAAGATTTTTCCTATTACTATATCAACTTTGATAAAGGTGCGGGAAAAAGAGTACAGACCATAGATGGAAATCTGCCTCCTCAACTGATCACGAGATATGATAACTATTTTGTGATCAATAAAGATGAGAAAAACCTTGTAAAAGTAGGGAGAACATGGGTTGAGGGAACACCTTTCAACAATGTAAAAGATATTACAGTTACTACCAACTCCCCTATTCAGGCCAACGATGTTATAAGATACAGAACGCAGGTCATAGGATACCAGTCACAGCAGAACAGTATTGATTTTAAAATCAACAACTCAGCTCCTGCCACAAAAGATGTTCCACCTGACTCAGGGGGTATTCAGTATAATTTTTATCCTTTATTATATAGCGGGACAATCTCTAATCTTACCGGAAACCAGATTACAGTCAACTATAATCCTAACATCACTAAAAATCCTAACGGGAATTTTTATTTCGATTATATTGAACTGCAGTACAAAGAAAATCTTACCTTCAATGGTTCTCAGATGAATTTCAGGGACTTTTCTATTGAGAGCGGGAGTAATGCAGACTATGGTTTCAGCATTTCCAATGCGACAGCCATGGAACAGGTATGGGATGTTACCGATATTACCAATGCCAACAGAAGGGTGAATAAAGGAGGAGCAGGATCTTTTAACTTCGCTTATACTGCTTCTGACCCGAACTTTAATAATGAATTTGTGGCTTTTCGTGCTGATGCTGCCTATAGCCCGCAGTTTGTAGGAAGAATAGGCAACCAGAACCTTTCTGCATTACAGAATGTGGATTATCTGATCCTTACGGTACCTGAACTGATGGGACAGGCACAGAGACTGGCCAATTATCACCAGACAGCCAATAATTATAAGGTAGAGATTGTAGACGTCAATAAAGTTTATGAAGAATTCGGGAGCGGAAGTAAAGACCTTACTGCTGTAAGGGATTTTGTTACCAGGCTGAATGCAGGCGGAAGACTAAAGTATGTATTTATCCTCGGGGATACTTCATTTGATTATAAAAACAGGATATCCAACAATAATAATATTGTTTCCAGCTATCAGAGTGAGCAGTCTTCCGATGTGGTATCGTCATTTGTTACCGATGATTATATCGTAATGACCCAGCCCCAGAACAATCTTTTAATTGAAAACAATCTGCCTGATATCCCTGTAGGAAGAATTCCGGCAACTAATGCATCTGAGGCAGGAGATATGATCAACAAAACACTGGCATATTACAACTCTCTGCCGGGACAGTCGAGCCCTTTCGGGGAATGGCGTATGCGTCTTGATTTTGTAGTGGATGATAACAACGAAGGAGGATCTCCATTCCATAACGTTATGAATACTTCTCTTGCTGGTATATTTGAACAACCCGGTCAGCAGGAGCTTAAGGAATATAATGTCAAAAAACTCTATATGGATGCCTTTGCTGCTCAAAGTACGTCAGCAGGTCTTAGGTTTCCACAGGTTACCCAGGCCATTTCCAATGCCATAGGAAACAGTTTATATTTATTCTATTTCGGACACGGAGGAATCAATGGCTGGGCTCAGGAAAGAATATTAACCAGTACGGAGGTACAAAATGCCCACAATTTTTCCAGTATATACAGCAGGTTTCCATTTGTTTCTACCATTACCTGTGAGTTTACGTTATGGGATGAACCGGGAACCAATTCTGTAGGAGAGCAGTTTATCAAACTAAAACAGGGAGGTGCTTCTGCCATGATTACTTCCAGCCGTGCCATTGGAGTAGATTACGGACGGGATTTCACCAATACTTTTACCCGGAATATTTTTAAATTAACCAATGATGATTTCAATTCTTTAGGAAACGCTCATTTAATTGCAAAGAAGCAGAAAGGGCCGAACAACAACCACCTGAAGGTAAACTTCCTGGGTGACCCTGCCATGAAACTGAGCAGACCTCAGAGACTTTTGGTTATTGATAATATTGAGACACCGGTTCCGGGACTCATCAGAGGTCTGGACTTTGTAAAGGTAAAAGGGCACATCAACAAAGCTGACGGTACCCTGAACAATACCTTCAACGGAAAAGTTGCCATCAATATCTTTGACAAAAGATTAAATAAAAAAACATTGAACAATATTGGAGTTCTTACCCCGGTATTAGAGTATACGGAAGAAGGAAGCCCAATCGTAAAAGCAGCAGGAACCGCTGTAAACGGAGTATTCACGGCAGAGTTCTATGTTCCTAAAGACATCAACTATGCTGTGGGTGAAGGAAGGATATTAGGGTATGCGGATAATAAGTCTATGGATGTCTTCAACAACCAGGCTGTACAGGTAGGAGATCTTAACCCTAACGGAATCAATGACAATCAGCCACCAAAAGTAAAGCTGTATATGAACAACACCAACTTTGCAGATGGCGGAATTACCAATCAGAACCCAATGCTTCTTGCCTGTCTTACGGATGACACGGGAATTAACTCTACAGGATCTGGAATTGGTCATGATATTACAGTCTATCTGGATGGCCAGATCATCAATACAGTGATCTTAAATGATTTCTATGCTCCGGGAGAAGGAAACGGATGTCTGAACCCAAGTCTTGCCGACTATCAGAAAGGAAATGTAACCTACCCTTTCAAAAACCTTGCGATCGGGCAGCACCAGCTAACATTTAAAGTTTGGGATATAAACAATAATTCGTCAACTGCTACGTTAAACTTTGAAGTTAAGGATGAATCCGATCAGCATCTGACCATCAACCGTCCGCTGAACTGGCCTAATCCGTTTACCAATAAAACGTATATTCAGTTTGAGCATAACTGTGATGATATCCTGGATGTGAATGTACAAATCTACACCATTACCGGAAGATTGGTAAGAACTTTATCTCAGCCGGTGGTTGCAGAACCGTTCCTACAGGGCTTCAGAACCCCTCGTCAGGCAATAGAATGGGATGGAAGAGACGATTTTGGGTCTACAGTTGCAAAAGGTACGTATATTTTTAAGATATTTGCAAAAAGTCAAAACCAAGAAAAATGCAAAGGAAGCGCCACAGCTGTAGAAAAAATGGTACTTTTGAAATAATTTAAATAAGACATAGATAATAAAATTAATAAAAAACTGATAATATATAAAAGACAACATATGAATTTAACTACTAAACTGCTTTTAGGATTTGGTTTGAGTGCTGGTTTTTTAGGCTATTCGCAAGATTTAGGTAAAGTAAACCCAGTACTTACCGGAGCTCCTTTCCTGAGAATTGCACCTGATGCAAGATCAGGAGGTATGGGAGACCAGGGGGTGGTAACCTCTCCGGATGCATTTTCACAATTCTGGAATGCGGCTAAATATCCTTTTAGCAGAACAAGTTCTTCCGTAGGTCTTAACTATACGCCTTATATGGGAAAACTTACCAATGATGTATTCTTATTATATGCATCGTTCCATAAGTTTCTGGGGCAGGAAGAGAGATCTACCATCTCTGCAAGTATCTATTACTTCAATATGGGACAGGTTGACCTGACACAATTGGTAGGTACAGAGATCGCTTCAATGGGTACATCAAAACCAAATGAATTCTCTATCGACGTGGCTTATGCATTGAAACTTTCTGATTCTTTCTCAGGAGCTGTTACCGGTAGATTCATCCGTTCAGACTTAGCCGGAGGATTCAACACAGATACTACGCTTAAGGCAGCCAATAGTTTTGCTGTAGATATTTCAGGATACTATACTTCTCCAAGATTCTCAAGTTTCGGAGGATATGACGGTAGAGTAAATGCAGGTTTGGCAGTTCAAAACTTAGGTCCGAAGCTTGACTATACAGGAAATGAAGAATCAAGATCTTATCTTCCTACAATGGCAAGATTAGGGGTTGGATATGATATGTTCCTGGATGATATGAACAGAATCGGAATCTCTGTGGAAGGATCAAAACTTCTGGTTCCGGGATCTGAATATGTAGGAATAGACCCGAATACAAGACAGCCTAGGTACGAAATTCCAAACGTAGGTCCTATGGCCGGTATCGGAAAATCTTTCAAAAACAAAAACAGTATCATGTACAGTGGTGCTTTGGAATATTCATATGACAATGCTTTCTCCGTAAGAGGTGGTTACTTCCATGAAAGTGAGGAGCAGGGAGCAAGACAGTTTGCAACAGCGGGTGTAGGCTTAAGATACCGTTCTTTCGGACTGGATCTTTCTTACCTGATCAATATGTCTAAAATCAACAGTGCTTTGGATAATACCCTTCGTTTCGGTCTTACCTGGAACATCGGAGAAGAAACATCCAACAACGAACGTTAAGCAACAAAAAAAATTATACAAAAAAAGCCTCATCCTTATGTAATGAGGCTTTTTTTATGAATCGTCAACCGTCAATCCGCTTGTCTCGTCAATTATTACAGGTACGGTTATCATTCACTTTTTGCTTTGAGAAACCCGTATTTTGACTATTTCTTTTTAAAAAGCTGAATCGTATAGTCCAGCAATTTTCCATCACCATATTCACCATGTCCCGGAACAACTATTTTTACATCTGGATATTCCTTTTTCACCTGTTCCACAGTATTGGACCATGCTGAAACATTGGCATCCCCCAAATACCCTTTACCGGCTTCAAGTTCTTTTAAAAGACATCCTCCAAATAATATATGTTCAGACGGAAAGTAGCCAACCACATTATCTTTGGTATGACCTTCTCCGAAAAATTTTGTAACCGTTTCCTGATGGCCAACTTTTAAAACAACAGAATCATTAAAGCTGTTTTCAGGTACTGTAAAATTATTTTCTTTAGCTAGGGCTATGGTTCCGGAATAAGCGTAAGAAGGTATTTTTTTGTTATGAAAAGCCTGCAGTCCCCCCAAACTGTCATCATGAAAATGGGTTGTGACCACAGCATTAATTTTAGAATGAAGTTTTTCATTAATCCATTTGATGAGCTCTTCTGCTCCTTTATCATTAGTGGGTGTATCAAAAACAACTGTTTCATCATTATTTCTCACTACCAATCCGTTGCAGGGAACATTTCCGAAATCATTGGTTTGCTTAAATGAGGTATGAATAAAAGCATTTTCAGAAACCTGAGTAATGATCAGACTTCCGGATTTATAGACTTCTTTTGCCTTAAAGCTATCTTTATTCTGTAAATTACAGCTGATGACAATGAAAGAAAACAAAATAACAATCACACTTTTAACACTGATTCTCATAGGTTTAATAATTTAAAAACGAAATTAAGAATTCTCCGCTCAAAACTGAACAGAATTCTGTTAAAAATTGTTTTGAGTCTTTCTCTCATCAATTATTAAAAAAATATAATATTTAAGTTTACAAAAGTCTCTTTTTTATGGCGATTTTCTTAAATTCTATAGCTATTTTTGTAGTATGAACTATTCGGCGGAACTCAAAAAATTTGTAACCAGTCAATATGTATATTCTGCAATCAGGATTACATTAGCTACTGTTCTGCCTTGTTTAGTCCTCGCCCACTTCGGAATTCTGAAAGAATATTTTCTTTTTCCTCTAGGTACCAGCTTTGTTGCACTTACTGACCAGCCGGGTCCTTTTATCCGAAGAAGAAATGCCCTTGCCTTTGCAATTTGCTGTTTTGTTTTCGTAGCACTCATTGCGAGTCTTGTCATGAATTTTAAGATTCTTGTACTTCTTGAGATTATTGTATTCGGTATGTTTTTCTCCCTGATCGGGGTTTACGGTCAGCGGTTGGCAGCTGTAGGTTCATTATCACTCGTAGTACTGGCTATCTTTATTGACGGACATCTTACGGGAAGCAATATTTTAAAAAGCTTACTTATCTTTGCCAGCGGATGCATCTGGTTTTTACTGATCTTCCTTGTGGTAACTACCATACGGCCTTATAAACTCGCCGGACAGATGATCGGAGAAAATTATCTTCAGCTGGCCGAGTTTTTAAAGATCAAAGCTAACTATTACCAGAAGAATCCTGATTTTGATAAACTGACCACACAGGTTATTGCCAAGCAGATCGAAATAAAAAACCTTCAGGAAGATACCAGAGAAACCGTTTTCAAAACAAGGACCATCGTCAATGAATCCACAACCACCAGCCGTTTGCTGATGCTGATGTTCCTGAATTCCATGGACCTTCATGAGAAGCTGATGACCTCTGAAAGTGATTACCAGAAACTCCAGCAAAGCTTCGAAGACAGCATGATCCTGGTCAACATTCATGATTATCTTAATCTTTTGGCCGAGGAAATTACCAATGTCGGAATCGCTCTTCAAAGTGGAACGAGAGCAAAGCCAATGTTTAATCTTGAACTTGAATTAAAGAATCTCAATTATAATTATTTCGAACTCAGAAATAAGCAGCTGTCTCCGGACAGTCTGGAAAATTTCATGGTTCTGCGCCAGATCCTGATGCGCATCAACGAAATTACCAAAGAGATCAACGAAATCTATAAAGTCTTTTCCCAGGACGTAAAGCTTGCCAAAAGTTTATCTACCGGATTAGACCTTAAAAAGTTCATGCCGAATGAACCTAAACTTAATTCAAAAGTTTTAAGGAATAATATTTCATTATCCTCTTCTCATTTCCGCCATGCGATAAGAATTACCACTGCTTTGCTGCTGGGCTATCTTTTCTCCATGTTTGATTTTCTTGGGCTGGGCCATACGTATTGGATACTGATCACCATCACGGCTATTCTCAAACCAGCCTACTCCATCACCAAACAGCGGAATCTGCTTCGTCTCTATGGTACCATTACCGGAGCAACCATAGCCTATATTATTCTGCATTTCGTACACATCAATGGTGTTCTGTTTGCCATCCTTCTGATCAGTATGATCATGTGCTTCAGTTTTCTGAAAGGAAGGTACTTCTGGGCGGTATTATTCATGACGATCTATGTTTTCCTGAGTTTCAATTTCCTGAATCCCGGAAAAGTTAATATTATTTTTAAAGACAGAGTGCTGGATACCGCTATTGCCGGAATCATCGCTTTTGCTGTTTCCTATATTGTATTACCTGTTTGGGAACATACCCAGAATCTGGATCTGATGAAGAAATCTGCAGCAGATAATCTTATTTATTTCCAGAGTGTAATTTCTAAATTCTTACAAGGGAGTTTTGACATTGAGGACTACAAGGTGAAAAGAAAAAATGCAATTATTTCACTGGCCAATCTCTCCGATAATTTCCAGCGGATGATCTCTGATCCTAAAAACCAACAGAAAAAACTGGAGGTGGTACATCAGTTTGTGGCTACATCCCACCTTGTGACAGCCTACACCGCTTCACTTTCACAATATGCCAAAAGCAACGAGCAGTATCCTGAAATAGATGCCGAAAGCTGGAGCAGAAAAATTGAAGCAGAAATGCAGCAGACCTCTACCCTTCTGAACGGCAATGATGTGACCGAAACATTAAAGATGGAAAGCCGCCTGGAACCTGAAGATTCCTCTATAGAAGATATGCTTCTGAAAAGGAAAACCGAGATTGAGGAAAATGAAATTGTAGACAGGAGAGATCCGGATAAAATATCACATCTGACTGAGCTTAAGAATATCCATGATATCCTGGAGCTGATCTATGATGTTGCCAAAGAACAGCGAAAAGTGATTGAGAAATACAGGAGTGAAAAACATGCTACTCCTCCACAATCGTAAAGCAGTAGTCATCAAAAAATTCTACTCTGGCCTTGAACTCATCTGAAAACTGATCATCATACACACGGCAGCTGATCTTATGCAGATGTTTAAGTTCAAACGGCTTCACCTCATAATTCTTCTTTAAAGACCAGTATTTTGAATGGTGGATCTTGTACATACTTTCCTTTACACTCCAGATAATGGTATAGAAAGTATCGGCTTTATCTTCAGGAATGAAGCCCCGTTCATTTTCATAGGTAAACTTATCAATCACCCTTAAGATCTTAGGATTAAATTTTTCAACGTCTATTCCTATTTTATTTTTAGAAATAGCAATGGCTGCAAACGGAAAAGAATGGGTAATGGAAATTTCGGCATCCTGAGGAGAAAGAAAAGGTTCTCTTTCTCTGTATAATATCTTAGACTGAGGTTTTAAACTTTTCAGCAGCTTGCGTACCATCAGCACTTCCAGAAGTTTTTTCGGATGATAGTCTTTTACCTTTTCTGCATTTTCAGGTTCCAGCAATGTATTGATATCAAGTTCTTCACTCTCATCATACTTCCAAACAAGGATTGTGGCATTGTCATCTGAAAAATCTCGGTAAAGGGGCATTCTTTTTTTATTGGACAAAAATACTAAAAAAAGCTGGAAGCTGGGAGATTAGGAAAGGAAGCTGGGAACGGGAAGACGAAAGTTACTATTCGTATCAAAATAAATTAAAGATTAAATAAAAAATGTTCATAAAAAACGGATTCTTTGTTTCCTTAATCTTTACAAACCTCGAGCTTCCCTCTCCAAGCTTCCAGCTTAATCATTTAGACTGATGATTGACATCATTTCTATGCTCAATAATTTCCAGATTTTCATCCACAAAATAAGCGCTACCGAATCCGTTCACATAAGATCCTTTTACAGGCTGTAATGCAATCAGGATAAAATCGCCCATTTCAGAGATCACGTCTACTACTTTCCCATGCGCTTTTTTTAACCTGGCAACTATAGTATTCCATGTTTCGGAATCTCTTTCGATCTGTGAAGATTTTACTTCCAGTGTCAGGCGTTCACGGGCATAGATCTGTTTGGTGGCAGATTCGTCTTCTATGAACATGACAGAAGTTTTTCTTCCCTCAGAAAGGTTTTTGGTATGTTTTGCCATAAAAGACACCAGAATATAAAATGTATTTCCTTCCTGTACAAAGGGTGCATAGCTTGAATTCGGATTTCCCTCGGCATCTACGGTAGCTAATATGATACTTTTGGTTCGGTCTGTCAGTTCCTTTACTTTTGGGGCAACAGGTTTTGCTTTTCTCTGAGACTCGCCCGGGGTATTTGTATGATTCATAATATTTGATTGATCAGATAAAAGTACTTATTTATATTAAGACTAAATAATTATAATTCATGTTTAATCTCATAAAAGTGAACCTGATCTATGGTTTTTATATCTTAATTATTAATTGTAATTTTGCATTTCGTTATCAATTGAATTTAAAAATTATTCATTACATATGAGTACTACAACACAATACGTTCCTTATAAAGTTAAGGATATTTCCCTTGCAGAATGGGGAAGAAAAGAAATTACCCTTGCAGAGGCAGAGATGCCAGGTTTGATGGCTATCCGTGAAGAATACGGGCCTTCTCAGCCGCTTAAGGGAGCAAGAATCGCAGGATGTCTTCATATGACGATCCAGACTGCTGTGCTTATCGAGACATTGGTAGCTTTAGGAGCTGAAGTTACATGGTCTTCTTGTAATATCTTCTCTACTCAGGACCACGCTGCTGCTGCTATTGCTGCTGCAGGAATCCCGGTGTATGCATGGAAAGGTCTTAATGAAGAAGAATTTGACTGGTGTATTGAGCAGACTTTGTTCTTCGGAGAAGACAGAAAGCCATTGAACATGATTTTGGATGACGGTGGAGATTTAACCAACATGGTTTTTGATAAATATCCTGAATTTACAAAAGATATCAAAGGACTTTCTGAAGAAACGACTACAGGAGTACACAGACTTTATGAAAGAATGAAGAACGGAACCCTGGTAATGCCTGCAATCAATGTAAATGATTCAGTAACCAAATCTAAGTTCGACAACAAATACGGATGTAAAGAATCTGCAGTAGATGCTGTAAGAAGAGCTACAGACGTAATGCTGGCAGGAAAAAGAGTGGTAGTTTGCGGATACGGAGACGTAGGTAAAGGTACTGCTGCTTCTTTCAGAGGAGCCGGTTCTATCGTTACCGTTACTGAAATTGACCCTATCTGTGCGCTTCAGGCTGCTATGGACGGTTATGAAGTAAAAAGACTGGATACTGTAGTAGACAATGCCGATATCATCATCACTACAACAGGTAACTTCAATATCGTAAGAGGAGAACACTTCCTTAAGATGAAAGACAAAGCGATCGTTTGTAACATCGGTCACTTCGACAACGAGATAGATATGGCCTGGTTAAACAAAAACTACGGTCAGACTAAATCTGAAGTGAAGCCTCAGGTTGACATCTACACCATTGAAGGAAAAGAAGTAATCATCCTTGCTGAAGGTAGATTGGTAAACTTAGGATGTGCTACAGGTCACCCAAGTTTCGTAATGTCTAACTCTTTCTCGAACCAGACTTTGGCTCAGATCGAATTATGGAACAACTCTGCTGCTTATAAAAATGAAGTATACATGCTTCCTAAGCACTTAGATGAAAAAGTAGCGGCTTTACACCTTAAGAAATTAAGCGTAGAGCTTGAGACACTTTCTCCTGAACAGGCTGAGTACATCGGAGTAGACGTAAAAGGGCCATTCAAGCCTGAGTACTACAGATACTAAGATTTGTAAAAAAATATGATTTTATCCCACTGTTTTGAAATAGTGGGATTTTTTATTTTCAGCTTACATGGGATTCTGTATTTTTGCCGCAAAAAATAACATGAAAATTAAATTATTTTTAGGATTAGCGGGCGCTGTGGCATTTTTTAACAGCTGTAGTAGTGACAATTATGAGATGATTAACCCTTCTGCAGATAAACTGTTACTCAGTAAGATTACCACAACATATTATGATGACCCCACTAAGCCTAAAACCGAGATAGAAACACTGGAATACAACAGCCAGGGAGAGCTTATCAGAATGCAGTCTGAAGCAGGAAGAAACAGCACTTTTGAATACAGCAACGGAAAACCTGTAAAAATAAATTACTATAATAATAAGCAGATATTGGAGTATTACCTGGATTTTACCTACAAAGGAGATCAACTGACAGGTAATAAAGCGGTTTATCCAAATTCTAATAGTAACAGAACTTATAATTATACGTATAATGCGAACGGCCAGCTGATCTCTTCTACTCTTTGCCAGTCCGCAGATTGCTCAAAACCGGGAACTACCACATATACCTATAGCGGAAACAATGTTTCAGTAGAAACCTCATCCACAGGAGGGAACTATAGCATTACTGATAAAAGCGAGTATACTTATGATAACAAGTTAAGCCCCTTCATCAATACAAACAAGTATCTGAAAATTATGATGGGAAGAGCCATGACATTAAGCGAAAACAACTATCTGACAGATAAAAACAGTTTTCAGGACAATGACGGCAGCTGGAAGCCAAGTGAAACCACAAAGTACACTCTAGAATATAATAATGCAGGATTACCTGTGCAGGCTACAGGGATAGGCAGCGATGGAAACCTTTCCGTAAAGTATAACTACGAATATATTATTGCTCAATAAATTTTACATACAACTCTCCAATTTTGGGGAGTTTTTTTAGGAGCTTATTCCTGCTATCCGCTCATACTCCTCACGCCTAATCTTCCCGCATCAAACCCAGCGCCCTAGCACATGTTGCGGGGTAACCGCTGCTATCAGGGCTAGAACTTACAGGAAATACGAACAGGAATTCATCATAAAAATCAATAGGAACGGACTTTAGTCCGTTTTTTTATCAACAACCTTCCATTGGCTTTAGCCAAAATTTACAAAGAAATACAGTTCAATATCACAAGCTGCTTTTCTTATTTTTTGTCTTTCGTCCCGTATTTTACCCATATTTTATCATTATATAAGCTAAGTTTATAAAAAATGAATATATTTAACCTCTTAAAACATTAATTCATGAAAAAACAAAGAGTATCAAATGCATTTGTAGCAGCATCCTGGGTGGCATTGGGAGCAGGAATGATCGGCTTTATCGTAGGTCTGGCAAGAGCAGAAATGCAGCTGAATGAGAAGGGATATTATTTCACGATCCTTCTTTACGGTTTATTTGCCGTTGTATCGTTGCAGAAGGCTGTCCGTGACAGATTAGAAAATATTCAGGTAACCGATATCTATTATGGGATCTGTTGGTTTGCAACCCTGTCTTCCATCGTTTTGCTGGCTATCGGACTTTGGAATGCCACCATTTTACCAAGTGAGAAAGGATTTTATGCATTTGCATTTCTCCTGGCCCTTTTCGGAGCTATCGCAGTTCAGAAAAATACCCGGGACAATATGCTTCAGGAATAACATAAAAGCTCTTCATACAAATTGGAGAGCTTTTTATTTTACCTTCAATCATGATATTTATTTCAAAAACAGGCCGTAAAGAAGATAATATTCCGGTCAGAAAAAAAATAAAACAAAAGCCTCACTTTCCAGCGAGGCTATTTATTTTGCGTTTACCTGTATATTACTGATCAAAATGATTCGGGTGCTGAGCTTTGATGTCATTCACCGTCCCCAATACTTTGTCTTTTAAAGAATCCTGGTATTTCTGAAGGTTTTCAGCAACCTGGGCATCTGCACTTCCTATGATTTTAGCAGCTAAAATTCCTGCATTCAACGCTCCGTTCAATGCTACTGTAGCCACCGGAATACCACCCGGCATCTGAAGGATAGATAAAACAGAATCCCAGCCGTCTATTGAATTACTGGACAAGATCGGAACTCCTATCACCGGAAGTGTCGTACAGCTTGCAACCATTCCCGGAAGGTGAGCTGCCCCGCCCGCTCCTGCAACAATCACTTTCAGACCTCTTTCTTTAGCGGTTTTTGCATAATCGAACATTCTTTCAGGTGTTCTGTGTGCTGAAACCACAGTCAGTTCATAAGGGATATCCAGACTTTTCAGAAAATTTGCAGCCTGTTCCATGATCGGCAGATCGCTCTGACTGCCCATAATAATTCCTACCATCTTCAATTTTTATTAGATGCTCAAAGATAAAAATTAAAATTAAGGTGAGAAACTGAAAGAGACTGTTGATTCTTATTTCATATTTCGGCTTCATTTCAAAACTTCTATAGATCAGCAACTTTTTTATCTTAAAAGGATCATACCTGTTGGCTTAATATTTTCATCTGTACTCTTATTATTTATAGCATCTGTACCCATCTGATATTTTTGAAAGTGGATATATTTGTCTTTACACCGCATTAGATTTTGAAAGATTATAAGCTTACTCTGGCCATCCTTACCGTTGCTATTGTGTGGGGAACTACATTTTTGTCGATCCGCATTGCAGTGGAAACCATTCCTGCCTGGTTTGTTGCAGGTATCCGCCAACTTCTGGCTTCTATTATTATGTTTCTGATTCTCATTTACAGAAAAGAATTTAAATGGATTGGCTGGAAAAATCTGAAATATCAGATCATTTTTTCTATCCTGATGTTGGTCATTGCGAATGGAATGACTACGGTGGCTGAAGAGGAAGTTACCAGCAGCCTTACCTCACTGATAAGTGCCTGCTCTCCTATTCTTGTATTCATGGGCAGCCTTGCCCTGGGGTTACAAAAATTCAGCTGGCGGGCTTTTGCAGGAGTACTGATGTGCTTCAGCGGGATTATTTTTATATTCTGGGATGGGATCAATGATCTTAAAAATCCGGATTATGCCCTTGGAATTCTGTTTTTATTCATTGCTATTGCAGGCTGGGCTTCAGGAACCATTTTCACCAAAAAGCTCAATCTTCACAGCGGAAATATTTCACTGAATTTATTTTATCAGTTTGCATTTGCCGGGATTACCCAGATTATATTCGCTTTTTTATTCTCAGAAAATTATAATTTCGGAAACTGGACGCTGCGTAGCATTTCAGCCATGCTTTACCTTTCGGTTTTCGGATCTGTAGCCGCATTTTTTGCATTTCATTATGCGCTTACTAAAATTTCTCCGGTACAGGTTTCTATATTAGCGTATATCAATACTATTATTTCCATATTTTTAAGCTGGCTGATCCTTGGTGAATATATTTCTTTTAAATTTATTGTTGCTGCTGTTTTGATCATCTTAGGGGTTTTTATCATCAATTATAATCCCGAAATGTTTAAAAAGCAGAAAATACAATAAGAAACATTCTGTAAGCTTATTGGATATAAGAAACTTTTTATTTCAAACCATTTTAAACAGTTAAACCTCCGGAGAAGTTTTTATATTCTTTTCATTTTTCCTATATTGTATACTCAACCCATACAACATGCTTAAAAACACATTTTTCGCCCTTATTGCGGCCTCTTTCATCCTGATAAGCTGTGATTACAAGGAAAAGGAGAAAAACCTTACGGACAGAGAAAAACAATTGCTGGAAAAAGAAAAGACATTCGCCAAAAAAGAATCTGAATACCAGTCACTGTTAAAAATGAGGGACAGTATTTTTGCTAAAAAAGATTCCGTGGTCATTGCCACATGGCCTGCAGAGATTTCCGGCCCATGGAACGGAAAAGTGATCTGTACAGAATCCAACTGCAGTGATTATGCTGTAGGTGATCAGCGTACGGACGTTTGGGAATTTGATAATGATTCTACCCAGCCGGTTACCAAAATCATCAATAACAATAATCTGGTGAGACTCTATACCGGAAAGTTTGAAAATAATGAGATCAGACTTTCTTTCAAAACCGATTCTACCGCTAAAAAGAATGTGGAAATGAGCGTTCTTCTGAATGACATTTCAGACAACAAGATCAAAGGAACAAGAACCATCACCTCTGATGGCTGTACCGCAAAGTTCTCTGTTGAATTAGTACGTTCCACAAAATAAAACACCTATGATTTTACTGAGTATACACAACCTGAGTCTTCCTATAGAAGATCCGGTACTGAAGTTCCTTCTGGTGCTGGTCATCATCCTTGCAGCGCCATTATTATTAAACAAAATTAAAGTTCCCCACCTGCTTGGGCTTATCATTGCAGGAGCTGTCATAGGACCAAACGGTTTCAATGTACTATCGAGAGACAGCAGCATTGTGGTGACCGGTACCACAGGACTCCTTTATATCATGTTCCTTGCAGGGCTTGAGATTGATATGGGAGATTTTAAAAAGAACAAATGGAAGAGCCTTACTTTTGGTATCTATACCTTCACCGTTCCTTTTGTTCTTGGGTATTTAGGAGGATATTATATCCTGCATTTTTCAATGCTTACCTCCATTCTGTTTGCCAGTCTTTTCTCTTCCCATACGCTGATCGCTTATCCTTTGGTAAGTAAACTGGGAATTGCAAAAAATAAAGCGGTCAATATTACAGTAGGCGGCACCATGATTACGGATATCCTGGCGTTATTGGTACTTGCTGTGATTGTTGGAATGTCTCAGGGAGATGTAGGGACTGAATTCTGGGTTAAATTATCCGTTTCATTTGTTGTTTTCGCCCTGATTGTACTGATCGTCTTTCCTATTATCGGCCGCTGGTTCTTTAAAAGAGTAGACGATAAAATTTCACAGTATATTTTTGTTCTGGTAATGATTTACCTGGCTGCAATGCTGGCAGAGCTTGCCGGTGTGGAAGCCATCATAGGAGCATTCTTTGCGGGACTTGCTTTAAACAGGCTTATTCCGCATACCTCTTCCCTGATGAACAGAGTGGAATTTGTGGGAAATGCGATATTTATACCGTTTTTCCTGATCAGTGTGGGAATGCTGATCGACTTCAAGGTCTTCTTTAAAAGCTGGGAAACCCTGGAAGTAGCCGGAATTATGCTGGTAGCTTCTATCGGTGGAAAGTATCTTTCTGCAGTGGCTACCCAAAAAACATTCAGGCTGACTAAAGAAGAAGGAAAACTGATCTTCGGATTAAGCTCTGCTTCAGCTGCAGCAACACTGGCTTCCGTGATGGTAGGATATAATATTATCCTGTCTGAAACCGAGACCGGAGAACCCGTAAGGTTACTGAATGAACATGTTCTGAACGGAAGTATCCTGCTGATCCTGATTTCATGTACCATTTCTTCCTTCATCTCAATGGCAAGCGCCCAGAAAATTGCTGAGGCAGATAATGAAGATACCGTTTCGGGAAACAGCCATGAGGAAGAAAATATTCTTTTGGCCATCAATCACGAAGAAACTGTTGAAAGAATGGTTAATCTTGGGATTCTGATCAAGGCGCATTCCAATACGGAAGACTTGTTTGCCTTAAACGTGATCAATGAAGATAAAAATGAATCTTCAGTAAAAAATGCGGAAAAGCTCCTTCATCAGGCAACAGATACCGCAGCGGCAGCAGATGTTAAACTGCAGGCACTCAAAAGATATGACAATGATGTCATCAATGGGGTAAACAATGTTATTAAAGAACAGAAAATCACAGACCTCATCATAGGACTGGAAGATGAAAAAGGATTTTCACCGTCATTCGTTTATAACCTTTATAATGGCTATCTTCAGAATGATGATGTGAATGTACTGGTATACCACGCTGCACAACCCCTTTCCACGATTAAACGCTATGCTGTCATGATTCCTGAGAATGCTCATCAGGAGGCAGGATTCTTCCATGCGCTTTTAAGAGTCTGGAATATTGCAAGAAACTCCGGTGCAACGGTCGTTTTCTATGCGCCTGAAAATATCCTGGACATTCTTCAGAAAATCATTAAAAAAGCCAATATAGAAGCTGAGTTTATCATTATGAATACATGGCAGGACGGTGAAAGAACTGCTGCCCAGCTGAAAGAAGATGAAGCATTGATTATCCTGATGGCAAAACGGGGCATGAAGTCTTATATTCCAAGGATGAGGCTTATTCCTGAACTGTTGAACAGAAATCTGAATGATAATAATTATCTTCTGATCTTCCCGTTCTCAGAATATGATAAAAACAGTCCGGAAATAAGGTCTGTAGGAAATCATGGAGACTTTGTGGAAATAGGAAATGTCATTCAGAAAATATTTAAGTAAAAGGTTGCAGGAAGCCTGAAGAGAGAGGCTGTAAGTTACTCGTACCCGGGAAATTGCCGGCAGTACTCTTGAAGAGTGTCGTCAAAATACAATTTATCACTGCAATTACTTCCCTCTTCCAGCCTCCAGCTTCTTTCTTTACTAACCACAAACCCTGAGTAAAATAATAAAACTATTTTTGTCCAAAATAAAAATTCATTGAAAACAAAGAAGATATTCCTTTTAACAGCAGTCTTTAGTCTGCAATTATCATTGGCCCAATTTGCCAAGGTAGTAGATAAAGACGGCTATGTGAATGTAAGGGAAAATGCAGATGCAAAAAGTAAGATTACGGGAAAGATCAATTCAGATGAAATCGTGTATATATTTGAGTCTGACCCCACCCATAAGAATTGGGCTAACGTAAGCAACGGGTATGTTTATAATTCAAGGCTGAAATATATAGAATCTTATCAAAAGGTTCCGTCTATTGTACGTGATGCAAACAAAGCGATCTTTAAGTCAGGAAATATTAAGGTCAATATTATTTCCGGAAAATTTAATTTTAAGGAAAATGAAAAAGACTTTTCTTCCACACTTTATGGCGATTTTTATAAAGGCCAGCAGGTCTGGGGAATAGACGGAACCATTCCTAAGACCCACTATCTCTCTATCACCGCACAAATTGGCGACAAAACCATTCAGGTGCCTGCAGAGGAGATTGAAAACCTGTTTCAGGTCAGTAATCAGTCCGCTGCCTGTTATTATGACCGTGAGAATGATACTTTATACATTTCAGTCAACAATTCCGAGGGTGCCGGTTCGTATGTAGGGCTTTTTATTATTGAAAAAGGGCAATACAAAAAAAGGGTTCTTGAGATTCCTTTTTAAATGAAATCAAATAATCACTCTATTTTTGCTAAAATAAAAAATCATAACACAACATTGAAAACAAAAAAGATATTCCTTGCAGCAGCTATTTTAAGTATCCAGTTATCTTTCGCTCAGTTTGCTAAAATCGTAGATAAAGACGGCTATGTCAATCTGAGGGAAAATCCGGATGCAAAAAGTAAGGTTATGGGAAAGATCAGTTCTGATGAAATTGTCTATGCTTCGGAGCCGGATGCAGCCAATAAAAACTGGATTAATGTTTATTATAATGATAAAAAATCCGGATACATTAGTACTTCAAAGGTTAAGCTTCTGGATTCTTACGAAACACTTCTTCCCATCACCACAGATGAGAATAAGGCGGTTTTCAAATCCGGAAATATCAAGGTAGATATCATTTCTGAAAAGTTCAATTATAAGGAAAATAAAAAATTCTTTTCTTCATCCAGCTATGGCGGACAAAAGATCGAAGATCAATATAAAGGGAAGCTGATCTGGGGCACAGACGGTACTGTTCCCAAAACGCATTATAAATCGATCACCGTACAGATCAGGGATAAAAAAATTCAGATCCCGACTAAAGAAATTGAGAACCTCTTCAATGTCAGCAACCAGTTTACAGCATGCTATTATGACCGTAAAAATGACACTTTGTATATAACCATGCTCAATTCTGACGGAGCCGGATCTTATGTAGCACTTTTTAAAATTGTAAAAGGAGTATACAAGGAAAGAATTGTAAAGAAACCTTTTTAAAATAAATCAGCTATTCATGATCAAAAAGATTCTGCTTGCCCTATTGGGTATATTGATATTAGGGACTGTTTCACTGACTGTTTACTGGAACTTACCCATTGAAATAACCAGACATTCTGATATAGAATACGGCAATAAGCTTGTTCTGAATCTTGAAAATTATCAGAAAAAACATAAAAATCTTCCCCGTTATGATGACTGGAATACCCTTCATCAATTAGGATTTAAACAACACGATCTGGGAGTAAGTCCGGATTATGCAGCAGATAGTACAGGTTCTTATGAATTGGTATATATTGACGGTTTTGACGGACCTTATCTTATCTATAATTCCAGAGAGAAAAAATGGAGTATCGATTTTCCTAAAATTATCAAGAAGGGGCAGTAAGTTTTGGCTGAATCGTTATTGATTCTAAGTACAAAGAGAGCAGTTTTAACGTTAAAACTGCTCTCTTTTTATATTATTTTAAGCCTGATTATTCAGAAATCACCCTCACCATTCCTTTCACCATCACAAGCTTTTCCATCAGCTCTTCTCTGGAATCTGCCAAAACATTGATGTGGCCCATCTTTCTGCCTGGTTTGGTTTCTGTTTTTCCGTATAAATGGATGTAAGTTTCAGGAAGTTTAAGTACATCTTCCATTCCTTCATACACTACTTTTCCGGCATATCCTTCTGCTCCTACCAGATTCAGCATTCCGCTATAGGTAATGGCATCGGTATCTGCCAATGGCAGATTCTTTACCACACGGTACATCTGCTCAAATTGTGAATTGGTATTTCCTTCCTGGCTCTGATGCCCGGAATTGTGTAATCTCGGAGCGGTTTCGTTTACCCAGACTTTCCCTTCTTTATCAAGGAATAATTCAATGGCAAATAACCCAGGAGAATTCACGGCATTTAAGAATTTTCCAGTAATAGAATCAATCTGATTCTGAACATCTTCGGTAAGAAGAACCGGACATACATTAAAATCCAATAAATTAAGTTTCGGATCTGCCACCATTTCCGTTACAGGGAAAGTATTTGTTTCTCCTTTTTCATTTCTGGCAACGATTACGGAAAGTTCTTTATCAATATCTACAAGACTTTCGATCACTGAAGCTTCTTTCCAAAGATTTTGAAAATCACCTTCAGTCCGGATCACCTGTACTCCTTTTCCGTCATATCCGCCGGTATTCATTTTCTGCACGAATGGCAAGGGCATGATGATTTTTTCATCACTGTTCCATACCACCTGAAATTCCGGGCTTGGGATATCGTGAGCTTTATAAAATTCTTTCTGAAGGATTTTCTGCTGGATCGTCCTGATGATGCTGGCATTGGGAACAACTTTTATACCCTGCTTTTCAAGTTCAGCCAAAGCATCGGCATTTACGTGTTCTATTTCAATGGTTACCACATCTTTTCCTTTTCCGAAGTTCAGAACCGTTTCATAGTCATTGAAATTTCCCTGTGTAAAATACGAGACATTATGACATGGTGCATCAGAAGCCGGATCCAGAGTATAAAACTCATCATCATACTTTAGTGCACTTTGTATCAGCATTCTTCCCAGCTGTCCGCCTCCCAGAATTCCTATTTTCATTTTTTATTTTTATTAGATTTACTTTAATTTATTGAATTTTATCAATTTTCAGATAACCGAGTCCCATCGGGTTTTTCTGATCTTCCACATCCGATTTTGTAAGCACAATGGAATATTTTTCCTTCATGGATGCAGGAAGAATATCATTCACATTGTAAATATCATCAATATCCACTCCATGCTTATCATCAATATGGCTTACAGCGCCTTCAAATCCCATGGTCTGGTAAAATTCTGTAGCTTTTGCCCTTTTAACAATCTCTCCCATAGACTGTCCTACCATCAGGTGCTGCTCATGGAATTCTTCAAAGAAACCGGGTTTATACCCCCCTAAATTAAGGAAGTACAACTGGGCTTCAGAAACTTTCTCTCCTTTTTCTACAATCTTCACCTCGTAGCCGTCTGCAAATTTCACCTCCTGGTAACAATCCAGGTGGATCTTTCCTTCTGCCTCCTTCCAGAAGTCTTTCATCTCAGGAACCAGATCTTTAAGGCTTTCTGCAATTCCGAAAAATACGTCATGCTGCTCAATGTTTCTTCCTTTTGGGGTTGCCCCAAGAATCACATAAAATAATTTCATTTCACTTTTCATGCATACAAAAATACGTTAAATTTATCTTTTTCAAATGTTTGGCAGACTACTACAATAATTTTATATTTGTAGCATTAATTGTAGTATGTCAGAAATCATCATACTCTTCCTTGGCGCAATTTCCGCTGGTCTTTTAGGTTCACTTACGGGTTTAGGAGGAGGAGTTATTATCATTCCTTTATTAACGCTGGGTTTTGGCGTTCCAATGCATTATGCCATCGGTGCTTCACTTATTTCGGTAATCGGTACCTCTTCCGGTGCGGCTGTTGCTTTCGTGAAAGAAGGTTTCACCAATATGAGGATCGGGATGTTTCTTGAGATAGCCACTACGGCAGGAGCTATTGTGGGAGCGCTGGTTTCAGGAATGCTTAACCCGAATACTATCGGGATTATTTTTGCAAGTATTCTTCTTCTTACTGTTGTTTTAAACCTTAAAGGAAAACCGGATCATCAGGAACCGCTGATCAAAGGAAGCCTGGAAGAAAAGCTGAAACTATACGGAACATTCCCTGATAAAGGCGTTTTGAAAAACTATTCTGCAAGAAATACAGTTCCCGGATTTTTGATGATGATGTTTGCCGGTGCCATGTCCGGACTTTTGGGAATAGGTTCCGGAGCTTTAAAAGTATTGGCCATGGATAATATGATGAAGCTTCCGTTCAAAGTCTCTACCACCACCAGTAATTTTATGATCGGAGTAACAGCAGTAGCCAGTGCCCTGATTTATTTCCAGAGAGGTGAAATCATTCCGGTGATCGTAGCGCCGGTACTGATTGGTGTGGTGATAGGAAGTTTTATCGGTTCAAAGACTCTGATGGTTTCAAAAACAAAGAAATTAAAAGTATTCTTTGCCATTGTGATTACCATTCTGTCAATCTATATGATGTATAACGGTATCAACAAAAGCTTCAGATAATGAGAAAGAATTTTACAGACGTAGATCTGAACCGTTCGGTAGGAAATCTTCTGAGGTTGGGAGTTATTTTATCTGTAGCCACTTCACTGATCGGGTTTATCAAACTGTTTGTTGAAGGCTTTGAAATGCCTAAAAAATATACAAGCCTTGTAGTAGGAACCTCTTCGGAAAAGGTATGGGGCCACTTCTGGGATTCTTTGTGTAAAGGAGAAGGAATGGCTATTATTCAGCTGGGCATCCTTCTTTTGATCTTTACCCCTCTGATGAGAATTGTTTTTGCTCTGATAGGTTATTTAAAAGAAAAAGACTACGTGTATGTAGTCATTTCTTCTATTGTTCTTGCAATAATGGCGGTAAGCTTTTTTGCCGGGTACGCTCACTAATTTATTTTACATTTCATAAAACTCCAGCGGCAGCTGATCAGGATCCTGGGTAAAGAAAAATTCTTTCCCTGTGAACTCATCTATACGGATATCTTCACATCTAAGGCCCTTACCTATCAGTTCATTCCGTTTTTCTGCCACATTTTCAACAGAGAAAGCAAGATGCCTCAGGCCACAGGCTTCCGGACGTGAAGGACGCTGCGGTGGATCAGGAAAGGAAAACAGCTCAATCACATAATGATCTCCAATCGCCAGATCCAGTTTGTAGGACTGTCTTTCTTCCCGGTACACTTCCCGGATGATATTCAACCCTATAATCTCTGTATAGAATTTCTTTGAAACGGTATAATCTGAACAGATAATGGCAATATGATGAATTTTCATTTTTATAAATCTTTAAGTTTTTGCAGCATCAGTTTTTTATAAATCCTTCTGAGCTTATTATCAACCTGGATACTGTCCAGGTTCTTTTCTACCAGCATGGAATGTACAACAATCTGACTGCCTTTAGGGTGTTTCCATATGGAAAGCTGTACATTGTTTACCCGGGAACCTGATCCTATCTCCATTTCGTCAATTTTATACTCAGGACTTTCTTTAATCCTCCGGTTCAAAAGGGCTTTTAAAGAATCATTATTAAATTCAAAAACATTTTTTCCGTTCTTAAGGTTCCCGGCATTCATTTTTCCTACTCTCAACACTTCAAATTCGGACTCTCTGATTATTCTCGCAGTATCTTTATAAATCCGGATATTTCTTTTTTTGAATTCGTCCAAAATTTCCACATCCGTTTTCTTTACTTCAACAAGAAGATTATCAAATTTAACATTCCCGGAATATCTGTTATACCGGAAATCTCTTGGCGGAGAGGTCGACATCAGAATAAGAAGAGCAGGACACAACACTACAGCCGGATTTAACTTTTTAATGCTGAAATTATTGATAAAACTATCATTTTTAATCAAAAAATAAGGAACCGGTAACAACATTAAGACCAACAGATCCGTATAATCTACCACTCTATGGATGCCTATAGGAGCAATATGATTATAAGCATTAATAAAAGCTTCCGAGAAAGGAGACTTCCAGAAAGCAAATAATACTCCCGCTGCCCAAACAGACTTATGCTTTAATCCCGGAATCAGATAGGTCAAAAGCATCGGCAAAAGAATAATCCCGACAACATCAGATAGTTTTCCTGTAAACCAGCTTGTATAATAAAATTTAAAAAAATGATCATTCAGAAACAGAATAACCAGACAAATCAAAAAAACAGGATTAAAGATCAGATTTTTGTTTCTCATTTACTGTATTTCTTTACACTTATCTTTTCTTCTCGTATCAATAATATACTGAATTTTCCATTCATTATTTTGCTTTACCAGCTGAAAGCTGTTCGCTCCACAATGTAATAACTTCTCTTTTAAATAGAAAGAATACGGCGTAAATACACTGGCAAGGTTTCCATCTGTATGAATTGCTTCAATCACAATTCTTTCATCCAGATCTCCCTTTGAAAATTTAGAAACAGAGGTAATAAAATCCTGTATGCTGTCGCTCTTTACCGTACCGTCTTTTGTAACAGTCTGAAGTACTGCATTTTCTGTAAAAACAGATTTCATTAATGCGGTATCTGTGTTTTTCATAGCCTGAAACAGATTACGGATGGGCTTTTCTATTTCCTGATTCTGTTGTCCAAAACAGAAAGCTCCGAGCAGTAGAAAGATTCCTGATAGTTTATTCATGGGATAAATTTAGATAGATAAAAATATGTAAAATAAATTTTAAATTGATAAACAGAATTTAAAATTCATTTTCCTTAAATTGTAACAAAAATTATTTCAGCCAAAGCATTTATATGTGGATTATTTATATGATTCTGGCCATACTTTTACTGGTCATGACACTGCTTCCGAAGATTCAGCATTCTCACTGGGTTTTCCGTATTCCTGAATTCGCTAAAATACAGGTCACTTATCTAATACTTTTTACTTTTCTATTAGGATTCACCATTGATTCTACAGATTATTTATGGTATTATCAGGGGCTCCTTCTGGTTTTATTTGTACATCACAGCCATATCCTGATCAGATACACACCTCTTTATCCTGTAAAAAAACATAAGCAGCGTCATAAGTCTTCCGAAAAGCTTCATTTCGTTTCTGCCAATGTGTATCAGTTCAATAAAGAATATGACAGATTCATTAAGCTTATTGAAAAATACAGTCCGGACTTCTTTATGACAATGGAAAGCAATGGTGACTGGGAAAAAGCGATGCGCAAGATAGAAAAAGAATATCCTTTCCAACATAAAGTAACGCTTGAAAATACCTACGGAATGCATTTCTATTCCAAAATTGAAATTAAGGAAGCTACAACGCATTATTTTGTAGCGGATGATATCCCGAGTATTGAAATTCATATGAGAACTCATGATGGTTTTTCTTTTGTTTTCTTCGGGGTTCACCCTCCGCCGCCAAGCCCTACGGAGGAGGAAACTTCAAAGGAAAGAGATGGTGATCTTCTCAGTACAGCCGTGTAAAAGATATCAAAAAACCGGTTATTGTAGTAGGAGATTTCAATAATGTTGCCTGGTCAAGATCATCTGTACTTTTCAGGAAAACCAGCCATCTGATTGATCCGAGAATCGGCCATTCTTTTGTCTCTACTTTCCATGCCAAATATCGCCTTTTAAGATTTCCTATCGATCTGATGTTTCACAGTGAAGATATTTTTATCAAACAGCTGAAGACATTGGAAAATTTTGGTTCGGATCATCTTCCGGTCTACTGTGAATTTTTCATAGACCATCACAACGATGAGCAGGAAGAACTGATAGAAACGGCCACTTCTGAAGAGAAAGCCGAAGCTGAAATCATGATAGAGGAAGGTAAACAGGAAGACGGAGAAAGGGAGACCGTAGTTACCGAAGATTAATAAAAAAGTGGATTTTTGATCCACTTTTTTATTGTTTATTAAAACTTCATCACGTCCTTCACGACTCCATTTTTCTGGGTATGCTGCAATAATTCAGTTTCAATGAAGGTTTTGACTTTTTCCTCGGAACCGTCAGCCGGAAAAAGGAGGTGTACGTTTGCTCCTGCATCCAATGTGAAGAATAAAGGCAGCCCGGTTTCTTTTCTGAAATCCCAGACCTTGTTGATCACTTCCAGGGTTCCTGTTTTCATCAGAATAAAAGCAGGATCACTCATCATCATCATCGCATGAAGAGTAAGTGCTTCGTGTTCTACCAATTTGATAAAGCTTTCCATATCTCCCGTCTTCAGAATCTCCTTCATCGGAACAAAATTTTCCCTTGCTTCCTGAAATCTTCTTTCTGCATAAGGATTGGTATTCATCAGACCGTGGCCGACCGTTGAGGAAACGCTTTTCTGACCTTCATGAATCAATAATACCCAGTCATTAAAACTCCTGAAAATATCATGAATTTCCGTATTCGGATACTGTACAGCGAACAGGTCTGAACTTCCTTCTACCTCATCTGTATTTCCCCATACAACAAGACCGTTGTAAAGGCTCCTGCAGGCACTACCACTTCCTAATCTTGCTAAAAATGAAGCTTTTTTCAGGGATTCCTGTTCTGAAATTTTTCCTGTGAATGTTTCATCCAATGCCATCAGACATTTTGCAATGGCCCCGAATCCGGAAGCCGAGCTTGCAATTCCTGAACTGTGTGGGAATGTATTTTCTGTTCTGATGATATATCTTCCCTTTAAAATCCATGGAAGGTACTGCTCGATATTTTTAAAGTATTTTTCGATCTTTTCAGCAAATTTCACTTCCTCATTTCCCGCCAGGAAAGTCTGTACAGAGAAATCTTCATTCGCTGTAAACTCTATGACAGTATTGGTCTTACAATGATTAAGGGTATAGCTGATGCTTGGGTTGGCTGGAATCTGGTCTTTATATTTCCCCCAGTATTTGATCAGGGCAATATTAGACGGGCAGCTTTCTGAAACTGTCTGGGTATGAATTGTAAAATTTTCTTTTCCTATAAATTCTTGTGTTGTCATAGTTTGATTTAAGTGATTATTTTAAACCATCCCGTCAAAAATTCTTTGACTTTTTGCCATCGCTCCTGAGGAGGAGGTTTTCACAATATTCAACTGTGAAACAGGTGGTTACAATCAGGATTATTTTGAGAGTTCTATTGTATTTTAATACATCTTCTCTATGATATCTGCATATTTTTTAAGAACAACATTTCTTTTTACTTTCAGCGTAGGGGTAATTTCTCCTGTGTTGATATCAAATTCTGCCGGCATCAAAGTAAATTTCTTTACTTTTTCATAATCTGCAAGATGGTTCTGCAGTTCTTTGATTTTCTCTTTGTAAAGGCTGATCACCTTTTCATTTTTTACTGCTTCTTCCCAGTTTGTAAAAGGAATATTATTCTTTTTGATATAATCCTGTAAAAATTCAAAATTGGGAACGATGAGGGCAGAAACAAACTGTCTTCCTTCTGCAATCAGCATGATCTGCTGGATAAAATTATTATTGGTCAGAAGGTTTTCAATCTGCTGCGGAGCGATGTATTTTCCGTTGGAAGTCTTCATCAGGTCTTTGATTCTGTCTGTAATGATCAGATTGCCTTTATCATCAAATTTCCCGGCATCTCCGGTTTTGAACCAACCATCTTCCGTAAATACTTTTCGGGTTTCTTCAGGTTTATTATAATATCCTTTCATGATCCCGTTTCCTTTGGCCTGAATCTCGTCACTCTCCCCTATACGAAGTTCTACTCCCGGCAATGGTTTTCCGCTGGTAGCATGTTCAAAATGGGTTAATGGAAACAGCGTAAGCGTTGCTGTTGTCTCCGTCAGACCATACCCTACTGTTACGTGAATTCCTACAGACTCAAAAAATCTGGTTACTTCCGATGATAAAGAGGCTCCGCCACAAGGTAAAAACCAAAGTCTTCCCCCCATTTTTGTTTTGATTTTACTGAAGACCAGCATATCTGCTATAGACTCTTTGAATTTCAATCCAAAAGGAATGGACTTTTCATTTCTTCTTAATTCTGCAGTTTCCCATCCTGTTTTTAAAGCCCAGTCAAAGATCTTTTTCTTCAGAGATGAACCTTCTTCCGCTTTTTCCAGTACTCCGGCATATACTTTCTGGAAAAACCTCGGAACAGCACACATCATCGTTGGTTTTACTTCTTCCAATGCTTTGGCCACATTTTTAGGATCTTCAAGAAAATAGACCCTGGCACCACCATACAGACAAAGTAGGCTCCAGCTTCTCTCAAACACATGGCTTAAAGGAAGGAAGGCTAGAGAAAGTTCCTCCTGGAAGTTTTTAAATTTAAAAAACTCAAAGTGGGAATCGAATGCTTTTATGAAATTTCCATGGGTAAGCATTACGCCTTTCGGGGTTCCTGTAGTTCCTGATGTATAGATCAGTGTGGCTGTATCTTCATATTCTTTTTTACAGATCTCCAGTTTTGGTGAAGCTTTGGCAATGAAGTCTTCCAGGTAAAAACTGTTGAATTCTTTTTTGATCCATACTGCTTTTTTGGAAACAATAATGGTTTCAAGATTGTTGGATTCTTTATGTAAAAGCTCCAGGCAGGCATCATACTGCATCTGATTTCCCACTAAAACGGCTTTAGCTCCGGAATCATCAATAATATATTCTGCCTGTTCCGCATTATTGGTAGAATAAACAGGTACTGTAACCGCTCCAATAGACATTGAAGCCAGATCAAAGATCATCCACTCTGAGGAATTGTCTGAATAGATCGCTACTCTGTCATTCTCCTGAACTCCTGCTTCTTTGAGTGCATTTGCTGTTTTAAAAATAATCTCACTGAATTTTTTCCAGCTCAGCTCTTTCCAGGCTGCTTCTTTCTTTTTGAAACCAATAGCAGCTTTTATAGGATGCTTTTCTACATTTTTAAGGATAATTGCCTCCGCAAGATTCATTTCTTCAACTTTTTGTCGTTAATATAATTGTTCAGGTGAAAGTCTATACTTTCTTTTACAGGAATAAACTGATAATTCAGCTTTTCTTTGACTTTGTGATTGGAAATGGTGTTGAATGAAGAGATGGCCTCAATATTAGATTTAGTGACCATTCTCAGTTTTGGGATCAGCCATCCGAAAAGGGTATTGGCAATTCTCCCGATATTTAATACAGATTTTGAAAGGATTCTGGCATCTTTAAGTCCTAACCTTCCTCTGATTTGTCCGGCCAGATCAGCATATCTGTTATTTTCAGCAACAATAATGAACCGCTCTCCGAAAATATTGTTTTCCATCAGTTCAACGGCCGTTTTTGCAACGTCTCTTACATCTACGTAAGCGGACCCTCCTGAGAAGGTAAAGCTATTGTCTTCAAAAGTAGAAAAAAGCTCACCGCTGCTTTGCGTCCAGTTTCCGCTGCCCACAATCATTCCCGGGTTGATGATCACCACATTGAGTCCTTCGGCAGAAGCTCTCCATGCTTCCATTTCAGACAAATGTTTAGAAATAGCGTAGGCAGAATGTTCCAGTTTTGGGTTAAAATCAGACTCTTCATCCAACTCTCCTTTCTCATTGAAATTATCCAAAACGGCTACTGAGCTTACATGCAGGAATTTTTTAACATCAGATCCCTCACAGGCATACAGCAGGTTTTCTGTACCTTTGATATTCGTATGGTACATTTCCTTCTCATCTTTGGGATGAAAGCTCACTTTTGCTGCACAATGATACACCTCATCCACACCCTTCAGAGCGTCTTTTAAAGAATCCAGGTCATCAAAATCTACGTTGACCCATTCGATTCTATTAAAAAAATCTTCGGGATGATCTGTATAAAAGCTGTATGAATGCTTTACTTCGTTTAAATTGCTGCCTGTCCTCCTGGAAGCACGTACACTTTTACCTCTTTTAAGAAGCTCAAGAACGATTATTCTTCCCAGAATTCCGGTTGCACCCGTTACAAAAACCATTAATTATTTTACTTGATTGCTGACTAAAATATGACAATATTTTCTATCCGGCAATTCTTCAGGTTCCTGCCAAAGTTCCTTTGAAAAACTGCTTTTGCAAATTTGCGATTTTTAAAGCAAAATTCAACTTTATTTAACCAATATTATCATTTTGAAAATGATAAATATGATCCTGTAGAATGGTTTAAACCACAAAAGACACAAAAGTTTTTGTACACTTTTTTTTTTAAGTGACTAGTTTTACATAGAAGAAGTACACTGAAGTTTTTGAAAATCGAAGATTTTCTTTATGCGTACTGAATTTGTAATTTATACACACTTTGTCATTTCGTAAGAAATCTAGCCGTACAAATTGAGCTGTTAAAAGATATAAGAATATTTTAACCACAAATCGAAGATTCGACGAAGTCAAAAGGCACAAAAGTTTTTGTACACTTTATTTTTTTAAGTGACTAGTTTTACATAGAAGAAGTACACTGAAGTTTTTGAAAATCGGAGATTTTCAATTGAGAATTTTATTTTTTTCGGTACTTCCTGCAAATCTTCGATTTGCCGGAAGTCCCGAAAACCAGAAGTCCTGAAAGTTTTCTAATTCTTTCAGGACTTCTATAGCTTTTAAAAATATGTTTAAACCAGCACCATATTATTTCTTCTTGGTGCTTTGTCACAGAGAACGTCTGCAATACTTTTTGAAATAAGGTTTCCTTCTGTAAGGTTATCCAGCCAGAAGAATTCACCGGCCGCATTGATCTCGATGAAGTAATATTCATCTTCGGGAGATACAATCATATCAATGGCTCCATAATCCACGTGATAAACATCTAAAAGGTCCAGTAATTTTGATTCCACATCTGCCGGAAGCTCTATTCTGTCCCATTTATCGATCAGATTGATTCCATCTTTCCTCCAGTCTATTTTAGCATCTTCATACTTCTGCGAGTCGATTTCAAATGCATACACATCTCTTCCTACAATGGTAATACGAAGCTCTTTTTTCTTCTGAATCATCTTCTGGAACTGCATCGGACAGTAAAGAAGCGAATCCAGCTGTTCCAGCTTATCTTCGCTCACAACATTGGTAAAGACCACATTTTCCACTCCATCTTCATAGATGGCAAAGCCTGTCTGCATTTTAGCTACTACATTCTGATGTTTCAGGATAAACTTCTTTGCTTCTTCAGGATTATTGGTCAGGCAGGTTTCCGGAATGGTCAGGCCTATTTTGCTGGCAATCTTCAATTGTTCTTCCTTACTGTCTAGCCTTCTGTACACAGCAGGTTTACCTAATGAGTAAGCATCCACTGCTTCGAAGAAACCGAAAAGGGTATTTCGGATTTCGCCCATTGCTGCTCCGTAAAATTTAGATTCAATTTCTTCTTTCAGACCGTTTCCTATATTGTAAGCTCTTCTGTACCAGATGGCAGAGATATCATCTAAGCGATATCGGCTATCCGGTGTTTCAAGAATACTGATCCATTCTCCATCCTGGAAAACAGTTGACAATTTATTTTTTAAAGGATATAAATCAACATCAAAACGGATAACCTCACAGTTATTTTGTTCGATGTATTCTGTTACTTTTTCAATTGAAAAATTATCTGCAGTATGAGTAATAATTAAAATTTTATTCATGGAAGTTAATTCTTTTGATAAGATTATCGGCAATTCTTTCTGCTATGGGAAATCCAAGCTCTTTTTGCAGCATTCCCCACTCGCCCTGTGGATTGACTTCAAGGAAGTAGTATTGTCCGTCTTTTCCTTTGATCATATCGATAGCCCCGATATAAAGTCCCATTTCATTCATCATAGAGGTCAGATTCTTTCTGACAGGATCAGGAAGCTCGTAAGCTGACCAGAAATAACCTTCCCGGGCTATTCTCCAATCTGCATTTTCACTGTTATTGATCATTCCTGTGAAAAATTCACCGTCTACATAGACTATTCTCAATTCATACTCTTTGTCGATGTAAGGCTGAAAAATCATTGGGCAGTATGCAATATCCGAAAGGTGTTCCAAAGTTTCTTCTTCAATAATTGTTGTGGAGATCATATTCTCACCACTCATTGTTTTTGCCGTCACGCCATGAAGCTTGGCAATTGCTTTCCCTTCACAGTACTGATGAAAAAATGAAGTTATTTTCTCATCATCATTGGAATAAATGGTTTGGGGAATCGTTAAATTGTTTTTTTGGGCTACTTTCAGCTGATGCATCTTATTGCCGTCAACTTTTTTTTCGTTTTCATAAGGATTGATCCAGGGAATATCTTCCAGGGTAGTGATCAGATTATATCGGAGATTTCCATATTCATTCAGAAATATTTTCACATAATCTTCATCCAGTTCTTCCGGAACACTTATTCTCCATGCTTTCCTGTGCCATACTCCTTTGATATCATCAGAATGGATTGTATTTCCGGATTCATCGGTGAGTTCAAAGGAATTTTCATTGATACTGATTTTCTGAAAATGATTCAGGCGGTCAGAATTCAGTCTGAAATAAGGAATATTTTTGGAAGAGAGGTATTCGAAAAAGATTTCGATATTATAAAAGTCCTGTGAATGGGTGATACAGAGAATCATTGGCCGGTTTTTATTAAAAAGGGAAACTTAAACATTAAGTTTCCCCTATTATGATTGATAGTGTGTTACTTCTATAGTGGAACAATAATAACATCATCATCACCGTCAGAAGGATATTTCAGCGTATGCATCATATCATCTTTAGGAGAAGTTACAATGTCTATTGCCGGCTTAGTGATCACATCTCTTTCAGGAATTGATACGTCAGTACCTCCTTTTACAGTTTCAGGGTCCTTAATTTGCTTTTCCAGGAAAGATGCAAAAAACGGTTTCTTTTTTGAATTTTTGTTTTCCATAATGTTAAAGTTTTTGGTTTGATAAATGATTAAGTTCAGATTTCTATGACTACAATTCTACCTCCAGAACATGGTCGTCACCATCTGAAGGGTATTTCAGTGTCACATTATCATTAAGAGGTGTACTTACGGCGTCTTCAAGTGCTGCAGTTACAATAACCTGGTCTTTAAGAAGCGAAGTGACATCATCAATTTTAATTGAGGTGATTGTACCTCCTTTTACATTTTCAGGATCTTTGATCTGTTTTTCTAAGAATGTTGCGAAAAATGGCTTTTTCTTTGAATTTTTGTTTTCCATAGGTTAATAATTTTATTTTTTTGATTAACCAAAGTACAAAAAATTCATCCAACAGAGAAATAATATCAAACTTTAATAAAATTTTAACATATTACTGAAAATCAGAGAATAAAATTAATTTAATTCCAGAAACTCCTTCACCACATTAGCAAAATCAACCGGATTTTCAGCCTGCACCCAATGGCCTGCATTTTTCACGGTTACTACTTTAGCTTTTGGAAACTGCTGTCTGATTCCAAACTCATCCTGTGGCAGAATATAATTCGATTTTGCCCCTGCAATGAATAAAGTCTCCCCTTCAAAAACACCAAATTTAATGGCATTGGAAACAAATTCTGTATATTTTTCAGATAATGTTTTAAGGTTAAATCTCCAATTCAGCTTTTTATTTTCATCCCAATACAGGTTTTTGGTTAAAAACTGTATGGTTGACTTTTCCGGGATATACTGACTCAGGACCTCTTCCACTTCATTCCTTGAACTTACCGTATTAAAATCTACACTTTCCAAAGCTTTTATAATCCCCTGGTGGTGCGGTGGATATGCTTTTGGTGAAATATCTACTACAATCAGTTTCTCAACTTTCTCAGGATATCTGATGGCAAACTGCATTACAGCCTTCCCTCCTAAAGAATGTCCTAAAACATGAGCTTTCTGAATGCCATAATGATCCATATAACGGGCAATATCATCTGCGAGGTCATCATGGGACATCCCTTCAGAATGAAAGCTTCTTCCGTGGTTTCTCAGGTCAATCAGATGCACCGGAAGATATTCTCCCAGGTCTTTCCCGAAACTTCCCCAGTTATCAAGCATTCCAAACAAGCCGTGGAATACCAGAAGTGGTGTATCCGTTAAGCCTTCACCGAATATTTTTGAATTTAAAATTTCCATATTTTCTACCATTTTGCCAGTCTTTTCAAATAAGCCTGAACCGTATTTTCCAATCCCATATAAAGAGCTTCAGAGATTAAAGCATGCCCAATAGATACTTCAAGTAAATTCGGAATAGTATCCGCGAAATATTTTAAATTATCTAAGCTTAAATCATGCCCGGCATTGATGCCTAATCCGAACTGAGTGGCAGCAACTGCTGTATCGTAATAAGGTTTTATTGCTTCTTCCTTATTGGTAAGATAGTTTTTTGCATAAGCTTCCGTGTAAAGCTCAATTCTGTCTGCACCTGTCTTCGCTGCATATTCTACCAATTCCGGCAAAGGATCTAAAAAGATGGAGGTACGGATTCCTGCTTTTTTAAATTCGGAAATGATCTCCGTGAGATAATCCTGATGTTTTCTGGTGTCCCAGCCCGCATTGGAAGTAATGGCATCATCTGCATCGGGCACCAGTGTTACCTGCTCAGGCTTCACTTCCAGTACCATATCAATAAAGGTCTGGTGAGGATTTCCTTCAATATTAAACTCAGTCGTAACCAACGGCTTCAGGTCATAGACATCTTTTCTTGTAATATGTCTTTCATCAGGTCTGGGATGGATGGTAATACCCTGCCCTCCGAATTCCTGAATTTTTACAGCCGCTTCTGTAACACTTGGTGTTTCACCTCCTCTTGCATTTCGTAACGTCGCAATTTTATTAATGTTTACGCTTAGTTTTGTCATTTTTATTTAGATGTTATATATAAGAAATCAGAAGTCAGAAGTTGAAAGTATGTCCAGATCTTTATACTTCTTTTTTGACTGTCTAAATTCATTATCATTTCAATTTAAAATTGATCGAAAAGCCAGATATCCTGACTTACTATATTTCTGTTTTATACCTTTACACTTACCTGCATTACCTGAAGCTCAAATTCTTTGGAAGCTACCAGCAAATGGTCGAAAATATCAGCCTGAATCTGCTCAAAACGCACCCATTGGGAATCATTGGTAAAGCAATACACCTCGAGAGGTAAACCTTGTGGTGTAATATCCAGCTGGCGTACCATCCGGGTACCATTCTTGTCTATATCAGGATCGTTCTCAATATACATTTGTGCATAATATCTGAAAACTCCGATATTGGTAAGCTGTCTTCCGTTCACAATTTTATCTTTATGCTCCAGGCTTTCTTTTTCTTTTCTGATCTCTGTAGTTCTCTCTTCAAGATAATCTGAAATCAGGTTGATTTCCTTTAAACGTTCAATGTCCTCATCGGTTAAAAACTTAAAGGAATTGATATTAAAATAAATTGATTTTTTAATTCTTCTGGTATTGGATTCAGACATTACCTGCATATTTTTGATCTCTGTAGTCATCAGGTCATAGGTAGGAATCGTAGAAACCGTTTTATCAAAATTGGTAATTTTGGTGGTCAGAAGGTTAATTTCCGTGATATTTCCTTCAATATTGTATTTGGGAATGCTTACCCAGTCCCCTACTTTTAAGTTTTTGGATGTAGCCACGTGCAGCCCTGTCACAAATCCAAGGATAGTATCCCTGAAAACCAGTACCAGCACCGCTGTAATTGCCCCGAGACTTCCAACAATAGTGGTTCCTTTTATCCCGAAGATCACACAGATACCCACTACGGTAAATATAAAAAGTCCTAAAATCTTTACCGTTTCCGAAATGGCATTGAGCGCCATAATTTTATAGAAATCCTGTTTTATGCTGAAATAATTCCTGAAAGCAGTCAGCGACCTGTAAAGCATTCCGGCCAAAGCCAAAACAAGCCCCAGATTGATACATCTTATGATAAAGACAGTAGTTTTGGGTAAAGCATTTTCAGGAAATATAGACCCCTGTACTGCTCCTACCAAAATCAGAGCCGCAAAATGTGCCGCAGAGTTTGTAATTTTTGACTGATAAATAGACTTCAGGATCGGAAATTTTTCTTCGTCATGAAATAACCGAAAGACAAAATTGATGATAAATTTAAAAGCAAAATCTACAATAAAAAGTAAGACCAGAAGTAAACTTAATTTTACAATAATATGAAAAATCCAATCCGTACCGGATGGTGAGATCCGGGTGATATAAATATAAAGCTGCTCGCTCAGCTCCTGTATAAAGTTTTTGGTTTCTTGTAACTGGTCATTCATTACAGCAAATTTATGAAATTAAGAATCATGATTTTTATTCATCATCAATTTTCATCCCAAATTTTAAAACCAGTACCATATTTTGTATTAACTCCAGCTGCTTGCCAAGACCTTTCATAATTTTCATGAATATGAATGATTGCCAAATCAGAGAGGTTTCATATCTTCGCTCATATTTAAAGAAATGGATACAACGATTATTAATATACTTTGTCTTATTTTACTGTTTGTCGGTATACTGGGAACGTTCCTTCCGGTTTTACCCGGGCTTCTGCTGAGTATCTGCGGGCTTCTGATCTATAAGTTCGGGACAGATGCAGATCTTCCGATGATCTATGTATGGGCTTTCGGGATCCTTACTGCCATATCAGCTGTTTTAAGCTACGTGATTCCTGCAAAGACTAACAGAAAGTACGGAGGAACCCGCTGGGGAAGCATCGGCTCTGTAGTTGGAACTATTATAGGGATCTTCATTCCTATTCCGTTAGGCTTCCTGATCGGGATGTTTGCCGGTGTTTTTATTGGGGAACTTCTTCATGACAGCAAGGATATGAATAAGGCCCTTCAGTCTACTAAAGGCGCTTTGATCGGGTTCATCTACGGAACCGGGTTTAGTTTTGTTGTAGGAGTGGCAATGTTTTTGGTAGTACTACTTGATATGCTTAATGTTATTTAATAATTAAATATAGAAATCATGTTCCATAAAGCCATCATCCTTACCTTAGGGATATTTGCATTAGCAGGATGCAATGCCCAGAAAAAAGATAAAACAGCTGTAAAGACTTCTGAAATACAACCTTCTGTGAAAACCACTTCATCCGGAGATCAGCAGCAAGGTATCATTTATTTCAGTGAAGGAGAAAATAAGTTTCTGGAAGAATATCAGATGAATGTAACTTTCAAAGGCATATCTGAAGACAGCCGCTGCCCCGAGGGAGTAAACTGCATATGGGCAGGTGCTGCTCTGGCACAGATTGAAGTGATGGGAACTTCTACAAGGCCCCGTATCCTGAATCTTGCCAGTACAGATTTCCCATCAAGAAATTATAAGCAATCTGCTGTTTTTAACGGATATACCATTACTTTACAGGATGTAGCTCCTTATCCTAAATCACAGGAAGGAACAAAAGCTCTGAACGGAAAATACAAGATTGGAATTACCATCAAAAAAGGTGACAATTCTTCAGATACTACCAGGAAATAGGCTTCTTTCCTTTGGAAACAAGGTATTCATTGATTTTTGAAAAAGGCTTGCTTCCAAAAAAACCTCTGTAAACGGAGAATGGCGAAGGGTGTGCCGATTTCAGAATAAAATGTTTAGCCGGATCAATAAGTTCGGCTTTTTTCTGTGCAAAAGCGCCCCACAATACAAAAACCACATTCTCTTTTTTATCGGAAATTTCCTTAATAATAAAATCAGTGAATTTTTCCCATCCCAGATCTTTATGTGAATTGGGTGAATGCGCACGAACCGTGAGCGTAGCATTCAAAAGCAGAACACCTTGTCTTCCCCAATCATCCAGTTCTTTGGAAGTACGTACGACTCCCAGATCATCTTTGAGCTCAATAAAAATATTTTTAAGGGAAGGCGGTGCAGCCACCTGTTCGGAAACAGAAAAGCACAATCCGTTGGCCTGATAATCATTATGATAAGGGTCCTGGCCGATAATTACTACTTCCACATCATCAAAAGCCGTAAGTTCCAGCGCTCTGAAAATCTGATTCTTCGGTGGAAAAACCTTTGTGGTTGCATACTCGTTCTTTACTTTCTCCCAAAGGGTTTTAAAGTATTCCGTACTTTTTATCGGGGCTAAAATTTCTGTCCAGGTCATACTGCAAAAGTAATTAATATTAAAATAAAAGCATAGATCACCCTCAAATATCTTTACTTTTCATGGCAGACCAGCCTCTGTAACAGATAGTTTCTGAAACAGAAATACAGAGTTACTGATTTTTTATCATGTCCTGCTTAATCTAAAGATAACATTTTCTGAGTTCTTATTGTCTTTCTTACCTTCTTCTAAAATAAAATGATGTTTCAACAGTAATGACTGCGATGCTTCATTGGATTGATGGGTATAAGCCAGAATGGTCTGTAAATTCAGCCCCTCAAATCCGAACTTCAAAACACCCTGCAGTGCCTCGCTCATGATCCCTTTTTTATGATAATCCGGTAAAAGTTCGTATCCGACTTCAGCTGTTTGTCTGTCATCTGAAAAATTCCATAAACAAATGGTTCCTATGAGGTTTCTTTGATCTTTGAAAGAAATTCCCCAAAACAGCATCTCACTGTTCCGTCTTTTATTTTTGATATGAAGAATAAACTCCAGCGCTTCGTAATTATTTTTAGGTGAGTTTCTTTTTACATATTGATTGATGTAAGAATTACTCCGGATCTTCAGAATATCATCAGTATAGCTTTCATCGATTTCTTTCAGGATCAGCCGTTCTGTTTCAAGTTTCATGTAAAGTATTTATTATTCGAAATATCCGGTTCCTCTTTATTTACAGCTATATAAACAGGTACAGTCTGGTTCTTGAAGAACGGGTTTCTTCATAATTAAAGTATTCATATCCACCACTGTTTTTTCTTACGATCTCTTTTTTAGTAGTGTTATCATTTTGCTGACTGAGGTTAATGATTCTTTTTACTTCATCATCCCGGAAGTTTTTCAGACCATAATTTTTGGCCTGAATTTTTTTCGTCTTTTTAAAACCTGTTTTCTTTTGAACTTTATTCACTCTTCCATTCTCATGTTGTTTGATCTGAGCCTGGACACCTGCTGAAAGAAAGAGCAGGGCAAACAGTAATAGTCTCATGGATCTTTTTTAGTTATTGCAATATAAGGCTTATTTTGGTATCATAGTGCCGGACGCACAGATTGGCTGTAAAAAATAATAGAATGAGTATAAATTCTTTATTAATCTATTTTGTAAATCACTCAAATATACGTAATAATCAAAATTCTCACTAAATTTGCACTGTGTATATAGATAAAGAAGATTTAGACGAATTAGAGTTTCCGCAATTGCTCGCGGAAATCTCCCCATTTGCGTATTCTCCGAAAACAAGAGAAAAAATTCTTCAACTTCGTCCGATGGAAATTGACGAGGCGGAACTTTCACTGAAAAAAACCTCAGAATATCTGTCGAGTTTTGAAAGTTCAAATGCGATTCCGTTTGATGAATATGAAGATATTGAAAGTGAGCTGAAACTGATGCTGATTGAAAATTACCGTCTGGAAAACAGTGCTTTCATCAAAATCAAAACCATCACGGAACAGATCGGAAAACTGCAAAAGTTCTTTCCTACCATGCCGGAAACTTTTCCTACCCTTATGGAAGAAGCTTCAGTACTGGAATTCAGAAAAGAGATTATTGAAAAGGTAGATAAGGTTTTCAACCGTTTTGGTGAAGTAAAAAGTGAGGCTTCCCCAACTTTAAAAGGTATAAGAACTGAAATCCAGCATGCTAAAAAAGCGATTCAGGAAAACTTCAACAGAGCTCTTACCACGTATGGGCAGAGCGACTTTCTGGATGATATACGGGAAACAATCATTGATGATCAAAGGGTTTTAGCAGTAAAATCCGGATTTAAGAAAAGAGTTCCCGGAAGAACCCTGGGAATTTCCAAAACCGGTTCTATCACTTATATTCAACCGGACAGTGTTGTAAAACACTACTTCAAGCTTCGTGAGAATGAAGAGGAAGAGAAAAAGGAAATCGATAAGGTCCTGAGAAAGCTTACTGCTGAACTGGCAGAGTTTCAACCTCAACTCTGGAGATATCAGGTGTATATTTTTGACCTTGATCTGGTAAGGGCTAAGGCTAAGTTTGCAGACCTGATCAATGGAGTGCTTCCAAAGATCAACCGTCATAAAACATTGAGATTAAGGGATGCCTTTCATCCACTGTTATGGCTGAGAAACAAAGTAGAGAATAAAACGATCCACCCACAAACCCTGACTTTAACGGAACACAACAGAATCATCTGTATTTCCGGACCGAATGCAGGAGGAAAATCAATTACTCTGAAGACCGTTGGATTATTGCAACTGATGATTCAGAGCGGTATCCTGGTTCCTGTTCATCCGAAATCAGAGATGTTCTTTTTCGAGAAAATTATGACCGATATCGGTGATAATCAATCCATTGAAAACCATTTATCAACCTATTCATCAAGATTGAAGAAAATGTCCGGGATCATTCGTGAGGCAGATTCAGACACCCTTCTACTGATTGATGAGTTTGGAACCGGTTCCGATCCTGAATTGGGCGGGGCTTTGGCAGAAAGTTTCATGGAGTTTTTCTATGATAAGAAGAGTTTTGCCATCATCACTACGCACTATACCAATATTAAACTGGTTATAGAACAGCTTCCCAATGCTCAGAATGCGGCAATGCTTTTCAATGAAGAGACGCTGGAACCGATGTATAAGCTGGAAGTAGGTCAGGCAGGAAGTTCATTTACTTTTGAGGTGGCTGAGAAGAACAAAATCCCGAGGTTTATTATTCATTCTGCCAAGAAAAAGGTGGAACATGATATTGTGAATCTGGATAAAACGATCGTAAAGCTGCAGCAGGAAAAGTTCGAAGTTGAAAAACTGAAATCCGACCTTGCTGAACGAAAAGAATCTGTAGAAGATAAGCGTGATAACCTTCAGAAACTGAACGACCAGCTTCAGCAGAAACTGTTTAATTTCCAGAAACTGTATGAAGAGGAGCATCGTAAGCTTCAGTTTGGAAACAAAATTGAGACTTTCATTGACAGCTATACCAAAGGAAAGTCGAGAAAAGATGTTGTGAAAGACTTTGTAAAACTGCTGGAACAGGAAAAATTCAGAAAGCTTGGGGCAGACAAAGATGAATCAAAACGCCTTCAGGTTGTAAAGAGAAAGATCACTCAGCAGCTTAAAAAGGAAGAGGTCATTGAAAAAATTGCCGAAACCAATGAAAAGCTTGAAGAGAAACGTAAAAGCGATCGTGCCGTCTGGATGAAGATAGGCCAGCGTGTGCGTATCACAGGAAGTACAAGTGTAGGAACGATTGAAAAGATTTCCAGAAACAAGGTGATTGTCAATTACGGCACATTTAAGACGACGATTGATGCGGATGAGCTTGAGAGAATTTAAGTGATTTGAAATTACATTAACGCAAATAAACAAAGAGAGAGTACTGATAAGTGCTCTCTTTTTTATGTCTTATCTGATATTTTTCCTATTTTTAAGGAAAACAATAATTTATGAAACCATTAAAAGTACTTTCAGATCTGTTGCCGATACCAAGTTATACGGTGATCATCCTGTGTTTTTTCTTTCCTTTTTTTCTGATAAAATGTGGTGACACCACTTTGATGTCTCTCAAAGGAACAGATCTGATCACGGGAGTTTCCAAAAAAGATATGAGTAAACGGATGAAAGAAAACCTGAAAAAGAACTCCCCTTTTGGTTCTGCATTCGGGAATGAGACCGCCAGTCAGTCATCAGATACAGACAGTGAATATTCGCCGTTGAATGAATCCCAGGATAAAAAAGATAATGAAAATATTCCTCCCAGCCCTCTTATTATTATTGCATTTCTGGCTGCCATTGCAGGAATTATTGTTCAGCTGATAAAAAGTGTCAGGAAGAAATACCTGTATCATATTGTATTTTCTTTGATAGGCCTTCTTTCTTTTTTAATATTTTACTGGACCTTTCAATCCAAAATGGAGGGACTTGGAAACAATACAATCGGAATGGGATTAGGGGGCGGAGTAACGATCAGTTATGGTTTTGGAACTGCTTTTTATTTAGCGGCCGTTTTATTTCTGGTCATTCTTCTTTTCTACGGAATATTTTCATATTTCCTTAAAAATGCCCCCGAATCTATTTATGGGCCTTCAAAACAGACATCTGAATCATAAAAGATAGCAGGAAGTACTGCAAGATCATTCTCTTCCGCATTTAATTTATATATTTGGGGATCAAAAAATTTTCGCAATGACTTTCATCAACAAAGCATTTTATCTGTCCGCATTCAGTATTTTTTCTCTAACCTTTGTTAAAGGCCAGAATAAGGTTCCTTTTGGAGTTGTAAAAGCAGAGGAAGGATATGCCAATGTACGTGTACATAAAGATAACTACAGAAAAATTGTAGATAAAATCCGTATGCGTAAAGGGGATGTATTTGTTTATGTAAAGCCCGCTCCCGGAGAAACGGAATGGATCTGGATCAAATATCCTGAAAAACAGGATGAAGATAAGCCGTTTGTACGCTACGAAACCCTTGACAGGGAAGGGATGGTAAATAAAGAACGGATTGCTTATATAGACCAGCTTCCGGCCTATACCCCATCGAAGTCTAAGAACGGGAGATCAATGATCTTCACAGACAACTCCGACCCGAAGGTTCCTACAGCCCAGAGAAGCAAAGTAGTGATCGATGTCTACCCTTCCAATGCCGGTTACCGTAAGAAAGAAAAAGATGCAGAAGGCAAACTTCTTACCATCGACAAAGTAAAGCCATGGGGAATAGGGAATGATCTTCCTGAAGGAATGACAGAGATCAAATCGATCCGGGTACAACAGCCGGGAAGAGGTTCGGTTTTCGTAAGAGAAGCGATCAAGAATATGTTTCAGCCGACTATGGATTTTGAAAACGTAGGAGTAACCGCCCTAGACAATGATAATATTTTTCTTTATATGATCAATGGTACCGGGGAAAACAGATATACTACCCTGTGGACCATCAAGAAAGGAAGAGTGATCAGCCAGATTATTTACCATAATCCGGAATAAATTCATTATTTTTGCCCCCGAAAAGTTTAACGCTTATTCATCACAGAAACTGGTTCTGCCTAGCAGCAGATTAAAAGGGAACCGTGTGAAAATCACGGACTGTCGCGCAACTGTAAGTAACTGAAATCTTTATCAAAAGATCCACTGTGCGAGGCATGGGAAGGAGATAAAAGATGTTACAAGTCAGGAGACCTGCCTTTTTCTTAAACAAAAAACTTTCGCGATCTGAAGTTTTATTGATCTGATGGATTGTTTCAGGAATTTCCCAGGTTCCTGTCATTATTCTGTTGTTTTGATACAATTTCATTTCGCTTTAATTAATAATGAAATATGACTACAGAAGAAAGAATTGAAGCTGCCGAAACCAGAATCTTTAAAGCGGTTTTCCCAAACACCACCAACCATTATGATACTCTTTTCGGAGGTACAGCCATGCAGCTGATGGATGAAGTAGCCTTTATTGCAGCTACCCGTTTTGCAAGAAAGAGAGTAGTAACCGTAAGCAGTGACAAGATCGATTTTAAAAAGCCTATTCCTGCCGGAACGATTGTAGAACTGATCGGAAGAGTTTCATACGTTGGAAAAACCAGTATGAAAGTAAGTGTTGAGATCTACACAGAGCAGATGTATTCTTATGAAAGAGAAAAGGCTATCGTAGGTGACTTCACTTTTGTTGCCATTGATGAATTCAAAAAACCAATTCAGATTTTATAAATAGATTCGGGCGGCCTTTGGCCGCCCGAATCTATTATTTTCCTGCTTAAAATATTTACTTTAAAACCTTTTCAGTTTCCAGGCTTCTGTTCAGCAGCAGCTCAAAAGCCTCCCCCATTTCATCCGAAGCTCTTGTAATTGCATTTTCAAGCATATTTCTGATTTGTTTTTCGGTAACCCCGGCTTCTGTCCAGCTTTTTCCTGAGGTATGGGAGTTCAGAATAAACGGCATGATTCTATCAATGGAACACGCAAAAATAGCATCCGGTGTTTTCTCTTCTTCAAACTCAAGCCACAGATTAAAGAATTCCGTACGCAAAGGTTCATCCAGGATTCCAAAGATTTTTTGTGCCGAGGCTTTTTCACGCTCAAACTTTCCTACCATGGCTTTTTCATCAAAAAGAAATGTATCTCCCGCTTCAATTTCTACCAGATCATGAATGGAAAGCATTCTGATCACCCTTAAAAGATCGATATCTGCCCGGTTTTTAGCATAGGGATAAAGGATCTGCGCCAGGATAATGATCTGCCATGAGTGTTCTGCTGTATTCTCTCTTCTGGTATCATCCGCATTATAATTCCTTCTTTGAACATTCTTCAGGGCATCTACGGCCAGAATAAAATCGATCTCTTTCTGTATCTTCATCTTACTTTAATTTATTATATTCTTCTGATGAGTAAATCTTGGTTTTGGTTACCCATTTATTCTTTATTTTTTCTTTCGTAATCACTTTTACACGATCTTCATTGGTCATATCCACTTCTTTTTCAAAAACTTTATCCAGCCCTTTATTGGGGATTACGACGTATTCTGTAGTAAAAAGATCACAGCAACCGGATTTTCCGAAAGTAGTCAGGCGTTTGCGTTGGGAATCAACACCAAAAAAATCAAATCCGTTTGATGCAAGGTCTGTAAGCTCTTTACTTTTTACAAAGCTCATTCTGGTACTGTTGAAGACATATACATCATAAGAAGCACTGTGATAGTTCCCCATATTTCCGTTCCTTACGGCTATATCTTCGGTACCGTCAAAATTAAAATCATCTATGATAATAGAGTTCTGGTCTTTGGTCAGCTCCATCATTTTTCCTGGCTTTGGCTTTTGATCCGGCTTTAGGTCTATGACCAGGTCATCAGATACAAAGGTCTGCACTTTGGTATTGCTGTTATTAAACAGTTCTACTGTTCCCTTGTCTGTACACCTGCTTTCATAACAATTTTCAGAATGAATGACAGCGCTATAATTTTTCGAAACATTCTTGATTTCAAACTGATATTGTGCAAAGCACAAAGGTCCCAGAACAACGAAAGCCGACAGACTCTTAAACTTATTGAATAGATTCATAGTCATAGTATATGGATTTGAAGTGTTTTTAAATTCATAACAAAAATACGAATCATAATACCGATTTCAAAATTCAAAACCATTATCTGAAGGATTTGAAACCATTATAATTCTTTACATTCTGAAAACTTCTTTCCCACTATATACTTTGAAATAAATGAAAACTTCCCGACTTTTTATGTAGAAATGCTTTCTATATTTTGTGACTTACCCTTTAACAGTCCATCCCTTAATTTTGTTGTAGGTATTTCAAAATATTTATACATCAAAATTGAAAGTCCTATTGTAAGAATAAAAAAAACACTAAAAGTTACCCCTGTATTTAACATTATGGAACTCTTAAAAAAATCAACCTTACCTATAATCCACTTTTGAACCAGCGAATAATGTATAAGATACATGCTATAGGACGTTAAACTGACGTATGTAATAGGTTGTAAAATGATTTTCGGAGCTGATTTTACTGAATCTAAAAAGGGAATCAGAAACATAGTAGAAATTGATGTAAAAGAAAAACTTAAAACTTGGTCAAAAAAGGGATTGGTTCCATAGTTTAAATAATATTGATGTACAACCATTAATATTAGGCCGGCACAAAAAAAATATTTTTTTGAACTTTCAAAAAACCGATTGTAGTAAGCCTTAACATATGCAGCTAAAACACCATACATCAAACTGTCAAGCCTTGTTATTACCTGCTTCCTGTAATATAAATCCCAGATGCCAATATCAGTTACAGAAACATTGAATAACAGTCTATATGCTCTGAAAGATGTAGTAAATACTATGATTGATATAATGGTAATTAAGACTGCTTTTTTTACACTTAAATTTAAAAATTGATTAAAGAAAAGATCATTATCGGCGAAATCAGATAAAACCACTCTTCAATACTCAAACTCCATGCTTCCGGGAAAAAAGAAGGGTGAGGTGTTTTAAAATTCTGCAGAAATAAAAAGTATTTTATAATTTCTGAATTAAAAACAAATTTTTCATTAAAAATGATATTCAATCCAAGTAAAAGTATTAATACTAAAAGATAGGCTGGAAGTGTTCTAAACCATCTCCGTTTCCAAAACTCCAACAATGTTTTAAAGGTAAATGATTCTTTATTCAGTACTTTAATTAAAATTCCTCCAATTAAAAAACCACTTAGAACAAAAAAAATAGTAACTCCATCAAAAATAAAATACGATACAATTCCTTTAACCATTCTTGGCATATATATCAAACCGTGGCCAACAACAACAAACATGATCGCAAAGAACCGGAGAATATCAAGACCAAAAACCCTACTTTCATCAAAATAGAGTTTAAATAAATTTTTAAAATTCATCATTTTGTTTTTCCAAAGATACAAATAATTCTACCCCTTTTTATTTTTTATAGATCTGTTTTTTTCGCACTTTTTTAGTGAAACCATATATGTATTTCATTCTTTTATTTCCTTTTCTAAAACTTTGACATTCTATTTTTTTTATATAAAATTTAAAGACATCTTACTATTTTCTACTTAAATTTATTTTCACAAAAATTACAGCACAAAAATTACAAACTGATTATCAGTTACTTATAATAATTATTTTAAAATTCCACTACTTTGTATTGCATAATACCATTTTATTTACATATCTTTGTAATGTAAAATTAGAATACGCTCAACTAGCTAGGGGCATTTTTCTAACGATAACCTTAATTAACAAAAATTATCAAAGATGAATACTGAAAATACCAAAGCGCAAATGCGAAAAGGAATTCTGGAATTCTGTATTCTAAGTCTCATCAATAACCGTGAAATGTATGTTTCCGATCTTATTGATGAACTGAAAAAAGGAAAACTGGATGTAGTGGAAGGGACCCTCTACCCTCTTCTTACAAGACTTAAAAACGGAGAGTTTCTCTCCTACAGATGGGAAGAATCTACCGGGGGACCACCCAGAAAATATTATCAGATCACAGAAAAAGGAAAACTTTTCCTGGATGAACTTCTCAATACGTGGAATGAACTGACAGCCTCAGTGAACCAAATCACCCAACAAAATTAAAAAACAAAGCTATGAACAAGACACTCTCAATAGGACTCGCAGGTTTTTCTTTTACAATAGAAGAACACGCATATATAAAGCTCAGCGATTACCTGAACGCCCTTAGAAGCTCACTGGATGCTTCAGAGGCAGATGAGGTAATGCATGACATAGAAATAAGAATGGTGGAGATCTTCAAAGACTCTCTTGGAAAACGTGAAGTGATCAACGATACAGATGTAGAAAAAGTAATCGCACAGATCGGAACTCCTGAGAAAATAGAAGAACAGGAAGAAGCTTATTTTTCTGAAAAAAACACAACTAAAAATACCAATTCAGGAACCAGCTATTCAGACAAAAAACAACTGTTCCGTGATCCTGAAAAACAAAAGATCGCAGGGGTATGTGCCGGTTTAGCTCAATATGTAGGAATGGATATTACTGCCATGAGAGCCATCTGGCTTGGAGTTTTCGTTCTGGGAATTTTCACAGCAGCCATTTCCTCTTCATTGATCGCACTGCTATATGTAATCCTTTGGATCGTACTTCCAAAAGCTGAAACCGCAGCAGATTTCCTGAAAATGCAGGGAAAGCCTATGAACTTCGACAATCTTAAGAATGAGTCTAATAAATTGGTACAGTTTGCCAATGAATCTACTCAGAGGGTCGGAGAGATATACAACGAAAACAAACCTTACATCAATAACGCAGGAAGCGGAGTGTGGAATATACTGAAATATGTTGTAGGAGGAATCTTCGTATTGATGGCAGTAGGAAGTATCATCGGGGTATTTGTATTATTCGGGCTTTTCGGAATGGACACGGACTTCCCCGGAGCTAATGAGATCAGATTCTATATGGATGATCAGGGGCTGGATAAAGTACTGGCAGCCATGATGGTGATCGGAAGCTTAATTCCTGCAATTCTTTTCAGCTTATTAAGCATCAAGATTTTCTCTCCAAAAACAAAGCTGAGAAACATCGGATGGGTTGTGGGAGGTTTATTCCTTCTTCTGATCGGGCTTGGAACTTACTTCGGCATCAGCATGGCCAAGAAAAACATGATCTACAGAGGTAGTAAGGAAGATACTGAAAATATAGCGATCAACACAACTTCTGACACGGTATATGTAGATATGAAGCAGGTAAGCATCCCGCAGAACTACAAAGCATATAATGATGATATTTATTCAGATAAGAGAAACGTTTATGAAGAAGACTATGTTTCTGTAGAAGTGACAAGAAAGCCGGATATCAAAACACCTTATCTTATCATCAAAAAAGAAGGAAACGGATATAACTTCCCTATTCAGCTTACTGTTCCGGTAGAAGTTGTTGACAATAAAGTAATGCTTCCCAACTTCGTAAAGTATCCGTATGAGCATAGATTCAGAGATTACAGAGTTAACTACGAACTTGTAGTACCACAGAAAGCACGGGTAATTTCTATGAATAAAAACAGAATCAATATAGACGGAGACCTTGATGGTGACGGCATTAATGATGATGATCAGGACAGAGATGAAAATGAAGACAAAATCAGAATCGAAAAAAATAAGATTACTGTAAACGGCTCCAGCATTGTATATGATTCCAATGATAAAGACAGCATCATCATCAACGGTAAAAAAGTACCTAACAACCAGGCGAAGAAAGTAATTGATTCTGTAGCATCCGATATCAAAAAAATCAACAAGGATGTAGACATCAAAATCAAAGACGGAAAAAACGAAATTTCCATACAAACTAAATAATTAACTTCAGAGAGTGGCAGAAGGTGTGGATGGAAGACAACCGTTTGAAATTCACACCCTTCTTCTCTCAGAAATGTGAAAAAAAAACAAGATTTAGTTCGCTATGTGAAAAAATTGTTTTAATTTCGTAAAGCTAAAAATATAATAACCAATTAACTAAAAACACAGCCTTATCATGATACAATTTGCAATGGAATTCGTAATGAAAATCGTAGATTTAATTAGCGGTTTGTTTTAAGAGCGATAATATTTCAATATATTTGTAAAGTATAACCAAAGTTTGGTTATACTTTTTTGTTTTTAATTCAAAATCTATGAAAAAGCTGATAGGCAAACTGATGTTAAAATTATTAGGTTGGAAAGTCGTTTTACAGGGCGACGTCAACAACCTGAACAGGTGCATCCTGGTGGTGGCACCTCATACCCATAATATGGAATACATTTTAGGAAACTTTGCCTACTGGTCTCTGAATAAACCGTTGAAAATCATCATTAAAGATGCCCATACCAAAGCATGGTACGGAAGCGTTGTAAAAGGATTGGGAGGAATCGGGATTGACAGGAGTCAGAAGAATGACCTGGTCAACTTTGTGGCCAATCAGTTTGCCAAAGAAGATTTCAGCCTTGTCATCACTCCTGAAGGAACAAGAAGCTGGGTTCCGAAATGGAGAAAAGGATTTTATCATATGGCTTTAGCAGCAAAAGTTCCTATTGTTCTGGCTGCAGGTGACTTCAAAAGAAATATTGTCTATCTGGGATATACTATTCCCTACGAAAGAATTGCTTCGGTTCCTTTTTCAGAGATCATGCAGGAAATTCAGGATTATTATGTGAAAAATGATATCGTTCCTAAAGTTCCGGCCAACTGGAATCCTGATATTATGGGAACCGGTAGTGAATCGGAAGTTAGAAGTTAGAAGTTAGAAGTTAGAAGTTAGAAGTTAGAAGTTAGAAGCAAAATTACTTATTACTCATTAATCATCTATAAGCAAAATGAAAGGTCAGACAAAAGAAGAAATATTAGCGTTCATCAATAACTGGGGTGATGAGACCCTTGCGAAAACCCTTGAAATAAAATTCATCGATATTGACGTTGAAAATGAAACCCTTACCGCAACGATGCCTGTACTTCCGAGAACCCATCAGCCGTTCGGGATCATGCACGGAGGGGCAAGCTGTGTTCTAGCAGAAACTTTAGGTTCAAGTCTGTCGAATATCTTTATCGATGGTGAAAAATATTACGGAGTAGGCACCAATATCAATTCCAATCACCTGAGAAGCAAAAAGGACGGTACTGTAACCGCTACTGCCCGATTCATCAGAAAAGGAAAAACCATGCATGTTTCGGAAATTGAGATCCGGGATGAAAAAGGAACGCTTATCAACCATACAACAATGACGAATAATATCATTCATAAATAGGTTGAAAAAACATACAAAATAAAAAACTCATTTTTTTTGAGTTTTTTTTATATCCTTACTGCAACTTTTTTATTTTCCTGTATCCATACTTTTTTTTGAAATCCAGTATGTATTCATGAAAAAATTTCTTGTCTCCTTTAGAATATCAGGAATATAAAATGAAAAATATAAGATTAAAAAACAATGATTTTAATTTTGACATCTTTAAGACTAATAATACCTTTGCAGAAAGGAAAATCAACCTCGGAATTTCCTAAATTACTTCCGGCCGCTGATTTTCAAAATCACTTCATAACTCATGATTTATTTCAAACTTCCTTTCGACGAAAGACTATGGTCTGTCAGTGAGCAAAACGATAAAAATGCAGTCAGTTTCTATTCTTACGACAGCCAAAATCATATCAGTTTCAACGGCGATATTCTTGAGATTGCCCCTGCTGAATTTAATGAACTGTCTATTACCAATGAGCTTTTAAACAATGGTCCGGCAAACGTTGTCGCTGAAACCAAAGAGGAATATTGTGATACCCTGGAACAGGTAATCGGGGTGATCAAAGACCATCATCTGCCTAAACTGGTATACTCAAGGAGGAAGATTTTTACAGATTTTAATCGTATTGATTATCCGAAAAGTTTTGGAAACTTATGTGAGACTTATCCGAATGCTTTCAGGTATCTCTTCAATGATGGGGAAAACGCCTGGATGGGGGCTTTCTCTGAAGTTCTGGGAAAATTTAATAAGGCAACCCATGAGTTTGAAACGATGGCTCTGGCAGGCACTCTTCCGGTTTCAGAAGAATGGTCCGGGAAAGAAATTGAGGAACAGAAGCCTGTTACCACTTACATCCGTAATATCCTTGAAACCTATTCGGATCAGGTGCTGCAATCGGAAACCTATGATCATATTTCCGGAAATATTAAACATTTGAGGACAGATTTTAAAACCAGAATTAAGTGTGAAGATCTTGATCAGCTTATTAAAGACCTACACCCTACTCCGGCTGTTTGTGGCATTCCCAAAGATTTCTGTAATGAGAATATCAGAAAATATGAGAAATTTCCCCGTGAATTTTATGCTGGCTATATTAAGATCGAAACGGAAGAAACCATCCAGTATTTCGTCAACCTGCGATGCGCCAGACTTTATAAAGATGCCGTACATGTGTTTGTAGGAGGTGGAATTACTGCTCAGAGCAGCCCGGAAAAAGAATGGACTGAAACGGAGCTGAAATCTGAGGCTATACTCAAGAATCTGGTTATCTCTTAGAAGCAATAAGTTTTGGCTAAAGCCAATGGAAGATCTGATTTATTTTTTTAAATGGGCTAAAGCCCATTGCTATTGAATTTTAATTTGGCCATAAAAATATATAATACGTAAATCATTTCATCATTAAAACAAAAAACCTCCTTCATAATGAAAGAGGCTGATTTATATCTGAATAAATTCTATTTATTTTTTTGCACCTATTTTGCTCCATGTATCCATTACGAAAAGCAGGAGAAGGCCTAATGCAGCTGCTGAAGCTGAAAATACAAATTTAAGGTTATCTTCATCACCTAAGATGTCTGTCTGCCAGTTGATAGCATAAAGGTTGATAGCAATGAATACGATAAATACAACTAGAAATACTTTATAAAACTTCTGCATGATACTTAAAAATTAATATAATTCTGCACCAATTGAGCAAAATTTGCGGTGAATAATTTAATTGAAATTGCTAAAAGGATAATTCCAAAAACTTTCTGAAGGATCATTAAGGTTGCATCCCCGATTTTCTGTTCTAACCACTTCGCTGATTTCAGCACCAAATATACGAAAATTGTATTAAGAATGATTCCACAAATAATATTAATATCATGAAATTCAGCTCTGAGGGATAAAGCCGTTGTGAGTGTTCCGGCACCTGCAACCAGCGGAAATGCGATGGGTACAATAGATGCGGCCTTTGCTTCGGTAGTTTTATTGATTTCAATACCTAAAATCATTTCCAATGCTATGACAAAAATCACAAATGCTCCGGCAATGGCAAAGGAATTCACATCTACCCCGATAAGCTTAAGGATCTTATTTCCTACAAACAAAAAAACGATCATAATTGCACCGGCAGTAATTGCAGCTCTGCCTGCCTCAATCTTTCCGAATTTCTGCTGAAGCCCTACTATAATAGGAACAGAGCCAATAATATCGATCACGGCAAAAAGTACCATAAAGCTGGTGATAATCTCTTTAAAAGAGAAACCTTCAAAAATTTCCATCTCTTTGTAATTAAAAATTTCGCAAAAATATGAAAATAAACTGATTATTTGCTAATTTGTGAATATAAATTAACAATTGTCTTCAAAAGTTCTTCCAGACCTTCTCCGGATTTCACAGGAGCATATTTCTCCATCTGAATTTTCTGCTGCAGATTGCTGTATTCTTCTGCTACTGAAGAGCCTTTGTGCTTTTCAAGAAAAGTCTTAAACTCTGCAACAGTGCCTTTGAAGTACTGGTTTCTCACTTCCTGATCCAGCTCCTCCAATGTCACAAAAAACTTTTCATACTCTCCGTTGTCCTTCAGGTTTTCAAGATAGCCAAAATAATCATTGATATCCGTTTTCAGCAATTCTCTGATTTCCTGTTCTGTTTCGGCCACTGAACCTAAAGGTTTAGACGGTACGGTTTCCCTAACTAATGTACGTTTTTTTTGCCAAGTCTTAAATAACAGATAGATAGCGAATAATCCCAGAAGAATGGCAATATTGACCAAAAGAATATTCCAGTGGAATTTACTTTTTTCTTTTACTTTAAATGAAGTTGTTTTTAAAACCGGGGTATTAACTGTTTCAAGGAGGTTATTGGTATATTCATTTACCTTTTCTACAGTAGAACGGGACTCCAGGATCTGATCATGAGAAAAAGCATTTAAAGCCAATGTTTCCTGCCCGAGATCCACATATTCCCTGTTTTCAGGATCGAAGAAAGCAAACTGCTCTGTTTTGATGGCTATTGACCCTGATTTGTTCGGAATTACTACATAGCTTGCCATAACCTCTCCTTTCATACCGGTAGTTCCCGGGCTCACTTTAGAGGTGATCTTAGGGGCGAAAATTTCGTAGTCGGGAGATGCTGCAATTTTAGGAAGTTCCATATCCGGTAAATTACCTTCTCCTGAAACTTTTATAACCACATTCATAGGTTTTTTGGCCTCCACTTTTTCCTTGGAAGCATTATAAACACTCACATTGAAATTTCCTACAGCATTTTTAAAACATTCTGGAGCTCCTTCCGGAAGCTTTCTTACGTTGATTTTTACTTTATTGGAAACAATCTTGTTTTTAGCGGCATAAGAGCTTACAGACGCTGATACGGCTGGAACTTCCACATAGCCTGCTTCATTAGGAAATACCATGAACATAGCCAGGACCTGTGACGGCATATTTCCATAGCCGGACGGGTCTATTTCAGATTTATTGAAATTGATAGGATGTACATTGATATTATCCTGCTCAGGAAGGCGGATGTTTTTTACCTTTCTGAGGTTATCCATATTTCTGGAATATACCCTCAGTACAGCAACTGTAGGCTGATCCTGGTAAACGTCACGGTCTTCGATTTCCATATTCAGGTAGACCTCGTTGGAAGTATTGGCGGCCAGTGCTCTCTTATCTACAATATCTCTGATATTGACATCAAAAGGTTCGGTTTTATAGATTTTATTATTAACGGTAACCAGAACGGAACCTATTTTTATTTTACCCTTTTTCTTAGGTTCAAGGGCAATTCTGGAAATCTTTTGAGTAATTAATGTATTGGTGGCAGGGTCTATGACGGTATTGGTTACAGATCCGCTTCCAATGATATTAAATTTTGAAAGGTCCGGAAGCTGAAATCTGGACTGTTGTTCCAGTTCACTACCATTAAGTTCCAGTACAATCGTCAGATTTACGATATCTTTGCTGCCATATTCGGATTTGTCTGCATCAAGACTAAGATTTACCTGTCCGTAAGTAATTACGGATGCCAGAGTAAGCAATATGTAAATCAATTTATGCTGCATCACCAATCTTTCTCGTTGCTTTCAGGCATCGAATAAGAATTTTTGTTTAAAATTCTTCTGGCGGTTTCTTTTTCTTTTTCGTTTATTTTATCTAAGATCGCATTTTCAAGATTCTTTGGCATTCTGCCCTCATTGTTCGGATTTTGCTGAGGATTATTTCCCTGTTCACTTTTTCCTTCATTCTGCTCGCCACTACCCTGGTCCTGTTTCTTGTCTTTATCTCCTTTCTGATCGTCACCTTTGTTCTGATCATTACCACCGCCTTCTTTTCCTGAGTTGTTCTGCTCGTTCTTTTGTTGTTGTTCTTTTTCTTTCAGTTTGGCAATTTCGTAATTTTTCCGAGTTGCCTCACTGTATGGGTTTTGCTTCAGCGATTTTTTATAATAATCTGCCGCTTTTTCCGGCTGGTTCATCTGCATATAGGCATTTCCTAAATTATGAAGTGCTGCGGCTTTATCAGGAAGGGTCTGTGAAAGCTTTTCTGCTTTTTCAAATTCTGTTTTGGCCTCTTCATACTTTTTACTCTTATACAAAGCATTTCCCATATTGTAATGAGCCGTAAAGTCCTTATCGTTGGATTTCACAGCTTCCATATATTTTGATGATGCTCCTTCATAATCTTTACCGTCAAATTTCTGGTTACCTTCATGAACTAAAGTCCTGTAGTTTTCCTGCCCAAACAAAAAGCCTGAGAATGAAAAAGTAAGAATAAACGATAAAAATATAATTTTAGTATTCATCACTTGCAAAATTATTCCTTTATATGTTAAGAAACAGAGTTTTATTTGTTAAAATTCGGTTAAAGTACTTGTAGAATTTCTTCTATAAATCAGGGAAAAGCTACACATTAAAATCTTTTTTGGGATTAAAAATATAAATTAAAAAGAAGAACAGGATAGATACTGCCAGAAAATATTGATAATAATGGTTGGCATTCTGGGATTTCACCAGTGTTTCAGCACCTGACGACTTTTTATTAACGGCATCTATAATTCTGTCAGGAGCTTCATTGATGTTGTTTCCGTCAATATAGCTGCTTCCTGTAGATTCTGCCATTTTCTTCAGTGCATCGGTCTGTCTTTTCGAGATTACCGTTCCACCATTGATGTCTGTTTTATATCCCATTAACTGCCCAAACGAGTACTCAGGAACCGGAGCTCCTTCATCTGTTCCTATTCCTACGGAAGTAATGCTTATTCCTTCTTTGTTGGCAAGTCTTATCGCTGCATTATCGTTTCCTTCATTATCCTCACCATCACTCAGCAATATCACTTTTCTGGAGCCTTTGCTTACATTTTTAAATTTTTCTACGGCCGCCTGCATTCCTTTCAGAAAATCGGTTCCCTGCACCTGCATAGAGCTGGTTTCAATACCGCTGATATAGGTTTCTGCCGAATTGTAATCTGTAGTCAACGGCATGATAGACATCGCCTGGCCTGCAAATATCACAATTCCCACTTTATCATTCTTCATTTTCTGCATTGTTCCCAGCATCAGATTCTTTGCCTCCGCAAGACGGCTTGGGTCAATATCTTCTGCATTCATTGAATTGGAGACATCCAGCATAAAAATTACATTATTCAGTTTCTGGGTAGTCTTCACTTCTTCCGAACCATTCAGAAGATCTATAATTGAAAATATGAGAAACAGGGTACCCAACAGATATAATCCGGGGAAAAATTTCGTAAATCCTGACTTTTTTTCAAATAAGTTATCATGAAACTGGCTGCTCGCAAAAATTTCTCTTTTCCTGTTTCTCCATTTCAGGAAACGGATCATAAAGGATGCTAACAGCGGCAGAAGCAACAGTAAAAATAAATACCAATAATTTCCTAAAGACCAACTCATCAGCTTAAAATTTTATAAAACACCCATCTCAGCAATGCATCCAACACCAACATTCCTAAAGCAATCCACAGAAATATTTTGAAATATTCGTCATAATTGTAAAGCTTGGAAACCTTCACATCCGTTTTTTCCAATTGATTGATCTCGTCGTATATTTCTTCAAGACTGCTGTTTGAAGTAGCCCTGAAATACTTTCCTCCCGTAGTCTGGGCAATTTCTCTCAATGTATTTTCATCAATGGCCACTTCAGTTTCGGTAAAGATCAGATCTCCGAAAATATCCTGTGAAGTAGGCATCAGGGCATATCCATTGGTCCCGATTCCTATGGAATATACCTTAATATTATTATTCTTGGCCAGTTCAGCAGCTACCTGAGGCGGAATAGCATTCTGAATATTGCTTACCCCATCAGTCATCAGGATAATAACTTTGCTTTTGGCCTTGCTTTTAATTAAATGGTTCACGGCTACAGAAAGCCCTTCTCCAATCGCAGTTCCGGGTTCAAGACCTGCAGAATTCAGGTTTTTAATTTCATCAATAACGACCTGATGATCTGAAGTGACAGGAACTTTTGTAAAAGCTTCTGCAGCATACGCTACCACTCCTATTCTGTCATTCGGGCGCTTCTGCACGAATTTCACTGCAATATCTTTCAGGGCAGTGATACGGTCAGGATTAAGGTCTTTGGCCAGCATACTCAGTGAAACATCTATAGAGAGCATGATATCAACTCCTTTTGTATCATCTCTGTCCTGAGAAATGGTGAACGTTCTCGGTCTGGCCATAGCAATGATCAAAGCAGAAAGAATGATATACTTTGATATTTTCAGTAAAAAAAGTACACCCCGGATTCCGCTGCTGTCATTCATGTCCTTTATGGTAGGAACTTTTATTCCTTTTCTTTTCCGTTTACCGGCATCTTTAATCAAAAGAGGGATAAACAGGAGAAAAAGAAGCAAAAACCACGGGCTGTAAAACTCAAAATTAAACATCCTTTCTTAAGTTTTCAAATTCTAGATCTTTGGAAGATCTTTTTACAAAATCTCTGATATTGGCAAAGTCTTTTTCCATGGTTTCCTGATCCGGGAATGTTTTGGCAAACTTTACGAGGTCTCCTCTTAAGAAGACATCTTCCACTATTTTTTCATTATCCTGAGAGATGGTATTGTTCTTTTTCATCACCTCAATAAGGTCATCGGTAAGAAGTACATTTGCAGGGAGATGATATTGTTTTGTAATAAAGTTTCTGGAAATATCAATCAGCTCAACATAGAACGAACGGAAATTACCTCCTTCAATATATTTTTTCTTTTTCAGAGAATCGAGTTCTTTTAATGTCTGATTGGTAGCAACTACAGGAGCGCTTTTTGATTTTCTTCCCCATTTTACAATCATAATGATAGCAATAATGAGTGCAATCACTGCCAACGCTGCCAGAATATAGAATTTATAGAGTTCCCAATAGTCTTTCGCAATAAGTTTCACTTCCTTATTCTTCATGATATCATTGATCTGATCGGCTTTCTGAGCCGTATTAATGACATCTATTTCATAGGGAATCGTTTTAAGTATTTTATCTCCTGCTTTAAATTCCAGCTCGGGAATGGTAAATTTTCCTTCTTCAAAAACAGCAAATTCTATTTTCCTTTCATAAGAATTCCCGTTCTGCCCGATACTGTCTTTTGTTTCTTCAAAATGAAAAGGAAGCAGTTCATTCTTTGGTGCGGAAGTTACCTGCTGCTGATTAAGATTGTCAATTTTTATGACGAGATGGTTAACCTCACCTAAAGCAATTGTTTTCTTTTCTACATTGGAGGACAATATCTGTGAAAAAGCATTTGCACAGACCAGAAAAGATAATATTAAAAGTATTTTTCTCAATGTTACAATATAAAGGCTAGTACCTTTTGTTTTTATATCCGGGTAAATCCCGTGTTATTTATTTTTTCTGAAAATAATTATACAACAATTTTGAATAATCTGAGCCGGTACTGATATTCATGAAGCTTGCCGAGCTGTTGGCAAAATCTTCTTCCAAAGCTCTTAACTTTTGTTTTTTGCCTTCTGCAAAGGTATATCTCCATCTTGCACCGGAGGTATTGGCCCAAACTTCTTTCCCCGTTTCCGAATCATACAAGAGCGCATAGCCTACATCAGGAATTTCATTATCTTTTTCATCATAAATCCTCATCCCCAGCAGCTGATGTTTCTTCGATGCTACCCTCAGCATTTTGGAATCATATTCATCCTCAAAGTCTGAAAGCAGGAAAACAAGTGATTTTCTTTTAAAAATCCCCATCATATATTCCAGAGCTTTGTCCAGTTTAGATTCTGCAGGAACATAATCTGCCGTCAGAATAGTACTGATGATGGAAAGGATATGCTTTCTCCCTTTCTGTGGAGGAATAACCTTATACACTTTATCAGCAAACAGAATCAGTCCTACTTTATCATTATTGCCTGCAGCAGAAAATCCTAAGCTGGCAGCAATTTCCGCTACATACTCTCTTTTCAGCTGCACTTTGGTGCCGTAATCCATGGAGGCCGAAATATCTACAAGAAGCATCATTGTCAGCTCCCTCTCTTCTTCCATCACCTTCACAAAAGGTTCACGGAAACGGGCTGTTTTATTCCAGTCGATCCTTCTGATTTCATCTCCAAACTGATACGGTCTTACCTCAGAAAAGGTCATCCCCTGCCCTTTGAAGGCACTGTGATATTGTCCCATCAAAGCAGCCTCCGTCTTTTTTCTGGTACGGATTTCTATCTGCTTTACTTTTTTTACAATATCTTTTATCTGCATATTCTGCTCTTAAATTTTATTTTGGTTACGGGATGCGGGATTCGGTCCGTTCAGACTTTTAGTCTTTAAATTCAATAGAGACGTTCAACCATTCATCGTCAAATTTCGGGCTGTATTTTTTATAAAAATTAATAGCAGGCTCGTTCCAGTTCAATACCTGAAACACCATTCCGCTGTAATTATTGATTTTTCCATGTTCCAGTGTGGCATCAAACAGTTTTTTCCCGATCTGCATTCCTCTCATTCTTTCCGTCACTACCAGATCTTCAAGATAGAGTCTTCTTCCCTTCCAGGTTGAATACCTGTCATAATATAATGATATTCCTACAATCCTGCCATCAACTTCTGCTACAAAAGCTCCCCAGACCGGAGATTTCCCGAATCCATCTTCAGTAAACTGCTCTAAAGTAACCGTTACTTCATGCAAAGCTTTTTCATATTCCGCCAGCTCCCTGATTAGTTCCAACATGGAAGCACAGTCCTCCTGAACTGCTTTTCTGATCAATACTTCACTCATTACGGCGCCTGGATTTTTGCTAAAATTCTGTTGATGATTTCTTCACTTGATATTTCTTCAGCCTCCGCTTCAAAAGTCAGTCCCATTCTATGTCTCAACACATCTTTCGCCAATGCTTTTACGTCTTCCGGAATTACAAAAGCTCTTCCTTTCAGGAATGCGTAAGCTCTTGAAGCAATTGCCAGATTGATTGATGCTCTTGGAGAAGCTCCGAAGCTGATGTAATTCTTCAGTTCAGAAAGTCCGTAGTTTTCAGGATAACGGGTTGCAAATACCATATCCAGGATGTATTTTTCAATTTTTTCATCCAGATAGATCTGATTGATCAGTTCTTTGGCATCTACGATATCCTGAAGAGAAATCACAGGCTTTACAGTAGGCTGATGCGATGTGGAAACCATTCTCATGACCTGTCTTTCATCTTCAAAAGCAGGATAATCTATGGTACACTTCAGCATAAAACGGTCACTTTGAGCTTCCGGAAGCAGGTAGGTACCTTCCTGATCAATCGGGTTCTGAGTTGCCAGTACCAGGAATGGTTTTGGCAGCTTCATGGTTTCATCGCCAATGGTCACCTGTTTTTCCTGCATCACTTCAAGAAGTGCAGACTGTACTTTTGCCGGTGCACGGTTGATCTCATCCGCCAATACAAAATTAGCAAATACAGGTCCTTTTTTTATAGAGAAATCATTGTCTTTGATATTGTAAATCATAGTTCCCACTACATCCGCAGGCAGCAGATCCGGTGTAAACTGAATTCTGGAGAATTCCCCATGAACAGCATCAGCCAGGGTTTTTATCGCCAAAGTTTTAGCCAGTCCAGGCACTCCTTCCAAGAGAACGTGACCATTCCCTAAAAGGCCCACCAGAAGACGGTCTATCATATATTCCTGTCCAATAATAACTTTATTGATTTCCTGTCTCAGAAGAGAAAACAAGTAGTTTTTTTCTTTTACTTTTTCCGTTAATTGGCGAATATCTTCGGCTTGATATGTATCTGACATAGCTTGATTTAAAATAAGTGGTAAATTTCTGATAAATACTTGCATTAATCAACACAATGAATGCCATTTTTGAGTTAAAGTTTGTTAAATATTCCGGGATTGATAATCTATTTTAAAGAATAAACAACTGTTTTCTTATCCATAAAAACAGATTTACAGACCGTTAAGAAGCTTTAAAACATTTCTTTTTTTTTTAAAAATTGATAATTCCATTGTTTTAAAAAACTCAATCATAAAAGAATTCCATTATATCAGTCACAAAAAATGTTGTAATCATACCGATCACAACATTTTAAATCCTAGCTATACAAACTGATTAATTTTTTTAAATCTTTGTTATCGTTATGGTAAATGTATCTTCAGGTGCATCCGTCGTATCATCATAAGCTCCGACATTGATGAAATATTCAGTTCCTGCCGTAGTCGTAATGGTTATCGTTTCCGCTCCACCACCTCCTGCAGCATCTACGGTACCTACACACGCAAAGTTCCCACAACTTCCGCTATACACCCCAATTTGCGGATCAAAAGTACTTCCCGAAGGCATTGTTGTTTTAATAGTATACTGACCTCCGTCACCTGTAAGTTTAAACCAGGTACCATCATTCATCCCTGTATCTCCTGTACTTGTACAAACACTTATATTTCCTGCATTATTAGTAGTGGATACCGCATCGTCCTGAGTATAGGTATAAGGAAAAACCGAAGCTACCAACGCCCCTGAACATCCGTCATTTGCCGGTATCGGAGGAATTGTTTTAAATAAAGCATCTGCACAGCCAGCAGATTCAACACCTCCTGCTACGGCTGTAACCTTTAAGTAATAATTGGTATTGCGGATTAATGGAACTGACGGAGTAAGACTGAGCCCCGTTACCACCTGCTGATTGATCACGTCTGTACCGCCCGGGCTGGTTCCTAATGAAACCTTATAAGAATCCGCACCTGAGACAGCCAGCCATTTGAATTCAGGCGTTAAAGAAACCTTCTGAGGATTATTGGCAGGATAAAGAATAAAAGGGCAAGCAGGATTTGCTGACGGCACAAGACCAGAAATCGTAATTGCTGATTTGTAGCTCGCTCTTATCCCTCCCGGTGGGGCTGCAATATCTACAACACTCCTGTCTCCTTTATAGTAAAGGATTGAATTAGGTAAATGCTGATATACACGAAAAACTTCATCAAAATTATTAATATCGATACTTGGCGAATTTTCTTTGGCCGCAATCACCAGATTATCTGTATTATTGTAAGGAAACGGCGTAGTAAAAGCAACCGTAACTTTATTATTAGTCTTTACTACAGCACCACTGTATACCTGGGTAAGTGATGATGCAGGAATCCAATCTGTACCAGAAGCAAAAGATGTCTTTGACGTATGCCCCAGATAAACCGTCCAGTCTGATGAATCCGTAATGGTAACCGACGGATCCAGATAAAAAGTAAGTCCTGTAATATTACCTGCCGCACCGGCATTGAGTTCCGGTTTTGGATAAATCTGCTGTACATAGGAATAGGAAAAAAAGCTGCTTACAGGGGCTGTTCCTACAGTTGTACTTGCTGTATTCAGATTGATCTGGGCTTTTACACCCATGACTACAAACAATAAGGATAAAAGTAAAATTCTTTTCATTATTAATAATATTACCAACGAATATGATGCTAATTTAATAATAATATTATTGATTTATACAATAAAAAAAATATTCAATCAAATAAATAGAAATTAATGAACAGATTAAAATTAGAATTCATTTTTTGATTAAAATTTTTAAACATTTTACAATAAAAACGCAATACATTTAAAAACAATTTCAATTAAAAGCATTTTTAAGCACATATTTAATATATTTACACTAAATATCAATGATATGTATAAAAGGCTATTTTTTTTAAGTTTCCTCTCTGCAGGTCTCTTTCCTTCACAAACAACCATGATGAATGTGATATCTGATGCCGTTTATTATGACGGCTATGCTGCTACCGTTTCTAATCCTGTCCCGCCGGGCCTTACAAGACTCAACAACGCCAGATACAAAAGAAAGCTTACGGATGCTGAACTTGATTCTTTCAAAGCAAAGATCGCCATGAGGGTAACTATAGGAGCGCTGTGTGATAATTATGACCGCCTCGGAGAAGTTTACCTGGCAATGGTCCCTAAAAATCAGGCTACCTACACAATAAACGATGCGAATGTAAAAAGAATTGAAGTAGCCAGATACATCACACCGTTTATGAACAAAAACCGCTCTCCAATAGAAGTTCCTTATACTTATGATATCAGTAATTTGTATAATGTATTCCATGATTCTACATTACGAAGTATGTATGATATGTATATGGAGCTTGATGTTTTCGGAGTACCCTATGCTGCCCAGACCCAAGTTGCAGGCTGCTCCGGCAGAATAGATGTTTTTTCCGGAACTCTGACTTTTTTCTCAACAGACTCAGGAGTGACACCCAGCACCCATAACAGCCTCGTTCCTCTGCTGAGCTATAACAAACTCAATAATTACAACAGTACTGACGTTTCCGGTGAAACTGTAAGAATTGTAAGCTTCAATCTTCCGGATCCTGTCACGGACGCCCGCTTCTTTGTAATATCTACACCTCATGGCGCAGATGTAGGGGGTGAAGAATATATCAGAAGACAAAATTATACTTATATAGATGATGTGCAAATGCTGACCTATACTCCAGGTGGGATCTCCTGCGAACCCTTCAGAGTCTACAATACTCAGGGAAATGGGATTTATGGTGCCAATCCAAAATCTTTTGACGACTGGACCTCATGGAACAACTGGTGCCCGGGTAATTCAGTTCCTATAAGAGGCTTTACGATAGCCAATATGGCTGCAGGTAACCATACTCTTAAACACACGATCCCTACTGCTGTTTTCTATCAACAGAAAGGTGAAGTATATCTGTCAGCTTATATGCAGGGCAAAAGTAATACAACCTTAAATGTAAAGGATGTCAAGACGATAGACCTCAATATCTACCCTAATCCCACTGCAGATTTCGTCAATATAAAATCAAAAGAAGATGTTGCTTCTATCAGCCTTTTCAGTGTAGACGGAAGAAAATTAGCAGAAAACTACAGAGAAAACAGAATAGATCTTTCTTCATACACTCCCGGAGTTTATTTCCTGAATATTGTTTTGAAAGGGGGAATCACTTTTAAACATAAAATTATCAAAAAATAAACGGCAGAAAATATTCAAGCTGAAAAACATGCATACTGCCTCAAAAGCCGGAAATAACAGGTTTTTTGGGCAGTCTCTTTTTACATCTCTTCCATTTTAAAAACCATTACTGATATTATCTAAAACCAAGCAGATTCAAAAGTCGGATTTTATAATTTTCATCTAAAGTCTGAAGTCTGAAAAACCGTTCAAAAATTATAGAAAAACAGCTTATTAATAAGGTATTTTTTCTACGTTTAAAACGTTTACTTTAATCCTTTGCCCAAAAAATTGTCATTTCCAGTTTATTAAACTATTTTTGGAGATTAAAAATTCTGCAAAATGAATTATCATTTTCAAGCACACAGACAGGTAAGAAAAAACCTTTTAGACATCCTTCAGAACACTTCTCATGAAGATCTGCTGCTGATTCCTGACGGTTTCAATAACAATATTTACTGGAATATTGCACATACTGTTGCTACCCAGCAGCTTCTGCATTATTATCTGAGCGGAAATCCTTTCCGGATCGACAAGTATTGGATTGAAACTTATAAAAAAGGAACTTTACCCAACCTGAATGTTCAGAAATCTGAAGTGGAAGACCTTGAGTTTTTGCTTACGGAAACTTCGAAGATTTTAATGAAAGATTATGACAGCGATTTCTTTTCAGACTACACTCCTTACACTACAAGTTTCGGAATGGACCTGAAAAGCATCCAGGATGCCATCATCTTTAACAATATGCACGAAAGTCTTCATTATGGCTATATAATGGCGCAGAAAAGAGCAATTTTAGGAGAAAAATATTAATAGGAAGCTGGAAGAAAGGAGGCTGGAAGTTTGTAGTCCTTGCAAACCACGAATCTTCTAACCCCGAAACCCAATACCCTTAAACATAAAATTTTAAACAAATCAATGAAAGACGATTTTATTTTCGGGCTGCGTCCCGTAATTGAAGCAATTGAAGCGGGAAAAACGATTGACAAGGTCTTTGTGCAAAATGCACTTCAAGGGCCTATTTATGCTGAGCTGAAAGCAATTTTAGCAAAAAATAAAATCCGTCCCAATTATGTTCCGGTTGAAAAGCTGAACCGTTTTACCAGAAAAAACCACCAGGGTGTGGTTGCTTTTATTTCGGATGTTCCGTTTCATAAAGTAGAAGATATTGTTCCTCAATTATTCGAGCAGGGAAAAACACCTTTCCTGTTGATTCTTGACAGACTTACTGATGTAAGAAACTTCGGGGCGATCTGCAGAACTGCGGAATGTGTAGGGGTAGATGCGGTCATCATTCCTGAAAAAGGAGCTGCACCTATCAATTCTGACGCCATAAAAACGTCTGCAGGGGCACTTTATAATGTAAAAATATGTAAAGAGAACAATCTTGCCCACACTGTAGATTTCCTTCAGCAAAGCGGAATTTCAGTATATGCAGCGAGCGAGAAAGCCGAGAAATTAATATATGACGTCAACTTCACAGAACCATGCGCTATCGTAATGGGAAATGAAGAAACAGGTATTTCCAAAGAAGTATTGCATCATTCTGATGAAAAAATAAAACTTCCTATTGAAGGAAAGACCCAGTCTCTGAATGTTTCTGTAGCCTGCGGAGCCATTTTATACGAAGCGGTGAGACAGAAAATGACAGCAGCACCCAATCCTTAAAAACTACTCTCAAAAATGGATCCGGACCGTTAAAAATGAATCTGCTCATGAATTGGTATGAATTCTGCACCATCTGACAGATCTTCTCAGAAAAAACAACCGGAAACAGCAGAAGATAGTAATCAAAAAGAGTAAGTAGTAGAATTTTAAAATTAAAAAACAGTAGAAAATGAAAAACATAGCAGCATTAGCGCTAATCTCATCTATAGCCCTTGTATCCTGTAAAAAAGAAACAGCAAAAATCACCAAAGTAGACCCTAAAACAGGGAAGACAGTAACGGTGGAAGTTCCTGCTGATTCTGTAGCTAAAGTTGCAGAAAATCCGGCCATCAGAGATTCTGCGGGGATCGTTACCCAATCTTTTAAACTTGAAAAAGGAAAAACGTATCCTCTTACCACGTACCAGAGAGATGTGAAAACCATGACTGATCCTCAGGGAAAATCAATCACTGCGACCAGCGAATCTACGGATGAAATGAATTTCACAGTTAATGATATCAAAGGAAATGTATATGACATGACCCTTAATCTTGTGGCTAAAAGAAGTTCACAGTCTGCACAGGGAAAAACAATTGTCGTAGACACCAAGCTTCCTATCCCTAAAGAGGATGAGCTTAAAATGATCTGGAATATCAACAGAGCCCTTACCGGAAACAAGCTTGAAATGCAGATGGATAATAAAGGAAACGTACTTTCCATCAAAGGTTTTGATGCGGTTTATACAAAGGTTTCCAATGCTGTAGGAACGCTTATCAAGGATGCTAATGAAAAGGCAAGCGTGGTAGCAAGTCTTAAAGAATCTTTCAATGAAAAAGTTCTGAAGGACCAGTTCCATAAAAACCTGACAATGATTCCTAAAAAAGGGGTGAAAGTAGGTGAAAAATGGTCAACTTCTGAAAGTGCAGACCCAAGCGGAAGTGTGAAGGTAACCTCTAATTATGTCTTAAAAAGCTTAGGAAACGGAACAGCTGAAATTGCAGTAACCGGAGGAATTCCTAAGAAAACTGAAAAGAAAAACCAGGGACCTATCACCCACAGCTTAAGCAGCGAACTTGTTCAGAACGGAACCATCAAATTTGATGAAAATACAGGTTGGATCACTAATCAGAATATCAACGTAAAAACAACACAGGTTGAAACCATTTCAGACGGAAAACAGTCTCAGTCTATGAAAAGCGTTTCCAATTCTTCTGTAATGGTCAATCCTTCCGCTAAATAATTGAAGTAAAACGTTCAGGATTTATATGGTAAATCCTGAACTTTAAATTTTAAAAGTTATGAAGTACATTCTTGAGTTAGTACTCACTGCCATTATTTTATTCTTTGTCTGGAATATTCTGAAAAGAATCTTTTTTAAGACATTTTACAGCTATCGTTTCAACAACAACGGGGATCAGAATAACGGACAACAGGATATACACAACTCGAATAAGAATAACAAAAAAAACCTTAAATGGGATGCGGAAACCGTAGACTATGAAGAGGTGAAAGAGACTAATGACAAAAGGTAAAAATTCAAAGAAATAAAAGATAATAACCAGTATGGCAAAAAATAAAAACTTAATTTATATTGCAGCTTCACTAGTAATATTTATAGTTTTAGCATTTTTATATTCCACTCCTGTCTTTACAGGGAAACAGCTTTTCCAGCATGATATTGTACAGTACAGAGGAGGAGCAAAAGAACTGCTCGACTACAGAGCCAAAACCGGAAACGAGACTTACTGGAGTGATTCTATGTTCGGAGGAATGCCGACCTATCAGATGGGAAGCCAGTTCAAAGGCGATATCATCAAGAAAATCGACAGCAATCTGAACTTCCTGCCAAGACCGGTCAATTATCTCTTCCTGCTTTTTGCAGGTTTTTTCCTTTTGGGAATGGTAGCAGTCCGAAACTGGAAATACGCTTTATTAGGAGCCACTTTCTTCGGACTCTCCACCTATTTTTATATCATTATTGCAGCAGGGCACAACGGTAAAGTAAATACTATTGAGTATTTCGCACCGCTTCTGGCCGGAATTTTATTGGTTTACATCAGGAAACAATACATCTGGGGATTCATTGTCACTACCCTGTTCATGGGACTTCAGATTGCAGCAAACCACCCACAGATGACCTATTATCTTTTTCTGGCTTTAGGATTTTTATTCCTGTCTGAGCTGATCAGAGCGATCCAGAAAAAGATACCGATGAAACATTTCCTTATCTCTTCAGGAATCATTGCAGCATCCTGTATGATCGGGGTTGGAATGAATTCCCAAAGAATTATGGCCAATTCTGAATACGTAAAAGAAACGGTAAGAGGAAAACAGATTTTAACGAATGACAGCCATACTTCAGGAAAATCTGGAATGGATAAGGAGAGTATGCTGCTTTGGAGCTATGGCCAGCTTGAAACCTTAAACCTTTTCATTCCAAGATTAATGGGAGGCGGAAGCCAGGAACCTGAAGGAAAAGTAATGATGGGCAGAGTTCAGGAGCTTGTTCAGGAGAACGTAGGTTCACAGGCGGAAATGGACAGAATTTCGAAAGGTTTCAGCGGGATGACTTACTGGGGTGACCAGCCGGGAACTTCAGGACCTGCTTATCAGGGAGCTATCGTGTGTTTCCTTGCAGTACTGGGATTCTTCTTCGCATGGAAAAAATACCGTTACTGGATTCTCGGAGCTTCCATCCTTACCATTTTACTGGCATGGGGGAGCAACTTTATGCCGTTATCCGATTTCTTTATTGAATATGTTCCGTTTTACAACAAATTCAGAGCTCCTTCTTCGATCCTTGTAGTGGTGGAATTATTATTCCCGTTAATTGCTATTATAGGACTTTACAGATTCTTTACAGATGAAAAGCTGACTGAGGAATACAAACAAAAAATACTCACCTATGTAAGTGCCGGAACTTTAGGGTTATTATTGATTCTTCTGGTTTTCGGGAAATCATTATTAGGATTTGCTACGGAAAATGAAAAGACTTACTTCCCACCTTTCCTTCTTGATTATCTTGTGGACGAAAGGTATAAACTATTCAGAACAGATGCGATAAAGGCACTTATCTATGTAGCAATTGCTGCTGTTGCTTTATTCTTAAGCTTAAAAAAGAAACTCAACCAGAATATTGCTTTGGTGATCATTGGTATAGTAAGTTTATTTGACCTTTGGACGGTAAACAAGCGTTATCTGAATGATGAAAACTATGTAGACAAGATCTTTGCTGAAAATCCTTTCCAGACAGAAAGTTCAGATCTTCTGGCTGAAAAAGTACAGGGAAATCCGAATTTAGAATCGATATTATCCAATGTCAATATCAACAAGACACTGGAAACCGTTGCTGAAAAAGATAAGGCACACTATAGAATCTACAACCAGACCTTAGGAGTAACCAGTGAAACAAATACTTCATACTTTAAGGCTTCCATTGGGGGGTATCATGCTGTAAAGCTAAGAAGATATGATGATGTACTTAATGAATACATCAATACTATCGACAGTGTAAAAACACCTAATGTACTGAACTTACTGAATGCTAAATATATGATTTTCGGAGGTCCGGATCAGCCACAGGTAGTTCCGAATCCTAAAGCTAATGGAAATGCATGGTTTGTAAGCGACTTAAAGTTTGTGGAAACACCTAATGAAGAAATCAAATCTATAGGATCCATTGACAATAAAAAGACAGCAGTGATTGCATCTTCTGACAAGTCTTATTTTGATAATAAACCCGTTCAGGCAGATTCTACGGCGTACATCAATCTTACAAAATACCAGCCTAACGAGCTTGAGTTTAAATCTCAGTCTAAGACTCCACAGCTGGCAGTATTCTCTGAAATCTACTATCCTCACGGATGGAAAGTCATGATTGACGAAAAAGAAGTTCCTTACATCAAAGCGGATTATTTACTTCGTGCCGTACATGTTCCGGCGGGAAGCCATCATATCAGAATGGTTTTTGAGCCTGAAGTGATTGAAAAAGGGAAATGGATTTCGCTTCTTTCTTTCGGATTGTTTATTGCATTGGCAGCATTTGGAATTTTCTGGATGAATAAAAACAAGAAAAAACAAATTTTAGCAGAACAAAAAGCCTAATTCTATATTGCATAGGTCATTCTCAGTGACAAACCAACCAACATGGAAGAGAAGAAAATATTGATCATCACCTATTACTGGCCTCCTGCGGGAGGTCCTGGTGTTCAAAGATGGCTGAAGTTTGCCAAATACCTGCCCGATTTTGGATGGAAACCCATCATCTACACTCCGGAAAACCCAAGTTATCCTTTGCTGGATGAAACCCTGATGAAGGATGTTCCCGAAAATATCGAAATCGTTAGAACAAAAATCTGGGAACCTTATCAGCTGGCAGAAAAGCTGAATAAAAGCAATAAAAAGTTTAAAGCCGGGCAATTCGATGTAGGAAATAATCAAAGCTGGAAATCCCGACTTTCCATTTGGGTCAGAGGTAATTTTTTCATTCCTGACGCCAGGGTATTCTGGGTAAAACCTTCAATTCAGTTTCTAGAGAAATACCTGAAAGAAAATAAAATAGATACCATTGTCACTTCAGGCCCGCCCCACTCGATGCATCTGATTGGTTTAGGCCTTAAGGATAAGCTTCCGGGATTGAAATGGATTGCCGATTTCCGCGATCCATGGACGGAAATTTCTTACTACAAGCATCTAAAGCTGACAAAAAGCTCTGATAAAAAGCACAGACAGCTTGAAAGTGCAGTTTTTAAAAATGCAGACATAACATTAGCCACAAGCTATACCGATGCTGAGAACTTCAGGAAAGCAGGAGCTCATGCAATTTGTATTACGAATGGATTTGACGAAAGTGATGCAGGCGAGAAATCAGACAAGCAAGCCAATCAAAGCTCAATGTTTACTTTAAGTTATATCGGGGTATTGGAACAGCTCAGAAATCCTGAGAACCTGTGGAAAGTTCTGGATGAACTGGTAAGAGAGAATGATGCATTTGCACAACATTTTCGCTTAAAGTTCGTAGGAAGAATTGATGATAAAATACTGAACAGTATTCAGAATACAAGCCTTAAGAATCACATCTTAAATTTAGGATACCTTTCCCATGGCAAAGCTGTTGAGGAGATGCAGAACTCTGAAATGCTTCTGATCACGAATTTCCCGAATGAATCTTCAAAAGGAATAATCCCCGGAAAGATATTTGAATACTTGGCATCAGGAAAACAGATCTTATCATTCGGACCGGATCAGGCTGATGTTGCAAAGATCTTAGATGAAACACAGGCAGGAAAACATTTTGGTTACAGTGATAATGAAATCGTAAAAAGATTTATTCTGGAAAAATTTGACCTTTGGGAAAGCGGTAATCTGTCTGAAAATACACAGCATATTGAACAGTTTTCAAGGAAAAACCTTACCAAGCAACTGACTGCAATTTTATAGAGCAACTGAATTCTAAATATATTTTAAACCACAAAAGACCCAAAAGAAATTACAGTTGAAGTCTTTTGTGGTTTGAAAAAAATTCTATTAATTAAATGGTCCACTGATCGTTTACTACTGCTACCAGGTAATATTTCCCCTGGAATTCCTCAAATACAAAACGAACGGTTTTCCAGTCCATTTCCCCATATTTTTGGGTTCCTTTGATGTAGTTTTCCGTGAAATCATCTTTAGGATAGGTTTCCTTTAAGTTATTCAGGGAATTTCCCCCGCCGAGAAACTTATTAAGGGAATATTGTGACGCCGTAAAATCTTTTGAAAAAACCCATTTACCAAGATAGTCATTGATGGTAGCTTTATAAGGATCACCCGAACCGTCATGAGCGCCCCATGTGAACTGGGTTTTGGTAGGCTGATATTTTTCAAAATCGGCTTTGGAAAAATGTTTATCTTCTTTGGGATCTATAAAAGCATACATTGAAAAACGAATTCCTTTTTCAGGATGAATCCATGAAGCAAAAGCTTTATAATCTTTATTTTTCAAGGTCATCAGCACCTCATCATTGCTTTGTTTTAAAGCTGCTTCTTTGGCTGCAGTATTTTTAACGGTGGTGGCTGCACTGTCTGATTTCGCCTGTGCCATTGAGTCAATCACATTCGGAACCGGCTTTTGTACTTCTTTCTTACAAGCCACAACTACACCCAGAGCAACCAAGGGGATAATCTGTTTTTTCATATTTTCAATTTTGCAATTCATAGAAAACACCAAAAGTGATGCCAAGCGGAAAGATATACCTAAAAATTTGAAAAGTTTTAAGAATGAGAAGATTCCGCCTGTGAATTCCGGGATGTAGTTTTTGAAATATGGCTAACAGAGGAAAACGAAGGATGAAAAATTTAAGTAATAAGTTTACTCTGGAAATCTATAATTGAAAATTTACATCGTACCTTTGTTCTATGGAAATTTTGGATATTCTTATTATCGGAGCCGGCCCCATTGGATTGAACTGTGCGCTTGAGGCCCAGAACAACAATCTGAAATATTTAATTGTAGAAAAAGGAACCATTGTCAATTCACTCTATCATTATCCATTGTATATGCGATTTTTTTCAACCGCTGAAAAACTGGAGATTGACAGCATTCCGTTTATTACAACTTCTCCTAAACCGGGCAGACAGGATGCCCTGGAATATTATCAGGGAATTGCCAGGCAGAAAGAACTGAATATTCATCTTTATGAAAAGGTTCTGAACATTTCAGAAAATAACGGAATATTTGATATTGAAACTACAAAAGCAAACTACCGGGCCAGGAATGTTGTCATTGCAACAGGATTTTATGATATTCCCAACCTCATGAATGTTCCGGGAGAAAATCTTCCAAAAGTAAAACATTATTATACAGAACCTTATCCGTATGCAAGACAAAAGATTGTAGTTGTAGGATCAAGTAATTCTGCTGTGGATGCAGCACTTGAAACGTACAGAAAGGGAGCGGAAGTGACTATGATCGTCCGTCACTCCGAAATTTCGAAAAGTGTAAAATACTGGGTAAAACCGGATATTGAAAACAGGATTGCCGAAGGTGCTATTAAAGCTCATTTCAATGCTGAGATCATTGAAATCAAAGAAAGATCTGTGGTTTTTAAAAGTGAAGATCATCAAGTCCTGGAAATTGAGAATGATTTTGTACTGGCCATGACAGGTTATCTGCCGGATTTCGATTTCCTGAAAAACTCAGGGATCGAGCTCAAAGGTGACTGCCTGAACCCTTTTTATAATCCTGAAACCATGGAAACCAATATCCCCAACCTTTACCTTGCCGGAGTGGTATGTGGAGGAAAAGATACCCATCTATGGTTTATTGAGAACTCACGGATTCATTCGAATATGATTATTAACCACATTCTTTCAAAATAACTTTTAAAAATTTCCGGTTATTTTTTTTGCTGATGTAGCAAATACTTTTATTTTTGATCTGTAAATAACTGATCATAGAATATTAATTAAAAAAACGACCAGCCATGGCAGAAAGAAATTCAAGAGGAATTTTAAAATTCAACAACGGTGAAGGCCAGAAGTTATTGAAACTTAATTATAGTGTATCAAGATCTATCGACGTATCAGGACGTGTAGCATCCGATCCTTCCAATGCATTAATCAAGATCACGGTAGAAGCTACGGATAAATCTGATATCCTGGAAAGCCTTCTGAACGGAAAATATAAGCCGACTGTAGGTGAAATCACCTTCAATAAATCTCATGAAGAAGGTACTTTAACAACGATAAAGTGGAAGAATGGATATGTCATTCAGCATGAAGTGGATTTTGATGCTATAGACAGCAACAGTATGCTGATCAGTTTTGTAGTAAGTGCCGAAGAGATTGATATGGGCAATTCTTCTTATTTCGGAGGATGGCCATCTTAAGCAATTCATCATTCATTCAATATAAAACCCGGCTGAGATCAGCCGGGTTGTTTTTTGATATCTTCAATATAATAGATGGCTTAAACGAGATCTTCTTCCACCTCATTTTTGTCTTTAAGCATCCATGGAATTACAAAGTAAAAACCAACAGCAATTGCAGTCGCCAATATACCTGTTCCGATCCAAAGAATATTAAATCCAAGTTTATCGGCAATCAATGTTCCTATATAAGGGGTAATAATAAACGCAATGGATATTGACATCCCGTTCATTCCCATATACGCTCCCTTGTTATTTTTCCCTGAACGCAGTGCTGTAATGGTAGACATAAAAGGCAGTACCCATATTTCTCCTATACAAAGCAGTGTCATAGAGACCAGCAGCGTAATCATGCTGTAATCAAATGCCAGCATCGCATACGAAACACCACAAAGGAATGTTCCGAAAAGCATGGTAAATGCCAGTGTAAAATACTTTTCAGCCAATTGTACAAAGCCCATTTCAAGCAGCACAATCAGGAAACCGCTATACCCCAGAACATATCCGATATTCTGCTGGCTAAGGTGCGCCGTATCCTTATAAAAGATTGTAAGGGTACTGAACAGCTGGAAAAAACATATGGCAAAGAGCATACAAAATATACTGTAGATCATAAATTTACTGTCCCTGTAAGGCGATGCATCTTTCTTTATAATGATGGCCTCTTTTACTTTTTTGGCTTCCTGCTTTGCTCTTTTTGTCCGGCCTTTGAAAAACCAGATATACATTAAACCAGCCAATAAAGCCGCCAAAGCATTGCTGAAAAATAAAAATTCATAAGAAATAGCAGATAAAATACCTCCCAATGCAGGCCCGATAGAAAATCCCAGATTGACCGCCATACGGTTCAGAGAAAATGCCCGTGTAATATTTTCCGGTTTTGCATATTTTGTAATGGCTACTGAGTTAGCCGGGCGGAATGTCTCACTTACAATACTCTGGGCCAGAATAATCCCGGCCAGGCCCGCTTCAGTGGTAAAGAGCGGAATCAGACAGAATAAAGGAACACTGAGCAGCAGACTTAAACTCTGCACCCTGTACTCTCCTATTTTATCCGTGATCATCCCTCCCAGCCATGAACCGATAACCGAGCCAATTCCGAAGAAGCTCAGTACAATTCCTGAATTTTCAATACTAAAATGTAAATGATTGGTCATATAAACTCCCAAAAAAGGAAGTACCATAGAACCTGCCCTGTTGATGAGCATTACCAACGCCAGCATCCAACTCTCCTGCGAGAGTCCTTTGAAAGAACTCGTATATAAGTTAATTAATTTCACAATAATATTCTGGGGGAATCTGAAAGTGCAAAGGTAGTTAAAAATAGCTCGAAGGCCTTTATTTAAAGTATTTTTTTATAAATAGCTTTGATAAGAACAGCCTATCGAGTATTTGCTATAATGAGGTAAAAATTTCATTGCTGATCTCAAGAAATATGGAATTTCATATCATTGAACTAATAGATATGGTCTTGTGTAATGCCGTAAACAATTAGTTATAATACCTCTTTTTCAACCATAGACTTGCCCGGACAAGTAGTATAAGTACCGGAACTTCTACTAAAGGTCCAATAACGCCTGCAAATGCCTGAGGTGAATGGATGCCAAATACTGCAATAGAAACTGCAATTGCCAGTTCAAAGTTATTTCCTGTTGCAGTAAAAGCGACAGATACATTCTTATCATAAGGAACCTTCAGGGATTTATTGATAAAAAAGCTTAAGAAAAACATCAAAATAAAGTAGATCACTAATGGAGTCGCAATTTTTATTACATCCAGGGGTAATTCTATTATTTTGTCACCTTTGAGACTAAACATCAGTACGATAGTAAATAGGAGAGAATATAGTGTAATCGGTGATATTTTAGGTACAAATTTCCGATTGTACCATTCTATACCTTTTGATTTCACTAAAAAGTATCGACTTAAAAAGCCAGCCAAAAAAGGAATGCCAAGATAAATAAGCACACTCTCCGTAACATCTTTCATCGATACACCTACATTAAAATTGGCAATACCTAATGTATCCGGGAGTATATTGATGAATAACCAGACAAAAAAACTATAAGTGAATATTTGAAATATACTGTTTAAAGCAACCAGTAAGGCGGCATATTCTCTATTCCCTTTTGCTAAGTCATTCCACACAATTACCATAGCAATGCATCTGGCCAAACCGATAAGTATTAATCCAATCATGTAATCCGGTTCATTCCTCAAAAACAAAATAGCGAGAACAAACATTAAAACAGGTCCTATAAACCAATTTAGCAATAATGATATGGTTATTATCTTTCTATCTTTAAATGCCGTAGGCAAGAGAGAATAGTCTACTTTAGCCAATGGAGGATACATCATGAGGACCAGTCCAATAGCTAATGGAATATTGGTTGTCCCTAAGGATAGAGAGTCTGTTATCTTTGCGATATCTGGGAATAAAAATCCTAAACTTATTCCAACTGCCATAGCAAGAAATATCCATAAAGTCAGGTATCTATCAAGAAATTTTAACTTTGGTTGCATAATCATTAATTGATCCCTGTTGTTTTGCTTCTTCTTTCCATCATAACGGTGTCACGCCAGCTATCTCCAAGTTTTCCAATCTTCTCTCGGTAGCCTATGATCCTGAAACCTAAATTAGTATGCAATGCTATTGTTGCTTCATTCTCTGGAAACATGCCACTCTGCAATGTCCAGATTCCATTTTTTTCACTTTCTGAAATCAGTCTGGCCATGAGCATCTTTCCTATACCTTTACCTTTATAATCGTTGCCAATGTAAATACTTACTTCTGCAACACCACCATACACACACCGATCACTCACTGCTGACAGTGCAGCCCATCCCACCACGATATTGTCAATCACAGCGGCTAAACGGCTATGCTTTAATTTACTTTTGTCCCAATCTTCCCATGTTGGAACTATTGTCTCAAAGGTAGCATTACCAGTTTCAATACCTTGTTTATATATTTCTGCAATTTCTGAAAATTGTTCCTTGCCAATTGTTATTATTTCCATCTTACTTTTTTACAAATGAAAAAACATAAAACATTTCTGTCGCTATCTGTAAACTTCTGTCACTGTAGATTTGCGTCTGTTCCGGAGTGTCATCCGAAACTTTAGGATCATCATATTGTATTGAGAATCTGGCTTCTGCCCCTAAAACTGAAGGGCAGCCTTCGTCTGCATTGCTGCAGGTCATTATAGCAGCAAATTCATTTTCAGGATTGAATTCATTATTATATTCTTTTGAAAAACAGATCACAGCGGGTTCATTTTGTGCATATTTAACAGCATAGACCGGATTTTCAGTTTCGCTAAGCTTTTGGATCTGAAAACCCTGATCATTTAATGTTTCTGCTACTTTAGGGAACATGGCCGTAGATTCTGTACCTCCTGAATAGCAATACACATTCCCAATGTCAAAATGATAAGCCATTGTCTGTGCCCAGATCTGAGACAGATGACTTCTGCGGCTATTATGTGTGCAAATGAAATTCAACCTGATATTCTGATTGGCTTCTACTTTACTTTTTATGTAATTTACTAATGGGTCTAAAACAGCTTTTCTTTCCTCTGAAATTGAATCAATTGAAAGAGCCTTAATACATTCTGAAATTTTCCGGTTCATTTTACTTATTTTATAACCTGTATTCTTAACAGCATCCACCTCCCGGTGTGCAGGAATTGCTTTGATTTACCGTAAGTTCTGAAAGATTTTTCTTTTGTTTTTCGGAAGGAATTCCACAAGCTTCCCGGGCCAGACATGCTGTAGTCTTACTTTTCAGAACGAATGTTTTTCCGTTGAACTCAAGATCGTATTTACCGATGGTATCACTTTGATATTCCACCTCAATCTCAGAGTCCTCAATGCCTAATTTTTCTTCGGAAAGTCTGATAATGTTGAGGAGTTTTCCAGGTTTTAAACGGTGTTCATAATCGTCAGCATTCCACAGCTGAAAGTTTACAGCTTTTTCAACACGGATCACGCCGCCACAGTCAATGAATTTTTTATTGATCTGGCCTACTTCGGTAACATGAAAGTGCTCCGGTACAAATGTTCCGTTTTCTAATTGAAATTCAACATTTTCTAATGTTGGTAGAATTTCCTTGATCTCAGATAGCTTCATAAAAATTATTTTTTAAATTATAATGTTATATTGCAATATTACGATATTGAAAAATAAAAAAAAGTTAAGAACAGCAATTGTTCACTTTTACTTCCTGGTTGAAAAATGCATTAAACTCATTTTGAATTTCCTTCCAAATTTTATCATCAATACAGTAACAAACAGATTTTCCCTCTACTGTACCCTGTATTATTCCCAGATTTTTTAACTCTTTTAAATGCTGCGAAATTGTTGCTTGTGCCAATCCCAATTCATCTACCAGATCATTGCAAATACAGGCTTTTTGATTGATAATATGTTGTAGGATAGCAATTCTGGCGGGATGAGCCAAAACTTTAAATGCGGAGGCTAATTTATTTTGCTCATCTGTAAATATTTCTGACTTGGTAAGCCCCATATCTTGTATTTTATAATCGCAATATTACGATTATAATTTTGAAAGACAAAATTACTGATGAAATTTTACATTTTTCTTTTCTTAACTTAAGATGCTCTGGACTTGCATAATAAAACAGGACCTATTTCTAAGTCCTGCTTTATTTATTTTCTATAATTCTGAAAATTATTCAGGTTTATAAGAATCTTTTAAAGTTACGGTACGGTTGAATACCAATGTAGAATCCGTAGAATCCTGATCTTTGGTAAAGTACCCGATTCTCTGGAACTGTAATGGTTCTCCAATCGCCACATCTTTCAGACTTGGTTCGGCAAAACCTTTCACAGTAGTCACTGATTCAGGATTGATGAAGTTTAAGAAGTCTACGTCTTTTTCAGCATCCGGCTGCTCTACAGTAAACAACTGGTTGTAAATTCTTACTTCTACAGGAATCGCATGTTTGGCAGATACCCAGTGAAGTGTTCCTTTTACTTTTCTTAAACTTTCTTCTGTTCCGCTTCCGGATTTACTCTTCTCATCGTAAGTAGCATAGATGGTAGTGATTTCACCATTTTCATCCTTCTCTACTCTTTCAGCTTTGATGATATAAGCAGATTTTAAACGAACTTCTCCACCCAACTTCAGTCTGAAGAATTTATTGTTAGCCTCTTCTTTGAAGTCTTCACGCTCGATATAAAGCTCTCTTGAGAAAGGAACTTCTCTTGTTCCCGCATTTTCCTGTTCCGGGTTATTTTCAGTCTCCAGCCATTCTTCTTTATCTTCAGGATAGTTTTCGATCACCAATTTTACCGGATCTACCACAGCCATCACACGCTTAGCTACCTTGTTCAGGTCTTCACGTACGCAGAAGTCAAGCAGCTGGATTTCGATCAGGTTTTCTCTTTTTGCCACCCCTACTTTATCAATAAAGTTTCTGATGGAAGTCGGAGTAAATCCTTTTCTTCTCATTCCTGAAATGGTAGGCATTCTAGGGTCATCCCATCCTGTCACTACTCCTTCAGCTACTAATCTCTGAAGTTTTCTTTTGGAAGTGATCATATAGGAAACATTCATCCTTGCAAATTCTCTCTGCTTGTTTTTAACCCTTCCATCTTCATAAACCTGGTCTAAATACCAATTGTACAGTGGTCTGTGATTTTCAAACTCCAATGAACAAAGCGAATGCGAAATTTGCTCAATATAATCGGATTCCCCATGAGCCCAGTCGTACATCGGATAAATTTTCCAGGCTGTACCGGTTCTGTGGTGAGGTTTATTCAAAATTCTGTACATCACAGGGTCACGCATATTCATATTGGGTGACACCATATCAATTTTTGCACGAAGTGACATTGAACCGCTTTCAAATTCTCCATTTTTCATTCTTTCAAACAGGTCAAGAGATTCTTCTACCGGACGGTTTCTGTATGGAGATTCCACTCCCGGCTCTGCAGGATTTTTTCTCTGTTCTGTAATCACTTCGGACGGCTGCTCATCTACGTAAGCTTTGCCTTCCTTAATCAATTGTACTGCCCAATCATAAAGCTGCTGGAAGTAGTCTGAAGCATACAATTCTTTATCCCATTTGAAACCCAGCCATTCAACGTCTTTTTTGATAGAATCTACGAATTCCTGTTCTTCTTTCTCAGGGTTCGTATCGTCGAAACGAAGGTTTACGGGAGCGTTGTATTTTTCACCCAGGCCAAAGTTGATGCAGATGGCTTTTGTATGCCCTACATGCAGGTACCCATTTGGCTCAGGGGGAAAACGGAAACGGATCTGATCTCTTTTCAGACCGTTTGCCAAATCATCTTCAATAATTTGCTCAATAAAATTGAGGGATTTTTTTTCTTCTTCCATTAAGATTAGCTTTTATTTTTTATCAAAAAAAGTTGTACAAAGTTACGGAAAAATTAGTGTTTTTGAAAGCGATAATTTAAAAGCCTTATTGTTTGCAATTCAGTATTTTTCATTAATTTAGGAAAAGCTAAAAACCATAACTCAAATTACTAATCATGGCCGTTTATATCTTAAATAACCGGAAAATAATCCGTCATAATGGGGAAAGACCTGATTCTTTTTTCAGCGATGAATACTTAATTTCCAATTTCAGGATTGCTCAGTGCAGTTTTGACAATAATAAAGAACGTACTGCTTCTTTATTAACTTCTGATGTTACATACAAAGTATTTGAAGACTCAACCAGGTGATATAGTTAAATATATTATGTCTGTCATCGACTGTACTTTTATGAAAGATGATTTTTAAAAAGTCTGAAATATAAAGTCGCAACTATTGGAAATACTTTCCAGTTCACAGATGCGTAATGATATTTTCAAAACTTATATGGAACAGATAGAAATATTATCAGCAATAGATTAAAAAATAACGAAAATATTTTCACAATTATTTCTTAAAGATTAATTAAAAAAAACTTATAAAATTAAGCTTATGTTAAACTTACAGAACGCCTTAAAAATGGCATAGAGATTGCCAATTCAATCTATAGAGAATTACAATTTTTTTATCATGAGAAAGATTAAAAAAAAGTTTTCTTATATCTTAATGTATATAAAGAAAGCCATCTTTGTAAAAGATGTAATTTAAACCCGAGTATTTAACCCTGTAAAATTGAAGATTATCCGATCCAACAATTACTTTATCCTTTAATTAAACCGAAACAGAATCAAAATTCCTACAAATGAATTGCAGGAATTTATTTCCATGCATTATCATAAGAGATTGATGAGAGAGATATTATGTTTGTCACTTTTTTTGCATCCAGCATAAAAATCAGATATTTTGTTAAATATTATTAAAATAATTCACCCGTCATTGTATTATCAAAAAAGTTTCGGATATTTACTTACCAACTCAACTAAAAACTTTTACTATGAAAAATCTAAAGAAATTAAAAAATGGAGAATTAAAGACCATCAAAGGCGGCATTATCCCCCGTGACTGTATGAGCTGGGATCCAAAGTTAAGATGCTGCCGACAATGGCTTCCTGAATCTTCAGACAGACCTGTTTGCCCGGATAATCCTTTTTAATTTTCGGAATTAAAATAGATCATATTCAAAATTAAACCAACAACTTTTTAAAATATTTATTATGAAAAATCTAAAAAAAATCAACAGAGAAGAATTAAAGAGTATTAAAGGGGGAAGACCACCTCTTGGATGTAATAATTGGGATCCAACGGCCAGATGCTGCAGAGCATGGGCAGAAGGATACTGTGGAGGTACTACCTGCCCGGATTCACCTCCTCCGTATTGCTAGTTAACTTTTAAAAACAGCAGTTTGAGACAAAACACATCTCATTTCAGAGAAATAAACCAGGTTCAAAATGTATTTCCATACATGTCCAATGCCTAAAACTTGAGGCATTGGGCTTTTTATTACGAGCTAAGACAGTCTTTAAACCAGATCCTGTCATTACATACACATCTCATCAAAAACCCAATATTATCATGAAAAAACAACACAACAACTTCAAAAAACTGAACAAAAGGGATTTGAAAACCATTCAGGGAGGAGATATTCCGGTAGTACCTATTGGCTGCAACAACTGGGATTTTAAAGCCAGATGCTGCAGGGAATGGGATTGGGAACATTCGGGCAACCCAACGTGTGGCTAGTCTGTTTCTTTACACCTTGAACCACAGCAGCTCATTTCTGAGATCTAAGCTGGATTCAAAATTATTGACAAATAAAGCTCCGGTGCCTAATCCTTGCGGCATCGGATTTTTTTTGGTGAATGTATATTGTGCAATGGCATTTAATCCTATATTACTTTCCAATGCTGAAGTGATCCACCAGCCGATATTCTGATGTTCAGCAAGAGAAATCCATTCATCTGAACCTGAAAAACCTCCTACCAATGCAGGTTTCAAAATAATATACTGTGGTTGTATTGCTTCTAAAAGCTGTTTCTTTTTCTCAGGATCAATAATTCCAATCAGTTCTTCATCCAGTGCTATGGGTGTAGGTGTCTGAGCACATAATTCAGCCATATCACTCCAGTTTCCTGCTTTGATTGGCTGTTCAATAGAATGAATATGGAGATCTGCAAGCTGATGCAAAACAACTGATGCTTCCTCTTTACTGAATCCTCCATTGGCATCTACACGAAGTTCCAGCTGATCTTTGGAGAACTTTTTTCTCAGTTTCTGAAGAATTACATGTTCTGATTTCCAGTCCACCCCAATTTTTAGCTTAATGCAATGAAATCCTTTTTCCAGTTTATCCTGAATCTGTTCTTCCATATAGCCTACATCTCCCATCCAGATAAGCCCATTGATTGTGATGGCTGATTTTCCTTCCGTAAATTCACTGGGGAAATATAAACTTCCGCTGTATTTCAGATTCAGAACAGCCTGTTCATATCCAAACCACAGGGACGGAAATTCTTTCAATTCCTCTTTTAAATAAGCGGAATCTTTCTCTATATTTTCACAGAGCCATTTTAATTTTTCTTCATAATCCGGCCTGTCATCAAAGCTCAGCCCTCTGAAGATTGCACATTCTCCTACTCCTTTTTTGCCGTTTTCAGCAATTTCCAGAATAAAGGTTTCCTTATCAAGCAAAACGCCGCGAGATGTTCCACTCGGGCGTTTGAATTCTAACAGATATTTTAAATACTTTGCTTCCATTTATTTTACGCTGTCGATACGCATAAATTCTTCCGCTTTTTCTACCATATCAACACTTCCGCAGAAGAACGGAATTCTCTGATGAAGTTCTGTAGGTTCTACTTCCAGAATTCTTCTGAATCCGTCTGTTGCTTTTCCTCCGGCCTGTTCTGCAAGGAACGCCATAGGATTACATTCGTATAATAATCTTAATTTACCGTTCGGAGCCTGGGAATAAGAAGGATAGATATAAATTCCTCCTTTCAGCATATTCCTGTGGAAGTCTGCTACCAGAGAACCGATGTATCTTGAGGTATAAGGACGATCCCCTTCTTCCATCTGGCAATATTTAAGGTAATTTTTTACTCCCTGAGGAAATTTGATATAATTCCCTTCGTTGATAGAATAAATTTTACCTGTTTTTGGGAATGTCATATTCGGGTGTGAAAGGTAATAGGTACCAAGAGAAGGATCCAGTGTAAATCCGTTTACTCCGTTTCCTGTAGTATATACGATCATTGTGGAAGATCCGTAAATAACATATCCTGCTGCAATCTGGTTGATCCCTTTCTGTAAGAAGTCTTCCAGCTTAACAGGAGTTCCCGGTTCAGTTACTCTTCTGTAAATAGAGAAAATAGTCCCTACGGAAACATTCACGTCGATATTGGAAGATCCGTCCAAAGGATCAATCAAAACCACATATTTACTTAAATGACCATTTTCACCGCATTTGATATCGATAAAATCATCATTTTCTTCAGATGCTATACCACAAACAACCTCTCTTTGAGACAAAGCCGTAATAAAAATTTCATTAGCGATCACATCCAGTTTCTGCTGTTCTTCACCCTGAATATTCTGGTTTCCCGCAGCTCCTGTTATATCTACAATTCCTGCTTTATTTACTTCTCTGTTTACCACTTTAGAAGCCAGTCTTATTGCACTGAGAAGACGAGAAAATTCTCCTGTAGAATACTGAAAATCGTCCTGCTTATCAATAAGAAACTCTCCTAAAGTCTGTAATGGCTGATTTGACATATTTTTCTTTTTACTTTCCCCCAAATTTCGGAAAATTTATTGCATTAAGAAAATTTAATTACAAAAGAGATTACTCACTGTATTTCAATACAATATAATTCAAACACAACATAATATTAAGCAGTTAGATAAAATGTAAGGTCCAGATTTGCTATTCCGGAGGCGTAAAAAAACCGGATTATTTCATGAATTGTTGATTTTAAGGAAATCTTAATTCTATCGGGCCGCTAGGCTATTTCATATCTCGTTGTAAATTTATAATTTTGACGTCCGTAAAAAACTCATGTAATTTTTTATCTAACAATTTTATTTTTAACAATTTAATGAAAATTTTCAAGTTTGGTGGAGCGTCTGTAAAAGATGCCGAAAGTGTGAAAAATGTGTCCATGGTTCTAAAAAGCCAGGGATTTGCCAAATGTTTGCTGGTGATTTCAGCAATGGGCAAAACGACCAATGAGTTGGAAAAAGTTGTAGAACTTTATTTCAAAAAAGATAACTATCAAACTGAGATTGAAAAGATAAAACGAAAACACATTGAGATTGCGGAAGGTCTTTTTCCTGAAAATCATGCGGTTTTTGCTGAAATCAATCTCTTCTTTGATGACATCGATTCTTTTTTAAGAAGAAATAAATCTCCTAATTACGACTTTGTGTATGATCAGGTGGTGAGCTGCGGAGAAATGATTTCCACAAAAATTGTAAGCGAGTACCTGAATGAAATTCAGTTTACCAACCAATGGCTGGATGCCAGGGATTACATCAAAACTGATAATTCATACAGGGAAGGTACGGTAGACTGGACGAGAACGGAAGAGTTTATCTCGAATCTTAATCCGGAAATCTGCTATGTTACCCAGGGCTTCATTGGTTCTGATGACAATAATTTTACGGTAACGTTAGGAAGAGAGGGATCTGATTATTCTGCTGCTATTTTTGCGTATTGCTTAAATGCCGAAGCGATGACGATCTGGAAAGATGTACCTGGGGTAATGACCGGAGATCCGAGAAAATTTGAAGAAGTATCTCTTCTTTCGAATATTTCTTATGAAGAGGCTATTGAAATGGCTTATTACGGAGCAAGTGTAATTCACCCGAAAACATTACAGCCGCTACAGCAAAAAAACATTCCTTTTTATGTAAAATCTTTCGTAGATCCTGCCAAAGAAGGAACAAAAGTAGGTGCCTCAGACAAGAATCAACATGAGGAGTCTTATATTTTAAAGGAAAATCAGGCTTTACTGAAAATTTCCACAAGAGATTTCTCATTCATTGCGGAAGATCATATGAGCTTAATTTTCGGGTATCTGTCTAAATATAAGATCAAGGTTTCCCTGATGCAAAACTCTGCTATATCACTGGCATTGTGCCTGGAAGATAAATTTAATCAACTTGAAGAGCTTAATGAAGAGCTTCAAAAAATTTTTAAAACCGAAGCAATTAAAAATGTATCTTTATTCACAGTAAGAAATGCGAAGATGGATCACATTGAGAGATTTTACCAGGAAAAAAATGTATTATTGGAGCAAATTTCCAAGAATACACTTCAAATGGTAACACAATAATATTAATTGCGACTAAACACACATGAGTTTAATTTCGAAAAACGATCTGATCAAAGCTTCCGGCTTAAGTAAAATCGGGTTCCTCAAGAACCCGGTAGCATCTGCTGTGATGAGCATTGCTAAAATAAATGAAGTAAATAAATTATACGATAAATTAAAAGATAAGGAAGGCAAAGACTTTTTCGACTCATTTGTAAGAGAAAGAAACCTAAGCTATGTAGCTTTTGAAGAGGATCTGGCAAAAATTCCGAAAACAGGACCTTTTATTCTGGTTTCGAATCACCCGCTGGGTGCTATAGACGGAATTCTGATGTGCAAGATCTTATCAGAGGTACGTCCGGATTTCAAGGTAATGGGAAATTTCCTTCTGGAAAAGATCAAGCCTATGGAGCCGTATGTAATCTCTGTAAACCCTTTTGAAAACCGAAAAGAAGCTTACAGCAGTTCTTCGGGAATGCGTGAAACCCTCAAGCATTTACAAAACGGAAGCTGCGTAGGTATATTTCCTGCGGGAGAAGTTTCCAACAAAAACAATCCTTACGGAGAAATCTTAGATAAAGAATGGGAAAAAACGGCACTTAAGCTGATCAGAATGGCTAAAGTGCCGGTAGTTCCTATGTATTTCCATGCCAAGAACAGCCGTCTTTTTTATCAGGTAGCCAAGCTTCACCCGAATTTACAAACGCTGATGCTACCTGCTGAAATGATGAATGACAGGGAAAAACCTATCAGAATCAGAATCGGAAGGCCTATCACGGTGAAAGCAATGGATGATATGGAAACGATTGAGGAACTGGGAGAGTTTCTGAAGCGTAAGGTTTATATGATGAAATCTTATTATGAAAAAAGGAAATCTCTGGCTCAAAGTATCAATCTTCAGAATCTTTCTGTAAAATTTCCTTTGCTGAAGGAAGAAAATATTGTTCAGAACATTATTGATGAAACTCCGATTGAGGATATTATCAAAGATGTTGACAAACTTAGAGGTACTGACAAAATGCTGTTCAGCAACGGAAATTACGAAATCTACTTTACCACTTACGAAGAGATTCCTTCTATCATGCGGGAAATCGGGCGCCAGAGAGAGCTTACTTTCCGTGCAGTGGGTGAAGGTAGTAATCTTCCGTTTGACCTGGATGAATATGATAAGCATTACCACCACCTGTTCCTTTGGGACAATGGTGAGAAGAAACTGGCCGGAGCGTATAGAATGGCACTAGGCAGAGAGGTGATGAAAAAATATGGCATCAAAGGCTTCTATACAAGTTCTTTATTTGAATTTGAACAGGACATTCACCCTTTCTTCAAAAAAGTGATCGAAATGGGCCGTGCCTATATCTGCCAGGAGTATCAGCAGAAACCACTTCCGCTTTTCCTTTTATGGAGAGGAATTGTGCATGTATGCCTGAGAAACCCTGATCATAAATTCCTGATGGGTGGTGTAAGTATCTCCAATAAGTTCTCGGAGTTCTCAAAATCTCTGATGATTGAGTTTATGCGTTCCAATTATTTTGATTCTGCCGTTGCTCAATATATCACCCCAAGAAATGAGTACAAAGTAAAGCTTCGTGACAGGGATAAGAATATTTTCTTTGAGGAAATGGAATCTGACCTTAATAAGCTTGATAAGATCATCGATGATCTGGAACCTGAACTGAGACTTCCTGTTCTGATCAAAAAATACATCAAACAAAATGCGAAAGTAATTGCTTTCAACGTGGATCCCAACTTCAATGATGCGATCGATGGGTTGATGTATATCCGTATCAGTGATCTTCCGGAAAACACGATCAAACCGGTATTGGAAGAAATGAGTGAGCAGATCAGAAAGGAACAGGAAAATAATCCGTCTGATAATCAATAGTTTTTTTAGTTTCAATAAAAAAAGCATGATGAATACTTGCTTTGTATACTAAAACTTACTACTTTTGCAACACTTTAAAACAACAAAGTAAGTCAAACAACAATATAATGGTTTCTTAGCTCAGTTGGTAGAGCAATGGATTGAAAATCCATGTGTCCCTGGTTCGATTCCTGGAGAAACCACTTGAAGACCTCTGATTTTTCAGAGGTTTTTTTGTTTTTAACACGCAGACTTCTCTTTTTATACTGATGCGATATTTTTCTCACGCAAAGTTTTCTATTCTTTATGTTGTATTTTTAAAAATCTTTAGCCCTGTTAATCTTATATTTAGGAATAAAAGCGGATCTAAAGTAAAAAACATGTTTAAGAATTGAAAAAAATGTACTACTTTTGCATCACTTTAAAACAACGAAGTAAGTCAAACAAAAATATAATGGTTTCTTAGCTCAGTTGGTAGAGCAATGGATTGAAAATCCATGTGTCCCTGGTTCGATTCCTGGAGAAACCACAAGAAATTGGATGATTTCAAACAAAACCCCTCAAATTGTATGATTTGAGGGGTCTTTATTTTGAGTAATATATACAAAATAAGCTATTTTCTCACAAAGTAAAGGTGCCCTTTTCGGTGACCTCTATATTTAGATTTTTTCAGGTAACCGAATTTCTCTGAAAGTCCCATCAGCAAAGCTGTTTAATAATCGAACATCTTGATTAATGGGTCTCTGGAAATTATTTTAACCTTTAAAAGTCATTATTATGAAAACTAAAATTTCAGTATTGCTCTATGCTAAAAAATCCAAATCGAAAAGCAATTTACAAGTTCCTGTTTACTTACGAATTACAGTTAATGGAAAACGTTCAGAACTCTCTACAGGTAAAAATGTAGATCTTTCTAAATGGAATCCAGAAATAAACCGTTTAAAAGGCAATTCTGAGGAGGCTCGTACCATCAATAAGTATTTTGATGTATTATCATCTAAAATCCTTGAAATCGAAAGAAATCTTATTTTATCAGGAGAATCTTTCGATGCTACCGATGTGAGGAATCTTTTAACCGGAAGACAAGAAACAGAACGTCATTTGATTCCTATCTTTCAAGATCATAATGATAGGATGAAAAAATTAATTGGAAAAGATTATGCACTAGCAACTCTTAAAAATTTCAAAACGTGTTTGTCTCATTTAAAACAATTTCTATGGAGTTTTTATAAAAAATCTGATATTAATATTAAAAAAATTGAACCTGCTTTTTTGAATGATTTTGATTTCTTTCTTCGTACCGTAGCAAAATGTAATAACAATTCCACGGTAAAACATACCAAGAATTTAGCAAAAATTCTCAAAATATGCTACCAGAATACTTGGATTGAAAAGGATTTAGTGGTGTATTACAAAGGAAAATTTAATGAAGTAGCCACAAATTTCCTTACACTAGAAGAAATTAAATCTATTCAGGATAAAGATTTTGCAGGTCAGGGCTTAAATTTAGTTCGGGATATTTTTATTTTCAGCTGTTATACCGGATTGGCTTATATTGATATTTACAATTTAACAAAGGATCATATCTCTACCGGAATAGATGGAAATTTATGGATAATGACTCATAGACAAAAGACCCATACAGCATCAAATATTCCCTTACTTCCAATAGCTGAAGAAATACTAAGAAAATATGAGAACCATCCTTTAATAATAGATTCAGAAAGGTTACTCCCAATGTATACTAATCAAAAAGTTAACGAATATTTGAAAACAATTGCTGAGACTTGTGGAATTACAAAGAAACTGACTTTCCATGTAGCACGCCACACATTTGCAACGACAGTGACTTTAGGGAATAATGTTTCTATGGAAAGTGTAAGTAAAATGTTGGGACATAGAAGTATTAAAACCACTCAACATTATGCTAAGATTCTGGATAAGAAAGTAAGTGAAGATATGAGTTCATTAAAAACATTACTAACAGCTAGATTATAGATGTAGTATTGATATATGTAATATCAACTTTTAACTTCAATCAAAAATACTGTAAAATATATTTGCAGTATTTTTTCTGTATTTGATTAGCAGAAATATTTCTAAAAGAAAGCGAAGAAAAAACCGAAAAAAAAAGAAAAAAAAAGTCCTTTTTTAAGGGAGCGAGGTGTTATGTCAAGGTTTTTTGGAAAAAGTTTTTGTGTATTTTTTATACATAAAAACTTTTTCTAAAAACCCGTAGGGCTTGACCTTGACAAAACTTTAGCACTTGGATTTAGGAGCTCCCTATCTTTGACTTCTTTTTTTATTTTTGTTATGGGATGGGTATCTTTTTAGGATGAAATAAAAGTAGGTCTATTTTTATATATGTTAGCGTTTTTCATTTTAGAATTTTTACTTATTAAACTTGTTATTTTAAAGCCCATGTTTTGCTTATTAAAAACTTTTATTTAAGCCCAAAACAAAATGTAATGGAATTAATTTTTGAGTGTATAAACTTTCGCTTATGTTTGAAATGGAAAACCGTTGAATGCTATTTGAGTTTAGTAAGTTATTGCCCTGTAGAAATAAATTCATATTCTGTTTCTTCAATCTATAATTTAATTTAACATCCCAGAATTGAGTAGTTCTTGCATTGGTATTACCAAATTTATAATATTCAAGATAGGATTCGATTCTAAATTCAGGAGTAATAGTCATGTAAAGATTTATAAATCCTTTTTGGTCAATATATTTGTTATCATTTACATCAGACATAATTTTGTTAAATATCCATTGATAGCCCAGTTCATAATTGATAAAGGTTGTCCAACCTGATTTCATTTCAAAACCGGTTTTTAAACTGGAAAATTTGCTTTTAATCAGCCTCTGATTGTTTACACTATTTTCGTAATCAGAGGAAATAAATGATTCAAATAAACTTAGTGGGCTCATAGCCACCAATGGTGGCATTACGCGGGATCTTCCGGAAAACCGTAATTTTTTTTCCCTTTAAAAGTCTAGTTTTACAGATTATAAATATAAAAACGAAATAATATATGCCTTTTTTACTATTTTGGCTAATCAATTCCACTTAGAACACTAACAATCAGATTTAGGGGATTGAATAAAATAATAACAAGAAAACAAAAATAAAACATATGGCCATTTTTACTAAACAAGAATTTCAGACGATTGCCTACAATAAGGCTAGAAATAAAGGATATACAACCTTGAATGAAAGCCGAACTTTCTCTGAATATTCATCAAAGACAAGTATCTTTTTATCGCATTCTCATAAAGATAAAGCGTTGATTGCTCAGGCAAAGACATTTTTTGAAAATTTAGGTATTTCTATTTATGTAGATTGGGCTGATGAAACAATGCCACAACGCACAAGCGGAATAACAGCACAAAATATTAAAGGACAAATTAGAAAAAATGACAAGTTTGTACTATTAGCGACAAACGATGCCATTGCTTCTAAATGGTGCAATTGGGAAGTTGGAATTGGAGATACCTATAAATTGGCAAGTGATAAAATTTGCATTTTACCTTTAGCAGACAATAGACTTACCTGGCAGGGGAATGAGTATCTTCAAATTTATCCTAGAATTGAGGAAAGTGAATACACAAAAGATTATTACAAAATAATTTATCCCAACAAAACAGAAATATCATTAAACGAGTGGTTAAATAAATAATTATGACATTTACAGAACAACAAAAGAAATTTATAAATGATTTTGCTATAGAAATAAATAGTGGAGATGCTGCTATTTTTGCAGGTGCGGGTTTTTCCGCAACATTAGGCTTTGTAAATTGGAAAGAACTGTTGAGAGACTTAGCTGTTGAATTAAAATTAGATGTTGATAAAGAACACGACTTGATTTCAGTGGCACAATATCATTTCAATAAATTTAAGAGAGGTAAAATCAACAATAAAATTATCAATGAATTTACCACACTCACCACAGGTAGCGAAAACCATAAAATTTTGTCTCGTATTGGTATTGACACCTTTTGGACAACAAATTACGATCAGCTTATAGAAAAGACCTTGGAAGCGAATGGTAAAACAGTTGAAACAAAAATTAGGAATGTAGACTTTTCAAGAAACATCAAGAAGAAAGATGCCATTGTCTACAAAATGCATGGGGATAAAAACTCTCCTGATGAAGCTGTTCTAACAAAGGATGATTACGAAACTTACAATGATAAGAAAGAATTATTTTCTACTGCCTTGAGAGGAGATTTATTATCAAAGACTTTTTTATTTATAGGCTTCAGCTTCGATGACCCAAATCTGGAGTACATTTTAGGAAGAATAAAAATTCTGCTAAAAGATAACACGCCTACGCACTACTGTTTTTTCAAGGAAGTGCAAGAAACCGATTTTAATGATACCACAAAAACACCTGAGCAAAATAAGGAAGATTATTTGTACGCAAAAATTAAACAGGAGTTAAAAATTGAAGATTTAGTTAGGTATGGTATTCATGCCATAATGGTTAAAGAATATTCTGAAATAACAGCAATTTTGCACGAGATAGAGAAGAGAATAAAAAGAAAAAATATTTTTATCTCAGGAGCGGCTCACGATTATTCACCTTATACCGCAGAAGATGCGAATGACCTAATTCATTCCCTAAGTTACAAATTGGCTGAAAAAGAGTATAAAATTATTTCGGGATTTGGATTAGGAATTGGTAGCGTTGTTATTAATGGTGCATTAGATTTTAAATTAAATTCTAATTACAGAAATTTGGATGACTTATTAATTTTAAGACCTTTTCCCCAAATTCAGTCTGGAGCTAAAAGTATCCCTGAAATATGGACAGATTATAGAAACGAGATGATTTCAAAAGCGGGCGTAGCAGTTTTTGTTTTCGGTAACAAAAAAGTTGGCGATGATATAGTCAATTCAAATGGTATGGAAGAAGAATTTGAAATTTGTTTGCAACATAATGTTATTCCTATTCCTATAGGAGCAACTGGATATGTTTCCAAATCATTATGGGATAAAGTTACTGGAGAACTACAAGTTTATTATCCTGATAATGCAGAATTATACAATGCTATAAGAGAACTCGGAAAAGATAATCCAACAAAAGAAGAAATAATAAACAACACAATAAAAGCAATCAATATTTTACAAAAACTATAATTATGGCAAGAAAAGTGTTTACAAGTTTCCATTATGTACCCGATAATTGGAGGGCTTCTCAAATAAGAAATATGGGAAAAATTGAAGGAAATAGTGTGGTTACTTCCAACAAATGGGAAGAAGTAACGAATGGTGGTGACAAAGAAATAGAAAAATGGATTGATAATAATATGAGTGGAAAATCTTGTGTTATTGTATTTGTTGGAGAAAAAACAGCAGGAAGAAAATGGATTGACCATGAAATAAAAAAGGCTTGGGAAGAGGGACGAGGAATTTTTGGAATTTATGTACATAATCTAAAAGACAGTGGGGGTAATCAATCTAATCAAGGAAATAATCCATTTGATGGCTTTAGTGTGGATGGAAAATCCCTTTCTTCAATTGTAAAATGTTACAATCCGCCATACAGTACAAGTACCTATGTGTATGACCATATTAAAGAAAATCTTGAAGACTGGATTGAAGAAGCAATAAAAATCAGAAACAATTACTAAATTATGGGTAAGAGTATATTCGTTTCATATAAATATGCAGACGCCCAAGTGCAAGATTTAGGAGTGTATGAAGTTATTGATTTCTTTGTTACAAAAAGAAGAATTGCAACAACAGCAAGACATTATGTTGATGAAATTGCGAAAATTTTGGAAGAAGATGACCATATTTATAAAGGAGAAAATGATGGGGAAAGTATGGTTGCGCTTGAGGATACTACAATTGCCTCAAAGTTAGGAGATAAAATATTTTATAGTTCAATTACAATTGTTCTTGTTTCTAAAGGGATGAAAGAGAATTTCTCTAGTGAAAAAGACCAATGGATTCCTTGGGAAATTTCATATTCTTTGAAAGAACAATCAAGACAGGGAGGAAGGAGCAAAACAAATGCAGTCTTAGCAGTTGTATTACCCGACCAATGGGGAAGCTATAATTATTTTATTGAAGAAAACTCTTGTTTATATTGTAATTGCAGAACATTGAAAACTGATTCTTTGTTTCAAATCCTTAGAGATAATATGTTCAATGTAAAAAATCCTGTCTATACAGATTGTGCTAATCATATTGGTAGTAGACCATATAAAGGTTATTCATCCTTTATTCATTCTGTTAAATGGAGTGATTTTATTGTTAATCCAGATAAATATATTGATATTGCACTGACCATAAGAGCTAATATCAATGAATATGACATTGTAAAAACAATAAAATAAACAACCAATTTAAAACTCTTCACAAACAAAATTATCAAATAAAGTTACTTCTTCATAGCATTCTAGGAATGCATAAGGAGATATCAAATGAAATTAACTATTTTTGTGATTAACTTCTGATAATATAAATTATATAGAAGTAAATAAATGACACCAGAACAAAAAGCTAGAGAAATTATCAATCGAATGCTTAATGAATCTGGGTGGGAAATTGTCAATAGAGACCATTACTCACCCAATATTTCTGCTGTGGCTATTGAAGAAGGGATTTTAAAAGGAAGCCTTGAAGCTGATTATCTTCTGTTTATTAATGGCAAAGCGATAGGTGTTCTTGAAGCAAAAAAAGAAGAATGTAGACTATCTAATGTTGTAATGGAGCAAGCTGAAAGATATACTTACAGATTGCCAGATTGGTGTTCTTACTGGTATCAACCGCTGCCCATCATTTATTTATCAAACGGTAAGGAAATATTATTTAGAAATATTAATAATCTTGATGAAGATTATTTGACAGTCCCTCGTATACATTCACCAAGAGAGATTGTGAAAATGCTTGGAATAGAAGACGAGTATTCCGGTTTACCTTCACTGCAAAAGAAGGGACTAAGGGATTGCCAATATGAAGCAATTACTGAATTGGAATCTAGTTTTAGATTAGGCCAATCTCGTGCGTTAATGGTACTTGCAACGGGGGCTGGAAAAACTTTTACGGCTTGTATGGCCGCTTACAGACTACTTTCTTATACGCCTGTTAAGAGGGTTTTGTTTCTTGTTGACAGAAATAATTTAGGACGACAGGCAGAAGGAGAATTTGGCACTTTCCGACTTACAGAAACAGGAGAGCCATTCAATACGATTTTTACAACAGAGCGATTAAAATCTGCTAAAATCCCCAAAGATGCGAATGTCGTTATTTCAACCATTCAAAGACTTTTTGCGCTGCTTACAGGACAGGAATTAAATGATAACGAGGATGACGAATCATATAATAACGATGGCAAAGAAATACAATTGGATGGAAACTTAAATCTTCCTCCTGACTTTTTTGATTTAATCATTATTGATGAGTGCCACCGTTCCATTTACGGCAACTGGCGAAAAGTCTTGGAGTATTTTAAATCAGCAAAAATGGTTGGTCTTACCGCTACACCAGCTCCCGAAACTTTAGCGTTTTTCAATAATAACCGTATAGTAAATTATACCCTTGAAAAATCTATTGCTGACGGAATTAATGTTGATTATCGTGTGTTCCGTATTAAAACTCAGGCTACGGAAAATGGAGGAGCTGTAAAAGAAGGAGAAAATATAACGCAGATAACAAAATATTCCGGTAAGGTAGAAGATATAAGAACTTCAGAAGAGAAAACATATACTTCTACAGAACTCAATCGCAGTATTATCAATCCTTCGCAAATCAAACTTATTTTAGAAACTTACCGTGATTCTATATATAACGAGCTTTATCCCGATAGAGAACCTCAATTAGAGTATATTCCTAAAACTTTGATTTTTGCTTTAAATGATGCTCACGCAACCAATATAGTCCGAATTGCGAAGGAAGTATTTCCTAACCAGTCCGAAAATTTTATTCAAAAAATTACTTATTCTGCAGGAGACAGCAATCAGTTAATAAGAAGTTTTAGAAATGACAAAGATTTCCGGATTGCTGTTACCGTGACATTAGTGGCAACAGGAACGGATGTGAAACCTTTGGAAGTTGTTATGTTTATGCGGGATGTGGAATCGGATGCTCTTTATACACAGATGAAAGGTCGTGGTGTAAGAACAATTGGAGACGAACAACTCCGTAATGTAACTCCCAATGCAGTCAGTAAAGACCTTTTCTTTTTGGTAGATGCAGTCGGAGTAACAGAACACGAAATGCAGGTTACTCGTCCTGGTGCAGATATGCCGCCTCCTAATATGTCTTTGAGAATATTATTAGAGCGTATTACGCACGGAGATTTGTCGGATGATAATTTAAGACTCTTGGCAAGTCGTTTATCACGAATCAATATTAAATCAGATGATAAACAACGTCAAAAATTCACAGATTTAGCAAGAATCGAAATAATAGATTTGGCAGTACAAATATTCAGTGCTTTAGAAGAAGGAATATTGGAACCTTTTATTGAGGTCAATCATCCAAATCTTGGACGAAAAGGCCTCGTTCGTCCTCTTACGCATAATCCGAAAGCAAGACAATATCTGCTAGAACTGAATGCAGGATTTATATCCATTTTGCAACCGGGAGAAGATAATTTAATTGAGAAAGGATTTTCCATTGAAGAAGCTCGGAACACCACACAAGCATTTGAAGATTATGTCAATTCCCATAAAGATGAGATTGAAGCTTTACGTATTATTTACAACAACAGCAATGAGCCGATTACTTATAAAATGTTGAAGGAACTACGAGAAAAACTAATGCAAGCCAGCAACAAATTCAATCCTATCCTGTTATGGAATACCTATTCTGTCCTGGACCCGACTCACGTTGTCTCTTTTCGCTCAAAAGATGAAAAAGATGCGCTAACCAATATTATTCAATTAGTACGTTTTGCTTTAAAACAAAGTCCTGACCTACGTTCTTTATCATCAATGGCTGCAAGTCGCTTTGAGCTTTGGTGCGGACAAAATCAACGACCTTTGACGGACACTCAAAAAGAGATTATCCGCAACGTTGTTAATTATATTGTAGCCAATGGAAGTTGCAATTTTAATGACATTAAAGAGGAAGACAAACCTTTAGTTGCCCAAATGGTAAGAGATTTTGGCACTGCAGATTCTGTAAATACCGCCATCATCTCACTTTCACAATTTATACTAAAAGCTGCTTAAAATAAAATTATTAATGGCAAAAAAAACAGTTGCGACCGAACAGTCGCTTACAAAAAGAGTCTGGAATTTAGCTACCATTCTTTCTTCACAAGGTGTTGGCTTCACCGATTATATAACACAATTAACTTATCTTTTATTTCTGAAGATGGACAATGAAAATGTTGAAATTTTCGGAGAGGAATCGGCTATTCCAGACGGTTATCGCTGGAATGATTTAACGGAACTGGATGGACTTGATTTAATCGACCATTACGAGAAAACCTTAAAATTATTGAGTCAGGAAGACAACCTGATAGGAACAATCTATACAAAAGCCCAAAATAAAATAGATAAACCGGTATATCTCAAAAAAGTGATAACACTTATTGATGAAGAAAATTGGTTGTCGATGGATGGAGATGTTAAAGGTGCAATTTATGAAAGTATTCTTGAGAAAAACGGACAAGACAAGAAAAGTGGCGCTGGGCAATACTTTACTCCACGACCACTAATTAATACAATGGTTGAAGTTAGCCGTCCGCAAATTGGAGAAACGGTCTGCGACCCAGCTTGTGGTACAGGCGGTTTTCTTCTTGCTGCTTACGATTATATGAAAGAGCAGTCGCAAGATAAAGAAAAACGGGCATTCCTGAGAGATAAAGCATTGCACGGTAACGACAATACACCTCTCGTTGTAACCCTCGCTTCAATGAATTTGTATCTGCACGGAATCGGCACGGAACGCAGCCCGATAGAATGCTGTGATTCATTAGAAAGAGAACCGGATACATTGGTAGATGTAGTACTTGCTAATCCTCCGTTCGGGAATAGACCTGCTGGTTCTACAGATATTGCTGCTATGCGTACCGATTTGTATGTTTCCACAAGCAATAACCAGCTGAATTTTATGCAACAAATTATGCTGATGCTCAAAAATGGCGGAAGAGCAGCGGTGGTATTGCCAGATAACGTATTGTTTGAAGGTGGTGCCGGGGAAACGATTCGTAAAAAATTACTTACAGAATTTAATCTTCATACCATTCTTCGCTTGCCTACAGGTATTTTTTATGCCAATGGTGTCAAAGCAAATGTATTGTTTTTTTCAAAAGGGAATAAAACCAATGAAACGTGGTATTACGATTACCGCACCAATGTAAAACATACATTGGCAACCAATCCTATGCGCCGTCAGCATTTAGATGATTTTATAAAATGCTACAATGCTGAAAATATTAACAGCAGGATAGAAACTTATTCCAAAGAAAATCCGTCCGGTCGCTGGCGGAAATATACTTCGGCAGAATTATTAGGAAGAGACAAAACTAGCCTGGATATAACCTGGATTAAAACAGGAGAAGAGACTGTAGATATGTCGCTTGCCGAATTGTTGTCACAAATTGAAGAGAAAAGTTCCAATATATCAAGAGCTGTAACTTCATTAAAAGAAATAATCGGCAAAATAGAGGAATAATGGATACGAAGAAATTAAGACAAAAAATCCTCGATTTAGCAATCCGTGGAAAATTAGTTCCGCAAGACCCAAGTGATGAGCCCGCTTCTGTGCTTATCGAAAAAATACGTGCAGAAAAAGAACAGTTAATCAAAGAAAAAAAGATTAAGCGAGATAAGAACGAATCATACATTTACCGTTCCGATAAATCATATTACGAGAAGTTCGCAGACGGAACCGTGAAATGTATTGATAACGAGATACCTTTTGAGATACCAGAAAGTTGGGAATGGGTAAGAGGATATTCGTGTTTTAATCCAATGGAAAGTACTAAGCCAACGGGAAATAGTTTTAGATACATCGATATTGATGCAATAAATAACAAAAAACATAAAGTAACCAATCCAAAAACTATCAAAATAGAAAATACTCCAAGTCGTGCTACACGAAAACTATCAACAGGAGACACTCTTTTTTCTATGGTAAGACCGTATTTAAAAAATATAGCTTTTATAGATAACTCTTTGGATGATTGTATTGCTTCTACTGGCTTTTATGTTTGTAAACCAAATAATATGCTGTTTCCTGAATTCTGCTTTAACTTAATGACTTCGAAATATATAATAGATGGGTTAAATAGCTTTATGAAAGGAGATAACTCTCCGTCAATAAGTAATAATAATATTCTTAATTGGCTATATCCAATTCCTCCTTTTGAAGAGCAAATTAAAATTGTTCATAATATAGAACGATATAATCATTTTATCGATGAAGTAGAACTGAATCAGATAGATTTACAAAAAACTGTAAACCAAACCAAATCCAAAATTCTAGACCTTGCCATCCGAGGTAAACTTGTCCCGCAAGACCCAAATGATGAGCCCGCTTCTGTATTGCTTGAACGCATAAAAGCAGAGCATCCGGAAAGCAAAAAGAAGGCTAAATACACAGGGGATAACTCACATTATCCCTTTGAAATTCCAAAATCTTGGGAATGGTGCTATTTTGAAGATATTTCAACTAATGATTTAGGCAAAACATTGGATAAAATTAAAAATCAGGGAAAGTATTATCCTTATCTCCGTAGCGTAAATGTCAGGTGGGGAGAAGTTAACTTGGATGACTTGAAAGAAATGAAATTTGAAGATATTGAAATCTATCGTTACTCAATAGAGAAGGGAGATTTACTTGTTTGCGAAGGAGGGGAAGTTGGGCGATGTGCAGTATGGGATAGAGAGAACAGCATACTATATCAAAATGCGATACATCGAGTACGTTTCCATTGTAAAATTGATTCTTATTTGTATATGTATTTTTTATGGCATTATAATGATATATGTCTCCTCGACAATTACAGCAAGGGAATTACTATTAAACATCTCACAAAATCATCTTTAAATACTATTCCTTTCCCTTTACCCCCACTATCAGAACAAAAACGAATTGTCCAAAAAATTGAAGAAATTTTTGCTTCAATTGATAAAATAATAAATTCAATTATAGCGTAAGCATCTGCCTACGCTATAATTTTCAATCTTTACCAATTCACTATTTTATCAACAATTGCTTGTTGCTCACTTGCAGTACGGCGAAGATAAATTCGGGTCGTTTCTATGCTTTCGTGTCCCATAAGGTCGGCAAGCAGTGCTATGTCATTAAATCTATCTAAAAAGTTTTTGGCAAATCGATGGCGAAAAGAATGTGGATATACTACATTCACATTTAAGCCATATTTTGAAGCAAAATGTTTCAACTGTTGAGATATTCCACGGGTTGTAATTCTTTCTCCAAAACGATTAAGAAATATATATCCGGATTTTATACTTTTTGTTTCTAACCATTTGATAGCTTCTGCACGAAGATTTTTAGGAATATATAAACGTCGGATTTTCCCTCCCTTTGTGTACATATCAAGATGTCCTATTTGAACGTGTTCTGCTTTTATCTGCAACAATTCACTGACCCGAGCTCCGGTTGCTGTTAAAAACCAAACGACAAAATACCATTCACTGTTTCCGTCTGCTTTTAACTTTGTTTTGAAAAACTTGTAATCTGCGTCACTAATGACATTTTCTAGAAAATTTTTCTGCTGAACCTTAACAAATTTGAGCTTCAGCCTATCTTTTTTGATAAATTCTAAATACTTGTTAATTGCTTGCAAACGCAGATTCACTGTTTGTGGTTTAAAATGTTCGATTAGAAATCCTTTGTAGGCCAAAAGGTTTTCCTTGTTTACTGCCCCATATTGAGTAAGAAAGTGATTTACTGTCCATACATACGATGTAATTGTGTTTTCTGCCAAGTCATTTTTACTTAGTGATTTTTTAAAGTCTGTTACCATTATTCTATTAATTTTTTAAAATAAGACAACAAATTTATCTTGGCTATCTCACATTATCAGAACTTGCCTCAAGGATGGGCGGAATGTACCTTAGAATGTGTTGGTTCTTGGTCTTCTGGTGCAACTCCAAACCGTTCAAATAAAGCGTATTATGAAAAGGGAACGATTAATTGGCTGAAAACTGGTGACCTAAATGACGGCTATATTGATTATATACCTGAAAAGATAACCGACTTAGCCCTTAAAGAATGCTCAGTTAGATTAAATCCAAAAGGTAGCGTATTGATTGCAATGTATGGTGCAACTATTGGAAAAATTGGTATTCTAAATATACCAGCTGCTACAAATCAAGCTTGTTGTACCTGCATTACATATTCAGGTATTTATAATAAATTTCTTTTGTATCTTTTGATGAGTAAGAAGAAAATTTTCCAAATAAAAGCAGAAGGTGGGGCACAACCCAATATTTCAAAAGAGAAAATTACTAATTTTCCTATTCTATTACCTCCAAGTCAAGAACAAATTAGAATAGTCCAAGTCATCAAAAACTTATTTCAACAATTAGATAATATAACAGCAGAATTATAATTCTACTGTTATATTATTTAACATAGTATATAATGAATTAATTGTTTGTGTTATTACCATTTGTTCTTTAAGAGGAGGAATCGGAATAAATTCATTCCTAATTGTTTCGCTAGAAATGGCCAAAAAAGTTGTACCGGTTGCTTTATTTACAAAGCTATTTTTAAAATAGGAAACCCAATAATAGGCGAAGCCAAGAGAGATTTCGTTTAATGGTTTCAGAGAACACAACCCACGACCTATACAAACCTCTCTGTTTGTGATGTTTATATCACCAACAGGAGCTCTCACACACAACAATAAGCTATGAGATTGAGCGAGTTTAGTTGGATAAGATGTGAATGTTTGGGACGATAATAATATTTTATCTCCAAAATGAGTTCTGCCTTGATGAAATTCATATTCTCCATCACTACTTATGTATTCACCGCTAGGCGATTGTCCCATTATAATATTGAATATATCTTGAAACCTTGCCCATACCCAATTCTCAGGTATCTCAAAGGGCAAGTTCTGATAATGTGAGATAGCCAAGATAAATTTGTTGTCTTATTTTAAAAAATTAATAGAATAATGGTAACA